>CAVPCB010000077.1:0-12512 GCA_963702285.1 uncultured Acidobacteriaceae bacterium | reverse complement strand
CTTCTCCTTGCAGCGCCACGACTACAGTTGCGTATTGCTGTCCACGTCTTCTAAGCCCCTGCACCCTCCCTCCCCTGCGTGTTATCGTTTCTGTTTCACAAAACCGCGGTCCCCAGCCGCCTGTCTTTGAGGAGTCCCATGCGCATTGTTCGCTCTGCCTGGCGCTACGCCGTAACGCTTCCTGCTCGTTACGCCCATCGCCCTTTCCGCTCAGCAACTGCTCTCCGCCTCGGACACTGCGCAGACGCCCACCGAGCCCAAGGCTCCGCACAGCTTCGATCTCGGCGCGATCGACAAGACCGCCGACCCCTGCGTTGACTTCTATCAATACGCCTGCGGCAACTGGCGCAAGGCCAATCCCATCCCCTCCGACCAGTCCCGCTGGGGCCGCTTCAACGAGCTTTCCGAGCGCAATCGCTACCTGCTCTACGTCGACCTGAAAAAGGCCGCCGACTCCGCGAAGACGCCGCTCCAGCGGAAATACGGCGACTTCTTCGCTGCCTGCATGGACACCGGCCTCGCCGACAAGCTCGGCGACAAGCCCGTCGAGCCGCTCTTCGCCCGCATCGACGCCATCAAAGATAAGAAGGACGTCGCCGCTGTCGCCGCTTACCTCGACTCCAAAACTCCCACCGGCATCTTCTTCCGCTTCGGCGTCGAGCAGGATCAGAAGGATTCAACCAAGCAGATCGAGGGCATCCATCAGGGCGGCCTCACGCTGCCCGACCGCGATTACTACCTGCAGGACGATCCGCACATGCAGGCGATTCGCGCCAAATACCACGACTACATCGTGGCGGTCATGAAACTCACGGGCGAATCCGAGATCAGGCCAAGGCCGACGCCGATCACGTCCTTGAAATCGAAACCGCGCTGGCCAAAGGCGCGACGCCGCGTCGCGACCTGCGCGACCCGGAGAAGCGCTACCACATCATGACGCTCGCGGAACTCGACGGCCTCGCGCCCAATTTCCAGTGGTCTGCCTACTTCGCCGGCATCGACGCGCCGAAGGTCAGCGACCTGAACGTTGGGCAGCCCGACTTCTTCAAAGGGAAAACCAGGTTATCGCCGATCAGAGCCTCGATGCTCTCAAGGCATATTTGAAATTCCACGCGCTCAATGGCGTCGCTTCCTGGCTCTCCCAGCCCTTTGAGGACGCCAGCTTCGACTTCTTCCAGAAAACGCTGCAGGGCCAGGCCGAGCAAACCGCCCGCTGGAAGCGCTGCACCGCCGCCACCGATCGCGCTCTCGGCGAAGCCGTCGGACAGGACTGGGTAAAGGAAAACTTCCCGCCCCAGGCGAAGCAAAACATGGAGCAGCTTGTCGCCGCTCTGAAAACCGCTCTCGGCCAGGATATTCAGGCTCTGCCGTGGATGAGCGCCGACACCAAGAAGCAGGCCGAAGAAAAACTTGCTGCGTTCCGCCAGAAGATCGGCTATCCCGACAAGTGGCGCGACTACTCGAAATTTGAGGTCACGCGCACCAATTTCGTCGAAGACCTCGACCACGCGGCCGCGTTCCAGTTCGACTACGAGCTGAACAAGGTCGGCAAGCCCGTCGACGAAAAAGAGTGGGGCATGACGCCGCCCACCGTCAACGCCTACTACGATCCGCCGATGAACGACATCAATTTCCCGGCCGGCATCCTGCAGCCGCCGTTCTATGACTTCAGCAAAGACCCCGGCGTCAATTTCGGAGGCATCGGCGTCGTCATCGGTCATGAGATGACGCACGGCTTCGACGACGAGGGCAGCAAATACGATGGACAGGGCAACGTCAAACCGTGGTGGACCGACGCCGATCGCGCCGCCTTCCAGAAGCGCCTCGACTGCGAGATCGACGAATACAGCAGCTTCGAGCCGGTTCCTGGGGTCCACGTCGATGGCAAGCTCACCCTCGGTGAAAATACGGCGGACAACGGCGGCATCCGCATCGCCTGGCAGGCGCTGCTGGCCACGCTGGCCAAACAGGGCAAGAGCATCGACGACAAGATCGACGGCTACACCGAAGCCCAGCGCTACTTCATCAGCTTTGGGCAGGTGTGGTGTGAGAATCGCACCGAGCAGGTCTCCCGCGTCGCCGCCAAAACCGATCCGCACTCGCCGGGCATGTTCCGCGCCAACGGAACGGTCCGCAACTTCGACGAGTTCGGCAAAGCCTTCGGCTGCCACGTGGGCCAGCCCATGATGCCGGAAAACGCCTGCCGGGTTTGGTGATTCAGCCCGGAATTTCCTGGTAATTTCGCCTGGTGATCTTGCCGGCGTCTTCGCGTCTAATGTCCATGAACGAGCCGTCGCTTCCCCTGCGCGCCCGACTCGTTCTGCGATGCGGCGCAACATGCCCGTTCCATTTACAATGGTTCGGGATCATCCCTACAGCTTTGTCCGAGCCTCCTCCCCCGGCGGCTCGGCGTGAAGGAAGCGCATGAAGTTTAGGAAACTCGGCCGGATTGCCCTGGCCACGGCGGCATCCCTGTTCATCGGGTTCGGTACCCAGTCCTGCTACTACTACACTGAGGCCTACATCATCGTCACCGGATCGCAGTACAACCAGGTGGCCTCCTACAGAGAACAGAATCAGACCGGCATCCTGACCCAGGCTCCGCACAGCCCCCTCAGTTCCGGGGGGACGAATCCCATCCGCGCTGTGCTGCTCAGCGGCGGCCGGTACGTCTATGTGCTCAACGAGGGAACCCCTAAGGCCAACGCCGATGGTTCACTCACCTGGAGCGGCGCCAACATTGCCCAGTTCAGCATCGGCGGCGACGGTTCTCTTGCCTTCCAGCAGAACTACTTCAGCCAGGGCCGGGGATCGCTGCGCATGGCGCTTTCCACCACCGGCAATTATCTGTACGTTCTCGATGGGTACCAACCTCTCGGCAGCGATAACAACATCACGCCGGCGTCGCCAACCATCGGCACCTCCACGCCCTGCTACGACTCGACGGCTGGCGTCTATCGTCCCGCAGGCGATATCACGGTGTTCAGCATCGACACCAACACCGGCCGCCTGTTCCTGGTGCAGAATCTGCAACAGCAGAACTCCTTCGGCACTCCGCTGACCTACTTCCCCATCGGCTGTGGAGCGATCGACTTCCACTTCCTGTCCAACTACCTCTACACCGCCGAGAACAGCGATCCGACCAACCCCGGGCATTGCCGGGCAGGTCATCTACGGGTACAGCGTGAATCCCTCCAACGGCCAGCTGACCCAGGTGGCGGGTGGCTCGCAGCCGGTTCCCGGCGCCACCAACATCGCGGTGCTGGGCACCAGTGCCAGCGGCAGCTACCTCTATGTGCTCGATAACGGCACCAACGAGATCTTCACCTTCACCAACAACGGCGGTAACGGCCTGCTCTCGGCCATTTCTACCGGCGCCGCTCCCAATGCTCCGAATGCCGCCGGCATGACCGCGCTGACCACCGACAGCAACTCCAGATACCTTTTAATCGCGAATACGCAATCGCCGGCCCTGGGGCAGTCCGCCAGCGTCATCTCAGGGTTCGATATCACGCAGGGCCCGGGCACGCTGACGCTGTACAACCTCAATCCGGCGAATAATACCGCGACCTTCGGAGTTGGGACGACGCCCGGTTTGCATCTTCGAGGATCCATCGCACCAGTACATTTACACCGCGAACGCCGGGTCCAGCGACATCACGGGTTCGAAACTCGATCCCAATACCGGCGACGCTTACGACCCTTTCTAAAGGCTCAACCTTCAAGACTGTGGGAACTCCGACCTGGTGCCTCTACAGCTCCAATACAGACTGATGCAAGCAGGATTGCGACACAAACAGTGGAAACCAATCGGCAGGCGGCTGCTGGCCGCCGCGTCCGCAACCGTCGTGTCGGCGCTGGTTCTCTCCTGCGCCGCCAGCAACACCATCGACTTTCTTTACGTCACCAGCAACATCCAGAATCCGGGCCAGATCAATGTCTATGAGGTGAACTCCGAGTCCGGTCAGCTCTTCCAGATCGCGGACTCGCCTTATCCTTCCGGCGGCCGCAATCCTGTCGATGAGGTGACCTCGCCCAACGGCAAGAACCTCTACGTCGTGAATCACGACGACAACACCATCGTCGAGTTCGCCATCGGCACCGACGGCAAGCTGTATCCTCTGCAGACGGTCAATACTCCTGGCACCGAGCCGGTCGCCGTCGCCATCAATGCAGCGGGCACGCAGCTCTATGTGCTGGACTACTACGCCCCGGCGGCTCCCGGCCATCCGTCGTATACCGACCTCAACCCGGGTCCCGGCGCGCTGGTCGCGTATCCCATCAACATCGATTCCAGGAGCGGCCTTGGCGCCATCGGATCGCCCGAGAGCATCGGCCCGGCCAATTACCTCCCGGTCCAGTGCTTTCCCACCAATCTTGCGGTGACACACGACGGCAACTACATCTACGTGACGAACACCAACGCCGTGGTTGTGACCACTTCGCCTCCGGTCACCGGAACCGTGCCGACGCTTCCGGCATCCTGCCCCGCTTCGGGCACGGTTTCGGCATTCGCCGTCGGTTCTGCGTTCCATCGCTGAAGTCTCCGGCAGCCCCTTTACTACCGGCCCTGGCTCCGAGCCCACCGGCATCGTCGCCGATCCTGGCAACTCCTCCGTCTACGTCACCGACGCCGCACTCAATCAGCTCTACACGTTTTCCATTCAGTCCGGCGGCGCCATTGCTCTCGCTGGACCATCTCCACCGGCAACATGCCCATGGGCGGCACCGTCGTTAGCCCCGTGCTCGGGCAAGAAATTTCTTTACGTGACGAACTACACCGACGGATCGCTGAGCATCTATCCCGTCGCTCCGGCCTGCCTTCGCTCATCACCACCAGCAACGCCGGCGCCTCCGGACCCCTCTGCGTTCTCGCCGATCCTCACGTCACCCGCTTCCTCTACTCCGCCGACTACATCGGCGGTTCCATCGGCGGGGCGGAACTGGATCCCGCTACCGGGACGCTGATCACGAACAAGGAATCCCCCTATCCCACAGCGGGGCAGCCCACCTGCGTGGCAGCTATTACCCATGCCGGCGGCAATCCGATGGCCTCTAGGGCCAGCCTGCATGACGCTTTTCGCGGACAGTGTTCTCCGGCGCGACCGCAGGGATTTTAGAATCGCGACGTACCTCCCGCAAGGGACGAAGGAAAAGCATGAAGTTGACAAGAATCGGTCAGGGTTTGCTCGCCGCTGCGGTGTCTCTGAGTCTCGGCTTCGCCATTACCTCGTGCGGCACCAGCGAAACCATCGACTACCTCTTTGTGACCTCCAACAGTGCCGCTGCCGGCTCCAACGGTGACGGGCAGATCACCGCCTATCACGTCGACTCGCAATCCGGAGCCATCAGCCAGGTCGCCGGCACTCCTGTGGACTCGAAGGGCGCCAATCCGGTCTCCGCGATCACGTCCCCCAATGGCCAGTACCTGTATGTTGCCAACCACGGCAGCAACAACGTCGCCCAGTTCACCATCGGCACCAGCGGCCAGCTCTCCTTCGGCCACGCCTATACCACCGCCGGCTCCGAGCCCGTCTCTCTGGCCATGAACGCCACGGGAACTTTGCTCTACGTCGTCGACTACTACGGCCCCGGCTTTTCCGACACGACGCCCGGCCCTGGCATCCTCACCGTTTATCCCATCGCGGCCGACGGTACGCTCGGATCGCCGGTCGTCAGCGGCGCTCAGCCCTATACCACGCTGCAGTGCTTCCCCGGCGGCGTCGCCGTCTCGGCCAACGGCAACTATGCCTACGTCTCGAATACCAACTCCGTCGTCGTAACCACTTCGCCGCCCTCGACGCCGAACCCGCCCGTCACGCCTTCCACCTGCCCCTCGCAGGGAACCATCTCCGGCTTTGCGGTCAGCTCCTCCGGCGTGCTCACGCAGGTTCCGGGCAGCCCCTTTCCCGCGGGCACCACGCCCACCAGCATCGCTGTGGACCTGACCAGCCGCTTTGTCTACACCACAGACAGCGTGCAGAATCAGATCATCGTCTACAACATTCTTGGCGGCGGCACGCTGCAGCCCCTCACCAACGGGCCGTTCTCTACCGGCACCTTCCCGGTGGGCATTGTCATCGATCCCGCGCGACAAATACATCTACATCACGAATTACAACTCCTCGACCATCAGCGCCTACACCATCTCCCAGTCGACGGGACAGCCCTCAGGTCTGGCCACCTCCAGCTTCGATACGCACGGCGCCAGTCCTACCTGCATCCTTGTGGATCCGGCTTTCGGCCGCTTCGTCTATACAGCGCTGTCCCACGATAATCTCGTTTCGGCCGCCAGGCTCGACCCCAATACTGGAGAACTGAGCGGCGTGCAGAACTCACCCTACTCGGTCAGCGGTACCGCAACCTGCGTCGCCGCCGTTCCGCACGGCAACCACGCCGGCCAGTTCGTCACCGCCACCGCCGGCCAGTAAGTTTCGACCAACAGAAAGGCCGCCCTCTTTCGGGCGGCCTTTTCACTTCCAGGCATCGAGCCCTCGCGTTCAGAGCCCCTTGCTCCGGCGAAACTCCCGCACCACCTCGGCCGGATCGCGATGATCGCCGTCCACCGCCTTGTTCATGGCCTGCATATCCTTTGCTGTGACC
Source organism: uncultured Acidobacteriaceae bacterium (assembly GCA_963702285.1). GTDB lineage: Bacteria > Acidobacteriota > Terriglobia > Terriglobales > Acidobacteriaceae > Palsa-343. The sequence continues at coordinate 5,909 of CAVPCB010000077.1, read as the reverse complement.
TTCCCCGCCAGCGCCTGCATCGCTTCCCCCAGACCCGGCCACTGCCGCAGCGCCGCGTCTCGCACCAGAGGCACCGCCTGATACGGCGGGAAATAATGCTTGTCGTCCTCCAGCACGGTGAGCCCCAGCGTTTGAATCTGCCCATCGGTCGAGTTGGCCGCAATCATGTCCACCTGATGCGCCTCGAGCGCGCGGTAGAGCAGTCCCAGGTCCATCACCCGCGGATCTCCAGCGAACAGCAGTCCGTACGCCGACTCGAGTCCGGGCAGCCCATCCGGGCGCTGCTCGAATTCATACCCAACGCCGAGCCGCCATTGCGGTGTGTACTTTGCCGCCTCGCTCAGCGTGGTCAGATGCAACCTCTGGGCATCGTCCCCGCGAATCACCATCGCAAATGTATTCTCAAACCCCAGCGGCGGGCCCACCGTAATTTGATACTTCGACTGATACAGATTCCGCACCGTCGCCAGCGCCTGCTGCGGATCCCGGTCCACCGGCTGTTTCAAAATCGCCGTCAGCGCCGTTCCGGTGTACTCCACATACGCGTCGATCCGCCCCGCCTTGAGCGCCTGATTGCAGATGTAGCTCCCGGCCAGGTAAAACCGCCGCTCCACATCCACGTCCGATTTCGACTCGACTTCCTGCGCCAGCAGTTCGCCCAGCACCACCTGCTCGGTGAAATTCTTTGCCCCGATCACCAGATGATTGGGCCGCGGCGGCGAACATCCGGCGGCCAGCGCGCACACCAGGGCCGCGGCAACCGCAATTCCCCGCCTCATGCCAGCTTTCCCTGGCCCGGCACCCGGTACCACCGCTCCAGCAACCCCAGCGCAGCCGTCGCAGATCAGCGCCAGCAGCGCCGCGGGAATGGCCCCCGCCAGGATCAGTTCATTGTTGACCGACGCCACGCCGCGGAAAATCAATTCGCCCAGGCCGCCCGCGCCCACCGCTGCCGCAATGGTCGCAATCCCCACGCACGTCACCGTTGCCGTTCGCAGTCCCGCGAGGATGAACGACGCGGCAAGAGGCAGCTGCACCTTGAACAAACGCTGCCGGGTGGTGAGCCCCATGGCCTCCGCCACCGAAACCAGGGTTGGATCGATGCCGCGAATCCCCGCATAGGTATTTCTCAAAATCGGCAACAGCGCATAGGCGGTGAGTGCGGCGATCGCCACCGCCGTTGCGCGCTCGCCCAGCCACGGCAGCGGCAGCAGAAAACCGAACATCGCCAGCGACGGAATGGTCTGCAGCACATTCGCCACCCCGATCACCGGCCTCGCCCATCGCGGATTCTGCGTCAGCCACACGCCCAGCGGAATCGCGATGGCGGCCGCAAACAACATCGCGGCGCCCGTCAGCCAGAGGTGCTCCAGGGTCAGCTCAAAAATCTGGTTGCCGTACTGCCTCAGGAACGCTCGCAGCAGATATTTGCCAGGAAAATTCAAGCGCTTTTCCCCGCTGCGGCGCCCATCTCTCCGCGATGAAACGCCCGCACATACGCTTCTACTTCCGGATTCCGCGACTGCAGAAACTCACTCGAAGCGAGGTGCGCCACCAGTCTGCCCTGGCTGAGCAGCGCGATCCGGTTCCCCGAGCTCAGCGCCTCGTCCAGATCGTGCGTCACCAGCAGCACCGTCTTCCCATCCTGCCGATCAGATCGCGCAGCATGTCCTGCATCTCGGCGCGGGTCACCGGATCGAGGGCGCCAAAGGGCTCATCCATCAGCAGAATGCCCGGGTCGGCCGCCAGTGCCCGCGCCAGGCCCACCCGCTGCCGCTGCCCGCCGAGAGCTGATGCGGATGGCGCTGGGCAAAGTCCCCGCCTCCAGCCCCACCGCATCAGAACATTCTGGGGCTGCGACGCTCCAGCTGTTCCGGTGCCGTTCGTCTCCAGCACCAGACCCACGTTCTCGATCGTGGTCATATGCGGAAACAGTCCCGTCTCCTGGATCACATAGCCGATACTGCGCCGCAGCGCGATCAAATCGACTTCGCGAACGCTTTTCCCGCGGACCAGCACATCGCCCCACTTCGGCTCCGCCATCCGGTTGACGGTGCGCAGCAGCGTCGTCTTGCCCGAGCCGCTGCGCCCCAGCACAACCGTGGTCGTGCCTTCTTCCACCGAAAAGGAAATATCCTCGAGCAGCCGCGGCCCACTGCCGGCCGCAACGCCAACATTCCGGAACTCAATTCCTGCACTCATCGCCCTGGAGTCGAATTATCTGATGACGGGACGCAGAAACAAAGAAAAAAGCCCGCGATCGCGGGCTATCTTCTGTGCAAAGCTTTCATGAGGCTCCAGGCTACCGGGTTACGACCACCACTTCAAAGCTCCCCGGCACAATCGTCGGGCGCGGATGCGGATTCTCCGCTGTTGGCTCCGGCCTCGGCCCAAACTCGGCCGTTACCAGATACAAATGACTTCCGTCAGGATCCATCGCCATGGTCCGTGCGCCGCGCTTGGTGTCGAGATTCTGCACCACGCTGTAATGATCCGGGCCGTCCTCGTGCACCACGGTCAGCGTTCCCGCGCCGTTGGAACTGAACGCGTACTGTCCCGCGCTGGAGAATCGCGCCGCGTCCGGACCATCCCCGATCGCCGGCGTCGCCACCACCTTGCCGCTGTCCGTGTCCACCACCGCCATCATCTGGTTATGGCACACGGCAAACAAACGCCGATGCTCGCGGTCGATCGCGAGGCCGGATGGCTCCTCGCACGGCGCTACCGGCCACGTCGCCGCCACCGTGTGCGCCTTCGCATCCAGCTTCACGATCTCGCTCTTGTCCTCGATGTTGTCGTAGACAAATCCCGCGCCGTCGCTCACCGGAAACTCCGGCTTGCCCGGCAGCGCGATGGTCGCCACCACGGTATTGGTCGTCGTATCGATCACCGTGGCATCGTGGCTGCGCCCGTTGAACGCCCACACCGTTTTCGTGTAAGGATCGAACACTTCTCCATCTGGACCCGTTCCCGCCGGAATCGTCTTCTCGATCGTGTTCGTCTTGCGGTTGAACTCCGCCACCTGATTCGCGCCGCCGTCGGTGATGTACCCGTGCACGCCGTCGGTCGAGAACACCACGCCATGCGTTCCATGCAGGCCTGTGATGTCCGCAACTTGCTTTCCAGCCTGCGTGTCGACTACAGCGACGTGATCGCCGTGCGTTAGGTACAGCAACTTCGAGTCCGGATCGACGGCCATGTAGTCCCAGAAGCCGTCGCCCCCGATCTTCCATTCATGCTCGACGTGGTACGGCCCCGGCGATGCGGCCGCCTGACCCCATGCCGAACTCGCGCTCAACACCGCGCCCAACATCGCCGCACCCACCAACCCGGCTGCAAACAGATTTCTCATGACTGGCTCACCCCTTGCACACGAAGCCCAGCCAGACTACGCTCCATTCCTGAATTTTGGCTGAAGAGCCGGGATCGGTGGAGGCCAACTCCCGGTGTTTACGAAGACTAATTCCCACCGTCGGCCATGAAGCGCCGCAACGCCTCCGGCAGTCGGGCCGCATTGCGCGGGAATACCGCATCGCCGGCCAGACCGCTGGTCTCCAGGTTCGGATCCGCGAGATAGCCGACAAATTGCTGCGCATTCCTGCGCTTCACGCGCAATGCCGCCGCCACCGCGGGTTCGACGGCAGCCTCGCTGGTCACTTCCAGCAGGACCACATCGAACACCCGCTCATGGATCGCCGACTCCACCTGCGCATAGTCGCCTGCGTATTCCACGGCAAACCCATGTTGCTCCAGAGCCCGGTGCATCGTGTTTCCGTGACGTTCTGAATCGCTCGCCAAAAGGATGGAAGGCTCGGCGAACCGCTCACCGGAAGACGTTGTTCGGGTCATCATAATGGGCATGAATTCTCCTCTTTCGTGATGGACCGCTTTAGTTGTCTGCTCCCGTTGCTGCTTCTCTTCGTTGGACCAGGCAGCATCGCAATCGATCCTGGCCGCGAAATTTCCCGAGAGAGCAAGCCCGAAAGTCGGGCGCAAATCCCGGTCTCAAACCGCACCGGATTGGCGCAGTTTGCCTAAAAAGCAATGCGGGGTCCAAACCCCGGCTTGTTTTGATAAGTGACTTTTTCTGAAGGCTTTGTCTTGCAGATTTTCCTGGGCAACCAAACCCGCCGAGCAACTTCAGCGCGCCTGCGCGGCCAAAATTGCTCGCTCACCTCGACTCCTCCGAGCCGCCCCGAGCCCCTCGCACATCCAATGTCTGGATAACCTGAAAAATGCACGCCTCACCCACGTTGATTCAGCTACTTGCAATGATGGTCTCCCCGACGGCTGCCGCCGAGCAGGCCCTGAACTCGACCTACGTCAAGTTCTCTCTCCTCGCGCTCAGCTCGATCTTTTTTCTGGTCGACCCTTTCGCCGCGATCCCGTCGTTCATCGCCATCACTGCCGACGTCGACCCAGCGCGCCGCCGTCGCATGGCCTGGAAGGCCGCTCTCACCTGCTTCATTGTGCTGATTTCTTTTGCGCTGGCCGGCCAGTTCATTTTTTCTCTGTTCGGCATCAAGCTGCCGGCCTTCGAAATCGCCGGCGGCCTCATCCTTCTCCTCATCGGCATCGACATGATGGAAGCCCGCCGCTCCCCCACGCAGGAATCGCAGGGCGAGACCCAGGAAGCCGCAGCCAAAGAGGACGCGGGCATCGTCCCGCTCGGCATCCCCATGCTGGCCGGCCCGGGAGCCATCTCCAGCGTCATGGTCCTCGTCGGCCAGGCCCCGAACCACTGGCAAATGCTGGCGATCCTCGGCTCGATCACCGTCACGGCTTTCGTCAGCTACCTGGTCCTCAGCGGCGCCGATCGCATCCGGCGACTTCCTGGGCGAGACCGGCATCCGCATCCTGGTCCGCATCATGGGATTGCTGCTCGTGGCTCTGGCCATGCAGTTCTTCGTGAATGGCTTCACGGATCTCGGCCTGATCCACCGGCCCTGAGGCGGGAGGCAAGCGCACGAGGTCACCAACCCGGCCCCTTCATTTTCAAATGAAGGCTCAGGCTTTTCGAAGACTCTATGTTTGAGGTGCGCGCTCTTCGCCCGGAGCGAGCTTGGCAAACTGATCGATCCGCACGGTCCCTTCAGGAAAAACCGCCCGTATCTCCAGATCGCCCCCCATCGCCTGAACAAACGAGCGCAGCGTGCTCACATACATGTCGGTGCGCTTCTCCATTTTGGACACCGAAGCCTGCGTGATCCGCAGAAGAGAGGCGAGGTGCGTCTGCGTGATATTGCGCGCCGTCCTTAGTTCCTCCAGGGGCATCGCCTCCACCATCTGTTCCGCGGCAAGCCGATTCGCCTCTCTGCGCCCCGGCGTCATTTTTGCTCTTAGACCTTCCCACTTCTTTGCCATAATCCCCTCTGCGGACGGACGCGCCGTTCCGATGAATTAGTTTTATCGATCTGCGTCGGCTAGTTCCTGCAGATGCCGCTCATAGAGTGCATCGGCCTTCGGCACAAATTTCTCGTACCCTCGGTCGTCTCCGGTTTTGTTGCCACCGAGAAGCAGCAGAGCCACACGGCGCGGATCGAAAGCATACAGCACTCGAATCGGTTCCCCGCCATGTTGCACCCTCAGTTCGCGCATATGAGAGAAGCGCGAGGTGACGACCGGTTTGCTGTACCGATCCGGAAGGGCGGGGCCGAACTGTTCCAACAAGTAGACATTCCGGTCGATGCTGTCTGCTCGGACTCGCCCAGACCCTCGAACCAGTCTCCAAACTCATCGGTGTATTCAACTTCCCATGCCATCGGTTGAGACAGGCTTTCGGTCACTTTCAAATATAGCCCTGAGTGAATATTCAGTCAAGGGAATACGCGCCGGGAGAATAGTAGGGGATGGCGGCCGGGGAGGTTCATCTGGCGCTGCCAGGTTGTTTTTCCACCGATCTCGCCCGT
>CAVPCB010000076.1:0-182169 GCA_963702285.1 uncultured Acidobacteriaceae bacterium | reverse complement strand
TACGCTGCTGCGCGTTCAGCGACGATGCGGAACTCTGACTCAGCAGATTGTTCAGCGCATTGCCCGTCTTCAGCTTTCCCAGCAGCGCTGACACCTGCGAGCTGGCCGTCGAGGCTCGCTGATTCTTCACCGCTCCATCGGTCGAGGCCGCCAGACTCTCCGAGACCACCACGTCGACGGGATCGTGCACGCGCACGGCCTTCACGTCGCTCACCAGATTCGTCAACCGCCCGTTCGCCGACCAAATCGACCCCGCCGTCATAACCTCGGCGGCCTTCTCAGCCCGCACCCGTGCAATGTAGTCATTCAGCGCCAGGTCGGGCGGCGTGTTTTCCGGCTGCGGCGCTTTATGTTTCGCCAAAGCGCCGCTTGCGCTCGCGAGCAACACCAGCCCCGCACACATTCTTCGAATCGTTCTCGCCCGTCGATCGAACATCTATTCCCTGCCTCTCTCCGCCTGCAGCTCCACCAGACCCGGGCCGCGCACCCTGCCGAACACCACGGTCCCGCTCCAACCGGCCCTGACGGCCACTCTCTCGCCCAGCTGCGCCGTATTCAATGCTGTGCCCGTCAACTGCACTTCCGCGTTCGTCTCGTGCCGTATCACCCGGACTCGCATCCCGCCCCGCACCGCGGGCGCCATCGCCTGCGCTTCCGTTTTGCGTGCGACTTTCTCTTTCTGTCCGGCAGCCGTCCACGGCACTTCAACCAGAGCCGCAGGCCGTTCCGGCCGCAGGCAATCCCGCTGCACTCGCCACGCCCGGTGTAACCCCCAGTCCCGCACGATCGCCGCATCTCCGCAGGCTGCCTGAGCCATCGGCGCAGCCATCAACCATCCCGCCAGAATCCACCCGATCCGCATCGCTCACCGCGCCATATTATTGACTTGGCTGTACATGTCATCGGCGGCGCGAATCACCTTCGAGTTGCTCTCGTAGGCTCGCTGCGCCAGCACCATCTGCACGAAGGCGCCCACCACGTCCACGTTCGAATTCTCCAGATACCCCTGCTGCAGCGTGCCCAGTCCCTCGGTCCCGCCCGGATTGCCGAGCACCGGATCGCCCGAGGAGAGGGTGGCCGTAAACAAATTCGATCCCACGCTCTCGAGGCCCCCGGGGTTCACGAATGTCGCCAGCTGAACCTGCCCCAGCTGCGCCGGATTCTGCTGCCCGGGCAGCGTCGCATTGACCACCCCATACTGGGTGATCGTGATCGCTGTCGCATTGGCGGGAATCGTGATGCTCGGCACCACCGAATCGCCTTGCGCATCCACCAGGGTGCCCTGGTTGTTGAGATAGAAGTTGCCCGCCCTCGTGTAGGCCATGGTTCCATCCGGCCGCGTCACCTGAAAGAATCCGGTCCCCTGAATGGCGAGGTCGAGGGGATTGTTGGTCTGGTTCATGTCCCCCTGGGTCATGATGACCTCGCTCGCCGCCGACTTCGTTCCCAGCCCGATCTGCAGACCCGCCGACACCGTCTCCTGACTCTGTGCCGCACCCGGCGTCACCAGATTCTGGTAGATCATGTCCTGGAACTGCAGCTGCCGCTGACGAAAACCCACCGTCGATGAGTTCGCCAGGTTGTTGGCGATGGTGTCCAGATTCATCTGCTGGGCGTTCATGCCGCTGGCCGCTGTATACAACGCTCGAATCATCGTTTCCTCCCGTGCCCTTCGCTATGGGACGCGCGGCAGATCCTCGCTCGCCGTTTTGTCCAGATCGTTGGAGAACATGGAGACTGCCTTCTCCATCATTTCCGACTGGCGCTGCATCAGCACCAGTTGCAGACTCCCCTGAATCACGTCCTGGTTCGAGGCCTCGAGCGTTCCCTGATGAATCGCCCCGGTCCCGGCCGATGCCTGAGCGCCGTCGACCGGCACATATCGGTTGGCTCCCTCCGCCGCCAGGCTCTGCGGTGACGCAAATCCGAAAATCGCCAGCCGGCCCGCGATCGCACCGTTCACTGAAACCGCTCCGTCGGAGCCGACCACGATGGCACCCGCAGGAACCCGGATCGGCTGCTGGCGCGCGTCGAGCGCCGCCTCACCGGCCTGCGTGGTGAGCGTTCCGTCCTGCGCCCTCTGGAACTGTCCGTCGCGCGTATAGCGAACGCCTTGCCGTGTCTGAACCGCAAAGAAACCGTCTCCCTCAATCGCGAGATCGAGCGGGTTGCCTGTTGGTGTGAGGGCCCCCTGGCCAAAATCGAGGCGGCTGCCGCCCAACACCCCAAAGGCATTCACGGTCGTGTTCAGTTGTGAGTCAGGGGCGTCGGGACCAAGGATGCCGAACGGAAATAATCGCGCTCGGCGCGATAGCCTGCGGTTCCGGCATTGGCCAGATTGCCCGCCGCCAGGTCCAGCGCCTGACTGCGCGCCAGCCATCCGGAAAACGCTGCGTAGTATCCGCTGTCCACCTCTCGGTTGCCTCCCGCACCCCGGCAGGGTGCAGGCGGGCCACCGGAACCTGCAAAGGAAGATAGAAACCGCTCATGCGTACAATTCGCAGGAGATCGTCACCAAAGTCATCTCCTCGAATTGATAGCTTCGCTCCAGCCGAATCGGCGCACGCTGGCGAACAGCTCGTAGCTGCTTCCCGCCACCACCGTTGGCGTCGACAGCCGGCACCCGGAGGCGGAGCCGGATCGAAGCCCTTCCAGGCGCCCGCCACCATGTTGCAGACCTCGCCAAGGGCATCGCGCACCATTTCGTCCACTTCCTCCGGAGCAATCCGGTCATGCGTTCTGCGATCCGCATCGCTGCCGCGCCACTGGTATGCAGCACCAGGGAACCGCTCAGCGTTCCGCCAGCCCGATGACGGCCGAAATCGATCCCCGATCCACAGCCGGCTCTCGCCGTCGGCGCGCAGCTGACCCCCATCATGGTGCTGAAAACCTCATCCGCCGCCCGATCCAGATGCTCTTCGAATCCTGCGACCGCACCGGTTTGCCGGCCGCCACCCCTGCTTCCTGGCTCATCGTTCCCTTCCCATGATTTTCTGTTGCGTTCCCACCGGCCTCAGGCCGGCACCAGCAGCGGCAGCACGCGTTCCCGCACCTGATCCGGGGTAAAGGGCTTGCGAATGTACCCCTGGGCCCCGGCCGTCAGTGCTTCGCGCACGTGTTCCTCTCCGCTCTCGGTCGTAATCATGACGATGGGGACTCCCTGGGCCAGTTTCCGGCTCTGGATCTGGCGAAGGAACTCCAAACCATCCATGTTCGGCATGTTGATATCGGAGACGATCAGGTCCACGCGCTCGCGCTCGAGAGCTTCCAGCCCCTCGCGTCCGCTGCCCGCCTCCACCACCCTGGTAGATTCAGGCCTGCCTGGCGCAGCGCCCGCTCGACAATTTTTCGCATGACCGAGGAATCGTCGACAATCAGCACCGTTGTTCCGGACATCGCGCGGTTCCCTCCCGTTTTTCCTTATCGGCGATTTTGAATTTCTCTCTATCCCAAAGTGCGATCCTGCGGCCGCACGACGCTTCCGACGGTGGCCAGCAGGTCCTCGACCGTGTCCGGCGCCGGGGGTCCCGGCCCGGCCGGCGCCCGACGCCAGATGCGCACCCAGAAAAAGTCGTGCACCCGCACCAGGCGAGACTCCACGGCCTGGGCAGCCTCGACCCGCCGCGCGATCTCCGCACCAGCGCCCAGGAGCTGGCTGCCTCCAGGTACTGTGCCGGCGGCGCCGCCACGGAAGATACGCTCGCGTGCCAGGCGAAACTCCGAGTCCGGCGCGATGCCCGCCGCGACCCGCAAGCCTGTCATCCGTTCAACCGCATAGCCGAGGCTGCGGTCCACTCCTCCCGAGAATGCCATGTACAGAAGCCTCGCCCCGAGATTAGCGCGGGAGGGCTCCGAAGGCCTCGGCGAGAAATCGCGGCATGCGGCCGCCATGGCCTCTGGCTCGAAACCGTCGAGCGAGAACACCGGGCAGTTCCACTGCAGGCTCAGCGCCCGCGTTAGCGCGGGCTCGGCGAGGACGCCGCTCTCGAGCAGCCACTCCCCCAGCTCTTCTCGCTCGCTGCCTTCCTGGCTGGCTCGCCGCTGCTCCTCGAGGGCCGTGTGCAGTTGGGCCACGGTGATCGTTCCCTGCCGGACCAGCATCAGCCCCATCGGCACCCGATGGATCTGTACGGCTGCGCCGCCTCGGCCCCATCCATCTCCCGGCGTACCGCTGAGGCCACCAGCGCTTCCATGCATTCGGCCGAGCAGGCCCACTTTCCCTCGAATCCCGGCACCTGCCGGTTGCTCCACAGGTGCATCCATCCGGTTGCGCAGGCCGGATTGGCGCAGCGCGGAAAGAGCGATCGGCCAGTGCACCCACGGCTCGCGTCGGGCCTCCGCTTTCCTTCGATTCGGCTCGCTACACAGGCATCGAATGCTCTCCAGACGCCGGACCGGCTCGGCGACCTCGGTGACCCGCAGCCCGAAATTTCCGTTCACCAGCACCACCTCGCCCCGCGCCACGATTCGATCGCCGACGATCAGATCCACCGGGTCGGCCACCTGCCGGTCCAGCTCGACGACGTCCCCCGGGCCAGTTCCAGAAGCTCCTTCAGTTCCAGCTCGCGCGAACCGAAGCGGACCGACGCATCCAGTTCCACCTCGAGCAGCAGATCGAAATTGCCCGAGGCCGCACCGAGCCCCGGAGGCCCGTCCTGGCCGAGCCCCGGATTCCGCCGCGTCTCTTCTACAGCTGCCTGCCGCCTTCGGGACGCCTGCTTCCGCTGCCTGGAGCGCCACCGCCAGGCGTACGCTCGCATTCCCTAGCCGCAGCGCCCAGGGCTCGGAGGCCCCTTCCGGGACTCCCCGCCGGAGAGGCTTTGCCTCCGAGCCGGACGCCACGCTGGCCAGAATCCCGACCAGAGTTCGCGGACCGTCTCCGGATCGGCCTGCCCGGCCTCGATCACCCGCGCTTCGACCAGAAAACCGGCCACTTCGTCCCGATCGGCGGCCAGCACCAGACGGGCTCCCGGCAGGCTCGAGCGCATCGGCGAGACAGCGATCTCCTGGCGCCGGCGTTTCCCCGGCCGAAGCCAGGGTGACCGCCTGGCCCAGCTCCCGCGCAATCTCCTCTTCCAGCTTCCCCATCCAGGAACGCGAGATCGTTCATCTCTTTGCCTCTGCGGCGCCAGCAACTGCGCCGCCCGATGCTCGGCCTGACCGACCGGCGCGGCGGAAAACAGCGTCACGCCCCGGCGCGAAACTGTGCACCGTGCGCGATGCGGGCAGATCGAAGCGCAAGATCGTTCCCGGACGGAGCTCGCCCAGCGCATCGGCAGGAACCCGCACCGTCGGCAGCCACAGGGCGGTCCCGGTCCGGCATGCGCCGGCTAGCTGCCGCATCCGGACCGGAACCGCCCTGTGGCTGCCGACGGTGCGGGTTCCTGCCGATGCGCTGGGCGAGCTCCGCCCGGGAACGATTTTGCGCTTCGATCTTCCCGCATCGCGCACGGCTGCACAGTTTCGCGCCGGGGGGTGACGCTGTTCGCCGCCGCGCCGGTCGGGCAGGCCGATCATCGGGCGGCGCAGTTGCTGGCTCCGCATGAGGCAAAGAGATGAACGATCTGCGCTCCTGGATGGGGAAGCTGGAAGAGGAGATTGCGCGGGAACTGGGCCAGCCGGTCACCCTGGCTGCGGCCGGCGAAGCGCCGGCGCCGGAGAGCTGTCTCGTCGACGCGATCGAGGTACCGGGAGCCAGTCTGGTGCTGGCCGCCGATCGGGACGAAGTGGCCGGTTTTCTGGTGGAAGCGCGCGTATCGAGGCCGGGCAGACCGATCCGGAAACGGTCCGGGAACTCTGGTCGGGGATTCTGGCCAGCGTCGCGGCCGGCTCTGGAGGGAAGGCTTTTCCGCGGGGAGTCCGGAGGCCTCCGAACCGTGGGTGCTGCGTTTAGGGAATGCGAGCGTACGCCTGTCGGTGGCACTCCAGGCAGCGGAAGCCGTGGTTGTCCCGAAGGCGGTCAGGCCAGCTGTAGAAGAGACGACGGCGGATCTCGGGGAGCCGGCCAGGACCGGAGCCTCGGTGGCTGCGGTGCGGCCTCCGGGCGGTTTCGATCTGCTGCTCGAGGTGGAACTCGATGCGGCGGTCCGCTTCGGTTCGCGCGAGCTGGAACTGAAGGAGCTTCTGGAACTGGGCCCGGGGGACGTCGTGGAGCTGGACCGTCAGGTCGCCGACCCGGTGAATTTGATCGTCGGCGACCGAATTGTGGCGCGCGGCGAGGTGGTGCTGGTGAACGGCAATTTCGGGCTGCGGATCATCGACGTCGCCGAGCCGGTGCGGCGTCTGGAGAGCATTCGATGCCTGTGGTAGCGACGCCGAAATCGAAGGAAAGCGGAGGCGCGTTGCGGGCCGTGCGGCCCTGGCCGATCGCTCTTTCCGCGCTGTGCCAATCCGGCCTGCGCAACCGGATGGATGCACCTGTGGAGGAACCGGCAGGTTCCGGGATTCGAGGGGAAGTGGGCGTGCTCGGCCGATTGCATGGAAGCGCTGGTCGCCTCAGCCGTACGCCGGGAAATGGATGGGAACGAGGTGGCGCAGCCGCTGCGGACCCATCGCGTGCCGATGGGGCTGATGCTGGTCCGGGACGGAACGATCACCGTGGGGCAACTGCACACGGCCCTCGACGAACAGCGGCGAGCCAGCCAGGAAGGCAGCGAGTCGAGAAAGCTGGGGGAGTGGCTGCTCCAGAGCGGCGTCCTCGCCGAGCCGGCCTTAACGCGGGCGCTGAGCCTGCAGTGGAGCTGCCCGGTATTCTCGCTCGACGGTTTCGAGCCAGAGGAAATGTCGGCTGCACTGCCGCGCTTTCTCGCCGACGCCTTTGGAGCCCTGCCGGCGCGAACCCCGGGGGGGAGGCTTTTGTACCTGGCATTCTCCGGACGAGTAGACCGGAGTCTCAGTTACGCGCTCGAGCGGATGACAGGATTGCGGGTGGCGGCGGGCATCGCGCCGGACTCGGAGTTTCGCCTGGCACGCGAGCGTTATTCTGCCGCGGCGGCGCCGCCGGCACAGTACCTGGAGGCAGCCAGCTCCTGGGCGCTGGTGCGGAGTATCGCGCGGCGAATCGAGGCTGCCCGGGCCGTGGAGTCTCGTCTGGTGCGGGTGCACGACATTTTCTGGCTGCGCATCTGGCGGCGCGCGCCGGCCGGGCCGGGATTGCCGGCGCCGGACACGGTCGAGGACCTGCTGGCCACCGTCGGAAGCGTCGTGCGGCCTCAGGATCGCACTTTGGGATAGAGAGAAATTCAAAATCGCCGATAAGGAAAAACGGGAGGGAACCGCGCGATGTCCGGAACAACGGTGCTGATTGTCGACGATTCCTCGGTCATGCGGAAAATTGTCGAGCGGGCGCTGCGCCAGGCAGGCCTGAATCTGACCAGGGTGGTGGAGGCGGGCAGCGGACGCGAGGGGCTGGAAGCTCTCGAGCGCGAGCGCGTGGACCTGATCGTCTCCGACATCAACATGCCGAACATGGATGGTTTGGAGTTCCTTCGCCAGATCCAGAGCCGGAAACTGGCGCAGGGAGTCCCCATCGTCATGATTACGACCGAGAGCGGAGAGGAACACGTGCGCGAAGCACTGACGGCCGGGGCCCAGGGATACATTCGCAAGCCCTTTACCCCGGATCAGGTGCGGGAACGCGTGCTGCCGCTGCTGGTGCCGGCCTGAGGCCGGTGGGAACGCAACAGAAAATCATGGGAAGGGAACGATGAGCCAGGAAGCAGGGGTGGCGGCCGGCAAACCGGTTGCGGTCGCAGGATTCGAAGAGCATCTGGATCGGGCGGCGGATGAGGTTTTCAGCACCATGATGGGGGTCAGCTGCGCGCCGACGGCGAGCGAGCCGGCTGTGGATCGGGGATCGATTTCGGCCGTCATCGGGCTGGCTGGAACGCTGAGCGGTTCCCTGGTGCTGCACACCAGTGGCGCGGCAGCGATGCGGATCGCAGAACGCATGACCGGGATTGCTCCGGAGGAAGTGGACGGAATGGTGCGCGATGCCCTTGGCGAGGTCTGCAACATGGTGGCGGGCGCCTGGAAGGGCTTCGATCCGGCTCTCGCCTCCGGGTGCCTGCTGTCGACGCCAACGGTGGTGGCGGGAAGCAGCTACGAGCTGTTCAGCCAGCGTGCGCCGATTCGGCTGGAGCGAAGCTATCAATTCGAGGAGATGACTTGGTGATCACGATCTCCTGCGAATTGTACGCATGAGCGGTTTCTAATCTTCCTTTGCAAGTTCCGGTGGCCCGCCTGCACCCTGCCGGGGTGCGGGAGGCAAACTAGAGGTGGACAGCGGATACTACGCAGCGTTTTCCGGATGGCTGGCGCGCAGTCAGGCGCTGGACCTGGCGGCGGGCAATCTGGCCAATGCCGGAACCGCAGGCTATCGCGCCGAGCGCGATTATTTTCGCTCGGTCATCCTTGGCCCCGACGCCCCTGACTCACAACTGAACACGACCGTGAACGCCTTTGGGGTGTTGGGCGGCAGCCGCCTCGATTTTGGCCAGGGGGCCCTCACACCGACAGGAAACCCGCTCGATCTCGCGATTGAGGGAGACGGTTTCTTTGCGGTTCAGACACGGCAAGGCGTTCGCTATACGCGCGACGGACAGTTCCAGAGGGCGCAGGACGGAACGCTCACCACGCAGGCCGGTGAGGCGGCGCTCGACGCGCGCCAGCAGTTCATCCGGGCTCCTGCGGGTGCCATCGTGGTCGGCTCCGACGGAGCGGTTCAGATGAACGGTGCGATCGCGGGCCGGCTGGCGATTTTCGGATTTGCGTCACCGCAGAGCCTGGCGGCGGAGGGAGCCAACCGATATGTGCCGGTCGACGGCGCTCAGGCATCGGCCGGGACCGGGGCGATTCATCAGGGACGCTCGAGGCCTCGAACCAGGACGTGATTGAGGGGAGTCTGCAACTGGTGCTGATGCAGCGCCAGTCAAATGATGGAGAAGGCATCTCCATGTTCTCCAACGATCTGCAAAATGGCGAGCGAGGATCTGCCGCGTGTCCCATAGCGAAGGGCACGGGAGGAAACGATGATTCGAGCGTTGTATACAGCGGCAGCGGCATGAACGCCCAGCAGATCAATTTCGGACACATCGCCAACAACCTGGCGGATTCATCGACGGTGGGTTTTCGTCAGCGGCAGCTGCAGTTCCAGGACATGATCTACCAGAATCTGGTGACGCCGGGTGCGGCACAGAGTCAGGAGACGGTGTCGGCGGGTCTGCAGATCGGGCTGGGAACGAAGTCGGCGGCGAGCGAGGTCATCATGACCCAGGGGGACAGGACCCAGACCAACAATCCCCTCGACCTCGCCATTCAGGGGACCGGATTCTTTCAGGTGACGCGGCCGGATGGAACCATGGCCTACACGAGGGCGGGCAACTTCTATCTCAACAACCAGGCACCCGTGGAGGTAAGGCGATTCGGTGGTACCGAGCATCACGATACCGCCAATGCGACAGCGATCACGATCACCCAGTACGGGGTGGTCAATGCGACGCTGCCGGGCAGCAGAATCCGGCGCAGCTGGGGCAGGTCCAGCTGGCGACATTCGTGGACCCCGGGGGACTCGAGAGCGTGGGATCGAATTTGTTTACGGCCACCCTCTCCTCGGGCGATCCGGTGCTCGGCAATCCGGGCGGGACCGAAGGACTGGGCACGCTTCAGCAGGGGTATCTGGAGAACTCGAACGTAGATGTGGTGGGCGCCTTGTGCAGATGGTGCTGGCGCAGCGAGCCTACGAGAGCAACTCGAAGGTGATTCGCGCGGCCGATGACATGTACAGCCAAGTCAATAATATGGCGAGGTGAGCGATGCGGATCGGGTGGATTCTGGCGGGATGGTTGATGGCTGCGCCGATGGCTCAGGCAGCCTGCGGAGATGCGGGATGGTGCGGGACTGGGGGTTACACCGGGCGTGGCGAGTGCAGCGGGATTGCCTGCAGCCGGAACGGCCTGCGGTCTCGTTGAAGTGCCGTGGACGGCTGCCGGACGAAAGAGAAAGTCGGCGCAAAACGGAAGCGCAGGCGATGCGCCCCGGTGCGGGGCGGGATGCCAGTCCGGGTGATACTGGCACGATGACGAACGCGAAGTGCAGTTGACGGGCACAGCACTGAATACGGCGCAGCTGGGCGAGAGAGTGGCCGTCGGGCCGGTTGGAGCGGGACCGTGGTGTTCGGCAGGGGTGCGCGGCCCGGGTCTGGTGGAGCTGCAGGCGGAGAGAGGCAGGGAAAGATGTCCGATCGACGGGCGAGAACGATTCGAAGAATGTGCGCAGGGCTGGTGTCGCTCGCGAGCGCAAGCGGCGCTTTGGCGAAACATAAAGCGCCGCAGCCGGAAAACACGCCGCCCGACCTGGCGCTGAATGACTACATTGCACGGGTGCGGGCTGAGAAGGCCGCCGAGGTTATGACGGCGGGGTCGATTTGGTCGGCGAACGGGCGGTTGACGAATCTGGTGAGCGACGTGAAGGCCATGCGCGTGCACGATCCCGTCGACGTGGTGGTCTCCGAGAGTCTGGCGGCCTCGACCGATGGAGCGGTGAAGAATCAGCGAGCCTCGACGGCCAGCTCGCAGGTGTCAGCACTGCTGGGAAAGCTGAAGGCGGGCAATGCGCTGAACAATCTGCTCAGCCAGAATTCCTGCATCCTCGCTGAACGCGCAGGGGCAGAGCGTAACGAATTCCAGCATCGCGACCACGTTGGGGGCGAAGTGGCCGAGTCCTGCCAACGGAATGCTGGTGATCGAAGTGGTACGGCAACTGACGTTCAACCAGCAGACCCAGCTGATCCGGCTGCGCGGACTGGTGCGTCCCGAAGATGTCAACGCGCAGAACCAGGTGATGTCGACCTCGATCACCGATATGGAACTCGAGGTGGTTGGCAAAGGCATCGTCAACGATGCGACCTACCGGCAGAATCCGGTCGTGCGCTTTCTCGAACGGCTGTTGGTTTTCTGAGGCAGGAGGACAGAATGCGTCGAGGCAGCAGCAAGAGAGCGCGGAGGAAGTCGGACCCGGGGGCTGGCTGGATCCTGCTGCTGGCGGGAACGCTGCTGGTGGCGCACGCTGAGGACACAGCGAAAACGCGGCTGGCGCGGGTCAAGGACATCGCGTCGGTGGAAGGGGTTCGCGATAACCAACTGATCGGATACGGCATCGTGGTCGGCCTGCATGGTAGCGGGGACAGCTCGCAGACGGTTTTTCCGCTGCAGACGCTGGAGTCGGCGCTGGAACGAATGGGCAGTGAGCCTGCAGGGAAACGCGATGGCCTCGATGATGCAGACGCGCAACATGGCGGCGGTTTTCCTCTCCGGAACGCTGCCGCCCTTCGCCGAGCCCGGCAACAAGGTGGACGTTACGGTCTCCGGCGGGCGATGCGCGCAGCCTCGAAGGCGGGGTTCTGCTGCTGGCGCCGCTCTATGGACCGGACGGACAGATTTACGCGCAGGCCCAGGGCCCGATGGTGCTGGGCGGCTACGCAGTGACAGCGAACGGGAGCAGCAAATCGGTGAACTATCCCACGACGGCGCGGATTCCTTCCGGGGCCATTGTGGAGCGGGGGGTGCCGCTGGATCTGTCGCAAATGCGCACCCTCTCCCTGTTGCTGGACGACGCCGATTTCCGGACCGCGGAGACAGTGGCGGCCGATATCGATCGTGCCCTCGGCCGGCCCGTGGCGCACGCCATGGACAGCCGGCGAATCGAATTGCAGCCGATGCCGAAAGAGGACATTCCGGCGCTGCTGGCCAGCGTGGAAGAGGTTGAGGTGGAAGTCTTTCCGCGGGCGAAGGTGGTGGTGAACGAGCGCACCGGAACGGTCGTGATCGGAGGCAACGTGACCCTGCAGCCGGTCACGATTCTGCACGGCGGACTAGTCGTCAATGTGGTGAGTCATTTCGAGGTGTCGCAGCCGAATCCGATGGCGCAGGGAAGCACGCAGGTGGTCCGGCAGACGACCGTGCAGGCGCAGGACAAGCCTGTCAACCGGATCGAACTGAAAGAAGGGGCAACGGTGGACGATCTGGTTCAGAATCTGCAGCAGATCGGCGCCACAGCGCGCGATATCGTCTCGATTCTTCAGGCGATGAAGGCAGCCGGCGCGCTCGAAGCCGAGCTGGAGGTGCTGTGATGATCCCGATCGGCGGTGTGGCTGGAACTGCGGCCCCGGCAGGGGCAGCCAGTGGCCTCGACCCAAGGCTGAAGCCGGCGGCGCACGAATTCGAGGCCTGCCTGATGAAGGAGTTTCTGGAGCCTCTGCAAAAAGATCCGCTTTTCGCGGGAAGAGGGAGAAGGCGCGAGCGGCGAGGGCAGCAGCAACGCCACTGATGAGCTTTGGGGCCGAGGCGCTGGCGCGCGCGATCTCACAACGGGGCGGATTCGGGATCGCGGCGAAGATCCTCGAACACTTCGCGGCGACGAAGGGTCAGACGAGCAGCGGTGCAGTTTCAGAACGGGCAGGGGATACCACTAAAATTTGACTCAAGGTGTGCTGGAAGCTGCCGATGAAGAGAATGAAGGAGACCAGGCATGAACGTGCAGAATAACCTCCAGGGGTTGCAGCAGTTATTTTCGAGCCAGGAAGTGCCGCAGACGACAGGCAAGGCTGGGACGTCGCAGGCGGCGGAAATGAAGGGGTCGGCCGATCAGGCGACTCTGAGTTCGGCGGCCAGCGCGGCGTCGGCCGTGGCAACGGATTCGGATGTGCGGATGGAGAAGGTGGCGGCGATCCGGCAGGCGGTGGCCAACGGCACGTACAGCGTTCCGGCGTCCGAAGTCGCGGGCAAGATGATCGACCAAATGCTGGGCAAGTGATGGGCCCGATGGTCGGGCTCCGCGGTGAGAGGGCGGCAGAACACGCGCGTGTGAGGCACACGGACGTGACGAGGGAGCAGGAGCGATGGAGACCGACGCAACGAAGAATCTCGACAGTAGAGTTGCTGAACTCCGGGATCCTGGCGCTGGCACACTCCGATGCGCCACAGCTGGAGGCACTGGCGGAAGCAGCGCAGGGAGTGAGACCGATCGAGACTGCGGACGAACAGCGGATTGCCCAACAGAGACTGCGGACGCTGGGAGCGCTGATCGCGCTCAGCCGACGGAACCTGCGTTTGCTGCGCGGTACCGCGAGCTACGGAGCGGTGGGCGACTGAGCCGGAACTTCGCACGGGACGGTTGGGTGCCGGCGACGAGAGATGAACGGTGCGAATCGCGCGCAACCGAGGCCAATCGGACATCGCGCGCGGTCGGAGGAAATTGAGGGCGGGTACGGATGGCCACAGTCAGCACAGCATTCAATATTGCGAAGGGCGCACTGGACGCGGATCAGGCAGCGCTGAACATCGTCGCGAACAATACGGCCAATGTGAACACTCCAGGCTATACGCAGGAGAGGGCGGTATGGGTGGAAAGCGATTCGACCTCTCTCAGCGGAGCGAATTATGGCATGGGCGTGCAGATGACCGGGCCGCAGTCGCAGCGCGACCGAATTCTGCAGCAGGCGATGCGTCAGCAGACTCAGGACGCAAGCGCTTCTGCGGCGCGACTGAACGCGCTCGATCAGATTCAGGGGCTGTTTGCCGGCGCGACCAGCGCGGACTCCGCTGCCGGCTCCGGCAGCGGGATCGGGAGCGATCTGTCGACCTTCTTTAACTCGCTTTCCGCCCTGGAGGGAAACCCCGCGGATATTGCCTCGCGGCAAAATGTGCTGAGTGCGGCCAGCAGCCTCACGCAGGACCTGAACGGTGTGACGACGCAGCTGGAGAGCCAGCAGCGCGGACTGGATGCGGAGAGCGGAAGCGTAGTACAGCAGGCCAATACGTTGTTGAAGAATATCGCGCAGCTGAATCTGCAAATCCAGTCCGCGAGCCCGGACAGGATGCGGGAACGCTGGAGGATCAGCGGCAGCAGGATCTGACGAGCCTTTCGCAGCTGATTGGCATTCGCACCGTGACAACAGAAAACAATGGGCTGACCGTGACAACGATGGATGGATCGCTGCTGGTCTCTCAGGGGCAGGCCTACACCATGACGAGCGGCCAGAAGGACGGAGTGACCCATTATTTCGACAGCCAGGGCACTGACATCACCGCAGATCTGAGTGCAGGAGGAGGACAACTGGGAGGGCTGCTGACTGCGCGGGACCAGGATATTCCGCAGGTAGAAAATGCGCTGGACACGCTGGCTTATTCTGTGGCGACCCAGATGAACACGCTGAACGAGCAGGGTTCGGATCTGAACGGAAATCCGGGCGGGGCGATTTTCAATCTGCCGGCCGGGGCCACGGCGGCGAATCCAGCCGGTTCTGCGGCGCAGATTGCCGTCATGATTACGGATCCGACACAGATTGCCGCAGGAGCACTGGGCGCTGGTTCTCTGGATAACAGCAATGCGGCGGCGATGGCGAACCAGCAGAATGCGGGAATCGTGAATGGGATCTCGCCGACGGAGTGGTTCTCCGATATGGTGACCAGTCTCGGCAGCCTGACGTCGGAGGTTTCGACGGACAATTCTGCGCAGCAGGCGGGGCTGACGCAGCTGAACGACCAGATCGGGTCGATTTCCGGCGTCAACCTTAATGATGAGGCGGCGTCGCTGGAGCAGCTGGAGCAGTCCTACCAGGCGGCGTCGAAGCTGTTTACCATCCTCGATCAGGTGATGGTCTCTGCCCTGAACCTTGGAGTGACGACCAGCTACACCTAAGAACAGGTGACGACGAAAACATCGCGCAGGAACAAAGGTGAAGGAGTGCGGGCATGAGGGTGAATCCGCTGTACATGAATGATCTTGTGGGCTCGCTCGATGCCACGTCGGCGACCCAGGCGCAGCTGACTCAGGAGCTGGCAAGCGGATCACGGGTCAACTCGTTGAGCGATGATCCGATTGTGGTCGGGCAAAATGTGGTACTGACTGCGCAGATCGGACGCGACGACACCTTTTCGCAGACAGCCTCGTCCACACAGAGCATGTTGCAGATGACGGATTCGGCATTAGGCACGGTAGTCAGCCAACTGACATCGGCCGTGTCGCTGGCGACGCAGGGAAATAACGGAACGCTGAACGCCGGCGACCTGCAGGCAATCGGCAATCAGCTCGTGGGAATCCGGGACGAGGTGCTTTCGCTGGCGAACACGACGTATTTGGGGCACTACATTTTCTCCGGCAGTCTGGGAAGCACCGCACCTTACACTCTGAATACTGCTCCCAGCCCCGCGGTGGCAACGTATCAGGGCGATACGGGAGTTCAATACCTGGAGACGCCGAACGGTCAGCAGATTCAGCTGAATCTTCCGGGCAGTCAGGTCTTTTCTGCGCCGGGGGCCGATGTGTTGGGCACGCTGAATACGTTGATTGCCGATTTTTCTTCCGGGACAGTCTCGGCAGCATCCCAGGCAGATGCGCAGGCGCTGAGCACCGCGCTCACTCAAGTATCCCAGCAGAGGGTAGTCATCGATAATTCGCTGTCACGGCTGCAGGGAGCGGAGAATTACAACCAGAGCGAGAAAACACAGCTGACCTCAGCACAGACAACGTTGTTGCAGGCGGACGTTGGACAGGTGGCGACACAACTGAGCACGGCGGAAACCCAGCAGGAGGCGCTGATTCAGGTGATCGCGACGCTGGGCAAGCAGAGTTTGTTTAACAGTCTGTAGGCAGTCGCCCTCAGCCCGTGGTTAGCCGGGTGGGATCACTCTCCCGCTCTCGGCCCGGGCTGCACCTGGCTACTGCACCTTGAAATCCTGGTGACCTCAAGGAGACAGTGTAGCCGCCGGGCGTTGCCGCTCAGGGGAGACCTTCAGGTTCGAAAAGGAAAATGTTGTGCAGGACAGGCCGAAACCGAAGGGGAAGAGTGGCAGCGATGTGAAACGTTTGATTGCGCACGCGGATGCCCCTAAAACCCGGCCATCCGACTCGCAGAGCATTGTCTGTCGGTAAAGGCGTGCGGCGGGTACGCGCGTTACTTGTTTGGCGATGAGAAGTCGTAGTAACATAAGGAAATTTTCCCGGATGATGTCTGGGGCCGAGAGGAAGCGCGATTGGGGCAGGAGAAGTTCGTCGGCAAATCGGTACTGCGCAAGGAAGGCGTGGCAAAGGTGCGCGGCCGAGCGCGGTATGTCGACGACCTGACCATGCCTGGGATGCTGCACGGCGCAACGGTTCGGAGCAGCATCGCGCGGGGCAAAATCCTGGGCATTGAGTTCGGCGGCGGAATTCCCTGGGACCAATTTGTTATCGTCACGGCTACAGATATTCCGGGCGTTAATGAAATTGCGATGATCAACCACGACTGGCCGTGCCTGGCGGCGGAGGTTGTGAACCACCCGGAAGAGCCCATTGTTCTGCTTGCGTATCCAGATCGGCATCTGCTGCAGAAGGCTGTGTCGGCGGTGCGGATCCGATATGAGGAATCGCCAGCAGTGTTCTCGATCGAGGAGAGCGAACGCACCGATCCGGTGATTTGGGGCGAAGACAACATCTTCAAGTCGTATCGGATGGATAAAGGCGACGTCGATGCGGTGTGGGCTGAGGCGGATCGGATCGTGGAAGGCGAATACACGACCGGCGCGCAGGAGCACCTCTATATCGAAAACAATGGCGCCATTGCGGCGTATTCGATCGAGGAGGGCCTGACGGTTTGGGCATCGCTGCAGTGCCCTTTCTACGTGCACAAGTCGCTGGTGAAGGTGACAGGACTCGCCGAGGAGAAGGTCCGCATCGTGCAGGCAGAGACGGGCGGCGCATTTGGCGGCAAGGAAGATTACCCGTCGATGATCGGCGCGCACGCCGCCCTGCTGGCGATGAAGTCGGGCAAGCCGGTGAAGCTTGTCTACGATCGCGCGGAGGACATGGCTGCAACGACGAAGCGGCACCCGTCGCGGATCCGCCATCGCACGGCGGTTTCGCGCGAGGGAAAACTGCTGGGGGCGGAGATCGAGATTGCGCTCGACGGAGGGGCATATTCGACGCTGTCGTCGACGGTGCTTTCGCGGTCTACGATCCATGCGGGCGGCCCGTATTTTTGGCCGAATATCCGGATCCATTCGAAGGCGTTTGCGACGAATCATCCGCCCCACGGGGCGTTTCGTGGCTTCGGCGCGCCGCAGAGTCTTTTTGCGATGGAACGACATATGGATCACATCGCCGAGGCACTGGGAATGGCGCCGGACGAACTGCGGAGGCGGAATCTGCTGCGGTCGGGACAGACGACCACGACGGGTCAGAAGATCGACGAGGACATCGATCTGGAGCATCTGATGTCGCGCGCGATGGCTGAGTCCGACTACCAGGCAAAGCGGGAGCGATTTGCGCGCGAGAATAGCGCGCCGGGAATGAAGAAGAAGGGAATCGGGCTGGCGTCCTTTCTTCATGGGGCTGGCTTCACTGGTTCCGGCGAGCAGCATCTGAATTCACTGGTCGCCGTGGACGCGACGGCGGATGGAAGACCGCGCGTGCTGGTGTCGAGCACGGAGTTCGGCCAGGGAACGAATACGATTCTTTGCCAGATTGCAGCGGAGACGCTGGGCATCGATTACGACGCGATCGAGATGGGACCGCCCGACACCGTCGTCGTTCCGAACAGTGGACCAACCGTAGCATCGCGGACCTCGATGGTTGTGGGCAAGCTGGTGCATTCGGCTGCGCTGGGTCTGAAGAAGACGCTGGCCGCAAGCCAATTGCTCCCATGCGACGGCTACACCACGGACGAATTTGTCGCAGCGGCACGTACGTATATTGCGCGATATGGAACCTTGCGGACCGAGAGCCGCTATGAGCCGCCTCCCGGCGTTCACTGGGACGACGAGCATTATCGCGGCGAGGCGTATGCAGCGTATGCGTGGGCAGTCTATGTGGCAGAGGTGACAGTCGATCTGACGACATGGAGCGTGACAGTCGATGATTTTGTCGCGGTTCAGGAAGTGGGGCGGGTGCTGAATCCCGTGCTGGCAACCGGGCAGATCGAAGGCGGCGTGGCGCAGGGAATCGGGTGGGCACTTTACGAAAAGGTGGTGTGGAATCGCGGGCGGATGCAGAACAATCAGATGACGAACTACATCATTCCGACGTCGCAGGATATTCCGCCAATCCGCGTCTTTTTCGAGGAACGGCCGTTCGGGCACGGAGCCTATGGCGCTAAGGGTATCGGCGAGCTGCCAATGGACGGGCCGGCGCCGGCCATCCTGAACGCGATCGCACACGCGACGGGGAAGCAATTCGACAGCGTTCCCCTTCTGCCGGAGGACATTCTGCGTCAGACGAGAGTTTCCCGTCCGGAGCGCGAGGTGGTGACTCTGTGACCGAATACCTGCTGCGGGTAAATGGAACACCCTACAAAGTTGTGACGCATTCGATGGCGCGGCTCCTGGATGTGCTGCGGAACGAATTGCAGCTGACGGGGACCAAGGAAGGTTGCGGCGAAGGAGAGTGTGGCGCCTGCAGCGTTCTGATGAACGGCGAGTTGGTGAACAGCTGCCTGATTCCCGTGGCACAGGCCGACGGTGCGGAAATCGGAACGGTGGAGGGGCTGGAGGACGATGATCGTCTGCATGCGGTGCAGCAGGCCTTTTTGGAATGTGGCGGCGCACAGTGCGGGATGTGCACGCCGGGCATGTTGGTAGCGTCGGCACATTTGCTGAGAAAAAATCCAACGCCGGATCTTCTGGCGATTCGCGAGGGGTTGAACGGGAATTTGTGCCGGTGCACAGGCTATATGCGGATCTTTGAAGCAGTGGAGCGAGCGGCTGCACGATCCGGCGAGGCCGACCGGTGAGGGCACATCCTGCGGAGTACGAGATGGTGTCTCCGGGAAGCCTCGCTCAGGTGCTGCAGCTGATGCACGAGCAGCCGGGCCAGTGGCTTCCCGTCGCAGGCGCCACCGAAGTCATGGTGCTGTACAGCGCGGGCAAGCTGGCTGCAAGACGGTTGGTGAATCTGTGGGGCCTCAGGGAATTGCGAGAGATCCATGAAGATGCGGAGACGCTGACGATAGGCGGGGGATGCGCGTTCAGCCAGATCCGCGAATGCGCCGCGGTGAAGAGACATTTTCCGCTGTTGGCTCAGGCTGCATCGTGGACCGGCGGAATTGCGAATCAGAATCGTGCGACGATTGCCGGCAACATCGCCAACGCTTCGCCGGCGGCGGATTCGCCTCCAGCGTTGCTGGCGTACGACGCGGAACTGGAGCTCGTGTCGGCGCCGGGGAACAGGCGCCTGCCCTATCGGGAGTTTCATCTCGGATACAAGAAGACCGCGCTGCGGGCGGATGAGCTCATCCTGTCCGTCCGGCTCAAAAAGAACTTTGACGGTTACTTTTGCTATGGCCGTAAGGCGGGCGCTCGCAACGCGCAGGCCATTTCGAAGGTGTGCATGGCAGGTGTGGGTCGGCTAAGGGAAGGCCACGTCGACGATATCCGTATCGGGATGGGCGCGGTGGCTCCGGTCCCGCTGCGGCTGAGTGACGTCGAGGCTGTGGTGCGGGGAGCGCGGATCACGAAAGCGACTATTGCCGGGGCACGGCAGGCGCTCGATGCGGCGATTACACCGATTGACGATATTCGTTCGGTGGCGGAGTATCGTCGGTTTGTAGCCGGGAATTTGCTGGAGGAGTTCCTGCGCGAACTGGCGGCATCGGGCGCAAGGCTGAGCCCAAAGCTGGCGTGGTGGAATGCGCTGCCGGAGATGGAGGCTGCAGAGGATATCCTGCCGTGCTGCGGTTCGCAACAATGGGCCCGCGAACTGGCGCGACTGCGGCCATTTGGAACGGAGGCCGAGTTGTTTGAAGTGTCGGATCATGTGTGGTGGGGTGTCGGTCATGAGGACTGGGAGGAGGCGTTCCGGAGCCATCCGCGCATAGGTGAGCGAGAAGCGCCGCCCGCGGCAACCGCTCAGTCGGCAGCATGGTCGAGGGAGGAGCAGACGGCGATCCAGGCAGAGGATGCCGCGGTGCTTGTTGAGATGAAGGAGCTGAACGCGGAATATGATGGCGCGGTTTGGACGCGTGTTTCTGGTGTGCGCGACCGGTAAATCGACCGCAGAGATGCTGGAGATTCTGAAGGCGCGCCTGAAAAACGATGCGGAGACGGAGCTGCGGGAAGCGGCGCTCCAGCAAGCGCAGATTACACACCTGCGTCTGAGAAAGTGGTTGGACACATGAGCGGGATCTCGACGCACGTATTGGATTTGACGCGAGGAGCGCCCGCCGCCGGAATGGTCGTGCGCCTTTCGCGACTCGCAGACGGCGTCTGGACTGAGGTTGCAGCTCGGACCACCGACGAAGACGGCCGCGTGAAGAGCCTGCCTGAAGGGTCCATGAGGGGACAATACCGGTTGCACTTTGAGACCGGCGAGTACTTTCGCCGTCTGGGGGGCAGCAGCTTCCATCCTTATATAGAGGTTGTTTTCGAAGTAGACGATCCGGCAGAGAATCACCACGTTCCGCTTCTCCTGACGCCGTTCGGTTATTCCACCTATCGAGGAAGCTAGGGTCATGATTGTGCTCGGCGAGAACCGCTACGGAAAGTCGCGCGTAAGGGTGATGAAGCTGGATCGCGACCAGGAGAAACACACCGTATATGAGTGGAACGTGGAGGTGTGGCTGAAAGGAGACTTCGACGCCTCCTTTGAGGATGGGGACAACAGCCGGATCCTGCCGACCGACACCATGAAGAACGCGGTCTATTTCCTGGCGAGGACCTCCGCAGCAAAGACACCGGAACAATTCGCCACTGAGCTGGTTACATATTTTCTGGACAACAATTCGCAGGCCGATGAGGCGGGAGCCAGCATTGTGACGACTCCCTGGGCCCACCTGACGGTTGCCGGAAAGGAGCATGCCACAGCGTTTGTCCAGTCGGGCGGCGCCGTCGACACAACGACGGTCACGGGATGTCGCGGAGCAGCGGTAAATGTGGCGTCGGGATTCAGAGACCTTGCGATCCTGAAGACGGCGCGGTCGGGATTTGCGGGATATATCAGGGACAGGCTCACGACCCTGAAAGAGACGCACGATCGGCTGCTGGGAACTCTGGCCTCCGCAGGGTGGAAATACACACGAGAAGTTTCGGATTACACAACGGCGCGGGCGCGCATCTCTGACGCCGTGCTGGAAACCTTCGCGCTGCACGATAGCCTGTCGGTGCAGCAGACGTTATTCGCCATGGGGAAGGCTGCGCTGGAGGCCGAAGCTTCTATTTCAGAAATTCACCTGTCGCTCCCGAACAAGCATTGCAACCTGGTGGATCTGGCGCCATTTGGGCTGGATAATCCCAATCTGATTTTTGTCCCGACCGACGAGCCGCACGGCTCGATTGAGGCAACGGTGAGGAGAGCCGGTTGAGATCAGTCCTGACAGCGCGGGCAGATGCCGTGCGGGCAGCGGCCGCGAGACTGATGGAGCGATGCGGTGCGCTGGCGACGATTACCGAGACGCCTGGTACATTGCTGCGGACCTTTCTGTCGCCTGCGATGGACGAGGTTCATCGCACGATGAAGCCGTGGATGGAAGACGCGGGAATGACGGTGACGGTGGACCGGGCCGGGAACCTGCACGGACTCTCGGGAGCCGGCGATGCGCCGCGACTCGTCCTCGGATCCCATCTCGATACAGTACCCAATGCAGGCGCGTATGACGGGATTCTGGGGGTGCTCATGGGGCTCGCCCTGGTGGAGGCAAGCGCGGAACAGGAGCATGGGTTCTCGATTGAGGTGCTGGGGTTTTCCGACGAGGAGGGTACTCGGTTCGGCGTCCCCTTTCTCGGAAGTCGTGCGCTGGTGAACGAACCGAGCGAAGAGCTGCTGGCGAGCGTGGACGACAGCGGGGTGTCGGTAGCAAGTGCGTTGCGAGATTTTGCGATGCGACAGCCGGATGCGGTGGAGGCCACGCTGTCCAAATATTGCGCGGCGTATTTCGAATTCCACATCGAGCAGGGCCCGATATTGGAGAGCAGGAATCTGGCTCTGGGCATCGTGGAGGGGCTTGCCGGACAGAGTCGCTGCAGGATCGAGTTTCGGGGAGCAGCGGGACATGCGGGAACGAACCCGATGAAGTGGCGGAGAGATGCTCTGGCAGGGGCTGCGGAATGGATGGTCGCGACGGAAGCGATTGCCAGAGGGCGTGAAAATGCCGTCGCGACAGTGGGCCGGATTGTAGCCGAGCCAGGAGGGGTCAACGTGATTCCGGCTCTGGCGCGCTGCACTCTGGACGTACGGCACCCGGACGATGCGGTACGCTCGCAGTTGGTGCTCGACATTCTGAATGAGGCACAGACAATCGCGGACAGGCGCAGGCTACAGGCCCATGCCGAGCGCTATCATGAGCAGGCGGCGGTGCGGTTCGATGAGAAGCTCGTTGGGCTGGTGGAGCGGGCGGCGACTCGCGCCGGCCACGCAACGATGCGGATGACAGGTGGAGCAGGGCATGATGCCATGGTGATGGCGCCTCATGTTCCGACGGCGATGGTGTTCCTGCGCAATCCGGGAGGCATCAGCCATCACCCCGATGAGGGCGTCGCGGAAGAGGATGTCGCCGAGGCGATCCACACCGGACTTTATTTTCTGGAGGAGTTCGCGTCGATGGTTCACGGGAAAGCGGGCGAAAGGCATGCATAGCGGGCTGCCACACCTGGGACAAACGCGGAGTGTACGACGGTCCAGCTACTTGTTGCAGACGCCGGACACGTTCGTCCGCACGCAGATCCCTGGCACGGTGAGGGCCGCGGTGATTGCGCACGTTTCGCCGGCGATGGGAGCTGCGTTCACGCAATACACCGTGGAGTTCGAGTCGGGCGGTGTGCTGGGTGCGGCGCAGGGGCAGCGGTTCCTTTACGTGCTGGAGGGCTCAGTCGCGGTGGATGCCGGCATGCACAAGCATTCCGTCGGTGCGGGCGGATTTGCCTATATTCCGCAGGGAGCGGAGCAGCGCGTATCGGCGGTGGAGAAGTCTCGGGCCGCGGTGATCGAGCAGCCTTATCGCGAAGTAAAAGGCATCGCCGCCCCGGAATTCCTGGTGGGACAGGAAGCGGACATAGCGACGGTGGCGCTGATGGGTGACAGCGATCTGCAGGTGCGATCGCTGCTGCCCGACACGATGGCATTCGATTTTGCCGTGAACACGATGACCTACCAACCGGGCGCGAGCCTGAGCATGGTGGAAATTCACGTGATGGAGCACGGGCTGCTGATGCTGGAAGGTGGCGGCATTTATCGGCTTGACGATGACTGGCATTCGGTGACCGCCGGGGATTTCATCTGGATGGCGCCGTATTGTCCGCAGTGGTTCGGCGCAATCGGGAAGAAGCCGGCAAAATATCTCATCTACAAAGACTGGAATCGGCATCCGCTGAGGCAGCCATGAAGGTGGACGCAAAGCGGCTGGAGCGCGAGATCGACGAACTTGCGGCCATCTCCGCGGCCAGCCCTACCGCGGTCACGCGGGTCGTCTTCACAGAGGAGGATCTGCGAGCGCGAGCATGGTTGAAGCAACGTTGCTCTGAGGCTGGCCTGGCGGCTCGGGTGGATGCCGTTGGCAACACATTCTTTCGGTGGGAAGGATCGCGGCCGGATTTACCGGCGGTAGCGACGGGATCGCACATCGATGCGATTCCGAATGCAGGGAGATTCGATGGGGTGGTGGGTGTGCTGGGCGGACTGGAGGCGATCCGCGCGTTGAAGACGAGCGGCGTTCAACCGGAACGGTCGATCGAACTGATTCAGTTCACTGCGGAAGAGCCGACGCGGTTCGGCGTTGGATGCGTAGGGAGCCGGCTGCTGGCCGGGGTCCTGAACGCCGATGCGGACGAGAAGCTGCGTGGCAGCGACGGCGAGACTCTGCGTGCAGTTCGTACCAAGGCGGGATTCGATGGCGAGCTGGCGACGGTGCGCCTGCCGTACGGGCGTTACGCTGCGTTTGTGGAACTGCACATCGAGCAGGGGCCGATTTTGGAACGCGAGGGAATTCCCATCGGCATTGTTACGAATATCGTCGGGCCCTCGAGCTTCTTTATCATCATCGACGGAGTGGGCGGGCACGCAGGCGGTGTGCTGATGCCAGACCGCCACGACGCTCTGTGCGCGGCCGCCGAGTTGATCATCAGAATTGAAAGTGCGGCGCGCCAGTCAGGGGCGACGGACACGGTTGCCACGGTGGGAATCTGCGAAGTGCATCCCGGTGCGATTAACAGTATTCCCAGCCGCGTGAAGATCGGCGCGGACCTGCGTGACACGGATAGGAAGCGGCGGGATCAGGTGTTCGATGAGATTCGCAGCGCAGCGGAAGAGATTGCGCAACAGCGACAGTTACAAATTGCAATCCAGATGCTGAACGCCGATGAGCCAGCCGCATCGTCGCCTCAGATTCTGGCGGCAATTGCGCGCAGCTGCCTTGAGGAGGGGCTGGAATCGCGGAGAATCGTGGCTCGCGCCTACCATGATTCGTCGTTCATGGTGCATGTTGCTCCGATGGCGATGATCTTCATTCCCTGTCGCGGGGGCGTGAGCCATCGACCGGACGAATACGCGACGATGGAACACATCGCCGCAGGAGTGAAGGTTCTCGCGCGCACGCTGATGGAGCTATCCTCCGCTCGTTGAGAAAACACAGGAAGAAGCCGCAGTATCCATCAGGACTCCTCGGCAGCGATTGCGTCGCCAAGTCGTTTAGCAAAGGCGAGCAGGCGACGGTCATCGTTGCGAGCGGCGATCAGTTGCAGACCGCACTTCGGAGAAGGCAGCACGACGGCAGGGTTCCCGCCCAGGCTGGCCGGCGTGGTAAGCCGTAGAAGGCGTGCGCGCGTTTCCGTGTGGTCGGCCCCGGCGAGAAGACGGCTAAGAGGCGAGACCGGCGCGACCAAAAAGTCGAACTGCTCGAAGAGCCGCTCGTGCTGGCGGCGAAAATCAGAAAGCCGCTGGTGCATGTTCTGTAGCTCGTCCTGAGCCAGCGAAGCGCCCCATTCAAGGCGAGCGGCGATCACGGGATCGAACTCATGGTAGAAACCAGCATGAATCTGCGCTGCCTCATGGGCCTGAATGGGCGCGTAAATGTCCCAGGCATCAAACCAGAAGGGGGCTTCGAAAGACTCCAGGCGCACCGACGCGCGTCGCAGGCGATCCTGCCAGATCTCCAGAGATTGCCGAACCTCAGGATCGCAGCCTTCAACAAGCGGACCGGTGAGGAAGCCGATACGAAATGCTTCGGGCGAGGGCCGCGAGGGAGGGAGCTCGAAGAGGCTTTCCGCGAGCAAAGGCAGATCGCGGAGGTCGCGGCAAAGCCAGCCGATGGTGTCAAACGACGGCGCCAGATGATAGCCACCGGTCCAGTCGCCAATTCCCAGTGAGGCGCGATAGCCGGTGAGTCCGCAGAGTGCTGCGGGAGCGCGAATCGAGCCGCCGGTATCGGTGCCGATGGCGGCCAGCGCCGAGCCTTCCTGGATGGAAGCCGCGGCGCCGCTGGAAGAGCCGCCGGTGAGCAGTGCCGGGTCGGCGGGCTGCAGGCAATCGCCGTAATCGCAGTTTTCCCCGGTGACGCCATAGGCGAGCTGATGAAGGTGCGCTTTGCCGATAATTACAGCGCCGGCGTTGCGCAGACGCGCAGCGACCCATGAGTCTGCAGCAGCAGGCTCACGGGCCGCATAAAACTTCGATCCGATGCTGGTCGGAAATCCGGCGAGGTCGAAACAGTCTTTGATGGAAACCGGCACGCCGTAGAGAGCCAAAGCACTACCGCCGCCGGCGCGGCCGGTTTGCCTCTGCGTCTCTCGGAGGACCCACTCCGGATCAAGGGTGATGTAGGTGTTGTGGCTGGCGCTGCCATTGGCACGCGAAAGGCAGAGCCGCGTTTCGGAGACTGGGCTGCATGCTCCGGATTTGTAGGACGCAAGCAGTGCTGTGACAGGCGACGGTCGCGGCGGCATCGAGCCATTGTAGAAGGCGACTGGCTCTGCCGCAGGATGCGGTTCCCGAGGGGCAACGCGGCTCTGCATCCCGAGTTTTTCCTGCACAGGCGGAAGCGGTCGTTTAGGATAGCCCGCATGCGATCTGGACTGCTTCTGATGGGCGCGGCACTTCTCGCGGCCGCCTTTCCCGGGACGACGCCGCAACGTGTACCGCTGTTGGCGCAAAGAGGGTCACCGCAGGATCTGGAGATATCCGGAGAGGTGCCCGGAGTTCCAGCGGGACAGAAGCGTTTCGTCCGCTACGGGGACCTGAGCGGCCTGCCGCTGGTGACATTGACAGTAAAGGACGACGAGAACTTCGAACATCCGGTGAAGCTCAGCGGGGTGTCGCTCGATGCCCTGATGTCGGCGCTGGGAATCAGCGGTGCGAAGGCGATGGTCGCGGCGAGTGCAGCCGATGGTTATGAAGCGCACTACACGGCGGAATATCGAGCGCAACATCGGCCGTTTCTGGTGCTGCGGATCGAGGGACAGGAGCCGGCACACTGGCCGAAGGGACAGGATGGCGAGAATTACGGACCCTATCTGATCTCGCATCCTTCGTTCACACCCGCGTTTCACATCCTGGCACACAAGGATGAGGCGCAGATTCCCTTCGGTGTTATCGGACTGCGTTTTCTGGACCAGGCCGCGGTGCTGAAGGAATTGCTGCCGCCGGGTGCAGGCACTGCGACATCCCCGGCGATGGAAGGCTATCGGATTGTGCTGCAGAACTGCCTGCGCTGCCACCGAAGCGGCGATATCGGTGGAATCAAGTCGCCGTTTGGCTGGCCGCAGATGGCGTTAATCGCTCAGGGGAATCCGGCTGCCTTCGGCAAGTACGTGGTTCGGCCGAATTCGGTGAACCCGGAAGCGAACATGCCGGCGAATCCGGATTATGACGCAGCGACGGTCGCCGCACTGGCGGCCTATTTCCGCAGCTTCGCTCCAGGGGCAAGCAAGTGATTCTGCGTCTCTCCAAGACAGTACTGGTGGCGGCGGTGGCCTTCTTCTACACGCTGGTGGTCTTCAACAACCTGACCGATTACGGTTCCAACTACGGATTCACGCACCACGTGCTGCTGATGGATTTGACGTTTCCCGGGAACCATGGCATGTGGCGGGCTGTCCATCCGCTGTGGTTGCATGCGGCCTTTTATGATTCGATCATTGCCTGGGAAGCTGGAACGATGCTGCTGCTGTGGGCGGGAGCGGTGAAGTTGCTGCGTGCGGCAAACAAGCCGGGAGCCGCATTCCGCGAAGGAAAGACGCTGGCCGTCGGTGGACTGACGGTGGGGCTGCTGATGTGGCTGGTAGCCTTTCTGAGTATCGGCGGCGAGTGGTTTCTGATGTGGCAGTCGCAGACCTGGAACGGGCAGGAGGCTTCCTTTCGGATGTTTGTGGTGCTCGCTGTCGTGCTGCTCTATTTGGTGCTGCCCGAAGCGGACTGATGCACGCCGGGCTCGAGCCGTGGACTCCCGGTAAAATAGAGGTGTGAAGGAAGAATTGTTGTTGGAAGCGACCCCGGCGGCACAGCGTGCGCGGCCCAGGGTGGGGTTCGTCTCGCTCGGGTGCCCGAAAAATCTGGTCGATAGCGAAGTGATGATGGGGTTACTGGATCGCGCCGGGGCGGAGCTGACGCCTGATGCGGAGACGGCCGACATCCTTGTCGTCAATACCTGCTCCTTTATCGACAAAGCGAAGCAGGAGTCGGTCGACGCCATTCTTGAAATGGCGAAGCTGAAGACATCGGGGTCGGCGCGCCGGCTCGTCGTGGCCGGCTGCCTGGTGGAGCGCTATCGCGACGAGATTCAGAAAAACATTCCGGAAGTCGATGCGGTGGTGGGAACGGGCGAGCTCGACAAGATTCTGACCGCGGCGGGACTGGATACACCAGCGCCGTCGCCGGTCCGCTCGTCACCGTTTACGATTCTTTCCAGCAACGGGCATGCCGAAGTTCGGCCAGGCCGCGAGTCTCTGGCGGGGACACACAAAGAATCGGCCGAATCTCAGAGTTTTCGCGCAGAAGGGGATCGCCGTGAGGCGCAGGGACGGTTCTCGCGGGCTGCGTGGGACGGTGCGGGCGCGCAATTGCCGCAATATTTGTACGACCACACCACACCACGGCTGCGGACGACGAAGAGCGCCTCGGCGTATATCAAGATTGCGGAAGGCTGCGACCATCCGTGCAGCTTCTGCGTGATTCCGAACCTGCGCGGCAAGTTCCGTTCGCGGCGGTTTGAGTCGGTCGTTGCTGAAGCTGAGGCTCTGGTCGCCGAAGGAGTCCGTGAGATTACGCTGATCGGCCAGGACACGACCTGTTACGGCGAGGACCTGGGGCTAAAAGACGGGCTGGCGCTGCTACTGGATCGACTGGCCGAGATCGAGGGCCTCACCTGGCTGCGATTCCTGTACGCCTATCCAAACCGGATCACCGGGCAATTGCTGGACACGATCGCGAAGCACGCCAACATCTGCAGATATCTCGACGTGCCGCTACAGCATGCGTCCGGACCGGTGCTGAAGGCGATGAAGCGCGGCGCGGGAGCTGACATTTTTCTCAAACTGCTCGCGAAGGTACGCGCCGCTGTGCCGGGCATTGCGCTGCGGACTTCGTTCATCGTCGGATTTCCCGGTGAAACCGACGCCGACTTCGAGGCGCTGTGCGATTTTGTGGTCGATGCGAAGTTCGACTGGCTTGGAGTCTTCGCCTATTCCGATGAGGAAGGCTCAAAGGCGTTCGATCTGGGCGCGAAGGTTCCGAAGCGAGTGATCGAACAGCGCCGCCGCGCGCTGATGAAGCTGCAAAAGGGAATCAGCCGGCAGACGATGCGGTCGCGCATCGGCCAGACCGTCGATGTGCTGGTGGAAGGCGAATCCGCCGAGACACCCATGCTGTGGGAAGGACGAACGCAGCATCACGCGCCGGAGATCGACGGAACCGTCTATCTGAATGATTTTGGTCCGTTCGAAAGCCTGACGCCGGGGCAGTTCTACCGCTGCGAAATCACCGAGGCTCATGACTACGATCTGGTGGCGCGCGTGATCGGAGAATCGATGTGGGAGAAGGACGGGCCCAAGGAAACGGCGCTGGCGGGCGCGGGGGTGGAGTTGTGACGACCAGGGGCAAAATTCTGCGTTGCCCCAGCTGCCAGATAATTGTGACGCCGAGCGATGAGAGTTTTCCGTTTTGCAGCGATCGGTGCAGGTTGATCGACCTGGGCAAATGGGCGAGCGGAGCCTATCGCATCTCGTCGCCGGTTCTCGATCCCGATGTTCTGGAAGGGCTGGGTGGCGAGGCGCGGCCGCACGGAGAGCATGACGAGGAAGACTGAACTGCCGCCCCCCGGGGTGAGGATCTACGAGGGAGGTACGCCGGCGCCGCCAGCCAGAACCGCCTGGGCGTGGAGAACCGGGACCGTTTTCGGGATTGGCCGCCTGAAACCAGGGCCAGGCACGTGGGCCTCGCTGGTGGCGGCTGCGATTTGGTACATCGGGCTGGGCGCGGCGCATCTAACCGATGGCGCAGCGGCTCTGGTAACGCTCGCCGGCGCTGTTGTAGTGACGCTGATCGGCATTCGAGCGAGCACCATTGTCGAGCGGGAGAGCGGGCGCACGGACCCCGGCTTTGTCGTGATCGACGAGGTGGCGGGACAATGGGTCACCCTGGCCTTCACGCGGATCGATATAGGGCATGCCCTGGTGGGTTTCGCATTGTTCCGATTCTTCGATATCGTGAAACCGTGGCCGGTGCGGCAGATCGAAAAACTCCCCGGCGGCAAAGGGATCATGCTGGATGATGTGGCCGCGGGTCTCTACGGGCTGGTTGTGATGGCCCTGCTGCACATCTGGTGGTGACGGCGGGACCGTCAGGACGAGACAAGGAAGCGGATGGTACGGATTCTGAAATCGGAATCGAGCACAGCACCGAGGATTGACGCGATTTCCCCGTCGGCAGCGCTGCCGGGCGGCGACGTGGAGGTGCAGGGCGCCAATCTCGGTGGCGTCGCAGTTTCGCAGGGCGAGGCGAGCCGCATTGGGGGCGGAGAATGGCGGCGGCCGATCGCCATGCTGGGCGATTTGGCGGCGCCGGTGCTGCTGAGCCGCCATGCGCGGTTGACCCTGCGCGTGCCGGAGGAAGCGGAGTCGGGACGGCTCCGTATTCTGCAAAATGGCGCGCAAAGCAACGCGGTGGAAGTCCGGGTGGCGAGCCTGATCGCAACCGGTGTACACGCGGTGGGGAACCCGGTCATGGATCACTCGGGAAATATCTTCGTCACTTTTTCCGGCCAGCGTGGACAGGAGACGCCCGTTTCCGTGTTTCGCATCGAGCGCGACGGTGAGATGCGGCCCTTCGCGCGTGGCATTATGAACGCCACCGGCCTGGCGGTCGACTACGAAGAGAATCTCTATGTCTCATCGCGGCATGAAGGCAAGGTGTACCGAGTAGCAAAAAACGGAGCCTCAGCGGTTTATGCGGAAGGCATGGGCGTGGCCACCGGGCTGGCGTTCGATGCGGATCAGAATCTGTATGTCGGCGATCGCAGCGGGACCATCTTCAAGATTGCACCGGACCGCCAGATCTTTGTTTTTGCAACCCTCGAGCCCAGCGTCGCAGCCTATCATCTTGCGTTTGGTCCGGATGGAACGCTGTACGTGACTGGACCAACGACGTCGAGCTACGACGCGGTCTACGCAATCAACCGGGATGGGGACATCAATGTTCTGCACCGCGGCCTGGGGCGGCCACAGGGGGTGGCGGTCGACATCGCGGGCAACGTTTATGTAGCGGCGTCGCTGCGTGGCCGGCGCGGCGTGGCCCTGATCACACCCGCGGGCGAAGCTTCGCTGGTTGTATCGGGCTCCGGCATTGTGGGCTTCAATTTTGTACCCGGCGGCGGAGCGCTGATCGCCACGACCACCTCGGTTTATCATGTGGCGCTGGGCGTGGAAGGCTGGCGGCTGTTCTGATGACCGGCACAGGCTGAATCGAGCCGACGGATTTCTGGAGATCGATGAACGCGGAGATCATTGCAGTTGGTTCGGAGATGCTCACGCCGTTCCGCCAGGACACCAACTCGCTGTATCTGACAGAAAAACTGAATGAACTTGGCGTGACGGTCGATTTCAAGACCATCGCCGGCGACCGGCTGAAGCAGCTGGCCAACGTGGTGCGGCATGCGTTGGAGCGAGTGGACATCGTGGTGGTCTCGGGAGGTCTGGGGCCCACGGAGGACGACCTGACCCGCGAAGCGGTGGCCGAAGCGCTGGGCGTCAAGGTGAAACGCGATCCGGATCTCATTGCGCATCTTTATGCTCGCGCGGCCTCGCGGCGAATGACCATCACGCGCAACAACGAGAAGCAGGCGGACGTGATCGAGGGTGCGACGATGCTGCCCAACAAGCTGGGATCGGCGCCCGGGCAATGGGTCGACACGGTGATCGGGAAGCATCGGAAGCTGGCGATGCTGCTGCCCGGTCCCCCGCACGAGCTAAAAGGAATGTTTGAGGAGCAGTGTCTGCCGCGATTGCGAGAGATCGTGCCCAAGCGGCACATCGCGACACGGGTTCTGAAGGCGGCGATGATCGGCGAGTCTGCGGCGGACGCGAGGATCGCTCCCATCTACACGCAATATAAGGATGTCGAGACCACGATCCTGGCGCATCTGGGCGACATCGAGCTGCGGCTATCCTGCTCGAAGCCGATTGCGGATCTGGCGCAGGCGCGCGCGGATGAGCTGGCCGGCAAGCTGGAAGACGAACTGGACGAGTTCGTCTACTCGTCGCAGGGCGAGACGCTGGAGCAGATCGTGCTCTATCACCTGGAAATGCGCGGCGCGAGCCTGGCGGTCGCGGAGAGCTGCACCGGCGGCATGGTGGCCGAGCGGCTGACGAGCGTGAGCGGGAGTTCGCGATCGTTTGTTGGGGGAGCCGTGGTCTACAGCAATCGGCTCAAAACGGAGTTTGCGGGTGTCGATCCGCAGCTGATCGCGAGGCACGGCGCTGTGAGCCAGGAGGTCGCGGTCGCATTGGCGGAAGGGATCCGCGAGCGTTGCGGATCGACCATTGGGTTGGGGATTACCGGCATTGCCGGTCCGGGCGGAGGCACGGACGAGAAGCCGGTGGGGCTGGTCTACGTAGCACTAAGCGACGCCGATGGCATCGAGTGGGTGGAGAAGCGCTTTTCAGGGGATCGGGCTGCGGTGCGGTTCTATGCGAGCCAGCAGGGTTTGGACATGGTGCGCCGCCGGCTGATGTAAATATCCGCCTAACCGGCGGGCGCTTGTCGCCGTCTGAGACGTTGTACGGGCCGCGCTTCAGGTTCCAGAATGCAAAATTTTGTTGCTTACCCTCTTGCCGGTTCACCAGTCCTATGTGTTACAGTGGGTAACACTATGACGAGTAACACTGCATCGGGACACGATCCAGCCGAACTGGGAGAGCTGGAGCGAGAGATTTTGGCGATTGTTTGGCGGCTGGGCGAGGCCAGGGCGGAGCAGGTGCGGGAAGAGGTTGAGCGGCCGCTCAAGGATTCGACGATTCGCACAGTGCTGCGGCGTCTGGAGGAGAAGGGATATCTTGCGCACCTGGTGGACAACCGCACCTTCGTCTATCGGCCCGCGGAGTCGCCGCAAAAGGTGGCTGCCCGCGCGGTGCAGCGAATTGTCGACTGGTTCTGCCAGGGATCCGTGGAGGAGTTGCTGGTAGGCCTGCTGGATTCCAAGGTGGTGAGTCGCGCGGAGCTGGAGCGGTTATCGAAGCGCGTTGCGGCGGCAAGAAAGCAGGAGGGAGGCAAAGGATGACGGCCACGATGATCGAAGCGGCGGTGCGAGCCCTGCTGTTCGCGCTGGTGGTAGGCGTGGGGTTGCGCCTGTTCCGGGTGAGCAACGTGCCAGCGCGCAAGGCGGCGTGGACTCTGGTGCTGGTCGCCTCGCTGGCGATGCCGCTTCTCATGGGGGCCCCGGCAATCGCCAACTGGAAGGCACAGTGGGGCTGGGCGGTGCCGATTCCGATGGGTCGCGCGGCGACTGACACTCCTGTGAAGCCGGTCCGGGCATCGCGCGTCTACGCGGCGCCGTTGGCATTCGCTGCGGCCTCGGGTGATCCAGCAAAGATGACCCCCGTGGGCTCGGTCGTTGGGCAGTCACCTGTTTTTGTTTCCGCAACGCTGGACGCGAGTCCGGCAGCTGCCCCTCTCGCGACCGGTTCGAGCCAGGCGGGATTCCATTGGCCTCCCGCAGACCGGCTGATCGTCATGATTTACCTCGGCGTCGCTGGTCTGCTGATGGTGCGATTCCTGTGGGGACTGGCGATGGCGATACGGCTCTGGACGACGGCAGATCTGGTTTCGCCGCTGACGGCGCCGGAGCCGAATGTGCGGTCGAGCACGAGAATCTCTTCGCCGGTCACGATTGGATCTGGCATCGTGCTGCCGGCCAGCTACACCGATTGGGATCGCAAAAAGCTGCGGATTGTCCTGGCCCATGAGCGCTCCCATGTGCGTCAGATGGACTTTTACCTGCAGTTGCTCGCCGGTCTGTACACCGCTTTGTTCTGGTTCAGCCCGCTGGGATGGTGGCTGCGGCGAACGCTGACGTCACTGGGCGAGGCGATTGGCGACCGTGCGGGCATGGACGCCGCCGCAAGCGGATCACGATACGCCGAGGTCCTGCTGGAATTTGCGGCCTTGCCGCGTCAGACCCTGCCCGGAGTCGCGATGGCCCGGCCCGGCAATCTTTCCCATCGGGTGGAACGGTTGCTGAACGAGCACCTGTTCCGCAGTGCTTTTGCAGAAGGCCGCCGGCGTGCCGTTGTGTCGCTGATGATCATTCCCGCCGCGCTGTTCGCTGCAACCGTGCTGATTCGTGTTCCCGGGGCCTCTGCTCAAGCAGCGCCGCCACCACCGCAGGCACCTGCTCCGGCCACCGCACCGGTTGCGACACCCGAAACTCCACGAACTCCAGCCGCGCCGGAGGGTGCGGGACCGGTGGTTGCTTCCGATGCGCCGCAGGCGCCTCTTGCTCCCACCGCATCGGTAGCGCCAAAGGCAGCGATCGCACCCGCGGCACCGTTGCCGGGTGCAGCGCCGTTGCCGGCTCTTGCGCCGGTCGCTCCGCTTCCACCGAACCCCGCCGACATGGTGGTGGACGACTCGCCGGACACACTGGTTTCCGACGACGACCAGGACATGACGGGCTACACCTACGGCTTCTCTGACAACGGGGAGTCCTACGCCATCGTCGAAGGCTCGGGGAACGACGTCACCTTCTCCGGCTCCTGGGACGGCGAGCGTCGTGCGGAGATCGATGCCGCACGCAAGGTTGCAAAGGGGCCCTTCCTCTGGTTCACCCATGAGGGGAAGTCGTATATCGTGACCGACCCTGCCATCGTCGCGAAGATTCGCGCCATGTACAAACCGATGGGAGAGCTGGGGCGCAAACAGGAGCTCCTGGGAAAGCAGCAGGAAGAATTCGGGAAGCAGATGGAAGAGCTGTCCCGACAGCAGGAGGCGGCGGGCCAGGTGAGGATGCCGGATCTCTCCAAAGAAATGGCAGAGCTGGACCGGGCGATGGCGAAATTCAGGGCAAACCAGGAACACCTCAATACGAACCAACTGGAGCAGGCTGAAAAGGAACTGAAAGCCTCGCGGGACAAGATGCTGGCGCCGGAGAAGATGGCGGAAATGCAGGCACAGCTTGCCGCCGCGCAGGCGGAGTGGAATTCCGAAGATATGGGCGCTATGCAGGCGAAGCTGGGCGATATGCAGGCCCGGCTCGGTGAACTGCAGGGCGAAGCTGGGGGACGCCAGGGCGACTTTGGCGCGAAGATGGGTGCGCTGGGCGCTCAACAGGGAAAGCTTGGAGCGGAGCAGGGCCGTCTGGGCGCAGAGCAGGGACGGATCGCGCGAGAGGCCGATCGGCAGGTGCGCAGCATCATCGAGGACTGTCTGCGCAATGGCAGGGCGACTCAGGTGCCGCAGGTGAAATAGGGCGAGAGCGAGTGAAGAGCGAGTAGTGAGCGAGAGGCGAGTCAACAGCGAGCATAAGGCGAACTGTACGGGGAGTAGTGCGGCGAGTGAACAGGTATCCGCCTGGATGCATCGTCCCTATGCCTGGACAGTGACTCCCTGGTAGACTCGTAAGCGCAATGCCCTTCATCTTTTATCTGGTCGCTGCGGTCGCGGCGTACCTGCTCGGGTCGATTCCTTTCGGATATCTGCTGGTGCGGTTCTTCCGCAAAGAAGATATCCGCCAGCAGGGCAGCGGCAACATTGGGGC
The DNA here is from genome assembly GCA_963702285.1 of uncultured Acidobacteriaceae bacterium. Lineage (GTDB taxonomy): Bacteria > Acidobacteriota > Terriglobia > Terriglobales > Acidobacteriaceae > Palsa-343. The sequence continues at coordinate 146,972 of CAVPCB010000076.1, read as the reverse complement.
GACCAACGTGATGCGCTCGGGGTCGAAAGGCCTGGGCGCGGTGACGTTTCTGCTGGATGTGCTGAAGGGGTATTGCGCGGTCTGGTTTTGCAGCGCGTATACCCTCCATGCCGGCATGGCATGGGATGTACGCGGCAACGCGATCGCCCTGGCGGCGCTGGGTGTTGTTCTCGGGCACATTTTCACGATGTGGCTCGGCTTCAAGGGCGGCAAGGGAGTCGCCACGGCGTTTGGTGTGTTTATTGCACTGGCGCCCTGGGCGGCATTGGCGGGACTGGGCGTCTTCGTTCTGGTCTTTGCGGCATCGCGCTACGTTTCGCTGGGGTCCATCGTCTCCGCGGTGGCGTTTCCGGTCTTCGCTGTCATCCTTCCTCATGCACCGCGTACTCCGCTTGAAAACGCGGTTCTGTTTGTCATCCCGCTGATTGTGGTCCTGAAGCATCACCAGAATATTGGCCGCCTGATGAACGGGACGGAATACCGTTTCGGCAAGTCGCGCGCCACGAAACCAGGGGCAACCGCCGTATGAGCCGCATTGCCATCATGGGGAGCGGCGCCTGGGGCACCGCGCTTGCCATCAGCCTGGCCCGCCGCGGCGGCCACCAGATCACGCTCTGGTCCTACGCGAAAGACGTCGCCGCCGCGATGCGGGACCGTCGCGAGAATACCCAGTTCCTTCCCGGTTTCCGCATCCCTGAGTCTGTTGGCATCTTCGAAGATGCCGCAGGGACGCTCGACGGGGCTGAGATCGTGGTCAGCGTTACGCCTTCGCAGTTTGTGCGTTCTACGTATGAAGGATTTGCTGCGCATCTGCGTCCCGGCCAGCTGCTGGTGAGCGCGACCAAAGGGATTGAGGACGAGACCTATCTGCGGATGACCCAGGTGATCGGCGAAGTGCTTGGCTCTCGCGGGCTGGAGCTGCCCTGCGGCGTGCTGAGCGGGCCCTCGTTCGCACAGGAAGTGGCGGCGGGCGCGCCGACAGCCATCACGATCGCCTCAGCCGATCCGAATCTCGCGTCGACCGTGCAGCGCGAGTTTTCCAGCAGCACGCTGCGCCTGTATACGAACGACGACGTGGTGGGTGTCGAGCTGGGGGGATCGCTGAAGAACGTCATCGCCATTGCAGCCGGCATCGTGGCTGGGCTGGAACTCGGGTACAACAGCACTGCGGCGCTGATCACGCGGGGAATCGCAGAGATCACGCGGCTGTCCATCGCCTGCGGCGGACGCCGTGAAACCCTGGCGGGACTCTCCGGCATGGGCGACCTGGTGCTGACCTGCACCGGATCGCTGTCGCGGAACCGGACCGTTGGCATGGGTCTTGGACAGGGCAGAAGGATCGACGAGATTCTGGCCGGACTCGAAGGCCGAGTCGCGGAGGGCGTCAAGACTACCTCGGCGGCGCTCGGCCTGGCGCGCCGGCACGCTGTGGAAATGCCCATCGCCGAGCAGATGGAAGCCATTCTGCTGCATGGCAAGGCGCCACAAGGCGCCATTGAAGAGCTGATGCTGCGGCCCGGTCGCGACGAGTAAGCGCGGCAGCCGTATCAGTTACTTAAGTCGACTGCCTTTGCACCCATTACGGTGGTAAGTCCCGTTTGCCCCGCTCAGCGGACACCCTTACCACCTTCGGGTGAAGGAAAAACCGCCTTGACCTTCGTAGACTGACGAAGAAAGGCTTGGCATGCAAAAGGTTCCCGCTCGCGCGGCTCGGCACTCCTCGTTGCCGGGGATGCGAATTCGCTGGCGTGTGTTTGCGCGGTTTCTCGCGGTCTTTGCGGGCGCGACATCGGTGACAGTGCTGGCGATGCTGCTGGCGCAACGGACGCTGCGCGTGGTGGCTGCGGGCTGGGCCGTAGTGCTTGATCGAACTGGCCGGCAGTGCCGCAGCGGCGTTGCTGCTGACGGTGTGGCTGGAGAAGCGAATCCAGCGGCTGGTCCACACGCTGGCCTCCAGTGAAACTCCGGAGGAAGTGGGCGACGATCTGTTCGCCGACGTCATTCCTGCGTGGCACGACACCATGAAGGCTCTGGCCGACAAAGCGAGCGAGAAGACCGAAGAAGCACGCAGCCACTACGAGACCTTGAAGGACCTGATGCGCATGGTCGCCAAAGCCGTGGATGAGCGGACCGCCTACCTGCGCGGACACTCCGAGCGAGTGGCGGCCTACGCGGCGGCCATCGCGTGGAAGCTGGGACTGGACGAGAATCAGGTGGAACGGATTCGTCTGGCCGCGCTGCTGCACGACATCGGCTGCCTGGGTGTCGAAGACTATCTGGTGATGAAGTCGACGCCTCTGACGCCGGAGGAGTTCGAGATTGTCAAAGCCCACACGGTGAAAGGTGCGGCGATCCTGCGTCCCATCACCATGCTGCAGGACCTGGTGCCGGGCGTGGAGCTGCATCACGAATCGCTGGATGGGATGGGCTATCCGTACGGGCTTGCGGGAGAGCAGATCCCGCTCATGGCGCGGATTGTCTCGGTCGCCGATTCATTCGACGCGATGACCACCCCGCGGCCTTACCAGGCTGCGATGAATGCCGATTACGTGCTGGACATCCTGACGCGTCTTTCCGGAACGCGCTACGATCCGGTGGTTGTGATTGCACTGTCCGAGCTGGTGAAGACCGGAGCGCTGGAAGTGAAGAATGTGCGGACGCCGGTCTCGTTCCGCCTGAGAAAGCCGGTGCCGGAGCTCGTCTGAGCCGGCGCCGCCCCACAACACACACCTTAAGGTTCGCTACACTCGATGAAGGTGCGATGAGGGCGCAGTACTCATGATTCAGACGTTGTTTGGCAGCCTGAAGGAAGACCAGGAGCCGGAAAAGAAGAGCATCTTTGAGCGCATGCGGCAGGCGGTCACGCGCACGCGCGACAGCCTGGGGGAGCGCATCGACGGCGTTCTGGCCCTGACCCGGACGGTCGACGAGCCGGCGCTGGAAGAACTGGAGATGAGCCTGATCGCGTCGGACCTGGGCGTGAACACGGCGGCCGAGATCACCAACAACCTGCGGGAACGAGCCAAGCGCCAGCAGATCCGCGATGGAGCGGAGCTGAAGGAACTGCTGAAGGAAGAGCTGCGGGCGATGCTGGACGAAAATGCGCCACCGGCAAAGGTCGTCGCCGCGAGCCCCGGAAGTCATCATGATGGTGGGCGTGAACGGGACGGGGAAGACGACGACCAGCGGGAAGCTGGCGGCCTATTACCGGTCCCGCGGGAAGACCGCGCTGCTATGCGCTGCGGATACGTTTCGCGCCGCCGCCATCGAACAGCTCGAAGTGTGGAGCCAGCGCAGCGGCGTCGAGATGGTGAAGACGAAGCAGGGCGGGGATCCCTCCGCAGTACTCTTCGACGCATTACAGGCGGCCCAGACGAAGCGGACCGATGTGGTGATTGTCGACACGGCCGGGCGTTTGCATACTAAGACTGGATTGATGGCCGAACTGGACAAGATGCGACGCACGGCGCAGAGGATCATTCCCGAGGCTCCCCACGAGGTGCTGCTGGTGCTGGATGCTACGACCGGACAGAACGGCCTGCAGCAGGCGCGGCTCTTCACGGAGTCGGCCGGAGTGACGGGCATTGTGTTGACCAAGCTGGATGGAACGGCCAAGGGCGGCATCGCGGTGGCGATTGCCCGCGAGATGAAGTTGCCGGTTCGGTTTGTTGGAGTCGGTGAAGCGCTTGAAGATCTGCTGCCCTTTGACAGTGGGGCGTTTGTGAATTCATTGCTGGAGAACTGAGCGAAGAAGAGTCTTCGCGCTTTGAAAGGGTAGTGTGGCTCAGGGAATCGATCCTTTGCCTGGGGACGAAGGCTGGATGCAGCGAGCGCTGGAACTGGCGGAGCATTCGGTGGGCCTGGCCTCACCCAATCCCGCCGTCGGCTGTGTGCTGGTGAAGGACGGGGTGGTGGTCGGGATCGGCCGGCACGAGTACGACAAGAAGGATCACGCGGAGATCGTCGCCCTGAAGAATGCCGGCGGGGCAGCACGAGGGGCAACGGCCTATGTGACGCTCGAGCCCTGCTGCCATACCGGACGCACCGGACCCTGTACCGACGCTCTGATCGGCGCCGGCGTCGCACGCGTGGTTGCGGCGACCACCGATCCCAACCCAGCCGTGAGCGGGAAGGGAATGGCTCAATTGCAAGCGGCCGGGATTGAGGTGACGACCGGTGTGCTGCAGGGTCAGGCCCGCAAGACTGAACGACGGCTTCGCGAAGCACATCCGAACCGGGTTAGCCGTTTGTGACGCTGAAGGCGGGCGTGTCGCTGGACGGGCGGATCGCGCCGGCGCCGGGAAGCGCGCCGCGGGGAGTGCCGGTGTTCCTGACCGGAGAGAAGGCCCGGGAGCAGGTACAGGAGATGCGCCATGCGGCCGATGCGGTGATCACCGGCATCAACACGGTGCTCCAGGACGATCCGCACCTGACAGACCGCTCGGGAAAGCCAAGGCGCCGGCCATTGTTACGCGTGGTGCTGGATTCCGGGCTGCGGATACCGCTGGACTCGAAGCTGGTGCGGACCGCGAAGAACGATCTGCTGATCTTCTGCGGCGTGGCGACGACGCAGCGGCAGCAGACCCTGGAGGCGCTCGGTGTTCGGGTGGAGCGGGTCCCGGCGGCTGAAGCGACCGTCGATCAGTTCGCGACGGAGGCGGCGGGACGCAACCGCGCCGATCGCCGCACGGGTCTTTCACTGAACGCTGTGATGAAGCGGCTGGGCGAGATGGGGATGCTCTCGGCGGTGCTGGAAGCCGGGGGACAACTGAACGCGTCGGCGCTGAACGGAGGACACGTGGACAAGATCACGCTGTTCTATGCGCCGGTGTTCTTAGGGCCGGATGGAGTTCCACTGCTGCAGGAAGGCAAGCTGAAGCCGCTGCTGCCGATTCCACCGACGATTGAATGCATCGATCAGGACGTTCGGATCGATGCGTATTTGCGCAACCCGTGGGGAGAGTGCTGAGCCATGTTCACTGGGATCATTGAAGCAACGGGAACCATAGCGGCCTTAGAGCCGCGCGAGGGAACGACCCGCATCGCTGTGTCCGCGCCGGGTTTCGCCGAGCGGCTGCGCAAAGGCGACAGCATTGCGGTGAACGGAACCTGCCTGACGGCGCTGGAGATGAAGCCGCCGCTGTTCTATGCCGATCTGGCGGCGGAGACGCTGGCGCGGACGTCGCTTGGCTTGCTGAAGCCGGGCACGGTGGTGAATCTGGAGCTGCCCACCGGCGGCGGGAGCGCCGCTGGGCGGCCACATCGTGCAGGGGCACGTGGATGGGCTGTGGGGAACTGGTGTCTCTCGATCCGGTGCACGCGAACGCCGACCCGGCACAGACGGACTGGTGGCTGCGGGTGCGGGTTCCGGAGGAGACGCGGCGGTACATGGTGCAGAAGGGATCGATCGCTATTGAAGGGATCAGCCTGACCATCGCCACCTGGGACGGCGACATCGTGGGGGTGGCAGTTCTGCCGCACACGCGGAACGTGACGAACCTGCGGGTGCTGAAGCCGGGCGATCCAGTGAACATCGAGGCGGATGTGATGATCAAGGTGGCGGTGGATCAGAAGAGTCCGGCGTCGACCTTTGAAGTGACGCTTGAATATCTGCTGGCCAACGGCTACTGAGCGGCGCCTCATCCGAGGCGGGCGACGCACCGGCTTCCTGGCTTCGGATGCGGCGCAGGAAGTCCGCCAGAGTCTGGCCGGCTCGCGGGGTGAAGCGCTCGTCGAGCGCGTCGGCGTGCTGGACGCGGTCGACGCGGAAGCTGCGGAAGTCGTTGCGCAGTTCGCACCAGGCGGCGAGGGTCCAGGTGCCTCCCCAGAAGTAGAGCGCAAGCGGATGGACGCGGCGGACGCTGGGCTGCCCGTCTTCACGGGTATAGGCACAGCAGAACGACGCGGCGCTTCTGCGCAGCCGAATGCAGCGTATCGAGCTTGCGGCGGAGCTCGGGCGGCGCCTTGTAGCCGGGCGCGTAGAGCAGGACGTCGTCGATGTTCTCGCGCAGGTTGGCGGGGAGGACGGCTTCGATCTTGCGCAGGGCGCGGTTGGCCGCTTCGGTCAGCTCGATGCCGCCCCAGGCTTCCACCATGCGGGCGCCCAACACCAGAGCGGCGATCTCTTCGCGGTCAAACATAAGGGGTGGGATATCGAGGTCGCGGCGGAGCGTGTAGCCGACGCCAGCTTCGCCGGTGATGGGCATGCCGGAGAGCTGCAGGTCCTGGACATCGCGATAGATGGTGCGATGGGAGACCTGCAGCTTCTCGGCGAGACTGCGCGCGGTTTGGAGGCGGCCGCCACGGAGCAGTTGGACGATGCGGAAGAGGCGGTCGGCACGACGCATACCGGCATTGTAGTGGTGGCTGTCTCACTGAGGATCGAGGCTTCCCACATCTGCCAACAGCAGGCAGATGGGGCACCCGGCATCCGAAGCTAGGCCGCGGCGTGCAGGCCTACGCGGTTGCCCTCCGAGTCGCGGATCTGGGCGACCCAGCCGACGCTGGGGATGTGGTTCTTGGGCTCGACGACGCTGCCACCGGCCTTCTCCACGCGGTTGAGCACGGCATCGATGCGGCCGTCGCAGTTGAGGTAGATCACGACGCCGTCACCGGAGGGGCGATGGCCTTCGCCGGTGGCGAGGGCTCCGGAGACGCCGGGACGCTGATAGGGGAAGATGGCGAGGTTGGGCCAGTCGGCCTCGTGGCGCAGGGGGCTGGCGAAGATGGTCTCGTAGAAGCGGACGGCGCGAGCGAAGTCGGCGGCGGGGATCTCGAACCAGGTGATGGTCGAGGTGACGGTCATTTCAGCGGTGGCCATTGGGGTGTCCTCTCATGTCGGAGTTGACTACGAGAGCAGCGTAGGACACCCCTGCTGACAGCGTGGTGTCAGTAGAGAAGCAGCGGATAGCGGATAGCGTTCAGCGTTCAGAACACCTACTGCGGGGTGATGATGCCGCCTACTGGTGTTCGCTGCGGGTAGTGCTTCGCGCCGGGGCGGGTGAGGTGCATGGCTTCGGCGATGGCGTCGGTGTACTTGAGGCCGGAGCCGGTGTTGAAGAGGACGACGCGGTCGTCGGGCTTGAGGAAGCCGGTGGCGAGCAGATGGTCGTAGGCTGCGGTGGCGCAGGCGCCTTCGGGGCAGAGGAGGAGGCCTTCGTGGCGGGCCCAGTCGAGCAGGGAAGCGAGGATGGCCTCGTCGGGCCGGTCGACGACGGTGCCGCCGGACTGCTTCACGATGTCGAGGATGAGGGAGTCGCCGTAGGGCTTGGGCACGCGGAGGCCGGCGGCGAAGGTGGCGGCGTTCTCGAAGAGGGTCGAGGCTGACGCGCCTTCCTGCCAGGCGCGGGCGACGGGCGCGCAACCGGAGGCCTGGACGGCGATCATCTTCGGGCGGGGGCCGGAGACCCAGCCCAGCTGCTCCATCTCCTCGAAGGCCTTCCACATGCCGATGAGGCCGACGCCGCCGCCGGTGGGATAGAAGACGGCGTCGGGGTAGGTCCAGCCGAGCTGCTCGACCAGCTCGTAGCCCATGGTCTTCTTGCCTTCGACGCGGAAGGGTTCCTTGAGGCGTGGAGATGTCGAACCAGCCCTCGCGCTTGGCGCCTTCGGCGACGAGGCGGCCGCAGTCGGAGATGAGGCCGTCGACCAGAGTGACGTGGGCGCCGTAGGCCATGCCTTCGACGTAGTTGGCCATGGGCACATCGCGCGGCATGAAGATGTGGGCCTCGATGCCGGCGGCGGCGGCATAGGCGGCGAGGGCGCTGGCGGCGTTGCCGGCCGAGGGAGCGGCGAGCTTCTTCAGTCCGTAGTGGCGAGCCATGCTGATGGCGGCGGACATGCCGCGAGCCTTGAAGCTGCCGGTCGGGTTGTCGGCCTCCTCCTTGATGAACAGGCTGGGGTAGCGGCGGCTGGGGAGCATGGGGGTCCAGCCTTCGCCGAGGGTGACCGGTTCCGTTTCGGGAAGGACGGAGTCGTAGCGCCACATCGAGGGGGGCGCGTCGGGCGCCGGGCTTGCGCGCGGCTTGCAGCGACCTGGGGGAGTAGCGGACGTAGAGGGATCCGGCGCATACCGGGCAGACGGTCTGGGGTGTGGCGGCGGAGCGCTGCTGGTGGCAGCGGGAGCACTCGAGGAAGGCGATCGGGGGCATGGGGTGAGGATAGCAACGTCAGCGCTGCAGCGTTGCTGGTTTGTCAGGGACGGGGGGTCGACCCCCTGGGATGTTCTTGATTCTACTGAGTCGCTGCTGTATGGATCCCCTCTGTGTTGGCGATATGGTTAACGGGGCATTTTACTGTTGGTCCCTGGTCTGTTGCGGTGCTTTCGTTGTGCTTCGGGGCTCGGTGCTGTCTTGGGATCCTGCGCGACTAATTGTCTGGTTTTGAGGGGTTGACCCCCTGGGATGTTCTTGATTCTGTTGGGTAGCTGCTTTGCGGATCCCCCTGGTGTTGGCTGTAGTCCCTGGTTTGTCAGTTCGCAGTGTTCCCTGGGCTCGTTGCTGTCTGGGATTCGGCGAAACTGGATTTCTTGATTTCGGGGGGTTCGACCCCCTGCCTCTCTCAAAGAATCAGCGACATCCAGAGGGGTCGATCCCCCTGGGGTTGACGAGATGGTTATGCCGGTTTCCTTGTTCGATCACGAGTCCTTCGGTTGCCGGAATCGGGTGGCGCGCCTGCAATGAAAAAAGACCCGCGGTGCGGATCCTCCCTGGATCAGGTTCCTTTTCAGTGTGCGTAGATGGGGGAGGCAATGCAAGGGGAATCGTCGGGCGAAGGACACGGAGGTAATGGGGCGATGTGAGACCGACCTAAGGTGTTCGAGAACGAAGAGGAGGCGTTCTGGCGAACGCGACGAGTTCCAGCCCCATCGCGCTGCTGCGCGACGGGGACCTCAGGGACGGCCTGCGGCAGCAAGGAGGCGCCTTCGGCGCGGGTTTTTCGGCATGGCTGAAGCCATGCCCTGACACTTCTCCGTGGTGAAGGTGAGAGGATCGGCCGGAATGGTAGGTCTCATCGGGCTGACAGAAATCGCAAAATCTCCTGCATGACGCGAGCATTCTGGTCTGTTTGAAAGAGAAACTGAGCGTGTGCGGAACCATCCAGCACGATCAACTGCTTCGGCAGAGGAGCCTTTTCGTACTGCGCCTGGATACCAGGCAGCCTTGGACCGCTTCCACTGGTGTCGTGGCGCGCGACGATAAACAATGATCGCGATTGCAAGCCGTCTGCGGGAAGATTTGGCGCTGCGCCAAGGAATACGATGCGGTCAATTTCACCGGGCGCCGACTTGATGGATGCGTCGCCGGCCGCAGCGCCACCAAAACTTCCTCCAACTACGGACACTGTTTTTGCGCCGTGTGCTTTCAGGTAGCGAACCGCGGCGAGCACATCCTTCTCAAACGGAGCATGGTCGAAATCCTTCTGGCCCGGACCCTTCGAACAACCGAAACCTCGAAAGTCGATGGCCAGGACTTGAAATCCTGCAGCTTCGAGCGATAGTGCCTGGTCGTGCCAGCTCTCTTTGTTGAATCGACCGCCGTGGGCCAGCACGACAGCTTTACTTCCATGACCATAAAGGTCGGCGCAGATCTGGGCGCCATCTTCCGCGTGAATCGAGACGGTCTGCTGCGCAGACGCCACGATGGTCAGGACGAAGGCGAGAGGAAGAAGGCGAAGAGCCCGCATGCGCGGATTATAATGTCGCGTTGGTCCGATGTTCGCAGGCTATGAGGCTGTGTTCACCGCGAGAGTCGCCTCCGGTAAGCCGGGAGACGATGCGACGATCCTGATCCGCCCGGGGCGGGCGGTCGACTGCACGATGGCGAGGCAGTAGCCGTGAAAGGCTCGGCGCTTTGCGGCCTGGTAGCTTTCGTGGGAGAAGAGGTCGCCGTTGTCAACGCCGATGAGGCGTCCTTCGCCTTCGATGGAGAATTGGATTTCGTGGTCTGCCTCGGGGACGAGGCGGCCCTGGGAGTCTTCGACGGAAACAGTCACATGCACGACGTCGCGACGGTCGGCTGCAATGGTGTCGCGATCGGCGCGGAGGCGGATGGCAGCCGCGTCGCCGGTGGTGGAGATTTCCTGGTCGACAGCCTTTTCTCCGTTCCGATTGCCCACCGCACGCAGAGTTCCTGCTTCCCAGGGCACGTCCCAGGACAGGTGCAGATCGGCGGTGGTGCGCAACACGCGCGCCCGTGCCGGATAGTTTCCGTAACGGCCTTCCATGCCGAGGCGCGGAAATTCGTAGCCCTTCACGCCCAGCGATTTTCCGTTGAGGAACAGCTCGACGGTGTCGCAGTTGGTGTAGCAGGTGACCGGAATGATGGTTCCTTGCTGTCTTTTCCAGCTCCAGTGTGGAGACAGGTGCAGCATTGGTTTTGTTGTCCACTGGCTCTGGTAAAAGTAGAAGCTGTCTTTGCGAAAACCGCAGGTATCGAGAACGCCGGAGGAGGCTCCGCGCATGGGCCACCTGGATTCACCCAGATAGTCGATGCCGGTCCACACGAAATCGCCGGCGACGTAGTCGTGGAGTGCGACGAACTGCCAGAGTTGCTCGGCATCGATGCGGAGATTGGCAGGGTGGGCGAACCAGGGAACCGAGTCATCCTCTTTGTGCGCGGTCAGGCCGCGATATTCTCCACGAATGCCGCCGACACCGACGCTCTCGGTTCCGATGAAGCGACGCTGCGGGAAGGCGGCGCGGTCGATGGTGTAGTAGAGGTCGGCGCGATTGCGCCAGCGGTCAACGTAGTTGTAGCCGACGACGTCAAGTTCGGCGAGAAACTCCGGACGCACGCGATTGGAGGCCGGCTCCGACGCAATCTGATCGCAGCCCACGGTGACCGGACGAGTGGGGTCTTCGGAGCGGAAGATTTCCCGGACGGCGCGCAGAGTGGCCGCACCGTCGGGCGCGGACTGATCGGGAACCTCATTGCCGGCGCTCCACAGCACAACGCTGGGATGGTTGCGATCGCGGCGGATGAAGTTTCTCAGGTCGCGCTCGTGCCACTGATCGAAGTAGAGATGGTAGCCATTCTGGATTTGTCCTTTGGGCACGCGCCACTCGTCGAAGGCCTCATTCATGACGAGAAAGCCCAGGCGGTCGCACAGGTCGAGAAACTCGGCGGCGAAGGGATTATGGCTGGTGCGGATGGCATTCGAGCCCATAGCACGAAGCTCTTCGAGGCGGCGTTCCCACACGCGCTCGGGGACGGCCGCGCCGACGCAGCCTGCCTCGGGATGAAGGCAGACGCCCTTGATCTTGACTTGCTCGCCATTGAGAAGGAACCCGCGGTTGACGTCGAAGACGGCGGAGCGAATGCCCATCGGCGTGTCGCAACGGTCGACAATGCGATCGCCTTCGCGCAGTGTCGCGCGAACGGTGTAGAGGTGAGGCGTTTCGACGGACCAGAGCGAAGGGCTGGTGACGGTCAACTCCTGGGTGAAGAGGAACTCGTCTCCGGAGTCGATGGTGTGCTGGGTTTCGAGATTCGCAACCGCGGCGCCGCTCGCGTCGAGCAGCGTCGTTGCCAGAGTACAGGCTGCGCTGTGGCCGGCTCCGTTTGTGACGCGGGTTTCCACGCGAACTCTCGCGCGATCGGCAGAGACTTCAGGACAGCTGACGAATGTACCCCAGCCATCGACGCGGATTGGTTGCGTGCGGATGAGCCAGGTGTGACGATGAATGCCGGAGCCGGAATACCAGCGGCAGTTGGTTTGCCGCGAATTGTCCACGCGGACGGCGACCACGTTGTCGCCATCGAAGTGCAGGTGCGGCGTCAGGTCGTAGGTAAACGGAATAAATCCGTAGGGGCGAGTGCCGAGCGAGTGGCCGTTGATCCAGACTTCGCTGTTCTCATAAACGCCGTCGAACTCGATTGTCACGAGGCGGCCGCGATCCGATGCGGGCAGCGTTAGCCGCTTGCGATACCAGGCGATGCCGGTGGGGAGATAGCCGCCGGGGCCAGAGGATGGCTCGGCCTGGGAGCAGGGACCTTCGATGCTCCAGTCATGGGGAAGGTCAACCTTGCTCCAGCCGGGGTCGGCGAACTCGGGCAGGTGCGCGTTCTTCGGATCGCCGCGGGTGAAGCGCCAGCCGAAATCGAAAGTCTCGCGGGACCTCGGGGCGGGCTGGTCCGCATCCTCGGGAGAGAGGGCGGATTCGGCATGGCCGACCCAGGGCGCGACGGAAAGTGCAGCCACTCCCTGCGCCGTCCGGCGGAGCAGATCGCGGCGCGTAAGCAGAGCAGGCGAATCCCCGGGTCTGGCGGTCATCGGTAGACTTCCTCGTGCGCGTCGCGGCGAGCGCAACGCCCTCAGGTACTGTACGCGGGGTCAACCGAGGAAGAATCCGACCAAAGTCGGAGTACTTTCGGGTGAGAAATTTTCAAAGGTGGACGAGGCCGCGCTGGAGTGCGGTGACGACGGCCTGGGTTCGGTCCGCGGACTGGAGGCGCATGAGGATGACGCTGACGTGGCACTTCACCGTTGCTTCGGTGATGCCGAGGTGCTGGGCGATCTCCTTGTTGGTTTCGCCGCGGGCCAGCAGCGAGAGCACTTCGCGCTCGCGGGCGCTGAGGTCGGAGTCCGGCGTGCGCGAGGCCAGGGTGCGGGAGATGGCGGGCGGCAGAAAACGGTGGCCGGCATGGACTCGGCGCAGCGCATCGATGAGCATCTCGTGCGGCATGCCTTTGATGACGTACGCGCGGGCACCGGCCTCGAGGGCCTGGTAGATGTCCTCATCTCCTTCATAGGTGGTGAGCACGACGAAACACGCCTTGGGGTGGCGCGCGCGAATGGTGCGGATGGCTTCGACGCCGCTCATTTTCGGAAGGCGGAGATCCATCAGGGCGATATCGGGCTGGTGCTGCTCGAATAGTTCGACGGCCTCCTCGCCGGTGCCGCATTGTGCGACCACCGACATATCGGGACGGGCGTTGATGATGGCGACGATGCCCACGCGGACGATGGGATGATCGTCCACCACCAGCACTTTAATCGTGGACGGCTTTTCCATGGTTCACATCCTCATCATCGCGCTGTGAGCGCCGGAAAATTTGCGGGGGATACGGACCTTCAGATCGGTACCGCGGCCGGGAGCGCTGTCGAGGCGGAAATCGCCGCCGACGGCACGGACGCGCTCGCGCATGCCGACCAGGCCGTAATGGCGGTCATCGCGAGCCATGACGACGGCGGGCTCGAATCCGGAGCCGTTGTCGCGAACCTCGAGGGTGAGCTCATTGCGGGCGAAGGTGACGCGCAGGTCCACGCGTTGCGGATGCCCGTGGAGCACGGCGTTGTAGACCGCTTCGCGCGCCATCATGAGCAGCTCGTGCATGGCCATTTGGGTCAGCGAGAAGGGCTTGCCGATAATTTCGCAGACGACAGGAATGCCCGACTCGGCGCCGATCTGCCCCGCCATGGTTTCAAGGTTGGCGGCGATGTTTCTGCCGGAAGGCTGGGCCTGGCGCAGGTTCCACACCGCCTGGCGCGCTTCATCGATGGTGGTGCGCACCTGATGGCGCGCGTGATCGAAGAGGTCCTGCGGCACGGTGCCGTTTTCCTCGCGCAGGCTGGCCACGGCTTCCAGCAAGGCGGAGATGCCGGCGCAACCCTGAATGACGGTGTCGTGCATTTCGCGGGCGAGGCGGCCGCGCTCGTCGAGCACGGCTTCGAATCGCATCCTGATCTGCCATAAACGGAATTGAAATATGCCGAGTACGACGGCGCCGGCGACCAGCACCGAGAAGCCCATGAACCACCATGTGCGCCAGAAGTGCGGTTTCTGCAGGATGGGCAGCACCGTCTCGGAGAGGGCCTCGGGGCGATTGATCTCAAACGTCTCGACGTGGAAGGAATAGCGGCCGGCGGGGAGATTCGTCCAGGATGCGCAGCGCCGGGCGGAGGCGGGGCTCCACGCGGAGTCGAAGCCGTCGAGGCGATAGCGAAAGCGCAGACTCTCCTGGGAGCGGAGCAGAATGGGCGACCAGGAGATCTCGAGGCGGGTGGCGCCGGGATTCATGACGATGGGCTGGGTGGGATCGACGCTCCTGCCGTCGACGATGGCTTCGTCGATCGCCACCTGGGGCAACTGCAGGGGCGGCACGGTCTCATGCGCGATGTGGATGGGGCCCTTGTTGCTGGGGAACCACACACCGTCGTCCTTGTCGAGGCAGCCCGAGGGCTGTCGACCTCCGTAAATCTGTGCGGTCTCCACCTCGCTTGAGACACCGTACAGCGTGAGGGAGAAATGCCGGCCGGGGTGGTCGGCGGCTTCGTCCATCTCGCGGCGCTGCAGCAGGGCAATGCCGTTGGGACCGCTGAGCCACAGGCCTTCCTTCCGATCCTCAAGGATTTGATAAATGCTGTTGCTGGCCAGTCCTTCCGCGGTGGTGAAGTGCGCGAGCCGCCCGTTTTTCCAGCGGTAGAGCCCGTTGTTGCGGGTGCCGAACCACAGGCCGCCCTCGGGATCTTCGTGGATCGACCAGACCTTTTCATCGGCGAGCGCGGTAGTTGCCGCATCGTGGACGAACCCATTGGCGTGCAGATGATTGAGGCCGCGATCGGTGCCGACCCAGATGTCGCCGTTGCGATCCTCGATGAGGGCGCGGGTGCTGAAATAGGAGAGGCCGTCGCGCATGGCGTAGTTGGCGAATCCATGCTGTGTCCAGTGGCTCACGCCTTCGTCGGTGCCAAACCACATGGAGCCGTCGCGGCTCTGCACGGTCACGCGGATGAAGTTGTTGACCAGGCCATCGCGGACGGTCAGACGCAGGATCTTGCCGTGGTCGAGGCGGAGGAGGCCATCGCCATCGGTGCCGATCCACAGGGCGCCGGAACGGTCGCGAAAGATGTTGCGAGCCCGGAGATGGGGCAGCCGCGGATGCGCCCATGGCGTGGCGATTCCGTTCCGCACCTGAAAGACGTCGGTGGAAACCACCCACAGGGTTCCGTCGCGATCGGCGTAGACGGTGCCGAAATCCGAGTCGACGGACTGGGGCAGGGGAACGATGCGCATGGGCGTGCGGGTGAGGCGGAGCATGCCGGCCTGGGTGCCGATCCAGAGATTCTTCTCGTCGTCTTCGAAGAAATTCAGAACGGTATTGCTGGGGAGCGAGTCGGGCGCGGTGATGGCCAGCATCTTTCCGCCCTCGAAGCGGCGGATGCCCTCGCCGATGGTTCCCACCCAGAGTGAGCCATCGGAAAACTGACGGAGAACGCGGACGGTCTGGGTGACGCCGGGCACGCGTTCGAAGTGCTGCGCGCCAGGTTTGAGGCGATGGAGGCCGGAAACGGTGCCGACCCAGATGGTGCCGTCCTGGGTTTCGAGAATGGATTTAACACGGTTCTCGCTGCCACCGCCCTCGATGTTGTACTCGGTCACACGTCCGCGAAACAGATGCAGCAGACGCGAGCCGCCGGCCCAGAGGCCGCCCAGATGATCCTCGGCAATGGCGTGCACGGCGATCGCGGGCACGTTGCCGGTGTTGTCGATTCGCACCAGCCGGCTTGAGGCGAAACGCAGAAGGCCGTTATCGGTGCCCACCCAGATGGTGCCGCCGCGATCCTGGTAGAGCGCGCGGACGAAGTTGTCACTCAGGCCGTCGTCGAGGCCATAGGCGCGGAGTGCGCCGTTCTTGTATCGCACCAGGCCGCCGCCCTCGGTGCCGATCCAGAGGCTGCCATCGCGCGATGCGAGCAAAGCGAAGACACTGTTCTCGCGCAACTGCGGCGTGTTGCCGTGATCGAACAGGGTGAAGCGCGATCCGTCGAAGCGGAGCAGACCGCCGGTGGTGCCGATCCACAAATAATGATCCGCTGTCTGCGCAAAGGCCTGGACGGTCTGCTCCGGAAGCCCATCCTGGGTCTGCCACAACTTCCGGGTATAACCGTCGGGAGCGGTGGCCCACGCCGGTGCGCAGAGCAGAAGGAGTCCGGCAAGGCACGCTGCTGCGCGGACAACAACCGACGAGCTCGGGTTGCGCAGGTGTGCCATGGAAAGGAGACTTATCAGGATTGTAGGCTCAGCGCTCGACGGTGACGGCATACCAGGTGGTGACGGGAGTGCCGAGGGGAATCTGCCAGGCATCGCCGTGGTGGGCTGCTGCGATGGGATTTCCCAGCGGGCGGCCCGCGCCATCGAGCGGCTGCGCGGCGACGCTCGTGGCTCCGCCGAGACCGTGCAGGGTCACGCTGCCTGTGACTGGCTCAATCAGGGTGGGAGCAGTGCCCCATTGCACAAGGCCGGTGTGCTCGGCGTTCCACACCATGCCTGTGTTGACGGCCCGGGCACCGGCGACGAGCAACAGCCTGGCGCTGTGCGCGATCGGCTGCGCGTCGAGTGACGTGAGCACAAACACGCTGAAAGGATTCGTGACCTGCGCGGACAGGTTTGCCGGTGCCGGGTTCTGCGCTGATGCGAAGCCGATCAGGGCCTGGGTTCGCGGCGTATCGACGCTCACCTGGCCGGCGTTGGTTTTCGACCACGACCACGCAAGCTGGCGCGTGTCGGAGGTGATGGGGTTGGGTTCCGTTCCGGCCGCCAGCGCGTGAGTCGGACCATGGTCGAGCGACTCGATGCGCGAGGCTTCTTCCAGCGGCTTCCACAGCTGAAAACCTGGTGTGAAATACGGACGCTGTGTCTCCTCCATGCGGTAGGTGTCGAAGACCTCTTCCTGGGAGTAGGTCCGCCGGAGCGTCGCGCGCGCCGGGCTCACGTCGCCGCGCAGAAATGTCAGCGCACCCGCTGCGAGCTCCGGCATCTTGATGGGGTCGAGGCTGATGTCGAAGGGATCGCCGATGTACGGCTTCGAGGCAGGGTCCTTCTTCGGCTCGAAGGTGTACCACAGGATTGCGTCCCAATCCTGCAAGCCGGCGTAGGCCGCCAGCAACGGAATTTGTTCGGCGCCGTAGTCGTTGGGGAAAGCCTCATTCACCTCGCTGACCGTGTACGGCTTGCCCGCCTCCGCGGTGCGCGAAAGCTCGACGACGGTCGAGTTCAGAGGGTCGTCCACCATGGGCGATTTGACTTTGCGTTCCCACGGATGCTGCCAGTAGTCGTGGCCATCGAGAACATCGAACGACGAAGTGGCAAGGAGCAGGGGGTAGCCGGTGTTGTGGTGGCTGTGATCGGCGGTGGCAAGAATGACGCAGCGAATGCCCAGATCCTTCTTCAGAAAATCGCGCATATCGGCGAAGTAACTGCTCTCGAGCCAGAGATAGAAGCGCGACTCGGTGTCGAAGCGATCGCGGGACGCGGCGGCCACCTCGCGGCCTTCGAGCAGCGGGATGGGATCGCTGTTCTGCGCGGCAGTCTCGTGGCGCAGCGAGTCGACCTGAGCCGCCGTGGCGTTGTGCATCAGCCACTCGTTGTAGATCGTGTCGAGCTCGCGGTCGTAGAACGGCGAAGGACCGTGGAAGCCGAGCCAGATGGCGTTCTCGTTATTGATCTCCACGATCGCGACTGCCGGATCGTTGGCGTAGGAACGCTTTGTGTAGGGGTTCACGTGCGTGAGAAGTTGGCCGCGCGTAATCCTTCTGGAGTTCGATCAGCGTCTTGTCATAGAGGCTGACGCCTTTGGCGCCCTCATGGATTTTGGCCGCGTCGGTTACGCCGTCGCCGGCAAGGAAGGGCCGGCCGACCAGTAGATTGAGGTCGATGTAGATGCCCTGTTTTTCCAGTTCGGCGAGGAAGTAGTCTTCACGATCGAGCTGCGCGGGATCGAAGGCGCGCGTGTCGGTGCGGCCTGCGGCGATGAGCCCACGCGGCGCCGGCAAATCGAGAAACTGCAACCGCACGCAGTTCACTCCGTAACGGGCCAGGGTCGCCGCCCACAGATGCGCGTCTGCTTTCTCGGGAATCATCGTGGAGCCGGGACTCCAGTCGGTGAGGTTCACGCCCCACAGGCGAATCCGATTGCCGTCGCCGGTGGCGAGGTGGCCGAGGTGGGCGTGGATAAATCCGTGCTTGCCCGCGGGAGCATCGGGCAGGAACGACAGGTCAACGGGCGAATGCGCGTCGAGTCCGGCGCGATGATCCATGACGAAGGGCTGCAGAGGCGGCGGTGGGCCAGCAGTCTGCGCCTTAGCGCACGACCATGCGGCCAGCAGCGCGACCGTCATCGCAGTCGATCTTGCGCGCCAGAACTTTTGCAAATTACCTCCTGGGCTGTCGATTCATTGAATGCGAAAATCGTTTGCCGCGAATCCGACTTCCGTCGGATGGCAGAAGAACGGCGCAACGTTAGGATCGGGGGTACCGAAAAACAGAGCCGGAGCGCGCGCTCCAGCCGTGGATCCAGGTTGCCTGAAGTTGAACCCGTCCTCGCAGAGTAGCAGCGCTCGTCCGCCCGCATCCGCCGTCGAGCCGGTCCGCGTCGCCATCGTCGATCGCGTCGAAGCTGGAACGGCTGGGCTGGAGCATCGTCGTCGACAGTCAGGAGGACATGGCGGTTGCCGGCCAGTTCTCCAGCTTCGATGCAG
This sequence comes from uncultured Acidobacteriaceae bacterium, assembly GCA_963702285.1. Classification (GTDB taxonomy): domain Bacteria; phylum Acidobacteriota; class Terriglobia; order Terriglobales; family Acidobacteriaceae; genus Palsa-343. The sequence goes on along the minus strand of CAVPCB010000076.1, from coordinate 128,492 downwards.
CCCTTGCTTTTCTCGGAAACAACACTGTCGATGTTGCGCTGGTCGATGAAGCGATGCTCGCACCGAGCGCGTGGAAGGCTCTTGGCAGCCTGTCGCGACGGCGGCTGCCGAGGCTGCTGATTCTGGCGCGGTATCCGGACGAGAACCCGTTTGAAGGGTCCCAGGCAGCTGTGGCCTCGCGGCATCTGCTCAAAGGGCTTCCCGCCGAGGACTTGCTCGCGGCGATTCGGGAGGCGGTGGGATCGCCGACTGCATTGGACGCGGGGCGAAGCAACGGCTCTCGGTAAGTTGGAGGAATCTTTAGGGAGCTCCGATGGGAATGACGAACTGATACTCCGGGACGAGTTTCAGAGTGCGGAGCTTGTCGATCTGCGATTGCGTGCCGAAGTCAGGACGGTCGCGGTCTTCGAGGTAGATCGGCGCGTCCTTACGCAGGGGAAGGATGCTGAGATTGAGAGGTCCCTGGCGGATGGCGTCGGCGAATCTCCGCAAGCCGATGGACAAGGTTTTGCCGTTGTAAAAATCGTCGTCGAGAAGACGGCCGTGGGTGGAAAGCCGTGCGACGTCTCCGGTGTATTGCACCTGAAGGAAAACATTGCCGACGCCGGTGAGGAGGTTTTGCGGGATGGTGATGCTCCACTGAGCGGCCTTGTCGAATTCCGAGTCAGGCGGAGCCATGGCGACGCCGTTAGGCTGCCACGAGAGGGGAGTGCTCACACGCACGGGAGGGACCGGCCCTGCTGGCTGCTTCTGAACAACGCGGAGGTCGATGTGTTGTTCGGGAACGCTGAGGGTGCAGGCCGTGATGTTTGTGTTCCGGAGCGCGCATGTTGAGCCGGTAAGGGCACGATGGAGTGCGGGGTAGATCGCGAAGGCGGCTTTCGGGATTCCTTCTGAGCGAAGGACGATCCTGTTGGCGTCGGCGAAGAATTCCTGATCGGTTTCGACGAGATGGGGCTGATGGTCGATGGTCGCGAGCCAGGCATTCTCGGCCTCGTGGCGGGTCAGCAGCATGATCTTTGCTGTATCGCCGGAGCGGTTGCGGATGGTGATCGTGGCTCCAAAAGCAGCGCGCAGGCCCGTAATCGCTACTTTGCCTTTCGAGCGGGTTAGCGCGGCGCCAGGGGCATCGACGTTGAGGCCGTCGGCATCTTTCAGAACGAGCTGCGGCACGATTCCGGGAATTTCCTCGAAGACCCAGGTGACGGTTCCGGCGTTGTCCAGACGCGTGAACAGTTGCGCGGTGCTGTACTGCAGCGTGGCAGGGCCGAGGTCGAGGTTAAAGGGCCAGATGAAGTACGAATCCGACGGAATCGTGATTAGGTTGTCCGGGATGGTGAGCGCTCCGCCAGGCAAGCGGATCTCGAACTGCGCGCCGGGATGTGCGGGCATGGCAGAGCCGCGCACGTAGTTATTGACGAAGAGGAAGCCCTGGTCGCCGCGACTGCGAACGGCGGCGCGAATCACGCTAAAGTCCGACGGATTCTTTGGCTGAACCTGGGGCGCGTGCGGCGGCATCGTAGCGAGATCGGATCCGAACGCATCGAGGAAATAGTCGAAGATCTTGAGCTTGCGCAGGGATTCTCGTTCCGTGCCGAACTCTCCCAGCGGCGCCTGAAAGTCATAGGACTTGACCGGAACATCGGTGGGATAACCGCTGGCGTGCGATTCCTGCAGGGTGGTGAGCTTGCCGTCAGGATTTTCTCCGCCCTGAAACATGTAGGTTCCGTAGAGATTGACGCCGGAGCCGAGCATCACCGGCATCATCGCGGCGACATCGTCGGGCTCGATCACGGGCCGGCGATGATAGGTGTCCTGAATGCCGCCGCCCATTTCGGCGGTGATGAAAGGCGTGGGTTCGGATTCCGAGCGCTGCGTTGGGTGGCGATCGCCGATCGCGCCCATATTTCCGGAAACACGGTTGCCGAATCGAAAGAGGTAGACCTCGCTGGGCGGCAGTTTGCCGCGAGCGCCGTCCCAGGGAGCATCGGGATAGCCGCCGAATACGGGGAGGACCTGGCCTTGCGGGACGACGGCGTTGTCCCAGCCGGTTACGGTGTAGAGCGGCACGTCGAGTCCGCTGCGGAGGGCAAGATCGCGGAGCGCGAGGATATATTCGTCGCCGCGTTTCGGACCGCGACCCGAGTATTCGTTTTCCAGCTGGACTCCGATCACGGGTCCGCCGTCCTTCCACAGCAGTCCTTTGAGCTGTTCGCCGATTTGGCCGTAGAGCTTCGCGACGTAGCTCATGAAGGCCGGATCGTTTTCGCGGATGGGGCCCTTCTTCAGAATCCAGTCGGGGAGGCCGCCGTTGCGAACTTCTCCGTGGTCCCAGGGACCGATGCGCACCCAGACGTAGAGGCCATGTTTGCCGCAGAGTTCGACAAAGCGGCGGAGATCGCGGTCGCCCGACCAGTCAAACTGGCCTTCGATCTCTTCGTGGTGAATCCAGAAAACGTAGGTGGCGACAATGTTCACTCCGGCGGCCTTCATCTTGAGGATTTCCTCTTCCCATTGATCCTCCGGAACGCGCGTGAAGTGAAACTCGCCCATGACCGGCAACCAGGGCTTGCCGTTCAGGGTCAGGTAGGTGGTGTTGACGCCGATGGTTTGCCCTGAGGGCGATGTCGCGGTTCCTCCGCGATAGGAAGAGGGTTCTGGAGAAGCGGGCAGGGCGGATGCGTCGATGACGATGCGGTGGCCGACTGGTTTGGACTGGGCGTGAACGGGCGGCATCGTAAAGAACACGATCAGGAAGAAAAGCCCGGATAAAAAAATCGATCGAATCGTAGTCATTTTGTTTTTGAACGTGCTGCTTAGCCAGAAGAAGACGTATGCTTCGCGGCGGGCGTTAGTTTCTCTACGTGAATCTCGGGAGAGCCTTCGGTCAGGGTTACGAGTTGGTTGGACTTTACGCCTTTATGCGACTCGACGGACCCAAGCGGCCATCGCACCTCGATGTTGACTGCTTCGGCGGAGCCGAGTCCGAAGTGGAGTCGTGGATCGTTGGAGGAGACGTAGCTGGACTGACTCATGAGCTCCTGAACCTGTACTTTCGCGCCGCTGCGCACGGTCACTCGCGCACCCAGGGCGCTGCGATTGCTCTTTGTGCCGCGGAGGCGGACCTTGATCCAGCGATGGTCGGGTGGGGCGTCATTGCGCAGGAGTGAGGGCGGCTCATTCTGATTCATGATGACGATGTCGAGGTCGCCGTCGTTATCGAAATCGCCGAACGCGCAACCGCGGCTCACGTGGCGCGAGGCCAGAGCCGGATAGTCGGCGTCATTCAGCTCCACGAACGTCGCGTTGCCCTGATTGCGAAACACGATGCGCGGACCCTTGCGCGGATATTGCGGCAGCACCGGCTCCAGCTCGGGATAGACCTGGCCGGTGACCAGGAAGATGTCGGGCCAGCCGTCGTTGTCGAGGTCGGGAAGCCCGACGCCCCAGCTGACGAAGCGGCGCTCGTGCATCAATCCCGCCTGGGCGGTTACGTCCTCAAAATAACCTTTGCCGAGGTTGCGATAGAGGCCGCTGGCCTGATTCATGTAGTGGGTGCGGACGATGTCGAGACGGCCGTCGCAGTTGTAGTCGCCAATGCCAACGCCCATGCCGGCCATGTCCTTGCCCTCCTCGCTGAGCGCGATGCCGCGCAGCAGAGCTTCTTCGCGAAAGGTGCCGTCGTGGTTGTTCATCAGCAGCAGGCTGGGAGTGGAATCGCAGGCGACAAAAATATCAGGCCATCCGTCATCGTCCGCATCGAAGGCGCAGGCGGTGAGCCCGTAGGAGCCGCGGATGGCGGCGATTCCGGATTCTTTTGAAACATCGGTGAAGGTGCCGTCGCGATTGTTGCGGTAGAGCGCGTGGGTGGGGAGGGGAAGGCCGCTGGGTCCGCAATTGACGGGAACGCCTTCGAAGTTGCAGTTGGGCCGCTCAAGCGAGGGCAGGGGCAGCGTGGCGAGGTCGACGTCGGCGTAGTTGGAGACAAACAGATCGAGCCAGCCATCGCGGTTGTAATCGAAGAAAGTACAGCCGGAGCCGAAGCGCACGACAGGATCGTGCAGGCCCGCCTGCGCAGTTACATCGGTGAAGGTGCCGTTACCGTTGTTGCGAAACAAACGGTTATGGCCGAAGTAAGTCAGATATAAGTCTTCGAATCCATCGTTGTTATAGTCGCCGACACAGACGCCAACCGCCCAGTCGGCATCGAGCAGCCCGGCGGCCTCGGTGACGTCGGTAAAGGTGCCGTCGCGATTGTTGTGGTAGAGGCGATTGCTGGCGCCAGGCGGCACGGACTTGAGCCTGCGCCCGCCCAGGATGAAGATGTCCATCCAGCCATCGTTGTCGTAATCGAAAAACGCGCAGCCTCCACCCATGATTTCGGTGATGTAGGTGGCGATGGGTCCTTCGCCGTAGAACATCGTTTTGGTGAGGCCGGCTTCTGCCGCAACGTCGACGAATTGAGAGAAGGGTGCAGCGGGGGCTTTTGCGATGGTGGCGCGGAGAGGCCCTGGCAATGCCGCTGCGGCGGTGAGCCCGGAGAGGCCGCGCAGGAAGCGGCGTCGCGACCATGCCGCGTGGTTCATTGAGAGCATCGTCAAGGGTCCACGTCGATTCGTCCGTCGTTCGTGCCTGAGTCAGGATGGATTGTAACCGGCTCCTCGCGATCGCATGTCTTACGGATTGGCGCGTGCGGAGGCGATGGCCTGACGCAACTGACGCGCCTGGGCGTTATCCGGATCGAGGACCAGAGCCTGGTTGACCGCGTCGTCTGCCTGTTGCCATTTCGACTCGGAAGCCAGCGTTGCCGCCAGATTGATCCACGCCACAACGTAGGAAGGGGAGGTGGCGATGGCGGCGCGAAAGAACTTCTCTGCGCGGTCCTGGTCTCCATTACGCGCGGCAAGATAACCGAGCTGGTTCTGGGCTTCCACCAGTTTGGGATCGAGCACGATGGCGCGCTCCAGCTCCGCGGTCTCTTCGGCGGTTTGGTTCATCTTGTCGAGCGCCCGGGAAAGTTTGTAATGCAGCACGGCTTCATCGGGATCGGAGTTCAGAGCGTCGCGATACTGGGCTGCGGCCTCGGACGCCTTTCCGGCTGCGAGGAGTTGATCGCCGGACTCGGCTTTTCCCGCTGCCTGAGACTTGCCTGACTGATCGTTCTTGAGCCGCTGATAAGTCTGCAGATGACTCGCCGCCGCGGCGCCGTCGCCGAGACTGCGAAGAACCTGGGCGAGTGCGTACTCGTTATCCGGGGACTCATCGCCCAGCGCGATTCCGCGTTCCAGTTCTCTGCGCGCTGCCTGCTTGTCGTTGAGATGGGCCATGGTATTGCCCAGCGCCGAGTGTGTCGGCCCATAGCCAGGATGGAGAGCGAGCGATTTCTCCAGCAGAGAGCGTGCTGCGGCAAAATCGGCATCGCGCGCGCGCAGAAGCCCGTTGAGGTAAAGAACCTCCCAGTTGGCGGGGTATTTCGCGAGCAGTTGTTGCGCAAGGTCTGTGGCCTTTTCTCCGTGGCTGGTGACCAGCGTTCGCAGGTAGAGCACTTCTGTCCGCTGATCGTTGGGATGTTTCTGAAGCGCGAGCTCGAAGACCGAGTACGCTTCGTGATCGTTGCCCAGAAGCAGCAGAACGATGGCCAGCTCGTTCGCGATGGGGAGGGAATCGGGCGCAGTGTTCAGACCTTCGCGGAGCACACGATTGGCTTCGGCGAGACGCGCGGTTCCAGCAAAGGCGATTCCAAGGTTGAGATCCTGCAGTGGAGAGCGAGCGTCGGAACGCGCCGGATGATCGAGCAACGCGATGACAGAGGGGTAGTCCTTGCGATCGACGAGATCCTGGGAGAGCGCGTCGAGCGCAGTGGAGGAGTCGGCATCGATGGCCAGCGCTGCTCGCCACTCCGCTTCGGCTTCAGCGGTATGGCTTAGGTGATCGAGCGCTGAACCGAGGGCCAGATGCGGGCGCACGTCGGTGGCGTCGAGCTTCTCCGCGCGACGAAGAGGCGGCAGCGCTGAGGAATCTTTGCCGGCAGAGGAAAGGCTGAGGCCCCAGAGATACGCATAGGACTCCGAACCGGGATCGATGGCAGCGGCGGAGGAGAAGGCCTGTGCAGCGCAGGCAAACTGCTTGTGATCCGCGTACCAGTTTCCCAGAGCCGCGTAGTTTTCCGCGTTCGGTTTCTTCTGCAGCCGGGCCTGAAGATCCGGTGGCGGAGCGCAGGCTGCGAAGACGGTCGTGGGGAAGCACAGCAAGAAGAAGGTAGCCGCCTTTGTCAGCAGAGATCGCCCATCGCGTTGACTCACAGCGCCCACGTCCCCACCCAGCATAGCGCGGGCCAATGTCAACTGGGCGTTCGGCCCTTGTTCCCGAGGTGCTTCCGGGTCCTTACGAACCAGGAGGTTGGGGCGATAGTGACCAATGGGGGAAAAATTTGGGGCAGTCCGACTTTCGTCGGATTCGCGTGGCGATGTGCGCGCTTAGAGTCTTGAGCGAACCGGAGCGTAAGTGCGTTCCTGCGCCGAACACGAAGCGGCGGGGGCAGCGGCGGGTCCGGGAAGACAAATTGCCTGGCAGAAAGAGGCACGGGCATTCATGGATGCAGCCAGGATCGCGGAGACGGCGTTGGGGCCTGCACGACGGAAGTCGGGGCTGTAACCGTTTCCATTTCCCGCTTATTCCGGGTCGCGATCAGGGCTGCCGCCATTCGACCGCACGCAGGAGAGCTTTTCAGGAGGCAAGTATGACCAGGTTCAAAACGTTCCGCGCAGTCGCGATCTTCTTCGCACTGATTCTCGCGTTGGGCACGACGGGGTGGAGAGCACTGGCGCAGGGGACCAGCGGAACTCTGACCGGGCAGGTGTCCGATTCTACGGGCGCTGCCATTACAGGAGCAACGGTCACGCTGACCGACGTCGACAAGAATTTTCCGCAAACAGCCACGACCGACAGCTCAGGCGTATACATCTTCAAGCTGGTGCCTCCCGGCAACTATGCGCTGACCGTGCTCGCGACCGGCTTCACGAAATACCACCAGACCGGGATTGTGATGACCGCGAACACCAGCGCGACGCAGAACGTGGCGATGCAGGTGGGAGCGACCACCACGACCGTGAGCGTAAGCGCGAATGCGCAGCTCATCGATACGACGACTGCCGAACTGGGCATGACGATCAATCAGCAGTCGGTGGCAGACCTGCCGCTGAATGGACGCGATCCTTCCACGCTGGCGTTGCTGGCGCCGGGCATGGTGGATGCCGGCAAGGCGGGAGTGGTGTGGGCGCAGGCCGGGTTCTCATTCCCGGGTGAGTCCGCGGCGTCGTCGAATGGCGGCCGCATCGGCAGCACCTACTACATGCTCGACGGCGTGTCGAACATGGACAACTATCTGGGGACCAACTCGCCCACGCCGAATCCGGATGCGACCCAGGAGTTCCGGCTCATCTCGAACAACTTCAGCGCGGTGTATGGATTCTCGACCGGCGGCGTGGTCTCGATGGCGACCCGCAGCGGCACGAACCAGTGGCATGGCGGACTGTTTGAGTTCCTGCGCAACGGCGATCTGGACGCGGGCAACTGGCAGAACCACATTCAGGACACCTACCGCAGGAACCAGTTCGGCGGCTACGTGGGCGGGCCGGCGATCAGGAGCAAGCTGTTCGGCTTCTTCAACTATCAGGGAACGATTGTTGTTGGCGGACCCGGGTTCTCCAGCAACCAAACCACAACGCCGACGCAACAGATGCTGGGCGGCGACTTCAGCGGGCTGGTCGACTACGCCGAGGCACACAGCGGCTCCTGCGGTTCCGGCTATACCGGTCCGCGGACGCTCTCCTGTGGCTGGCTCAACGGTCCGTTCCAGTTCGCCAATGGGAAGCCCAACCAGCTGGTCGGCGCGCTCGATTCCGTGGCGACACAGGTGACCAACGACGGACTGCCGGGGCACACGGCACCGGCCTCGGGGACGGGGAACCCAACTTCCTCAGCACAGAACCTCGCCGGCCAGATGCTTTACGAGTCGGCACCTTTGAAGAACACGACCACGAATGAGTACACCGCCAGGGTCGACTACGACTTGTCGAAGAACCAGCGGCTGACGGTGCGGTCGTACATCGACAAGTTCATTCAGCCCTCGGGCGATGTCCCGGGCAATGTTCTGTCGGTGCTGAACCTGAGCAACTGGTCGGAGACGTTCGGCGAGAAGATGTGGTACTTCAACGAAATTGTCCAGCACACGTGGACAGTGAACAACAACACGGTGAACACGGCCACGGCGTTGTGGACGCAGCAGAGCGCGCATAACGGCACGCCTGTGCTCGACAAGAGCGGCAAGCCGATGTGCTGGTCGCGCTACATCGCCATCACGGAACCGGTCTGCTACATGGAGGGCGCGAACTTCGGCGGCGCCAATGGCGGATGGACCGAGCCATCCAACGAAGTCCGCGGCACCGAAGGCATTTCCGACACGCTGATCACAACCATTCACCGCCACACCCTCTCGCTGGGCATCGATGTTGTGCACCAGCGCGCGGTGGAGAACGCGAGCAACTATCCGGCCGACGCGATCATCAGCTTCGGCGGCGGATATACGGGCAGCGGGCCTGCCGACTGGCTGCTGGGCTACATGTCGTCGTATGAGCAGGGCGCGGGCGAGCTGGCCGACATCCAGGGATGGATGGTCGATCCGTACGTCAACGATGAGTTCCGCCTGAAGCCCGGCCTGACTTTGACGCTGGGTTTGCGCTGGGATCCGGACTTCGCGCCGGTGTCAGTGGGTGGCCGTGGTTCGGCCTTCGTGGCTGGCCAGCACAGCGTGATGTTCCCGGCCGCGCCGACGGGCCTGGTATTCCCGGGCGATCCGGGAGTGGACGCCGCTCTGCGTCCCAGCAGCATTTATTTCTTCGAGCCTCGGATTGGCGTGGCGTGGCAGCCCGCCAATATGCCGCATACGTCGTTCCACGCGGCGTTTGGTATGTTCAGCGCGCCCGTCCCCTACTCCGATTACAACCACGCGGTCGACATCGCGCCGTTCGCACCCGCATTCAGCCCGGCCGCGCCCTCGAATACGCCCCTCTGCTACAACGCGGGCTCGACGACTGCGACCACGTGCGTGCCGAACACCGGACAAACCATTGCCGGCTACGAAAACTTCCAGAAGCCGTGGGCCACATCATCGTTTGGGACGCCGAATGGCAACCCGTTCGGCACCGGCGCTGGGCAGATTCCGTGGGCGTCGCCAACCTATAAACCGCCGTATAACTCGCAAATTCCTGGCCCGATCTACGAGCAGGATTCCTTCAGCAGGAATTTCCATTCAGGAGTAACGCAGGCCTGGAATGCCTCGGTAGAGCAGCAGCTGACCAACGTGATGGCGGTTCGTCTGGCCTATGTGGGGAGCGAGTCGTACCACCAGAGCTACGTGCAGGACGATAACTTCGCCGGCTACAGCTACTGCACATCGTTCAATAACCCGAACTGTGCCGCGCCCACGCCCACGAACCAGAGCAACGGCACGCTGAAATCGCCGGTGGCTCCGTACTCCGCATTCACCGGCATTCTGGAGTACGACAGCGGCGCAACGGCCAACTACCATTCGCTGCAGGCGACCTTCCAGCGGAATATGGCGCATGGTCTGCAGGCACAATCCAGCTTCACCTGGCAGAAGACCATGGACGTGGCCAGCGGCGCGAACATCGCCGCCAGCCAGAACGGAATCGACAATCCGCTGAACCTGCGCTGGAGCCGGGGGGTTTCCAGTGCCAGCATTCCGCTCACCTGGACGACGAACTTCATCTATCGCACGCCCGAACTGAAGGGTCAGAATATCGTGGCCCGTGAAACGCTGGGCGGATGGGAGCTGAGTCCGATCATCACCTGGCAATCGGGGGCGCCCTTCAGCATCGGCGCCGGCAGCAGTCAGGCAGCCTACGGCGAAGTCGGCAACGGCGGAGGATGTTTGCAATTCTGCGCGGGCGATCGCGCGGACCGCGTTCCGGGACAGTCGCTGAAGGTTCGTCAGGGCGGCCGCTCGCAGTGGATCAAACAGTATTTCAATCCTGCTGCGTTTACGACCCGCCACGATGGAACCTTCGGGAACAGCGCCCGGGGACTGATCTACGGGCCTCCTGGCTTCAACGTCGACGCCGGCCTGATTAAGAACTGGTCGATTGTGGAGCGGTATCAGGTGCAATTCCGGTTCGAGTTCTTCAATGCCCTGAACCATCCGATCATGAGCACTCCGGATACCACTCCGACTGACTCGACCTTCGGTGAGATTGGGGGCGGCACAGGCGCCGTCGCCAACAGCTCGCGTGTCGGTCAGGCAGCACTGAAGTTTACGTTCTAGCTGTCTCCACAAGAGGTTCCCAGACGCACAACCCGTGTCTGGGAACCTCGATTTTTCAGGGATACAAGCTCCAGCACCTCGAACCGGGGTTACGCTGGCCGAAGGGCTGCAAATTCAGAATTGGCTGATCGCAGCACGAACGCGGCGCCGGCGAAAGAGCGATGATCGATCGCCAGGAATTTCGGACGGTATTGCGCACAATCCTGGGCCTCGCGGTCCTGCCATGCCTGGCTTTTGTTGCGATGGCGTGGCCGGGGTTGGCTCGCGCAGGGGGGCAGGATCGCGCGGCACCCGCCGCCTCGGCAGCCCTGTGGCCAATCTCGATGGACTACCCCGAGGACGGGTCGATCTTTCCGCCCGGGATAACGCCGCCAACCTTTATATGGAGAGATGGGGTCGCCTCGTCGTGGTCGATCGAGGTGCGGTTTGCCGATCATTCGCCGGCCTTGCATGACGTATCGAAGGGCGAGCGCATGCACCTCGGCGCGATCGATCCGGAGTGCGTCGCCGAGACGAACGAACCGCCGCGGCTGAGCCCACAGCAAGCTGCTTCCTGGGTCTGGAAGCCCGCCGCGGCAACCTGGAAGGCGATTCAGGCCCACTCTGTGCAGGCGCCGGCAACCCTGGTGGTGACTGGCTACAAGGACAGCGGTCAGGCAGTTTCGAGGCACGAATATCCTTCACGACTTCAGCCGATCCGGTGGGCGCTCCGATTTTCTACCGCGATGTGCCGCTGATGCCAAGCGAGGGCGCGAACGGAACCGTGCAACCCCTGTCGCCGTCGCTGATCCACCTGATCCGGTGGCGTCTGAAAGACATTGGCAGCTCCGAGAGCCGCACGGTGCTGACCAACATGCCGACGTGCGCCAACTGTCACTCCTTTTCCGCCGATGGAAAGACCATGGGCATCGACGTCGATGGTCCGGCCAACGACAAAGGACTCTACGCGATCGTTCCCATTCAGCGGCAGATTTCCATCGAGAACAAGAACATCGTGCAGTGGAACACCGACGGCATTGCCGGTAAGGTTCGGGTCGGATTCATGTCGCAGGTGTCCCCGAACGGCCGGTATGTTGTGAGCACCTTTGCCGGATCGTCCAGCGAAGACATCAGCAATACCTACTACGTGACCAACTTTAAGGACTACCGCTTCCTTCAGGTTTTCTACCCGACTCGCGGCATCCTGGAGTGGTACGACCGAAATACGGGCAAGCGCCAGCCATTGCCGGGCGCCGACGATTCGCGCTACGTCCAGACGGATGGGGTGTGGAGTCCGGACGGCAAGTGGATTGTTTTCGCGCGCGCTCGCGCCGTCGATCCTTATCCTGTGGGACAGAAGAAAGCTGTGCGCGCCAACGACCCCAACGAGACACAGATTCAATACGACCTTTATCGGGTGCCGTTCAACGATGGCCGCGGAGGCACTCCTGAGCCCATCGCAGGCGCCTCCAGCAATGGGATGAGCAACAACTTCCCCAAAGTCTCGCCCGATGGCCGCTGGATCGTTTTTGTCCAGTGCCGCAACGGCCAGCTGATGCGCCCGGACAGCCAGCTCTACATCGTCCCCTTCGAGGGAGGCGCTGCGCGCCGTCTGCGGGCCAATACGCCCACGATGAATTCGTGGCACAGCTTCTCACCCAACGGCCGGTGGCTGGTCTTTTCGTCCAAGGCGCGTTCGCCCTACACGCAGATGTATCTCACCCACATCGATGCGGACGGCAACTCGAGCCCGGCCATTCTTGTGGACAACACAACCGCCGCCAACCGCGCGGTGAACCTGCCCGAATTCGTGAACATACCGGCGGACGGCATGGAACAGATCAATGTGCCCGCCGTGCAGCAGTACCGCCTGATGGATCAGGCGATGCAGCTGGAGGAAAAGGGAGAAAACGATCGGGCGCTGGCCTTATGGAAGGATGCGGTCGCGCTCGATCCCACCAATGGAAAAGCGCAGAACGGCCTGGGCATCTCCCTCTACGTTCACGGAGACAAGGACGAAGCGTTTAGCCACCTGCGCGAAGCTGTGCGCATCAATCCGCTGGCGGTTGACAACCACTACGTTCTGGGCAAATTTCTGCTGGAGCAGGGCCACCCTGACGAGGCGGTGGCGGAGTTCCAGACCGCGGTGACGATTCGGCAGCACTATCTGCCTGGGGAAGTCGGCCTGGCGAGTGCGTTGCAGGCGCTGGGCAACGATGGCGATGCCCTCAGCCACTGGCGCAAAGCGCACGCCATGGATCCCAGCAACCTGAGCGCGACGCTCGGCACGGCTTGGCTGCTGGCAACTGCGCCCGACGGTGCGGTGCGCAACGGACGCGAGGCTCTGGTCCTGGCACAAAACGCCGACAGCGCTGGAACCACGGAGGACCCCGCGGTTCTCGATACCCTGGCCGCGGCCTGGGCGGAGAATGGCGAGTTCAGCCGCGCGGTCACCACGGCCTCTCACGCTCTCACGCTCGCGTCCGGCAAAGGAGACGCGCAACTGGCAGCGGCGATCCGCGCTCACCTCGCGATCTACCAGCAGAGGCGCCCCTTCCGCGACTTGCCTAAATCTCCGCAGGCGATGGCGGTTCCTCCGGCAACACCAGGGCAGAGAAGATGAGCGATCTGGAAACCATCCTTCACGCGCTCGCGGGACACGCGCCGGTCACGAAGCGCGCCATCACCAACCATGCGGCTCTGAACGAGGCATACAGCTACGAGAAACCCAGCTCGTTCTCGCGTGGTATGCGGATCGATCTCGGGCAGCTGACGATCCTGCTCATCTCCGGCACGGCCAGCATCGACCACGAAGGGAAGAGCGTCCACATCGGAGATTTTCGGGCGCAGGCGCGGCGCACCTTCAGCAACATCTCCGCACTCCTTGCGGCCGAAGGAGCCTCCTGGAAAGACATCGTGCGCACCTCGTGCTATCTGCGCGACATCGATCGCGACTACGAGGCGTTCAACGAAGAGCGGACGGCATTCTATGCCGAACAGGGGCTCGATCCGCTGCCCGCCTCCACGGGAATTCAGGCAAAGCTTTGCCGGCCGGAGCTACTGGTCGAAATCGAGGCGATCGCCATGTTCCGGCGTGTGGATTCGGGCGAATAGCCGTTCATCTTTAAAACGAGAAGCGCGCGCCCAGCTGTAACTGTCGTGGCGGGCGATTCCCATAAGCGTTTGCGGAGACGAGCGAACCGAAGGTGGGGTCGTCAAAAATGCGGTCGGGTACGTCGAAGTTCGGATGGTTAAACAGATTGAACAGGTCGGCGCGTAGCTGAAGGGAGTTTTTCTCGGCGATCGGCTGGATGCGCATCACGCTGAGATCGAAGTCGACGGAACCGGGACCGGTGACGCTGTTTCTGCCCGCGGTGCCGAATCGGATTTGACCAAGAAGGTTGGGGTTGGAGAAGGCACAGGGATTGAACCAGCTCGATGGGGTTCGAGTAGCGTCCGCGGCGCGGCCTCCCTGGGAGACGGTTTTGTAGCAGGCAGGATCGGCGTTGGCCATCACGGGGCCGGGCTTCATCGGATCGCTGACCTGATCGGGACGGTCGATGTAGGCCTGGATGCCGGTCATGCTTTGCAGGACGGAGCGGTTCACGGTGAACGGCCGGCCGGTTTGCACGCCGGCGATTCCTCCGAGGGTCCAGTGGGACAGCAGAGCGGAAATCACCGGGCCACCGGTGAACCCCGAGCGTCCTTTGAGGGGCGGCACCTGATAGACATAGCTGGCGACAAACCGGTGACGGGCGTCAAAGTCGGAGAGCGCCCGTTCGGCGCGCAGGTTGTTGGAATTCTGCGGGAAGCCTGGGTCGACGGCCGTGCTGAATAACTGCGAAGCATCGTCGATGGATTTCGACCAGGTATAGGCGGCCAGAAACTCGAATCCATTGTTATAACGTCGCACGGCGCGCGCTTGCAGCGAGTTATAGGTGCTGTCGGCAATGGAGGCGATCTGCTGCATGGTCGTGAACTGCGGCCAGGGCGGCAGGCCTCCGGGCGCTGGCTGGTTGGCGTCGCGGCGCAGCGGCAGGCGCGTCCCTTTGCTTCCCACGTACGCCACATCAAGGATCAAACCCTTCGCGGCCTCAATCTGATTGCCGAAGTTCCACTGCTGCACATAGGCATTGCGGAAGTTCTCCGGCATGGTGAAGGAGATGGGGAAGTTGATGGGGGAATCGAAGATGGTCTGAATGTTATAGGCGCCGGTGTTGACGAAAGCCTGGACAGGATAGAACGGCGGATTGAGCCGGGAACCGAAATTCGTGTTCAGAATCGTGACGTCGTAGAAAATTCCGTAAGCGGAGCGGATGACGTATCGGCCGGAGTCGAACGGGCGCCAGGCAAATCCGAGGCGCGGAGCAAAGTTGTCGCGATCGGGGCGATAGATTCCTCGCGGGATGCCGTGCGTGCCGGCGATGAGAAACATGCAGTTCGGCTTCGGCGAGCACACGGCGGAATTCGCGGAAAGATCGGGAATGGAGAGCCGGTTGCCCGTGTCGATGGGCGGCGAACTGTATTCGTAGCGCAGTCCGGCGTTCACCGTGAGGTGCGGATTGACCCGGATGTCGTCCTGCGCGTAGACCGCGGTGTCGTGGGTGCGCAGATCGATGGAGGTGTTGCCGCTGACGCTGACCGCGATGGCGGGAACGCCGAGGAGCAGATCCTCGATGGAATTGCCGGTGACGCCGAGAAAATCCCAGAAGCCGCGGGAGAACTCATCGATGTAGGTATTGTTGGCGATTCTGAGGTAATCGACGCCGAAGTTGAACTGATGACGGCCGCGATTGAAGGCCGGGTGCCAGGCGAGATTGTCGGCGAGATTCCAGGTGTTGTTGTGGCGGTCCATGGGGAGGCTGGTCGATCCACCGATGCCGTCGTAGCCGGTGATTTCGACATCGGGATAGCCCTGGTCAACGGGCCGCGTGAGCATGGTGCGGAAACCGGGGATGGTCTGGGTGCCATGGTTGGCGAGAAAACCGCCAAAGGTGTTGCGGTTGAAGCCGAGCCTGGCCTCGTTGATGGTTTCGGGCCCAAAGACATGGATCCAGGCCATCCCGATGTTCTGTCCCAGCGTATCTTCCGGCGATCCGTAGCCGGGGAGATTGCTGAAGGAGGGAATTCCGGGATCGAAGGGATTGAAGCGATGCTGATCGAAGAGGGCGTAGTGGCCGGAGAGATTGTCGATGGGGCTGAAGTGATGATCGAGGCGAACGGCGGGCATCTGCTCGGTTTCAGTGAGCAGCGGAGCCGCTATATAGCGCGTGGAGAAGAGAGGATCGCCCACATTCGCGGCGGGGAGCCTATCAAGAACGGCCTTGCCGGCGCTGTTGATGGCCGGGGGTGGGATGGCCGCCAGCAGCCCGGCGCGCAAGGCCTGCGACGGAACGGAAGCCTGACGGGTAATGGCCTGGCGCTGCGACAGCTCCTCATCGGCGACAAAGAAAAAGGTTTTGCCGGTGCGAAGGGGGCCGCCGACTGACCCGCCGAACTGATCGCGATCGAAGGGAGGAATGGGAGCGCAGGCGCCCGGTGCGGAGGCAGAGGCACACGAGGGGAGATCGAAATAATTCTTTGCGTCCATGTTGCGGTTGCGGAGAAACTCGAAAGCGCCGCCGTGGAAATGGTCTCCACCGGACTTGAGCGCGACGTTGATCTGCCCGCCGGCGCTGCGGCCGAACTCCGCGGAAGAATTGCTGGACTGGACCTTGAATTCCTGGATCGCCTCGACGGAAGGGAGCACGCTCCACTGATTCAGGAACGCGTCGTTGTTATCGACGCCGTCGAGCAGAAAGTAGTTGGACTGCTCGCGCACGCCGTCGATGCTGATGGCGCTGCCGAGGATGGTGTTCTGCGAGCCGTCCGTGCCGGGTTCCGAGCCCGCCGCCAGCAAGCCCCAGGGTAAGAAAGTTGCGTTCGTTGAGGGGCAGATCGGCGATGCGGGCGCCATCGATCACTTCGCCGACGGTGCCGTTCTGCGACTGGATCAGGGGCGGGGCGCCGCTGACCTCGATGCGCTCATCGACACGGCCAACAGAAAGTGCGAAATCGAGCGATACGACGGAATCGATCTCGACCCGGATGCCGGAACGGACGACTTCGCGGAAGCCAGGGCTCTCGACGGTGACGGAATACTCGCCCGGCTGCAAGAGGGGCAGAACGAAGCTCCCAAGGGCGTCGGTATGGGTCTCACGAACGGCGCTGGTCGCCAGTGTTGCGCGCGCGAACTGTCGCGTTTACGACGACGGCGTGCTGGGGATCCTCGACGGTGCCGCGAATGGATCCGGTCACGTCGAGGGCAAGCGACGGACGGCAACTGGGAAGAACCAGAATCAAAACGGGAAGAGCTTCGATCCGATCCTCACCAGATTTCTCTCCGGCCGCCGGTTCGGCCGATCTGCGTGCCGGCTCCCGCGTCTTATGATTGGGTCCATCCATTCTTCGCCGCCGTCGGCAGAACAGCCAGCCAGCGATGCGGAGTCTCAGCGGCCCGTCACGTCGAGGCCCATGCGCAGGGGAACGCCTCGACTCGACTATACTTCAGTCGCGTGGCCCCCGGCGCGGAAAGGGAATGGAATCGTTGGAGTCGATCATTTCTCATTACCGGCTGATCCGCCAGATCGGATCGGGCGGGATGGGCGTTGTGTATGAGGCCGAAGACCTGAGTCTGGGCCGGCACGTGGCGCTAAAATTTCTGCCCGAGACGGTTACCGGCGAAGAGTCCGATCGAACGGTTTCGGCGCGAGGCGCGGACGGCGTCCTCGCTGAATCATCCCGCCATCTGCACCGTCTACGAAACCGGATTCGACCAGGGCCGGCATTACCTGAGCATGGAACTGCTGGAAGGCGAACCGCTCAGCCAGCGGCTGCACCGCGGCCCCTTCGAGTTGCGGCCGCTGATTGAGTTTGCCCTGCACATCACGGCGGGGCTGAGTGCGGCGCACCGGAAAAATATCGTTCATCGGGACCTGAAGCCCTGCAATTTGTTTCTGACCAGCTACGGACAGGCAAAAATTCTGGATTTCGGGCTGGCGAAACTGATCGATGACGCGGCCGCCCATCCCGATGCGGAGACGGTGGCCGCGCCCCTGACCCGGGCAAACGCCACGGTGGGCACGCTGGAATACATGTCGCCGGAGCAGGCCCGCGGAGGGCAACTGGATGCGCGCACCGATCTGTTCTCGCTGGGAGGCGTGCTGTACGAGATGATCACGTGCCGGCGGCCTTTTTCGGCTCGACACCGGCGCTGCTCTTCGATGCGATTCTGAACACCGATCCCATCCCTCCGCGGACCATCAATCCCGCGATTCCGGCCAGGCTGGAAGAGATTATCCTGGCGATGCTGGAGAAGGATCCGGACCTGCGCCTGCAGAGCGCGGATGCGGTCCAGACGGAATTCCGGCGTCTGCAGCGCGATATGGAGCAGGGGCGGGCCGGCATTGCCGGCGGCCGATTCCGGTCCGAGTTCGCGACCCATGTGGGGTCGCCCTCGCCGGTCCGGCTTCGCGTGCCACCAGCCGCGTTGCGCGTCCACGCAGAAGGGCCATCGCGGTGCTGCCGTTTGCGAATGACAGCGGCAATCCGGAACTGGACTACCTGAGCGACGGACTTACCGAAGTCCTGATCAATAACCTTTCCGGCATTCCCGAGCTGAAAACGGTGCCGCGCGCGGTGGCATTTCACTTTAGGGGCCGGGCCTTCAATCCGGAAGAGATTGTGCGCGACCTGCGCGTACACACCGTGGTGGTGGGGCGGCTTTCGCGGCGGGCTTCCCGGCTGGCGTGGGCGTGGAACTGCTCGATCTCAAAACGATGGAACAAATATGGGGACAACAGTACAGCGCGGAGGAGGAGGAGATCGTCGGGCTGGACAATACCATTGCGGGAGACATCACGGCGGCCCTGCGGCTGAAGCTCACATCCGACGTGACGAAGCGGATCTCACGCAGGCAGACAACCAACGCGCGCGCGTTTGAACTTTATCTGAAGGGCAGGCATGCCTATGCGCGCTTCTTCCTGCCCGAGCCGGTCTTCCAGGCGATCGAGTTTGCACGGCAGGCTGTCGAGCTGGATCCTACATTCGCCGCGGCGTGGGCGCTTTCCGCAGACGCGTATGCCCTGTGCGGCTACTTCCGCTATCGTGAGCCCGATGACGCGTTCCCGAAGGCCAAGGCGGCGGCGCTGCGCGCGCTGGAACTGGATCCCAACCTGGGTGACCCGCACGCCGCGCTGGGGCTGATCTACTACATCTACGAGTGGGACTGGAACCGCGCCGAGCAGGCCTTCCGCAAGGCGGCGCAGCTGCAGGCAGAAGGACTGGGCGGCGGAACCTCGCATGCCTTCCTGATGCTGACCCTGGGACGCTTCGATCAGGCGGTGGAGCTGGTGCGAGCGAGCGCTGAAGGTCGATCCGCTGTCGGCGCCGGTTGCTCTGGCGGCGGCCTGGATTTACTTCCGCACCGGCGAATTCGAAAAGGCCGAGCGGCAGGGAAGAAACGCGCAGGAGCTGGATCCGAACATCTACAACAACCTCGAGTTCATGCCCATGGATATCCTGATCGATCTGCGCCAGGGACGTGGCCCGCAGGCGCTGATGAAGTATCAGGCGTTCCTGATGGAGAAGCAGCTGGATCCGACCCAGAGCGCGCTGCCGTACCTGATGGCGCACGCGGGCATGAAGGACCAGGTGCGCGGCATTCTGCAGATGGCCGATCTTTCGGGGAAAGATCCGGTCAAGCTGGCGACGGTGTTTGCGGCGATTGGAGACTACGATCAGGCGTTTGAATGGCTGGAACGCGGCGTTCAGGGGCGCTACCGCGCGATGCTGGAAATCGCGGTGACTCCGGAATTTGAGCCGGTGCGCAGCGATCCGCGCTTTGTGAGCATTCTGCAGCGCATGAAGCTGCCGGTGTGATCAGGGCGCTTTGGTGCCGTTGCGGGTTTCGCCGAAATGCTCTCCGAATGCAGCCGATGGACGCCCGAGAACACCGGCGGCAGCCTGCATGCCGGAGATGGTGGCTGCCTCGACGCATCCCGCGTTCACACCGTTATCGGTCCAGTCGCCGGCGAGAAAGAGATTATCGAAGCCGGAACCTGCTGCGTGCAGCCGGTAGCGCGGGCTGCCTTTCACCGACATGACGTAGCGCTCCGAGGGATCGATGTTGACGCGGAAGAACTGCGCGCGGAATCTGGCTTCGCCTTGACCCTGGGCGATGTCCGCGAGCAGCGAAAAATCGCACTGGGCGGGTCCGCTTGCTGTTCCAGGCAGCAGCGCCGCGCAGCTTGCGTTCATAAACTGCAGCGCAGCTTGATAGAAGGCCTGCTGCTGGGTGGCGGGGAAACTGTGATCCGTGGCCGGCGGCAAGGGAATGCCGGGCAGCGGCCCACAGAAATAACAGATGCTGGTGGGCGCGGTGGACGCGGGCCAGTCTTCGCGGATCAGCAGGTGGTCCATATTGGCGAAGGTGTCCATGGGCTCGGTGAAGCCGGCGACCAGAGGCGACTCGGTCTGCCAATAGGGCCAGCGCAGGCCGGCCATGTCCGGCAGATACCAGGCCTGGAAAGCCTGGGTTGCGGTGGTCTGAACGCGGTCGACCATCGCCTGCCACTCTGGGCGCGCCGCTAGCAGTTCCTTGCAAAGCAGCGGCACCGCGCCGATGGAGATGCCGAACACAACCCGATCGAAATCGACGCCGCGGACGAGCGTCTTTTGTTCCACGTTCTGCCAATCCGTCCACTCGGACTCAAGATTGATCTCGCGACGCCGTAGTTCCTCGCCTTCGACGAGTTGTTCGTAGAGAGGCTCGCTGGGCCAGCAGGGAAGCCGCCGCACCTGTACCAGCGGCTCGTACTCGCCGGATTTGAGCGTGACCTGACGCGCCATATCGATGGATGCGATCGACTGTCCCTCGTCCGACACGTGCAGCGCGGTGACCTTGTGAAAGAAGCGAAACCGCACACCGCGTTTTTTAAGCACCTCATAGAGTGGCGCAAAGATCGTGTCGCCCATGCCGGCCTGCATTCTCCAGTAGACAGCGCCACGATAGGTAAAGAGGATGCGCAGCATGCCTCTGAGATACGTTCCAGCCGCACAGGTGGTGTACGGACTAAAGCAGAGATCGTAGAAGGCGCGCACCAGACCGCAGGAGGAGACATCGGCCGACGCGCCATGGCGGGTGAGCCATTCGACGTAGTCGTATTCGTCGATGGAGGAGAGGCCGCGGATTAAAACTCCGTCGGCGATCATGCCGAGCAGGTTCACTACGACGAACTCCGTCATGAGCAGGAAGCGGCGCAACTCCTCGTTGGGCTCGCCCTGCGGCTGAGCGCTCTGGGTTCGCTGGCGGATCCATTGCCAGTAGGTTTCCACCATGGAGCCGAGCAGCGAATGCGCAGCGGGATCCAAATGGCCGTTGCGCGCGGCAGTCGTATCCACATGCGCTTTCGCCGTGTGCAGAATGGTTTCGCCCGTGCTGTGCGTGGTCTGCGGCCGGCCAAGCCTCGCCTCCGCGAGGAAGTTCTCGATGCGAGCGCCAAAGCTTTCGTGCTCCGGCGGCGGGTCAGCGGGCAGAGGCGCCTTGACCAGCAGGTTGCGCAAGAACTCCAGTGCGGTACCGGCGATCTCCCACAGCGAAGGGAGGGCCACGGTGTCGCCAGGGGTGTCGGGGTTGGGCGTGAACGAGAGCAGCCACGGAATCCACTGGCCGTCCACGTGGTCCTCGACGTTCACCTCGTAGCAGGGCTTAAAGGCTTCAGTCCAGGTGGCAAGCGCCTCGGTGAGCGGCCGCGCATTCTCCGCATAGCACTGGCGAATCATGCGAAAGGCATTTTCGTAAAAGCCGAGCCAGAAGTGCAGGCCGTGTTCCTCGATGCGCTGGCAGACGGCGGCGTTGCGGCCGCTGGCGCCTTTGCCGCCCAGCCGCCAGCCCATCTGATAGAGCGTGACTTCGTAGCGCTCCTGCCAGTTCGGTTCCGATGTCAGCTCAAACGCGGCGGACATAGCGCCCACGCCGCCGCCCAGGATGGCCACTTTGGTTTTGCGTCCGGCATTCTCCATGGGTCAGCCTTCCTGCGCAGTCTGTCGGATGGGCAAAGTCCTCGCCCGCAATCTCAATGCCGGAACCGGCGATGGCGCGCGCCGCCTCCGAGGCCTCCCATGACCGCTCCTTCGACGCAGCCCGCATTCAGCGGCGTCTTCACCCAGTCGCCCGCGACGAACAGATTGTTGAGCCCGGTGTTCGCCGGGTCCATGCGGTATTGAGGCGTGCCGGCCGCCGACAGCACGTAGCGCTCCGAGGGGTCGATGTTGACGCGCAGATACTGCGAATCCAGCCGCGCCTCTCCTTTCGCATCGTCCGCATCGGCGAGCAGGCTAAAGTCAAAGCCGGACGCTGTGCGCGCCGCGGGCCAAAAGCCAGTGGTATGGTCATTCAGATAACTTATGGCGGTCGCCTTCAGCCGATCCAGTTCCGCCGCGGGAAAACCGTGCTCGGTGGCCGGAGGCATGCCTGCCTCTGAAACTCCGCACAAATAGCCGACGTGATTGGGCGACAGATCGGCAGGCCATTCCTCCTTCAGCAAAATGTCGGACATGTCGGCCCAGCTGTTGATGGGCTCGGCGGAGGTGAGCATGACCGCGGCAGGCAGACGCCAGGCGGGAAAGCCAAGCCCCGCGGCGTCGGGATACGTCCAAACCTGAAACGACTGCGTTGCCGTGGTGGTGACCTTATCGACCATCGCTTTCCACGCGGGCTTGCTTTCGATAATTTCCGGGCAGATTCCGGGAACACCGGCCAGGGAGATGCCGAGCACGACGTCGTCAAAATCCGTACCTCGGCGCAGGGTGATCTCTTCCACGTCCTGCCAGGGGGTCCACCACGATTCCAGATTGATGCGATCGGCGCGCAACGTTTCGCCTTCCACCAGCTGCTCGTAAAGAGGGCTGCTGGGCCAGCAGGGGAGTCCGCGAACATCGAAGAGCGGCTGGTACTCGCCATTCTTCACCGTGGCCTGGCGACCCAGCCGGATCGCGCCGATGCTCTGACCATCCTCGGCCGGGGCGAGGTTGCGCACGCGATGGAAGAAGCGGAACTGCACACCGCGTTTTTTCAGCACCTCGTAGAGCGGTGCGAAGACCACGTCGCCCATGCCCGCCTGCAGCTTCCAGTAGACAGCGCTTTTGCAGGTGAGCAGTGCGCGCGACATCACCTGGAGCATGACGCCGGCTGCCATGGTGGACCGGTCGTGGAGCATGAAGTTGTAGGCCCAGTTCACGGCCTGGGAATGCAGCGTGATCTCCGAAGCACCATGGCTGCGGAGCCAGGCGCGGTAATCGATGCCGTCGAGTGCGGTGAATCCCTGATGGAGAACGTCGTCGGCAAGATAGCCGCGCAGATTGGCGATGCCGAAATCCATCAGCAGCCAGAGACGGCGGGCAGGCGTCGATTGCGCTACCTCCTTCTCCAGCACACGCCACAACCACTGGAGAAACCGGTCGAAGCGGCCGACCAGGCTGTTTCTCCAGTCACTGGAGTGCAGTCCTTCTTTGCCTTCGGAACGAAGGAGGCGGCAGATCTCTTCGAGCAACAGCTCGCCGACCTCGAGCACGGAGGCTTCCACCAGGCCGCAGAGAAACCGCTCGAGTCCATCGAAGAAGCGCGATGGCGATCCGGAGTGCGGCCGGGCTGCGGCGCAGCGAAACATGCCCAGCATGCCTTCGACCGCCGAACAAAGCACCTCCCAGTGCGAGGGGACGCTTCCGTCGCCGGGAACGCCGGGGGGCGGGGAAAACTCGACCGGCCAGAAGTCGATACCGTCCGGCGCCTGCTCTTCCATGACGTGGCAGTTGTGTGGTTTGAAAGCCTCATCCCAGGTCGCCAGCGGAGCGCTCAGGGGGCGAGCATTTTCCGCGTAACAGGAGCGCATCACGCGGAAGGCGTTCTCGTAATAGCCCAGCCACAAGTGAATGCCGTGCTCCTCGATGCGGTTGTAGTGGTCGCGATTGCGTCCGCTGGCTCCCTTGCCGCCCAGCCGCCACCCCAACTGGTAGACGGTGATCTCGAACCGGTCTTTCCAGTCAGGAAGGCTGCTCAGGGCGAATGCGGTCGTCAACGCTCCCACGCCGCCGCCGAGGATCGCGATCTTTCGCGGCGCAGCGCTCATTCGGTGCCCGTGGTGCTGTTGGACGCTGGGCTGCTGGCCGAGTTGATATCGTTCAGGGGATTGTTGGGCGCGGCCTTGTTTGCGGAGGTGAGAGAGACCGGGCCCATCGGATCATTCTGAAGAACCAGCGGCTTGCCCTGCACGGCCAGGGCGGTGAGCATGCCGCTCATCACTGCGGCTTCAATGCAGCCCGCATTGAGGGGGTTCTTCGTCCAGTCGCCGGTGATGACGAGGTTGTCGTAACCGCTCTCGTCGGCGGCGAGCCGGTATTTCGAACTGCCGGTGACGGAGAGAACGTAATGCTCGGTGGGCTCAATGTTGGCGCGGAAATACTGGCCGGTGAGCCGATCGACGCCGACGCGATTCTCCGGATCCACGAGCAATTCCCAGCGGGGCTGCAAGGTGATCGGGTCGACCCAGTGCGGCCACAGAGGCGTGGCATGATTCTCCAGAAACTCCTGCGCGTAGCCTTTCACGATTTGTTTCGCTGCGTCGGGAAA
Organism: uncultured Acidobacteriaceae bacterium; assembly: GCA_963702285.1. Taxonomy (GTDB): domain Bacteria; phylum Acidobacteriota; class Terriglobia; order Terriglobales; family Acidobacteriaceae; genus Palsa-343. Next base: position 104,505 of record CAVPCB010000076.1, on the reverse strand, counting down.
GCCTGCGTCTGAGAACGGCGGCAGCGGCGTCACGTCGGCGGGTTTCATGGGGCCGGTGAGGTAGGCGATGCTGTTGGGAGTGTGCTCGTCGGGCCACGATTCGCGAATGATGATGTCCGACTTGTCGGCCCAGGTGTCGCAGGGCTCGACATAGGTGCTGACCATACAGATTTCGTTGCGCCACATGGGATTCCCGAGCCCGGCAATGTCGGGATGCATCCACACCTGAATGCCCATGGTGGGGATGGCGACTACATTCTTGAGCATGGCCTGCCACTTTGGCTGCGCCGCGATGATCTCCGGACAAACGTACGGCAGAGCGTTGATGGAGATGGCGAGGACGATCTGATCGAAGTCTTGCCCGGCGTGCAGGGTCGTGGTGCCGACGTCCTGCCAGTTCGTCCACGACAGCTCGAGGTTGATCTTTTCGTCCTGGAGCGCCTGTCCCTCGACGATCTGGTCGTACAGCGGCTCGCTGGGCCAGCAGGGAAGGCTGCGCACCTTCACCAGAGGATCGTAATCGCCATTTTTCAGCGTCACCTGCTGACCGATTTCAATGGAATCGACGGTCTTTCCGTCCGCGGCCAGTTTCAAATTTTTGACGCGATTGAAAAATTTGAACTTCACGCCGCGCTTCTTCAGCACTTCGTAGATCGGGGCGATGACCACGTCGCCCATGCCCGCCTGCATCTTCCAGTAGACGGAGCCCTTGTAGTTGAGCAGCAGCTCGAGGGTGGCGCGCAGGGCCGTTCCCGCTTCATAGGTGTACCAGTCGCCGCAGAAAACCAGCGCATACACGCCCTGCACCAAAGGCGACTTCAAGGTAAATTCGGTAGCGCCGTTGCGGCGCAGCCAGTCGCGAAAATCCCACTCGTTGATGACGTCGAAGCTGTTGTTCTTGATGACGCCGTCGCGGATCATGCCGCGGATGCTCGATGCCAGCAGATCGGTGAGAATCCAGAGGCGACGCGCTTCCATGTCCTTCTCGAGCCGAGCCTGGATGGCCGCCTTCACCTTCTCAAAGTAGGCGTCGAGCAGCTCGACGACTTTGCTTTCATGTTCGCCGGGCTCTCCATCGCCGGAGATGTGTTTTTCGAAATGGTCGATGGCGTCGTAGAGGATCTGGCCGAGCACTCCTTCATCGAAGGCTTTAATGCCCTCGTGGAGGCGGTCGAAGATCGCCTGCATGAACGTTTCAGGCTTGAGAATGTATTTCGCCGTCGTCATATCGTCATCGTCGATGTTGGCGGCGTCGGTTTGGTGCAGGCTCTGCAACAGCTCCGCCATGGAGCGGAAGGCGCGCCCCGACATTTCAAGGATGGTGGGGCGGGGAAGATTGTCACCGGGGGTGAGCGGATTGGCACGAAACTCGAGCGGCCAGTTGACCCACTTGTCGGCGACGTGCTCCATGATGACCCAATAGTCCACCGGCTTGAACGCCTCGGACCAGGTAGCCATGGGCATTTCCAGCGGCCGCGCATTTTCGGTGTACATGTTGCGCATCAGGCGGAAGGCATTGTCGTAGAAGCCGAACCACATGTGGTAGCCGTGCTCTTCGACGCGACTGGCGTGCTGCAGATTGCGGCCGCTGGCGCCCTTGCCGCCCAGCCGCCACCCCATCTGATACACGGTGATGTCGTACAACTCCTGCCAGCCCGGGCTGAGCGGTCAGCTCCGCCACGGTGGTGAGGCCGGAGATGCCACCGCCCAGCACGGCAATTTTTTTTGGTGCGCTCTGCGCCATCGCTTCACCCTTGCACAGCAACCGGTTGATGGGCAGATCGGGACCCGCACGGGGCTCGATCCTGCTCGTAATCGCCGCGCGATTCCGGGGGAAGGAAAACTGACTCTGGCTGCGATTCCGCCACCTTACAGACAGAAGCGAAGAAGTGCAAGTGAGTCATCGCGTCCGCATGTGAGCACGCGAGAAGTGAAGGGGTATCCGCTCGGGAGGGGGCGTGGGTGGCGCGCCCCGGATGGCGGGATCGATCACGGAAGGACTTTCATTCCGGCAAAAGGGGTATACGCTTGTCGTGAAGGAGATTTGTGAGGTGCCGAGGGCCGACATGAATCAGCTTCAATGTGAGTGACGAAGGACGAGGCGCGACGAGTCGCCGATTTTGCTGTCGTCGTCCTGAGCATTCCCGGATCCGCAGTTTGGGTTTGATCTGCCGCGGCACCGATACCACGAGCGGGTATGGCAGGCCGGGAAGACCTGATCGGTGAACACAGGCGGCTCCGCCAGGAGTCTGCGAAGATTCGCGCCGACGCGATCCGCATCCGTATTTTGAGTGTCCATGCATTTTGCAGCGTTGTAGAGTCGAATCTCCGATGGGGATCGCCGAACAACGCCGAGGCCGCCCTCGCCGTTGTTCGCGGAAGGGTTTGCGAGATTGAGTTTCACCTGCGAGAGCCGGGACATATCTCGGTGGCCAGCGCCGATGAGTTGTCGCAGCGGCTGATCCAGCTCAAATTGAGAATTGAGCAGATCGAGAATTCGATGAAGGCTGAAGTTTGAGGGTCGGGGGAACGCGGCTCGCCCTCAATGACGGACGCTGAGCGTAGCGAGCCGCAAACGCCGGGGTTCAAGGCGAGTTTTCCCAAAACGGTTCAGGAAACCTGGGCGACGGTACTTTTGGACTGAAGCCGCTGCCGAAATTGCTTGAAGGATGGATGGCGAGAGCTCTAGCTTCTTGCTGTGGGGTGAACCTGGCCTCTTTTCGTTTTGGGGGCGGGTCCATCTGGGGGGCAGTTTTGGCGCAGCCTTCTCTTGGGGCAGGTTCACTTGGGGCAGTTCTTGGGGCGTTCAGAGGTTGACAAGGTGGGCGGGGGCTAACCAGCGGCCTGGGCGCGGCGCTCGCGGGCGGGGTGCTGGTCGCGGCGGTATTTCCAGATGCCGAAGATCACGCCGGCTACGATCAGGCCGAGGAAAGTATAAAGAATGATCGAGGCCGACCCAGCGAGATAACGGTCGAACCAGCGAAGGATCTGACGGCCGTAGATCATGGCGAGCGCGGCTTCGCCTCCGTAGCGAAGGGTGCGCGCGATGCCGAGGGCGACGAAGAGCTGCTTCCAGGAGACGCCGAGCGCTCCGGCCGCGAGCAGGAAGGGCAGCAGCGGGATGGGCGGCGGGAGCAGGGCAGCGAGGCAGACGCTGAGCATGCCGTGGCTTTTCACCCAACGTTTGATCCGGGAGCTGAATCGTGCGGGTACGTAGCGATCGATCATGGGCTCGCCGCCCTGCTTGCCGGTCTTCCAGGTCGTCCAGCCGCCGATGAGGGTACCGAGGATAGCGGCGGGAGCGAGGAGCCAGGCCGACTCGCCGTGAGCGCCGAGGATGAGGATCAGGATGTCGGTGCTGCCCGGGATGGGGAGGGGGAAAGGAGCGGCGTCAAGAAAGGCGACTGCAAAGACGCCGGCGAGCCCGAAATGGAGGACCCAGGCGGGAATGAGGTTGCGATGCGCGTGCTTGGCTGCTTGCTGGGCCGCGAGGTACACGCACGGTAAGACGCGGGCGCGCGCTTCGGAGTCACAGCAGGGACGGAAATATTCAGAGAAAGTGCGGAGCAGGGCTCAGGGCGCAGATCACAGTGCGCAGGTCCCAGGGGCAGGCGGGTTGGTATGAGAAGCAGAAATTCGGGACCTGTCGGATCGCCTTTTCACAGAAAGCTTAGCTGCGGGGCGACGGGGAGGGCGCCGCACTCGACTCCGTAGCGATAGAAGAGGTCCAATCCCGCTAAACACTGGTCGTCGAGGGTGTACCAGATGTTTGTGGAGAGATAGGTGCGGATGGTTTCGCGGGGGACGGCGATGCGGGCGGACCATTCGTCGGCGAGCTCGTCGATGTGGTCGAGGCCGGCGTCGCGGGAGCGCTGGAAATCGGCGCTGACGTGCGCGGCGGGAAGGCCGGAGGCGGCGATGGCGTCGGGATTGGCGGCCCAAAAGGCGGAGACCCACACGGTGTCGGTGAACTGATGCCACTCGTGGGCGAGGTCGAGGTAGAGCAGCTTCTCGCCGGTTCGGTGTTCACGGGCTTCGCGGTCTTCCAGGGCGAAGAGCGCAGGATCGCCGATGAGCAGGGCTGCGTCGGCGACCTGGAGCATGGCTTCGAGGTTGGGGGCGTGCTCGATGAAGCCGGGTTGAATCTGCCAGAAGCGGTCAAAAAGAATGCGCGTGTAGGTGGCCGAGGTGCGGGAGGACGAGTCGAGGGCGACGCGGGCGACGCCGTCGATTCCGTCAGGATTGCGGATGACGAGGAGGATGGAGCGGACGCGGTCCTTCGAGGCAATGGTGCAGCCGGGAATGACAGCGAGCGAGGGCGTGAAGGCGAGGGCGGAGACGGGGACGAGGCCGATGTCGGCGGCGCCTGAGGCGAGCTTGGCGGCGCATTCGGCGGGGGTGTCGGAGGAGAGCTCGTAGCGTTCGGCGAGGCGGGAGCGGTCGGGCTCGTGCTCGAAGCTCCACATTAAAGGTGCGGGATTGAGGAAGTGGATGGCGGAGACGCGGAGGCGTGCGGGGGTCACTGGGTAGTGTAACAACGTGGCTTTCGTAACCAGGAGAGGGGCTGTTTTGCTTGATTCTCGCTGATGCGGCGGCTAATCTCCGGGCAATGTGTCCTGATTCTGTTCTCTTGTGCCGGAAAGCCGATCGGCGATGAGTCCGGCAGCGCCGGTTGTTGAGTCATCCAAACCCACATCGTTTGAGGAGCGGCACGCCTGGCTGGGGCTGGCGCTGACGCCGGGCATTGGGCCGCGGCGGCTGCTGCGTGCGGTCGAGCGGTGCGGGACTGCGGCACGAGTCCTGCATCTGCCGCTGACGGAGCTGGAGGCGCTGGAGCTGCCGGCGCAGTCGGCGCAGTTCATCTCAGGGGGTGAGGCGGCGCATGCGGCGGATCAGGAGCTGGAGAAGCTCGCCAGCACGGGCGCGACAATTCTGACGTGGCAGGACGAGGCCTATCCGCTGCGGCTGCGGGAGATCTACGATCCGCCAGCGCTGCTGTGGGTGCGGGGCGATGCGGGCCTATTGTCGAAACCAAGCCTGGCGGTGGTGGGGACACGGCATCCGACGCCCTACGGGACGGGGATGGCGGAGAAGCTGTCGCGCGAGCTGGCGCTGCGGGGGCTGATTATCCTGAGCGGCATGGCGCGCGGGGTCGACACGGCGGCGCACAAGGGCGCGCTGGCGGTGAAGCGGCCGACCATCGCGGTGTGGGGAACCGGGGTGGACGTGGTCTATCCGAAGGAGAACAAATCGCTGGCGGAACAGATCGTGGCGAGTGGAGGCGTGGTTCTGTCGGAGCTGCCGCTGGGGACGTTTCCGGCGCCGCAGAATTTTCCCCGGCGGAACCGGATTTTGAGCGGAATGAGCGTCGGGGTGCTGGTGATTGAGGCAGCGGAGAACTCCGGGACGCGGGTGACGGCCCGGTGCGCGCTGGAGCAGAACCGGGAGGTATTCGCGGTGCCCGGGAACGTGACCACGAAGAACGCATGGGGTCCTAACTTGTTGATAAAACAAGGCGCGAAGCTCACGGCTTGCTGGGAAGACGTCTGGGAGGAGCTGCCCACCAATATAAGGATGGAGCTGGAGCAGAGCGAGGGATTTGCATCCGAAGGCACATCTGAGGCATCGTTATTCGAGGAATCACCGCTGCCGCCCTCGGAGGCGCGCGTGCTTGGCGTGCTTCGACAAGATGAAGCACTGCAGATGGATGAAATCCTCGAAAAGGTGGAGCCGGAAGTAAGCTCCTCGGAGGTTTTCACAGCGCTGTTCGAGCTGGAACTGGCCGGGCGTATACGACAACTTCCTGGAAAGAATTACGTCAGGAGCTTCTGAAGAATTCGGCGCGTCCGGTTGCACGGCCGGGTACGCACTCTGGCCCGGATGTGTGGATTCGAAGCGCCAGGACGTGGTAGCTTCCGGAGGAAGCCGCCAGAAAGAGCTGCGTGAGTCGCCGTGCGACGTGCACGGGGTTGCCGCAGTCTAAAAGGAAACGATGAGTAAATCGCTGGTCATCGTCGAATCGCCCGCGAAGGCGAAGACGATCAATAAGTATCTGGGCAAAGACTACGAGGTGGAAGCCTCCTTCGGCCACATCATGGATCTGCCGAAGCGGGACATCGGTGTGGAGCTGGAGCACAGAACCTTCGAGCCGACGCTGATCGTGTCTCCGGACAAAGAAAAGATTGTTGCGAAGCTGCGGAAGATGGCGCAGAAGGCCGATGCCGTGTATCTGGCGCCTGACCCGGATCGCGAAGGCGAGGCGATCGCGGCGCATCTGTCGATGCAGCTGATGCCGGTGGTGAAGGACAAGAGCCGGATCCGGCGTGTGACGTTCAATGAGATCACGCAGAAGGCGGTGCGCGCGGCGTTCGAGCATGCGCGCGATGTGGACGAGAATCTGGTGGACGCGCAGCAGACGCGGCGCGTGCTGGATCGGATCGTCGGGTATCAAATATCCCCGTTGCTGTGGGACAAGGTGCGGCGCGGGCTGTCGGCGGGACGCGTGCAGACGGTGGCGGTGCGGCTGATCGTGGAGCGCGAGCGGCAGATTCAGGAATTCAAGCCGGTCGAATACTGGACCATCGATGCGATTCTCGAAGTGTCGGGAGGAAAATCCGGCGGCGAGTCGAATCTGATCACGGCGCGGTTTATCGGGATCGACGGGGAGCGGGCGAAGGTCGAAGGCGTGAGCGCGCCATCGGTAGGGAGCGAGAAGGAAGCGCGGGAGATCATCGATGCGACCACGAAGGCCGCGTGGAGCGTGGCGTCGGTCGATAAGAAGGAGCGGCGGAGCAATCCTTATCCGCCGTTCATCACCAGCACGCTGCAGCAGGGAGCCGCGGCGCGGCTGGGGTTCAGCGTGAAGCGGACGATGGGCGTGGCGCAGCGGCTGTATGAGGGCGTCGACCTGGGGCCGGATGGCTCGGTCGGCCTGATCACGTATATGCGTACCGATTCGACGCGCATTGCGCCGGAGGCGATCACCGCGGTGCGGGAGTGGATCGGCAAGAAGGTCGGCAACCAGTATTTGCCGGCGCAGCCGAATGCGTATCGCTCGAAGAAGGACGCGCAGGACGCGCACGAGGCGATTCGGCCGACGGATCCCAGTCTGCATCCGAGCAAGATTCGCCGCTACCTGAGCGATGAACAGTACCGGCTGTACAAGCTGGTCTGGGAGCGGTTCGTCGCCTCGCAGATGGTGCCGGCGATCTACGACGTGACGACGATCGAGATCGATGCGAAGAATCAGAAGACGTATAACTTCCGCGTCTCGGGATCGGTGCTGAAGTTCGATGGGTATCTGAAGATCTACGATCCGGAAGAAGACGACGAAGAGGATCTGCCGGAGATTCCTGCCGGCGCGAAGCTGGCGCTGGCCACGGCGGAGCATTTGTCGGGGATTGCGGCGCAGGAGCGCGCGACTAAGCTGGCGCATGCGCGGCGGAAGTACGACTCGGAGGTGGCTCGGATTCAGGCGCGGAACGAGGAAGCGGGTCCGGGCGAGAAGACGGAGGAGATTCCGGCGTTTCAGGAGCCGGAGATTGAGGTGGCGTCGCGGCCGTCGGCGGTGCACGCGCAGGGAAAGGCCACGGAGCCGCCGGCTCGTTACAACGAAGCGTCGCTGGTGAAGGAGCTGGAAGAGCGGGGGATCGGAAGGCCGTCGACGTACGCGTCGATTATCACGACGATTCAGGATCGCGAGTACGTCACGAAGGTTCCGCCGACGGGGCGCGGAGGGCGATTCTTCCCGACGGAGATCGGCACGGTGGTGACGGATCTGCTGGTGGCGAATTTTCCCTACATCTTCGATACGACGTACACGGCGAAGCTCGAAGAGGAGCTGGACGAGATCGAGGAAGGCAGGGAGAAGTGGACCGATCTGCTGAAGGGCTTCTACGGGCATTTTGAGGAAGAGCTGAAACACGCCGAGAAGCACATGCAGAACATCAAGCGGATGGAGACGCCCACGGACGAGAAGTGCGATCTGTGCGGCTCGCCGCTGATCCTGAAGTGGGGGAAGTTTGGCAGCTTCTACGCGTGCAGCGCGTACGCGAAAGAAAAGCCGGTGCCGATTGCGGCGACGGGCTGGAAGAAGGAGCCGAAGAAGGTTCTGTCGCGGGTCGAGACGAAGCTGAAGTATCCGATGCTGGTGAGGACGACGGAGAACGACGAGTCCACCACCGTTGAGGTGAAGGATAAGGCTGAGCTGAAGGCGGCGCTGGAAAACGTGGTGGGTACCGGGCGCAAGGTGCGGTGGAGCAGGTGAGCTGCGGATTCACGAAGGAGCACTTCGCCGCCAAGCCGGATCTGCAGAACGGCGAGGCGCAGGACGTGCCGGCTGAGGAATACTGCGAGAATTGCGGCAAGGTGATGGTGCTGCGGCGCGGTCCGTTTGGGGCGTACATGGCGTGCCCGGACTACAACGCCGATCCGCCATGCAAGACGGTGCGGCGGCTGAGCCAGAAGCAGCAGAGCAAGCCGGCGGTGCCGCTGGATGAAAAATGCCCGAAGTGCGGCAAGCAACTGGTGCTGCGCAGCGGAAGCTACGGGGAGTTTGTTTCCTGCTCTGGCTATCCGAAGTGCAAGTACATTAAGCAGAACCTGATCGAAGGGCTGAAGTGCCCGAAGTGCGGCGAGGGCGACATTGCGGAGCGCAAGGCGCGAACGGGAAATATCTTCTGGGGCTGCACGCGGTATCCGAAGTGCGACTTCACGTCGAACCTGAAGCCGGTGGCGCAGAGCTGCCCGCAGTGCGGGTCGCCGTACGTGGTGGAGCGGGTGATGGATGGCGGACTGTATCTGGTTTGCCCCAATAACAAGGAGATGATGCCGCGGCGGCGTCCGCGCAAGGGGCAGAAGGCGGAGGAAGGCGCAGACTCCGGTGGAGTGCCAGTTCAGCGAGCGGATCGGGGACGCTCCGGCTCCGGCGCCGATGCCGACGGCGGCGACGCATGGACCGGTGGTGGAGGAAGAGCAGCCGGTCGGGTGAGTCACGGAGTCGCAATTGTCCTCAACGAAGATGAATCGTGCAGGCGCATTGGGAGACGATTCATCGGGAGAAGGCGGCGAGCGCGGTGAGCTGGTATCGGCCGCATCTCGATGTTTCTCTGCAACTCATCGAAGAAGCGGCTCGCTGAGTCTTCTGCATCGATCATCGACATCGGAGCGGGGCAGTCGACGCTGGTGGATGATCTTCTTCTCCGCGGCTACGAACACCTCACGGCGCTGGACATTGCGCAGGCCGCGGTGGATGGCAGCCGGGAGCGGCTCGGTGTGCGGGCGGCTCAGGTTCGCTGGCTGGTTGGCGATGTGACGAAGGCCGAGCTGGAGCCGGGCGCATACGACGTCTGGCATGATCGCGCCGTGTTTCACTTTCTTACGCATGCTGCCGATCGAGCGGCCTACGTGCGGCAGGTAGCTCGGGCGCTGAAGGTGGGCGGCCATGTGGTCCTGGGTACGTTCGCTGTGGACGGGCCGAGGAAGTGCAGTGGCCTCGACGTGGTCCGGTACGATGCTGGTGCGCTGGGGCAGGAGTTCGGGCCGGCATTCCGCCTCGTGAAAACCGTCGAAGAGAATCATCGGACGCCGCTTCGGCACGGTTCAGCCGTTTCTGTATTGCTGTTTCCGGATGGAGTCGCACGATCCACAGGGCAGCGTACGCGGGCGGCTGTAACCTCGCGTCAACAATTGACCGCTGCGAATCGGCCATGCCATGATCGGAACTCAATTCATGGTTCATCACGCAGAGTGGCAGCGATCGGCGATGACGTTGGATCCCGGAGCAGAAGTCTGCGAATCGCGATCGTTTCGGATGCTCGCGATTCTCGCGGTTTTGATTTTGCTGGCGAACGCAGCGCCTTTTGCTTTGGCGCAGGGGCCACCGTATCAGACCGACGATCCGGTGCCGGTGGATCTGCATCACTACGAGTTCTATATCTTCGGCGCCACCGACGGCACTCCGGTGGAAGTGGACTCGGCGGGGCCGGCGTTCGAGTTCAACTGGGGCGCGATTCCGCGCGTGCAGGTGCACGGCGTTTTGCCCTGGGGCGTGATCGCACCGCTGCAACCATCCCGCATACGCACCGGACAGGGGCAGGGGCCGACGGAGTTTGGGCTGATCGATATGGAACTGGGGGCGAAGATCGCCTGGATCAAGGAGAGCAAGTACGTGCCGCAGATCGGCACGTTCACCATGTTCGAGATGCCGACCGGGGACTACGACAAGGGCCTGGGCATTGGGAAGGTGTGGTACAAGCTGCCGCGTTTGGGTGCAGAAGAACATCGGCAAATTGCTGTTGGATGGCGGCGCGGGCGAGACGGTGATTCCGCAGACGGATTACCACAACTTTCCCTATGGAGGATTCCTGGTCAAATACGGCTTTAGCGAGCGGCTGGAGCTGGGCGGCGAGGTTTTTTCTCACGGCGCGGAAGGCATCGCGGCGCCGCAGTATCAGGCTTCGACGATGGTCGATGTAGGCGGGTACTACCACTTCAAACACAATCCCAATGAGCAGTTTCTGTTCTGCTACGGACACTCGGTGGCGGGGCAGACGGAGAACTATGCGTACGCCGGGCATGTACTGGACGTGGGGGAAGGACGACAAGGCGGGGGCGGCTCCGGAATTTCTGCGGGAGGCTTTGAGGCCGGCGGGAGTGCCATAGGCTCAGCACGCGGCCCAATGCAAGGAGCAAAAAGATGGAAATCACGGTGCGCGGGCTATGGACGCTGATTCACGGGATGGGCTTTGGCGGTTTGTACCTGCTCGCCTGTTCCGGGGCGATCGTGGAGTTGTGGCGGCGATATCGGCCTTCGGCGCCGGGTCCGGAGAGGAACGGCGACGAGCGGTTTCTGAGAATCTATTTGGTTGCCATGGCGGCGCTGGCGTGGCTGACAGTGCTGAGCGGGACGTACATCGTTTATCCGTGGTACCGGGCCACACCGCCTCCGGGGACGACGAACTTGTCGGCCTACCCGCAGCGGTTGCTCATGTCGACTCCGGCGACGATCGGCTGGCATTCGATGGGCATGGAATGGAAAGAGCATGTGGGCTGGATAGTTCCGATCGCCATCACGATGGCTGCGGCGGTGTTTTTCCGCTACGGGCGGCAGCTGAAAAATGAAACCACTCTGCGGAATGCTGTGCTGGGGTTCGTGTGGGTCTCGCTGTGCGCCGCCGGAGTAGCGGGATTCTTTGGGGCCGAGATCGACGACCACGCGCCGGTGCAAGGCGGCGCAACGATCCGGCTGATGCATGGGGCAGAGCGATGAATGCAGAGAGGACAATTCCGGAAGAGATGCCGAACGGGCCTGGCGCGGCGGCGATTTTGGCCGCAGGCAGTGGTTGCTTTGCTCTCGGAATCATCGCCGTGGTGGCCGATCACGTTGCGCGCTTCGGAAGATTGATGATCTTCTACCGGCCGACGGGTCCGCTGTCCGGCGTAACGACGTGCGCGGTGCTGGTGTGGCTCGTGGTTTGGGCGGTTCTGGATCGGAGCTGGCGACGGAAAACACTGCATGCGCAGCCTCTTATCGTGGCATCGATGCTGCTGCTGTTCCTGGGTCTGCTTCTTACCTTCCCGCCATTTGGAGATCTCTTCTGAGATAAGAGCAGCCAGGTGAGGCAGGGTGGGGTGGGCTGCCGGCCGAACACAGATGAAGGAAAAGGACCCGCCGAGGCGGGTCCTTTTGCTTTTGAGGTGAGTCTGGACTACGGAACGTAGTAGCGCCAGCGAGGTCCAGAACATGTTATCGACACCCTTCGCGCCACCGTCCGGGTTCGCCGGGCCGCCAACCCCGGACCACAGATCCCGCTCGAAACGAGCGTACTGCAGGCCGAAGCGCAGGCGACCCTTCGGACCGTTGTAGATGTTGTACCATTCGCCGGCGCTGAACTCCTGCACGTCCTTGTTGTTGCCACCGCAGTTGGACGGAGCTGTGGGTGCGCTGCTGGCGTTCGGTCCGCTGGGAGTCGACTCCGTATTGCAACCGGTCATGGTGACGTAGGGCGAACCGTAGCCTTCGCCTTTGACGCCGAAGTAGCGACGGCCGACATAGTCGCCGCCGTAGTTCAGGTAAATCATGAGGCGCTTGTTGAGATTCGCTTCGACGGTGCCGATGACCGGAGTAGGTATGGAGAGGAGCGATGGAGCCATCGGGCCGGAGGGTAACATCCGCGATGGTGGAGGAACCCATGCGGCCGGTGCCGTCGCCGTACAGACCCTTCAGGCCGATGGTGAGATTCTTCGTCGCCAGAGGTGCGCGGAAGCCGGCGCCAACGCCGCCGACCCACCGCGGAGTCGTTGTAGGGCGAAGCACCGGTTGGGTAGATGCGGTCATGGAAGAAGCGGCCGACGCCGAAGAGTTCCCAATGTCCCCAACCCGGCTGGAAGGCCATTTTGGCTACCAGTTCCGGCGCCAGGTTGAAGGAATAGTTGGACTGGTAGTTATAGAGGCCGCCGCCGACGCCGCCGTTCCGGCGCCGATGGAGCTCGTTGGTGGGCACGCTGCTTCCGCCGACCAGCATCTGGTCGTTTTCGGCAGACATGCCGATGCCGCGAATTTGTTGCCCAAGTCCTTGCTCATACGGAAACCATACTGGCGGTTCCAGACGAAGCCGGTCATGTACTGCGGGTCGATGCTGGAGGGGAGGATTTCGGTTCCGTTATCAAGGAGTTTCGTGGTCTCGGTGGTCAGCGACCACATCTGACCGCCGGTAAATTTCCAGCCGCTGTCGAGGGCGGCCTGACCCCAGATCTGGCGCTGGCGGAGGGTATAGCTGTTGGACTGGTTATTGTTGGAGGTCGTCCCGGCGCTGAGCCAGTCCATTTCGTAGTAGCCGGTGAAGCGCAGGGGACCGTCTTTGCCGGTCGCTTTGATTGCCATACGGGACTGACGACCCGAGGCATTGAATTCGCTCAGGTTGCCGGCCGGAGAATGGTCGAGCGGAACGCCTGTAAAGGCGGTGTTGAGACCGCCGCCGGTTGCTCCCTGGCGCCACACCGTTTCGGCCGCCACGAAGCTGCCGGCGGGCGAGATGGTGATTCCCTTGTAGTGAATGGCCTCAGGGTTCTCGATGGCCTTCTTCGTTGCGGCCTGCTCGGTTTGGATCGTGCCAGCCAGAGAGATGCTGTTGGCTTTCAGATCGCTGACGGAGCTTTGCAGGCTGGAGACGGACTCCGAGGTGGCGGAAAGCGTCTGCTGCTGCTGCTGGGCGGCTTGTTGCGCAGCCTGAGCTGCGGCCTGGGCCTGCTGCGCGGCTTGCTGGGCGGCCTGGAGCTGGGCATCGCGATCGGAGAGCTGCTGTTTCAGGTTATCGATCTGTCCGTGGTCCGCCTGTTCCTGCTGCCGCAGCTCTTCGATTTGTTGCTGCACGGTTGGGCCTTTCGGCACGGCAGCTTTTCGGTGAACCTTTTTCGGCGTGCTGGGGGAGCTGGCCGTGGTCTGCGCGAAACCGGGGACAAGGGCCGCGGTGAGCGCGAGGGTGGCGAGCGCCTTCAATGTTTTCGTCATTCAGCCTCTCAGGAGTTGGAAGTGCGTGAAAGATGAAGCCGGTTGGGGGAAGTACCTGGTCCTGGATAACCGTGCCGTTCAGCGAGCCTGCAAATTTGCGCCAAGCGGCTGCGGGGCCATGCTTACCCAATCGGCATCGTCGCAGGCGATTGTGAATGGCGGGAGAATATGCGGTGAATGTTCGGGGAAAACGGGGACTTGCGACGCCGCCAAGGGCGTGAAGTGTCAATAGCTTACGGATGTCCGACGCTCAGGGAGCAAGCGGCGGAGTGTAACACAGTGACCGGTGGGAGACGAGAGAGTCGCGGGAGGCAGGGGAGAAATTAGCGTTGCCCGGAGTGGCTTCCGGCCGCGACGAGGTTGGCGAGCAGCCGATAGGCCCCCGGCACCGCCTCCGGGAGCTGCCGATAGACGGCGTAGGCCAAATAAAAATAGGTGCCCTTGCCGTAGTGGGCCTCGAGCAGGCCGCCTTTTTGCGGATCCTGGCCGGGATCGTGGACCTCGGTAAGCGGCGTGTATTCGGCGGACCAGGAGCCGAGGAAGGAGTGGCCGCGCTCTTCGACCCAGCCATCGAAGTCGGCCGAGGTGATGTGGTTCGGCGTCGTAAAGACACCGGCGTTGGGATCGAGGAGCGTCACCGGAGCGTGCTCGTCGACGACTTTCTCGGGATTGCGCGGCAGCGTGAGCGTGTAGGGAGCGGGGAACTGGATGCTCTGGTACTGGACGACGAGGTTGCCCCCGTTGCGGACGTAGTCGAAGAGGCGCTGCGATGCGGCGGCCAGGTCAGGACGCGAAGAGTACGCGCGGATGCCGATGAGGATCGTGTCATAGGCGGAAAGATCGCCCTGAGCCAGTTCCGCGGGCGAGAGCAGGTGAGGCTCGACGCCGATTTCCCGGAGCGCATCGGGGACGTCGTCTCCGGTCCCCATGATGTAGCCGACCTTCAGATTCGCCGGGAGCTTTACGTCCACGGCGCGCAGGCGGTAGGTGGCCGGGCGATACAGATAATAAGGACGCAGCCCAGGATAGCCGACGGTGGTGAATCCCTCAGTGAACTGATTGTTTCCACTCTGCGCGACGGCGCCGATCTGGTAGGTCTGGTCGCCCATCGGACTGGGGTGCAGAGTGAACTGCATCGGCTGGCCGCTGTCCGGTCCGAGATGGAATTTTAAGTCAGCAGGATCGGAGGTCCAGCCCGGGGGCAATTTGAGCTGCAGGGTTCCGTCGGCATCGGATTGCTGTTGGTTGTTGACGGTGACGGAGAAGGGAATGGTTGTGGTGCCCAGCGTGACTACGCCTGCGGCGGCGGGGAGATTCACCGAGAGCTGGGGCACGACAGCAAGGGGCTGATAGACGCCGCCGATGCCGTGGACGCGATGAACGGTCTGCACGACTTCGCCGACGCGGATGGGCACGCCCATGTAGTGGAACTCGGCCCATCCGGCGAGGGAATAAGGCGCGAAGGGCAGCGGGAGCCAGCGCGGATCGGTGACGTCGTAATACGGCTGCTCGGTATTGGGCCGCGTGACATACGGCCGCGTGACCGCGGCTTCGCGCGGGACATAAACACGGAAGATGGCATCGCCCGAGTTGCTGCTGACGGTGTCGAGCCCGGGCGCCCCGATACGCGTGATTTGCCACTTGCTGCCGTCAGGCTGGTCGAGCCAGGTGCGCGCGAGCTGCAGGCCTTCCTGCGACGGTCCCCAGAAAGGCGCGGCGGTGACGTGGACGCGAACGTCGATCTGGGAGCCGGGCGTTACGGTCTGTGGCGTATCTTCCGGGCTCAGCGATGGGAACGGATTGGCGCCGGTCGCGGTGCGAGGCATCACGAGCGCGGTGACTTCAAGCCCAAGTGCCTGCGCCAGAGCGGTGTTGAACTGCGCCAGTTTGACGTTCAGCTCATGATCGATGTTCGCTTTGTCGTCGGCGCTGAGCGCGCTGTTTTTTACCCAGTCGATGAGTTGTTGCGTGACCTTATAGCCGGCGGCAAGTTCCGGAGCGATCTTCTCCGGATGGGCCGGCAGGTCATTGGAGAGGGCAGCGGCGACGTGACGATGAATGTCGGTGAGCCCGGCGACCAGTGGGGCGGTGTTGCCGGTGTGTGCGAGGGACGCGATGCCGGGAAGGGAAGTGTCGATGCCGTCGAAGAAGGAATTTTCCTTGTCCGTCGTCTTCACCACGCGAGCCGTAGCGGTGGTACTCCACGCTGAATGGACCTGAGAGCGGCGGCGTTCCCCCGCCGTTCTGGGACTTCTGTTGCCCCCAGCCTTCGCGAGCAATCTGCAAGTACGACTCGCCGAGAATCGGGTCCCAGGTGCCCTCGGGGATTTCAAGCGTGGTGGTGGGAAAGCTCTCGCTCCATTGCTTCGTGACGTAGTCGTAGAAGCGAACGGGCGACCATTTATTCGTGGCGTAGTCGAAGATGCCGCGGTTGCTGGCCGGGAAGAAAGGGGCGCGCGCGTAGACCTTGAGCGGCGACCAGGGACGGAGGCCGGCGGCGATCTGGTCGGGGCAAACGGATGGATCGCCCGCGGCGCTGAAAGCTTCCTGGTTCACTTCGCCGGAAACCTGGTGCTGTCCGTGACCATCGGTGATGTTGCCGGTGAAGGTGGATGCCAGAACGAGCGGGTGATACATGCGGACGGCGCGGACGACGTCGCAGAGGACGCGGTCGTGGCCCCAGAGCTGGAGCGCTTCCTCTTTGGTCTTGGAAAAGCCGTAGTCGGCGACGGTGGCGAAGTATTGTTCGGAGCCGGAGTACTGATCGGCCAGCAGCAGCTCGTTGGTGCGGATGAGGCCGAGCGCGTCATAGCTCTCGCCGGACATGGCGTTCTGGCCGCCTTCGCCGCGGGTGAGGGTCATGATGGCGGTGCGGGCGCCCATGCCGCGCGACTCGAAGGCCATCATGCCGCCGTCTTCGTCGTCGGGATGGGCAACGGTGAACATGAGGCTGGCCCAGGTGTCGAGCTTGCGCAGAGTTTGCGCCAGGCCCGCGGCGCCGCGATCTTCGGGAAGCGTCTGCGCATCGGGTGAGGCGGCGATCTGCACGCGCCAGGGAACTTCCTGGGAACCGGCGACGGTGAAGGCGCAGATCAGGGCGAGCGCGAGGGCGCTGCGCAGGACGCGGAGAAGGGGTGGTGACTTCAGGAGCATCGAATTGTCAGTGTATCGTGATGGGATTTGATACAAAGGCAGAACATGGGATCGGGCTCAGTTCGGCCGGTTCAGCCGGGGCAAGACGTTGCTGCCAGCGCGCCGCATCTGGAGCGGCGCATCGGCCTGGCCAACGCCGTATCGCTGAACATGATGTACATGATCGGCGTGGGGCCGTTCATCACGCTGCCGCTGATTGTGGCGGCGATGGGCGGCTCGCAGGCGTTGCTGGGCTGGCTGCTGGGCGCGGCGATTGCCGTTTGCGACGGGCTGGTTTGGGCGGAGCTGGGCGCGGCGATGCCGGAGGCGGGCGGGTCGTACACGTTTCTGCGCGAGATCTATGGGCGCGAGGGCGCGGGCCGCTTCGTCTCGTTTCTTTATATTTTTCAGCTTGGGTTCAGCGCGCCCTTGTCGATCGCCTCGGGCTGCATCGGCTTTGCGGAGTTTGCGTCGTTTCTGCTGCCGGGACTGGGGCTTCCGATCTTCGCTGCCTGGCCGGGCGGTCCGCACTGGACCAACGTAGTGGCGGCCGGCGCCTGCGCGGTGATCGTTGGGATGCTCTACCGCGACATTCGGGCCATCCTGCGCACGGCCTGGGTGTTGTGGGCCGGCGTGATGGCGGCGATGGCGTGGTGCTGATTGCCGGGTTCACGCATTTTCATCTGGCACTGTTACGAATGCCGCCGCACGCGCTGAGTTTTTCACCGGCATTCTTTGCCGGACTGGGATCGGCGACGCTGATCGCGACCTACGACTACTGGGGCTATTACAACGTCTGCTTTCTTGGCGGGGAGATTCGCAATCCGGGCCGGACGATTCCGCGGGCTGTCCTGATCTCGATTGCGGTTGTGGCCGTTCTGTACATTGCGATGAACATCAGCGTGCTGGGCGTGATTCCGGCGCAAAGCATGCAGCAGGTGGCGCGTACGGTAGTGGCGGAGATGGTGGCGCGAACGCTGGGGCCGGCGTGGGCGGTGGCGATCGCATGCCTGATTATGTGGACGGCCTTCTCGTCGGTCTTTGCGCTGCTGATGGGCTACTCGCGCGTGCCGTATGCCGCGGCGCTGGATGGGAATTACTTCCGCATTTTTGCGCATCTGCACCCGAAGAGGAACTTCCCGGACTTTTCGCTGATTGCGCTGGGGGCCGTGGCGGCGGTCTTCTGTTTCTTTCGCCTGGCGCAGGTGATCGCCGCGCTGGTGGTGATCCGCATCGTGCTGCAATATCTGCTGCAGCAGGTGGGGGTGATGGTGCTGCGGGTGAAGCAGCCGGATCTGCCGCGGCCGTTCCGCATCTGGCTCTACCCGCTGCCGCCTCTTTTGGCGCTGGCAGGGTTTCTGTTCATCCTTTTTTCGCGGCCGCATGCGTTTCACTATCTGGTCTGGGCGCTGGCGATTGCGGTACTGGGCACCATCCTTTATTTGCTGCGCGCACGAAGCCGTCATGAGTGGCCGTTTAGAATGGGCGCGCCGGAACCGAGGTGACTCGTGGTCGACCTGGAAGTGAAAGAAGGCAATCTGGTGATCCATGTCCGCGGGGCGGACCAGTTCTGGGCGTTGAAGAGCACTCTGGAAATTCCGCTGCAACACATTGCCGGGGTGCGCGCCGATCCGAAGATTGCGCGCGGCTGGTGGCATGGGATCAAGATGATTGGCACGGATATGCCGGGCGTGCTGCACGCGGGCACGTTCTATCAGCACGGCCATCGCATCTTCTGGGATGTCCACGATCCGGAGAAGACGATTGTGATTGAGTTGCGCCACGAAAAATATGGCGAGCTGATCGTCGAGGTGGCGGACGTGGCGGTGGCGGTCGAGATGATTCGGCCCTACATACAGGCCACGACGGGGCAGGGAACTGCGGGGTGAACAGCTTTGTTCTGGCAGGCGGACAGAGCACGCGCATGGGGCGCGACAAAGCTCTTCTGATCCTGGATGGCCGCACTTTGATCGAGCGCATGCTCGACAAGCTGAGGGCTGTGGGACTGAGACCGCGGATCTGCGGGTCGCGTTCCGATCTGGCGCGGTTCGCCGACGTGGTACCGGATAACTTTTCTCAGTCGGGGCCGCTGGCGGGAATCGAAGCTGCGCTGGCGGTTTCCGACTCTGAGCTGAATCTTTTCGTTCCCGTCGACCTGCCGGGTCTTCCAGCGGAGTTCCTGCGCTGGCTGATGGCGCGGGCGGAAACGAGTCAGGCGGTGGCGACGATTCCGCGGTACGGCGACCGGCTCCATCCGCTGTGCGCCGTCTACAGCCGGCGGTTGCTGGAGGGGCTGCGGGAGTCGCTGGGCGCCGGTCATCGCAAAGTCATGGACGGGATTCGGGCGGCGGCGACGGCTCTGGGAGAGTCGATCGACGCATTCGACATGGAGTGCGTGGCCGCCGCGGCTCCGCAGAGTGGCCGCTGCACCCGCTCGCTGGCGGCGACTGGTTCCGGAACGTGAACACTCCGGCGGAATACGAGGCGTTGGGCCCGGCTGGAGCAAAACGCCGCGATCCAATAAGCTGATGGCAGGCGTGCGAAAGGGCTTCGAACCAGCGTGAGCTTTCCCCCAGGCGTTCCTATTGAGGTCAAAGAAGAATCGAACGGTCACGGAGACCGGCAGCCCTACATTGCCTTCGAGAACGTGTCGAAGTCATTCGGCAGTCTGGACGTGCTGAAGGACATCAGCTTCTATGTGCTGCCGGGCGAGACGCTGTGCATTCTGGGCCGCTCGGGAGTGGGCAAGTCGGTTTCGCTGCAGACCATCATGGGCTTCCTCAAACCGGACGCGGGACGGATTCTGGTTGCGGGCGAAAACATCACCGAGTACAGCGAAGAGCAGATGCAGGCGGTGCGCCGCAAGGTCACGATGGTCTTCCAGAACGGTGCGCTGTTCGATTCGCTGACCGTGGGCGAGAACGTGGCGTTCCCGCTGCGCGAGGGCCGCGGCCTTTCCGAGGATCAGATTCAGCAGATCGTGCGCGGCCTGCTGGAGATGGTCGGGGTGGCCGAGATGATCGACCTGCTGCCGTCGGATCTGTCCACCGGGATGAAGCGCTCGGTGGCGATTGCGCGCGCGCTGGCGGCCGAGCCGGAGGCGATCCTCTACGACGAACCGACGACGATGGTCGATCCGCTGATCGCGCGGCTGCTTGGCGATCTGATCCAGAAGCTGAAAAAGCAGCTGCACCTGACCAGTATCGTCGTGACGCACGATATGCGCTTTGCGGAGCGGCTGGCGGATCGCGTTCTCTTTTTGCATCAGGGGCACGCCGAGTTTTTCGGGACGCTGGAAGAGATGAAGAGCACGAAAGACGAAGTGCTGCAGCAATTCCTGGAGCTGGACGCGCTGGTGTTGCCGGACGTGTAGAGGCCGATCGTCAAAGGACTTCAACGTGCGCATGGGAGTTCGCCGTGGCAAGGGCCCGGTCCCTGGTCAGCAGAGGAACATCGAGAGTTTCGGCCAGCGCGACATAAGTGGCATCGTAAGCAGTCAAATTATGACGCAGCTGCCAGATACGCGGAAGCAGGGCGTCGTGAGGGTAGCGATGGAGCGGAAGGGCTGCAAGATCCCGTAACCCCTCCGCCCCTCGTTCAGGGCTAATGGTGCCGGACAGGACGTATCGCCGAAGAACCTGGGCACATTCCACATCGAGAAGATGTGGCGCACACAGGGTTTCGCAGGGAGCGAAGATCCGCTGTTCGATCCGGTCCGCCGAACTGGTTTGCAGCAGAACTTCAAGGATCACCGAGGCATCGGCGACGATCAACGGCTCATCCTCTCTGCTCGGACAGCCGCGGCAGGGGACAGCTTCGGGTGAACAGGCTGGCGTTCGGCGAGACGGGAACGGATCTCGCTGACTGTTGGCCGCTCAACAGAAGAGCGCAGTTCTCTCAGGAGGTAGTCGGAAAGAGACATGCCTTCCAATGCCGCGCGAGCCTTTAATACGCGATGCATTTCGGCGGGCATATTGCGAATCTGGACCATGGTCGACATGTGCTTATTATACTCTCATGCAGATCGCATGTAAACGCCTGTCGAGCATGCGCGATTGGCGATCAATGACCAGAAGGCCATTGCTACACTAAAACTGTGAAGATTGCGCTGGCGCAGATCGATCCCACGGTTGGGGATTTCAGCGGGAATACCGCCAAAATCATCGAATTCACCCGGCGGGCGCAGCAGGGCGGCGCCGATCTGGTGGTCTTCCCGGAGCTGGCGATCTGCGGTTATCCGCCGGCCGATTTGCTGGAGAAGCCGGCCTTCGTTGCGCGCGCCGGAGAGGCGATCTGCGAAGTGGCCCGGGCTACCGCCAAAGATTCTATCGGCGTGATCGCCGGATACGTCACAGCGGCCGAGCATGGGGCAGGCAAGCACGTGAGGAATTCCGCCGCGCTGGTGCGCCGCGGGCATGTGGAGTTCGTCCAGTCGAAAATGCTGTTGCCTTATTACGATGTCTTCGACGAGCAGCGGTATTTTGCTCCGGCTGCGCGGCAGCGTGTGTGCCACTTCGATGGAAAGGCCCTGGCGCTCACCATCTGCGAAGACGCCTGGAACGACAAGAGCTTCTGGGAGAACCGGCTCTACACCGTCGATCCGGTGGAGGAGTTGACGAAGCAGGGCGCGTCGCTGATCTTCAACATCTCGGCGTCGCCGTGGTGGCACGACAAGCGCGCGCTTCGCCAGGAGATGCTGGCGGCGATTGCCCAGCGGCATCATGCGCCGGTGGTGATGGTGAACCAGGTGGGCGGGAATGACAGTCTGGTGTTTGACGGATCGAGCCTGGTCCTCGATCCCGATGGCAAGGTGATCGCGCAGGCGAAGAGCTTTGAGGAGGACCTGATCTTCGCCGATCTGGACACGTTCACCGGCGACATGCGCGAGCAAACCGGCAGTGAAGACGAAGCCATGCTGGAGGCTCTGACCCTGGGGACGCGCGACTACGTACGCAAGTGCGGATTCTCGAAGGTAGTGATCGCGCTGAGCGGCGGCATCGACTCCGCGCTGGTGGCGGCGATCGCGGTGCGGGCGCTGGGGGCGGAAAACGTTACGACCTTAGGCATGCCAAGCCCGTATTCGTCGCAGGGCTCGATCGACGACAGCCGGCAGCTGGCGAAGAATCTGGGCATCCGCTACGAGACGATTTCCATCGACGAGATTTTCTCCGGGTTCAACCATGCTCTGGATCCCATCTTCACCGGCCGCAAGCCGGATATCACCGAAGAGAACCTGCAGTCGCGCATTCGCGGCACGCTGCTGATGGCGTTTTCCAACAAGTTCAACGCGCTGGTGCTGACGACCGGGAACAAGAGCGAGATGTCGACCGGGTACTGCACGCTGTACGGCGACATGGTGGGAGCCCTCGCGGTGATCGGCGACGTTTTCAAGACGCGGGTGTACGAGCTGTGCCGCTGGATCAATCGCGAGAGGGAAACGATCCCGCGGGCGATCCTCGAAAAGCCGCCTTCGGCCGAACTGCGGCCCGGGCAGAAGGACACGGATTCGCTTCCGCCCTACGACGTGCTGGACCCGATTCTCGAGGCCTACGTCGAACGCTACGAGACGCCGGAGAATATTGCGATGCAGTGGGGCGTGGATGTCGAAACGGTGCAGGCGGTCGTCAAAATGGTTGAACGCAGCGAATACAAACGGCAGCAGGCGGCATTGGTGCTTGAAAGTGACGCCGAAGGCGTTTGGGATGGGCCGGCGGTTCCCGATTGCAGCTAAAGCACAAGTTTAGATTGTTCCCCGAAAGGATTCGAATGCAACGTTTTGTCTATGCGTCCATGGTGCTCCTTGTCAGCTCCGCTTTCTGTCTCGCGCAGAACGAACCGCCTTCTGCTCCGACGCCTCAGCAGGCACCGTCTGCTCCCGCCGCGACCGCGCCCGGCGAACCACAGTTCCCGCCGACCAGTGCAGCGAATTTCGACGCAACTTCGCCGACCCGGGCCGATGTGGAGGCGTTCCTGAAGACGTCGTGGGGCTACGATGAGAATCGCGTTTGGGAGGTGTACAGCATCCAGAAAACGAACGCACCGGGGGTCAGCAAAGTGACGGTTCTGGCGGCTGAAAGGCACGACGCCGCAACAGCAAATTGCGAACCTGACGTTCTTCGTCACTCCGGATGGTAAGCACCTGATCGCGCAGGATGCGGTGCTGGATTTTGGAGCGAAGCCCTTTGAGAACAACTATCGGCTGCTGCAGGAGCGGGCCGATGGTCCGTCGCGGGGCGCGGCGGGAAAGCAGTTTGAGCTGGTGGAGTTTGGAGACTTCCAGTGCCCGCACTGCAAAGACGCGCAGTCGATTGGGGAGAAGCTGACGCAGGATTTCCCGCAGGCGAAGTTTGTGTTCGAGAATTTTCCGCTCGTGAATGTCCATCCGGAGGCCTATAAAGCGGCGGCCTGGGGCGTGTGCGTAGCGCAGCAGGGTGGAGCGGCGGCCTTCTTCAAGTACGCGGACTCGGTGTTCGCCGCGCAGGACGCTCTGGCGGGTCAGGGGGCGGATCAGGCGCTGCGCAACGCTGCGAATGGCGCCGGGGCCGATCCGGACAAAACCGCCGCGTGCGCCGACTCGCCGGCGGGGAAGAATCCGGTGGATGCCTCGCTGCATCTGGGGCACGACCTGAATGTGAACGAGACGCCGATGTTGTTTATCGACGGACGGGCCGTGCCGATGCTGGCTGTGCAGTATGACCAGCTGAAGAAGATCGTCGAATATCAGTTTTCGCTGGACAAATAGCTCGAGGGAATCCGATGGTCATCGATCCACTGCTTGAATCCGGCACGGACCGCCGTCCTCTGTATGGACATGCAGGCGGCGATCGTTGCCATCTACACCGCAGGCCAGGCGGACGGCCAGGAGCAGCTGGTTTCGCGCGGCGCCGAAGTTCTGAAGCGGTGCCGGGAACGAGGCATGGCCGTCATCCATGTTCAGGTAGGATTTCGGCCAGGTCTGCCGGAAATCAGCCCGCGCAACGGGCTGTTCGCTGCGATCCGGGACTCACCCGAGCGGCAGAAGTTGTTCCAGGGCGAAGGCGGCAGGATCCACCCGGCGCTTGGGCCGGCGGAAAACGACATTGTCGTCACCAAGCATCGGATCAGCGCCTTCACCGGAACCGATCTGGAGATGATTCTGCGGGCGAAAGAAATCGACACACTGGTGATGTTCGGCATCGCCACCAGCGGTGTGGTTCTTTCCACTTTGCTGGATGCTGTCGATGCCGACTACCGGGTAGTTGTGGTGGGGGACTGCTGCGCCGATCTGGACGCCGATGTCCACAAGGTCCTGGTGGAGAAGTTCTTCCCGCGGCGTGGCACGGTTGCGAACGCAGCCGAACTCCTCGAGAGCCTGGGCAGTTGAAACTTCAGGGGATCAAAGTCGACAGCTCTTACCGCAGACGGACTTCCCCCAAAGCGGCCCTGATCCGCCGGACGAATACGGTCAAAACTCGACGACAAATCCTGATCCTCCAGTCACTTCGCGAAGATACCTGAACGGGAGAGCCGATCCAGTTCGAGGCGCGAGCACCCACCGGGGCAGCATTCCTGTCAAGGTTACTGACGGATGGGCGACCTGGCGGGCTTTTTGACATCTAACTGACAGTGGGGCGGTTAGACGGAAGGTACGCCTCTGCATTTGGGCGATTTCCTCTTGATTTTCATAGAAAAAATACCTATAATAATAAAGTTTGTGACTTCCCGAGACGGTCTGTAAAGGGCCTCCGGACTTTCCGTACGTCACTTTCAAGAGCAGAGGGTAAATCATACATGGCAAAGCGTCGTGGCAATCCAAACTGGGGCAAGCCGGAGCCGATCGGCCCGGTCGTGCCTACCGTGACCTCCTTTGAGCAGGTGGTCAAGGAGTTTAAGCTCACCCCGGATCAGTACGTCCGTTCCACCCGTTTGCGCGAGTGGGCTCGCCGCAATCGTAACTCGAAGTACATCCCTGAAGGGCTTCTTGAAGCGTGGGGCTTCGAGATCGAATCCACCCTTTGATTCGATCCGGTAACGAGTTGTAGGAGACGCCGCCTGCGGGCGGCGTCGCTGTCTTTGGTGACGAATTTTAGGGACGAACCGTTGAAGACTCGTCCGGCAGATCGGCGCCGTGGCATGATGCGATCCATGACGAATCGCCTGCCGCTTTCCGCGCTGCTTTCTTTCGCGCTGGTGGCGTTCACCCTTGAGGCGGACAACGAGGCGGAACGGCGTATCCCGCATCGGACCGCGCGTTTTGGCACGAGTCAGGGCGGAGGGGCGTGGCTGATTTCGATGGTGATGTGGTTCAACTGCCTGCGCTGGGTGCCGGAGCAGGGAATCGCGGTACGCGAGGTAGAGCGGCTCGCCGGCACGAAGACAAACTGGAACGGGATGGAACGCTGGGGCCATATTTACTTTGAGCCAAGCCCGGACGACAGGCGTCCGAAGCCGCCGCAGTCGGCGATGATCGTGCGGGCGACTGGCCGGGGGCGCGATGGCCAGGAAGTTTGGCGCGTGCTGATTCCGGAGATCGAGGCTCGCTGGCGCGAACGATTCGGTGCGGCAGCCCTCGAAAAGGTGCGGAAGCTGCTGCTTGCAATTGCGAGCGAACTGGATCCCAATTTGCCCGACTGCCTGCCGATCCTGAAGTACGGACTTTTCAGCGAAGGACCGAAAGCCGCCAAGGGGACGTCAGGACGCATGGATCTCGAGAGCCTTCCATTGCCGGCTTTGCTGGCTCGCGTGTTGCTGGCGTTTGCCCTGGAGTACGAGCGGGATTCCCCCGTGTCGCTGGCGATCAGCGCTAATGTCCTGCGCGTGATCGAAGGTGAAGGGACTCCAGTCAAAAATCTGCCCGCCCTCGGCGGAGTCTCCAGGGAGGCGATCGCGATGGCGCTGAGCTATCTCACGAAGCGTGGCTACGCCGTGGTTGAGCCTGAAGCGAGCGGAAGCAAAGGGAAGAGGGGCTCGCCTGACAGCCACGGGGATTCTCGCGAAGGATGCCTATGGGAAGCGGGCGGCGTCGATCGAGGGGCGATGGATTGAGATTTTTGGGAATGCCGCCGTCGAGGGGCTCCGCAAGGGTCTGGAATCCCTTGCGGCGGACGGGACTGCGCAGCGCTCACCGTTGTTCGCTGGTCTGGAACCGTGCCCGGAGTGCTGGCGTTCGAAAGTGCCGAAGCCTGTCACCCTGCCGCACTATCCGATGATTTTGCATCGCGGCGGATATCCGGACGGCAGCTGATGCTGTTTCGCGCAGAGCCTAGTAGACGTCGAGCTTGCTGGCGACGTATTGCTTGCCATTGAAGCTGGCGGTTGCGCCCACCCGCGATCCGAGCCGCAGCGTGCGGCTGGCGGGGATCTGCGCCGGATTGAAGGCGAGGGTGTAGCTTTTCTGATCGCGCGGATCGGTGATCGCCATCAGGCCGGCGTGCATGTCGAGATACGTCACATTGCCGGCGAAATAGAAACCCGATCCCGGAGTGGCGAGGATCGAGATGGCATCGGCGATGCCATTGCCGCGATTATCGGACTGGAACTTAACGGAGATCAGTGCGCCTTGCATCAGGTCGGACGTTCCGGTCACCGAGGAAGCGAACGCGGGCTGGCCGATGCGGGCGATGGTGGTGCGCGGCTCGACGCGCAGCTTGATGGGGGCTCCGGAGAGCGTGTTGCGCACGGTCACTTCGCCATCGCGAGGATCGAAGGCCAGCACTTGGCCCTGGCATTCGCCGACTGGCGAACCGGAAAGCATGTGCACGCTGACGGCGAAGACCTGGTCGCCGTCGAGCAGAGTCTCCACGGAGGCGTGATCGTTGGCGCGCATGTCATCGAGAGGAGTCTTGACACCGTCGCGATAGAACTTCGTCCGTTCATCGAAATAAATCTTTACCGGCTTGCCGGCGCCGTAGACGCCGAGGGTCATCTGATCGAGAACCGGATCGATGCTGCGAATCACACCGCCCATGACGGTGCTTTTGCCGGCCGGCGCAAGGGGCAGGGGAGGGAGGAAACTGGCGTTGACCCCAGGGTTCGCCGCGCCGAGGTCGGCCGTCGCCGGCGTTGAAGCCGTCACGTCGGCCGGGGGCGCCGGTGAACGGGAACCGCGCTCAGGATCCGAATTCGCAAACGCCCAGGGTGTTAGTGCCAGGGCGGCCATCAGAACGGGAAGAAGAACGCGTCGCATAAAGGGTCCTAAGGGTCCGAAGAGTTCCTTCGCCCCATTGGATGGCGAGAGGGGCGGTCCCGGTTGGCCGCCGGAGGCCAATTGGTGGTCATCAGTCCGGCAAACGTAAGGCAGCATTCGGCATCTAAGGGTTATGTTTCACAGACCCCTTGCCCTGGAACGGGCAGTTTGCGGACGAGAAGAACCGGCATGATCTGGAAAAGACTCTTACAGTTTCTGGGCGTGGCAGCGATTCTGGTTGTCTGTCTGCCGCCGTCGCACGCGCAATATCTCAAGATTAAGATTCCGCGGCGGAGTCAACTGACGCCTGTCCAGCGGCTCAACCGCGAGGGCGTCGATGCGGTCCGCAAACAGCAATACGAAAAGGCGGAAGAGCTGTTTTACAAGGCCTATCTCTTCGATCCGTCCGATCCGTTCACTCTGAATAATCTTGGCTACATTGCGGAACTGCAGGGACAATTCGAGCGCGCCCAGCGCTTCTACACCCTGGCGGCGGAGCAGGGCACGAACGCCTCGATCGACATCAGCAACGAGAAAGACCTTGACGGCAAGCGGATGAAATACGCGCTCGACAGCCTGCAGGATCTGCCGATGCGCCTGAACCGCATGAATTTCGATGCCATGACTCTGTTGTCGGAGAATCGCGCTACGGAGGCGGTTAATCTTTTGCAGGCCGCGCGACGGCTGGATCCGAACAACGCATTCACGCTGAACAATCTGGGCGTTGCCAGTGAAGCCAGCGGCGACGACGATATGGCATTGCGCTATTACGCGGCAGCGGCGGCGGCCCGCTCCAGCGACCCAGCGGTGGTGACGGCGACGGGCGCCTATCGAGGACAGCCGGTGAGCCAGATGGCTGCGGGCAACCAGCAGCGGCTGGAGCAGAGGATGGAAGACCTCAAAGGCAATCAGGCGAGAGCGGCTCTGCTGGCATCGCGCGGCGTCGCGGCGGTGAACCGTAACGACTGGAATGCGGCGCGCCAGGATTTTGTCGAGGCCTACCGCCTCGATCCCTACAGCGCCTTCTCTTTGAATAACGCAGGCTACGTCGCCGAACGCGATGGCGACATCGAGACGGCGAAGTTTTTCTACGCCAAAGCCGAGCAGGCCGACGATGCCCATGCCGCGGTGGGGACAGCAACAAGACACGGCGCCGAGGGGAACCCGCTGGCCACCATCGCCGACAACAACGATCAGGACATGCAGGAGAAACTTGATCTGGAGCGCGAAATGCGCCGCCGGCAAACGGGCCCGATCGAGCTGCATCGTCGCGATGGCACGCCCGTGACGCCGACACCGCCGCCGCCCGCATCTCCGGATGGCACAGCGCCCGGAGCAACGCAGCTGCCACAGCAATAAAGACAGTCACCTGAAGGACTTCTGCCGCGACATGCCGAATCCAGCTCCCTCCCGAAAGATCATGATGCTTCTTTCGCATCTGCTGCTCTCCCCAGCGTTTGCAGAGTCCGACGCTCGGGGCCGGTCCAGCCTGCCGGAATCGGAGATGCTGCACATCGGCAGAGAAGACTTCGAGCAACTGGTTGCGCTGGCGAGTGCGAATCACGTAATTGTGCGTGGCATGGAGCGGTTCGCGAATGCGATATATGGCAGGCGCGACGCCATGCGTGAGGAGTGGGCGCAGGACGCGCTGGCCATGGAGCGCACGCGGATTGCGAATGCGATTCCGTTTCTGCGTTCGATCTGTGCGGCGTTCGAAGAGGAGGGCCAGGATGCGGTGGTGATCAAGTCGCTGGACCACTGGCCCGACCTGGGGAGCGATCTGGATCTGTACACGACGGCGACGCCGGAGACGGTTCTGGAACTGATGAAGCGGCGGTTTGAGGCGCGCCTGGCTCCGCGCAGCTGGGGCGATCGGCTGGCGCGTAAATGGAATTTTCTGATCCCGGGTCTGCCGGAGGCGGTTGAGATTCACGTGGGCCGGCTGGGGCAAACCGGAGAGCAAACGATTCTGGCTTCCTCGGTGGCAAGGCGCGCGCGACGCATTCAGATCGATGGGTTTTCCTTCCGCGTTCCGCATGTCTCGGATCGGCTGATGATCTCTGCGCTGCAGCGCATGTATCGGCACTTCTATTTCCGCCTGTGCGATGTGATCGACAGCGCCGCGCTGATTGAGGGCGGACCTGATCGACTACGACGACCTGCGAGGAGGCGGCGACCGCAGCCGGAATCTGGGAAGGAATGGCGACCTATCTGGTGATCGTGGCCGATTACGTGAATCTGTATCGCGGCTCCGGAATGCATCTGCCGCAGGCGGTTACTTCGAGGCGCGCTTCGGCGGCGAGAAGATTTTCTACGCGAAGGAATTCCTGCGCGTGCCGATCCTGCCTCAGTCGGCAGGGCTGTATGGATCGCAGCTGGGCGGACTGCTGCGCAAGGGCGAACTGGAAAGCAGCGTCCGGCTTGGACTGCTGCCGTGGCTCGCGGGCGCGGCGGTAGTCGGGCAGAAAATTACGGGCAGCGATAAGGGAATCTGGTAGACCAGACGCCGAATTCAGAATTCGACTTCGAACATCGGGCGGGAAGGATACGAGCTCAGAGCCTCGCGGCTTCGCGAGGAAGACAGGATTCAGTCCACGCTGCTTCAGCGGAGCTAAGGGCGCCGTTCCCCTCAGCTGACCCCTCGGCCTCAATCGCATATTCATCCTGCAGGGCACGAACCGACGGCGGAGGATCGTCGAAGGGGTCGTCTTCCGACGCTGCCGGCTGAAATCCATTGAGTCCGGACTTCGATCCGTTGAGCACGGCTTTCTTGCACTGCTGCAGTTCGAACCAGCGCAGGTAGCTGTGAATCACGTTGCTCATGGTCATGCGGAGGCCGGCCCGGTAGTTATGCTCGGCCATGCGCCGCTGAAGTTCCGCGGAGTTGAGGATGGTGATCAGCTGCTCGGCGAGATCGTTCGCGTCACCCGTCTTGTAGAAGCTGATCGCCATATCCTCGTCGATGGCCATCTCGCGCAGATCGGGAATGTCGGCGGAAACAATGGGAATGCCATACTCGCAGGCCTGATGCGCGGGACCACTGGAGCCGGTCGCCGAATCGTAGGGCATGACGAGGGCCGACGTGGACTGATAGAGGTTGGGGATATCCTCTTCCGCGACGTAGCCGAGAAAGTCGATGGGCAAGTGAGCGGGCTGCGCTGCCCGGATCGATTCCCAATAACCGGCGCGCGTGTGATGATTCGCCCCGGCGATGACGAGCCTTGCGTTTGGGACTTTCTTCAGGACCCTGGGAAAAGCCTCCATGAGCGTCTCAAGACGCTTGTAGGTTCCCCAGTGCCCGATGGCGAGAATGCGGAAGTCCGGATTGCCGCGCCTGGAAAAGTCCGGGGGCTCGGGAGTGGCGGCAAAGGTGCCGTGCGTGCCGAGGAGAACATTGCTGGCCGCGTATTTCTCGATAAGGGTGCGCTGATATCCAGGGAGCAGCACGGAGACGGAGTCAGCTTTGAGAAGCGCGCGCGTGGCCACGTCGGTGCCAAGCTGCAGGAGGCGGCTCTGGCGAACGCCGGCGGCAGCGAAGTCGACGTGTTCGAGAACGTGGTGCAGCGTGATATGCGTGAAGAAGCCCAGTGAGCGGATGAGCGCCGGCGCCGAGAGCCCGGCAAGTGCGGCGACGGGATTATCCGGCGTGGCAAAGCTGGAGAAAACGAGATTGAACCAGACCACGTCGGGTTTCAGGCGTCGAATGGTGTGCGCCAGCCGCAGCGGAGTCCTCAGGCTATTGAAGCTCCAGCAGCGAATGACGTTGAAACCCGGCAGCTCCTCCTGCTGCTGGCCGTCGATCGATTGCCCGTTGCCGTCGGTGGCGAAATCGTATTGCGTCAGCTCGTCGGCGAGGATGGTGAGTTCGACGTCGGGACGACTCTGTAGCTCGCGCGCAATATGGAACGCGTACTCGTTGAGCTGCCGGCCGCTGGGAGGAAACGTCGCAACAAGACAAATCTTCATCAAATCCCGCCTCAGAACAAGGTGATGCTTACGAAAGGTCTGAACTGCTGACTTTGCCCACCTGTGAAATTGAAGAAGGTCTCCTGTTGCACTCCGGCTGAAAAGCGGATTGGATACTGCAGGACCACGTCTCCGGTTTCGTCTTTGAATTCCCGGTGGAAAGGCATTGCGTAAGAAACGGAAAAATTGCTTTGCTCCGCGTCGTAGATGTGGAATCCGCGATTGCTGGACCACGCGCCGCCGGCCTGAACGCTCCAGCGCGGCGTGACTGCATAGTTGAAAGTGCCCGCCGGGCGCAACACCTGAGCGATGCCGGAGCGGCCCGCGAAGGTACGCCAGGCCCGCAGATCCTCAGCGATACCCTTGACCTCGATGTGGTCGCCGAACCGGCGATCCAGACCGATATACGAGCCCGTATAGAAGTTCTCGATGCTGACCGGCTTGAAGGTCTGATCGTTTTCTCCCCAACCGGTGATGAGCGCGGTTTTGCCCCACGGTGCGCCGACGCGGAAATTCAGGGCAGCGGCAAAGGCAGTTGAATGGACATTGCTCTCTGTAAACGGCCCCGTCTCGCGAAGAACGAAGCCATCCATGGAGACGGCATTGAAGAACGAGCTGGTGGACATGTAGGTGAACAGCCGGAACAGGTTCTGGTTCAGGTCCACGGGCGATTCGGAGTCGCGGCGCACAGTCGCCTGCACTCCGTTGTTGAATGTGATGACGTTGTTGCCGATATGAATCGTCGGATTCACCCCGATGTTGAAGCCATAGTCCGTCGTGTTCCGGCTCACGATGGCGTTCGTCGCCGGAACCGAGATGGTGCCACGAGCATTGCGTAACTGGAAAAACCCGCTCGTGGGAGGCAAATAATTTAGATGCAGATGGAAGGCGTTGGTCCACTCGGTCTGCAACGAAGAGCGCGGCGGCGGCAGCAGGGAAGTGTCGGTGGGGGGAACCGGGAAGGCCGCATCCAGCTTGGAGTCCAGCACATACACCGAGGTGTCTTCAAAGATGGGGGAGACCATCGCATCGGATAAGACGCTGAAGTGGTCGTTCAGGCGGAGCCCTTCGTCGGCGCCGGTCTGGAGCAGATTCTGTTCGGCAGTCTGGTCTTCGCCCGCAGCGTCGGAAGCCTGGGCGAATGCGGTGAGTGCCTGGGGGTTCTGATGCTCCTGGCGATAGACGTTGGCCTTGGCCAGCAGGTACTGGTAATCGGGCTCATCGTCCGGCGAGTTGTTGATCGCCGCGAGTTCACCCTGCGCTCGAGCCGTGTCACCGAGGGCGAGGTACGTATTGGCTAATCCGACGCGCACTGCACTATCGGATGCGCCTGCGGCCTCAGCACGTTGGAGGTAGTTTTCCGACAATTGGTAATCATGCATCTGGCGAAAGATATCGCCCACCTGAATCATCTGGGAACCCGTGGGGAGAGGCGCCTCGCCCGACTCGGCTTCCATCATGGCCAGTGCGACTTCCCGGCTCGCGTCCTGATTTTGGTTCTTCTGCGCCATCACCTCCGCGATCGCCAGGCGGACGCCAACTCGGTCGCTGCCCGGCAGCGTAAGGGCGCGGCGGAAGCGATCCATCGCGGCGGTGCGATCGCCAAGGTGATTCAGCGCCTCGCCGGTCAGAAGGAAGATTTCGGCTGCATCCGATCCACCTTTGGCCGTCGCCGATGCGGGCTTGAGCATCGAGCGCTCTTCGGCGATTTTGACGTACTGCATGGTTTCAGCGGGATTGTCGAGCTCGGCCCAGGAACGAGCAAGCCACGCATAAACCATGACGTTGTCGGGAGCGAGCTTCCGTGCAATGGTCAGCTCGTCGACCGCATCATGGAAGCGGCGCTCGGTAAACAAGGTGTTAGCCAGAGCAAGGTGCAGCGACGCGTCATTGGGCGTGTAACGGATAGCGGCGCGGTACTCCCTGGCCGCCTTCTCCAGCGAGCCTTGTTGCCCGTAGGCGGTCGCACGAATCAGATGGATAGGCTGGCTCTCGCCCATGGCGCTCTCCGCGAGCGCGACCTGGCGCAGTGCGATGCGCGGCTTGCGCAGATCGAGACTGGTGTAGGCCAGACCCAGATGAGCCTCGCCATCTTTCGGATCGCGCTTCAGGGCTGCTTCAAAATCCGCCTCCGCAGCCTGCGGCTGGTGCAGATCGTGCAGCACGTAGCCGCGGTTCACGTAGGCCGTCACGACGGTGGGATCGCGCTGGAG
Source organism: uncultured Acidobacteriaceae bacterium (assembly GCA_963702285.1). Classification (GTDB taxonomy): domain Bacteria; phylum Acidobacteriota; class Terriglobia; order Terriglobales; family Acidobacteriaceae; genus Palsa-343. Next base: position 71,519 of record CAVPCB010000076.1, on the reverse strand, counting down.
CGTCTCGGTGAAGTCCTGACGCGCCTCCTCAAGATTGTTGTTGTGCTTATTTACGTATCCGGCCAGAAGCGGAATGTCCGGCTCCTTCGGGAGCACCGAATCATATTTCTTGGTCAGCGCCAGCAGATCGTCATAGCGATCAAGATGCAGAAGGTCGTAGCCCAGGTAGACGATCACGTCTCTGTCGGTGGGCAATCCCTGGATGGCGCGTTCGCCTTTGGCCAGCGATTCCTGATACTGGCCCTTGAAACTGAGGTAGCGCTCTTCTTCACGCAGAACCTCAGGTTCATCTTCCATGTCTTTGGTGGCGCGATGGAACCACACCGCGGCGGCGTCAAGCTTATGGCCTTCGATGTCGGCGTTCAGACCTCCGGCCACGAGCAGCGCGTTTTCGGGAGCCAGCGCGTAGCCTTTCGCGTATTCACTCTCCGCTTTTACGTAATCGTGACGCGAGGTATTCATATCGCCCAGCGCCAGCCACGGAATGTACAGCGTGGGATAGTCCTGGGCGAGGCGCTCGAAATATTTCTCCGCGTCCTGATCCCGGCCTGCTGCCCGCGACGCGTAGCCGATGGAGGTGAGGGCGAAGCGGTTCTTCGCATCCATCGCCAGAATCTTCTTGTAGACGGCGATGGCTTCTTCGGTATGGCCCATCTTGATCAGGAGATCGCCGTCGAGCTGCAGGCTGTTGGGATCGGTCGCGTTGATGGCGAGCGCGTCGTTCAGGTCGGTGCGGGCTCCGGTCAGATCGCCGGTGTTCATCCGGATCATGGCGCGCAGGCGTAGAAACGGAGCGCGATCCGTGCCGTGCTCATCGAGGGCGTTGATGGCGGTCTGCGCGGTCGCCAGTTGCTGCTTGGCAGCGTCGCTTTCGTGCAGGTTCTTATACAGCTCCATCAGGTCCATGTGGAGCTGGATGGGATAGAGAGGACCTTCAACGGGGTCCGCGGGAATATGCGCGAGGGCTGCCTGGTATTCGCGGACCGCGTCGGCGTCTTTTTCCTGAATGCGTGCGATCTCTCCGCGCAGCGCGTGGAGGCGGTAGTGGTCCGGCTCGATGGAAGCGGCGCGCCGCAGAAACGGCTCAGCGTTGTGGATGGAACCGACCGCGACCTCAGCCTGCGCCGCGGAGAGCTGGAGGTTCAGGTCCTTGGGTTCGGCGTCGGCCACCTGAACGTAAAGGCGGGCGGCCTCTTCTTCATTGCCGGCAAGCTGATAGGTGTAGGCCAGCTCTGCCTTTACATCGGGCCGCTGCGAACGGATCGACTTCAGCGCTGCAATGGCGTCGTCGTAATGGCCGGTCTCGCGGTAATAGCCGGCCATGGCGCGCTCCACCTCAGGATTGTTGGGCGTGCGCGCTTTGGCCATTTCCAGGTAATGACGCGAGAGGTCGAGATTGTTCATGTGCTGGTAGGCCATCGCCAGCAGCAGCTCTGCGCGAGCATTCCCCTGCATGCGTTCCGCCTGGCCCAGTGTGGTGACAGCATCCTGATAGTCGCCGGAGCGGATTTGCAAATCGCCCAGCAGCACCGCATCGTCGGTCTGTTTTGGATCGACGGCAAGCACTTTCTGCAATAGATCCTGCGCCTCTTTGCTGCGACCCATCACGGCGTAGGTTTGCGCCAGGCCAGAGAGGCCGAGGACCGAAGAAGGATCCAGGCGCAGCCCGTGATTGTAGGCATCCAGGGCGAGCCCGGGTTTGGAGTCAAGGCGTGCCGCATAGCCGAGCAGAAACCAGAGCTGCGGATTGTTGGGTGCGGATTGGGCTGCGCGCTGTGCGTAGACAACAGCCTGCTGGTGGTCGCCGCGCTTCAGAGCAGCTTCCGCAGCGCCGGCCAGGCGGGCGTTCTCGATATTCGAGCCCCATCCCAGCTGGCGCTCCGACGATTGCGGCTGCGCGGTTTGCGGCTGGCTGGGAGCCGCCTGCGTCTTCGTGCCGTTGTCGGATCCCACTTTGTACGTCTGCGCGAAAATGTGTCCGCCAGGAAAAAAAATGACAAGGAAAAATACAGCCGTTCGGAGGCGTTCAGGTCGAGCAATCAAGATGTCACCAGTGAGTCGCACGAATACACGCCTAAGATGCCCGCACGGCCATGAACGTTGGCCCCCGCGCAACGTGGAATAAGGGTTTATCAGACAACCGCAAACCCTCATTTCCGAATCCAATGCAACTTCGTGAGGGATTCCTTGCAAAAGATCGAGACTGTCGCACCGTCTTCACGGCCCATACCCATGAGTTTCCTTTTGCTTGCGGTGTTTGCGGTACATCTGCCGCTGCTGCTCATGCAATTGCCGCTGAAGACCTACGACACAAACTTCAATATCTTTTTCGCGTCGCACTACGTTCACCACTGGTTCAACCCGTGGAACGCGAAGTGGTACGCGGGATTTTCACAGACCACGTATCCCCCCTTGCCGCAGCAGTGGGTGGCGGTGGTCTCGTGGCTCACGGGTCTGAATCTCGCCTACATGGCCGTCCAGTTCGTCGCGATTCTGCTGCTGGTGGTGGGCGTTTACCGGTTCGCGGCCCTGTGGGTAAGCCCGCGAGCGGCTTCATTCGCGGCCCTCGCCGCTGTTTTCCTCGGATCGGAGAGCTTCCTGATTTACAACGCGGGCCAGTTGTCCACGACCTGCGCCGCTCCCTTGTATCTGAACGCGCTGCCGTACCTGTTCGAGTGGATCCGGGAAGGGAAGAAGCGATCGTTCCTGAAGGGGGCCGTGCTGTTTACCGCGGCGGCGGCCGCTCATCACGCGACGCTGCTGTTCGGCTCCATGTTTTTCGCCATTCCGGTGCTGGCGCTTGCCCTGATTGACAAGCGCGGCGACGAACCCGTGCCGAGCGGCGCGATCATCGGGCGCACCATCGCGATCACGATCGTGGTCGGCGCAGCCGTTGGCCTTGTGCTGCTGCCGTTCTGGATCGCCCTGCTTCATTATCCCGTCACCCAGACCCCCATCCCCCATGCGAGCCGCGCGAACTACATCCTGAGCCCGCAATGGGGCTTGAACTACTTCATCGTTCCGTGGGGCGCTCTGATTCTGGCTCTGCCTTTTATTTTTCTGCGCGGCGCTGCGGTGCCGCGCCTGCGGCCGCTGCTGATCGGCTTTTGGGTGGCGTTTCTGGTCGGGCTGGGCGGAACGACGCCGGTGGGACACTGGCTGCTTGGCCGCGCCTTCGAGGTGTTGACCTTCGAGCGCTTCAGCTACTGGGCGACGCTGCTGGCCCTGCCTTTTGTGGGACTGCTGGCAGCGGAGCTGGTGGATCGGTATCGCGTGAAGGCCATTGCAGCCCTGGCCATTCTGGCTGCCGCGACGTGCGGACTCGCTGTGGCGTGGTCGACTTTTCATCCGCCATCCGGGGACGAGTTTAGAGTCGATGGAGTCGCCAACTGGCTGAATCGCGATGGTCACGACAATTACCGCTACATCACGCTGGGCTTTGGCAATGAAATATCCCGGCTGGCGATTCTGACCGATGCGGGAAGCCTCGATGGCGAGTGGAACTCCGGGCGCATGCTGCCGGAGCTACAGGCGCACGGCGGCGGTGCGCTGACCAGCGCGAAATATTTTGGCAAAGACGGACTCGACTCCCTGCACGCGATTCTGGATCATGCGGATCGCTACGGGCTGAGGTGGGTGTTCGTCAAGGATCCCTATTACGATCCGTTGCTGGCGTTTGGCGGCTGGCGTCATGTCGATGAACTGAACAACGGCACCATTGCCGTGTGGACGAAAGACGGCGTCCCGCCGGCGACGCCGGTGAATGCGCCGCAGATGCCTCCCGCATGGCAGGGAATGTTGTGGGGTACGTTGCCGTTCGGCAGCAGTCTTCTGGCGATTCTCCTCGTGCTGCTGATTCCTGCCGGGGAGAAGAGGCAGCTGGTGGGCGTGGATTCCGACGACGCGCGCGAAGATTACGTCGCGGGAAGGATGGTGAGCTGATGGGCGGCAGGTTCCTCGCTTTCCTTCTGCAGCTGCGACGGTTGCACTGATCGTCGTCGGCACGATCTGGCCGATTCCTTCTGCGGCTGCTTTCGCCGGAATCACCGGACCGAACACGTCCTACTCGACGTCAACGCCGGAGGGCGCAGTCGACGATCTGGCGCACACCATCGGCCAGCAGAACTGGGGCCGCGCCTATTCCATGCTCAATAACAAGAGCGAATTCACGCAGCAGCAGTTCATCAGCGATATTCGGGGCAGCTATCCGGGACTGCGCACCTACGCAACGCTCGATACCTTCGAGGCGCAACCGCTCCATGCTTCCGGGAATGAAGCGGAGGTCCGGCTGAGGCTTCGCTGGTCGACCGTCGTCGGCACCTTTCTCGACACGCGCGACATTCAGGTGGTGCGGAACGGAGAGGGTTGGTCTCCGGTTTGGCCGCTGGTGAAAGAACAGCGCGTGCCGCCGCAGGTGATCCCGGTGAACTATCTTCGCTGGGACGTGATCTATCGCGGGCCGGGCGATGACTGGGGGGCGCAGGACGTGGAGGCGCCGCACATTCGCATCGTGGACATGCGTCCGGTGCAGCGTGCTGCCGGAGTCGCCGTGCTGGGCGAAGTGCTGAACGAAGATGTGGTGCCGGCCTTTGTTTCCGTGAAGGCATCTCTGTTGCGCAAGGATGGTTCGACTCTCGCAACCGAAGAGGCCTTCGACAAAATATCGCACTTGCTGCTGCCCAAGCAGGTCACGCCGTTCCTGATCATGTTTCCGAATGCGGAATTGTCGGACGTGGACAGCATTCACATGGACCCGACATCGAACCTGGTCGCTGCGTCGGCCGATCCGGTCGTTGAGATTCAGAACCAGAAAATGAGCCCGGCTCCGTATTCGGTCTTCAGCGGGGACCTGTCGAACCAGAGTGGTCAGATCGTGAATATTGCGCACGTTCTCGCGACTTTCTACGATCAGAGCGGCCAACTGGTATGGGTGGGCGATCAGTACATCGATCGCGCGCTGCAGCCGCAAATTCCCGTGCCGTTTAGTATTCCCGTTCCTGAGGACCTCGCGAAAAAGGTCAGCAGCGAGCGGGCCGTCGTCGCCACCTACAGCAACGCAGCATTCCAATGAGCCGCATAGCCTGCATCTTCGCCTGTTTTCTCTCTGCGACGGCTCTGCCGGCACTGGCACAGGACGCGTCTCTGGATGTTCCAAAGACGGTGGTCGCGGGAACTGCGTTCTCGATCCCCGCGGCGGGCAGCGGCAACGCGACTCTCTATATTGCCGGGCCGGATGGAGTTTTGAAGCGCGACGTGCAGCTTGGCCAGCCCATCGCTATTGGGGCGGCGGATCTGGACGATGCCGGCCATTATGTTGCGGTGCTGTCCAACGATTCCTCCTCGCAGACGGCGCAATTCGATGTGGTGCCCGCGAAAGAGCCAGCGTCAATCAGTTTTCTGGCCAGGCCTTCGCGTCTTCCTGTGGATCTGCAGAACGGCATCACGGGCGCGGTTTACGTGTTCGATTCCTATCGCAACTTAATCACCAGCCCGGTTCCGGTGAACTTCGAGCTTTCGGTCGCGTCGGCGCCGACTCAGACACGAACCGTGACGACCAATCAGGGAGCGGCGTGGACCGGCATGAACTCCGCAACGAAAGAAGGGAATGCGAAGTTCATGGCTCAGGCCGGCAACGTCGCCGCAACGCGTGTGATTGAGCAGGTTCCCGGCGAGCCCTGTGGTTTGAAAATGAGCGCGCATAAAGTCGGAGACAAACTCAATCTCGTGACGGACCCGCTGCACGACTGCGGCGGCAATGCTGTCAGCGACGGAACGATTGTGACCTTTACTGAAACCTGGGACGGGGGTCAGACGACGGTCGACGTGCCGCTGAAGCGAGATATCGCTCAGGCCGAAGTGCCTGCGCACATGGGCGCGCGGCTGTCTGTGGCGACGGGCATCGTGATGGGCAACGAAATTCGCTGGGAGGGTCAGGAATGATCCGCCGCCTCCTGGTGCTGGGCACAATTCTGGCGGCATCCGGCGCGCTGGCCGCCGATCAGCCGTCCGTGCAGCTGGAACCGACGAATCTGAAGGGTCCGCGGCCGCTGGCGAAGCAGACAGAATCCGCGGTGGTACACGACTATCTGCAGGCGTGGCAGGGGATGGCGGCGGCGATGGACCAGAACCGCCCGGACTTGCTGAATCAGGACTTTGTCGGTGAGGCAAGGGAGAAGCTGGCGGCGACGATCGCCGAACAGACGAAGCTCGGGGTGCACGTCCATTACCAGGACCGCACCCACGACATAAAAATTATTTTTTACTCACCCGAGGGGCTATCCATTCAGCTGGTAGACGACATCGAATACGATGAGCAGCTTCTCGATCATGGCAAGGTTGTAGCCGTTCAGCCGGTACACGCCCGTTATGTAGCCGTGCTGACGCCGACGGAAGTGCAGTGGAAAGTACGCATTCTCCAGTCGGAACCGCTGTAGTGTATCTGCTGCGAGCACGACCAGCAAGACCGAAAGACCGCACGACACAGGCAAGCGAATCTTCGGGCCGCTCCGAACGTCCGGTCGGCCTGCGACAAAACCCCCAGGAGGACGTAAATGATTTCGGTCGTCGTACCGATTTACAACGAGGAAGAGAATATCAATCTCTTCCATCAGGCAGTTTCTGACGCTTTGCAGGACATTGGTGAGGAATGGGAAGCGGTTTATGTGAACGACGGTTCAAAGGACTCCTCGCTGGCAGCTGCTGCATGGTTTGCAGGAATTCGATTCCCATGTGGTGGTGGTCGATCTCTCGCGCAACTGGGGCCACATGGGTGCCATCTCGGCCGGATTGCAGACCGCGCGCGGCGATGCTGTCGTGCTGATGGATGGCGATTTTCAGGATCCTCCGGAAGTGCATTCCGGAGCTGGTCGAAGCCTGGCATGGTGGCGCGCAGGTGGTGGTTGCGGTACGCCGGAGCCGCCAGGAGAGCCGCAAAGTTCTCGCCGTGCTCTTTCCGCTCTTCTACAAAGTTCTTGGCGCGCTGTCCGATTTTCCGATTCCGCTGAACGCCGGCATCTTCGGCCTGATGGATCGTCAGACCGTCGACTCCATCAATGCCATGCGGGAAAGAAACCGCTATTTGCCGGGTCTGCGCGCCTGGGTCGGCTATCCAGACGCGATCGTTTACTATGATCGCCAGGATCGCGCCGCGGGGGAAGGCAAGCTGTCGTTCATCAGCCGCATCAAGTACGCGATGGATGCGATCACCAGCTTCAGCTATAAGCCTCTGCGGCTGTGCTTCGTGCTGTCGGCGGCGTCCTGCGTGCATTGCGGCGCTGGCCGCGCTCATCAGCCTGATTGCCAGCGCGCCGCTGACTTCGGTGGGCTGGGGCTTGGCTTCGGCCGTGTTCCTGGTCGGTGGCGCGCTGCTGCTGGGTATGGGAGTCCTTGGAGAATACGTCGGCCGGGTGTACGACGAAGTTCGCCAGCGGCCGCTGTCGATCATCAACAAGGTCCACTATCCGTCTGTGGCGGGCGCCCTGGAGAATCAACCCGAGTACGAGGAAGAAGAAAAGCCGGCCAGAATTCTGCGCATCGCCTAAGCGGTCAGCGCGCCTCTTGCGCTCCCGCTTTGCAGGTGGGGATCCCAGGCTCGACGGCGGTCCCCTCCTCGTAGTCATTCCAGGTTTCAATCATGAGATAGGGCAGCGGCTGATTGGCCGGATAGTAGCGGCGCCAGAAGCTAAAGGTGTCGCTGAACGTCTGGCCGCAGCGCGCTGAGATGTGGCGATTCTGGCCCCATGAGGCCTTGCTGTCGTCGAACTGAGCCCACGCGCCGCCCACTGCGATCTTGTCGGGAAATTTCGAGACCATGGTGGAGTAGAACTGCGACAGGTAATCCGTCGCCCCAGTTGCTGCCGTCCGGGGCATAGCCTTTGCTGCCCGGCTGCACCCATGCGTAGAAGCCGTCAAACGCCGCGGCATTGGGTCCGGGAATGTTCTCGTAGATCAGCAGCGGAACCGGATTCCACTTGCTCGACCTCTTCGTGGATGCGATTCCAGTCCGTGTGCCCGCCCTTGGGAAAAATAAAGATCATCGGGCGGCCATTGTCGGTGAGGTAGGCGTCACGCCCCGGCGCGTTTGCGGCCAGATAGGTATCGCGAAAATTGATGAAGTCGGCCAGGGTCTCGTCGGTGGCGCCATCCACATGATCGGTTTCGTCGTACATCATCGCGATGTGGAAGTGTTCCTCGGCCGCGATCGGCTGCAGCAAATCGTAGGTGCGGGCGTTGAAGGGATCGCGGTCGCCGTACCAGTCGACGACAAAGGCGTAGATCCCCATCTTCTTCGCTGCACGGACCTGCTTGCGCAGCTCATTCGGGTCGTGCGATGAGTAGCCGACCGAGATGTGGGCGGGATGCCCAAACCACGGCTCATAGACGGCCAGAATGCGAGGCGAAATTCCGGGGATGCCCGCCTTCAGCTGAGCCGCTTTTCGCGGCGCCGGCTCGGAACATCCGTGCATGAAGAGAAGAAGAGCAAGGAGTGCGGTATACGTGCGTATCATTCAGTGGAAATGAATAAGACGCCGTTCAGGCGCGACTGGTTGTCCCACAAAGTGTTGTGCCCGGCGCCGCGAGAGCAGCCAGCAGGGAGAGGGGCGCATCCAAGTGCTCAGTCTCATGAGGCAGCACAAAATGGGCGGGTTCCGCCTGTTGTGTGCGGTCCCCACGAGCATTCATTGATGCGAGGCGTCCCATCGCAACACCGGAGCCCCAGATTGTGGACAACGGCCCCCTGGAATCACGCAAGACCGCCGCACGCGCGCATCCTGTCTGGCAGTTTCATTCTGCTTCTTGGTTCGGGAATTGCGACCGCAACCAACTTTGCCTACAACATCGCCGTTGCCAGATTCCTCGGGCCCACCGGATACGGACACGCAACCGCCGTCTACACGCTGCTGATCCTGATTTCGGCGGGAACCCTCTCGTTTCAGATTGTCTCCGCAAAACTCGTCGCGCGGCAGGACACGGAAGAAAAGCAGCGCGCCGTGTACCGCGGCCTGCATCGCGGCGCATGGGCCTGCGGCCTTTTCGCTGCGGCCGTCTTCTTCTTTTACCAGATGCCCATCGCAGTCTACCTCCATCTGCCCACGCCGCTGCTCGTCACCTGGGTCGCGGTCGGGGCCGCGTTCTACGTTCCCCTGGGCATCCAGCGCGGCTACATCCAGGGAGTCTGCAGGTTCCCCGCGCTGGCCATCAATGTGGTGGTCGAGGGTGTCGTCCGCCTGGGTGGATCGCTCTTGCTGATGCAGCTCGGCTTCGGCGTGACGGGGTGATCGCTGCCAATGCAGGCGGAGTTGCTGCCGCGTACCTCGAGGCGATGCCCTGGAAGCGCGTTCCGCGGATCGCGAACCCGGTGCTGTTGCACGACGGCCTTCGTGAAATTGGCCAGGCGCTGGTGTTCTTCTCCGGCCAGGTGCTGGTCAACAACTGCGACATCATTCTGGTCAAGCATTTTTTTCTGCCCACCGATGCCGGCCTTTACGCCGCCGTGGCCCTGGTGGGACGCGTGATCTACGTTTTATCGTTCGCCGTTGTCAACACGATGTTTCCGATCGTGGCCGGCACCAGCCGCGAGGAGCGCCGCGGATTCAGGGTCATTGCCACTCCCTGTCTGCTCGTGCTGGGGATTGGCGGTGGTCTCGCCCTGGCCCTGTACGTCACTCCAGCGTGGCTGTGGACCCGGTTCTTCGGCAGCGGCTTTCAGCTGAGCGGACCCTATGGTCTGCCGCAGCTGCTGGCGCTGTACGCGGTTACGTCCACGATCTATTGCCTCAGCGTGGTCGTCATCACCTATGAGATGGCTCACCGAATCGCGCGCATCAGCTGGATTCCGCTGGCTTCCAGTGTGGTGGTCATCGCCGGCATCTGTCTTTTCCACGGTTCGCTGCTCGAGGTCATCCTGGTTCAGCTGATCCTGATGATCGCTTTATTCCTGCTTGTCGCCGGACTCTTCATCTTCGCAACCCTTACCGACAAGGGCGCAGTCGAGAACGTAGCTCAAACAGGCCCGATCCGGATTCTGCGGCCGGTGACGCAGGAAGACGGTGATTGCGGAGTTTCTGAAGAACGACTTCAACAGTCCTGCGTTTCACGAGTACCACCAGGTGCTGCGCGATCTGGTGATGACTCCGAACCTCGAGGACCCGGTCGAGAACACGAAGCGAAAGGCGCTCCTCTTCATTCGGCACCTGGCGCTGTGGAAGGAATTGCCCACCGACACACGAGTGGTACGAGGTGGAACTGCGGCGCGGCGAACTGGATTCGGTGCGATGTTTTCCCCGCGCGCACTGGCGGAAGCTTGCCCAGGGAGACTTCTCGGTCACCGCGGTGGCGCAGCGGATGCGGCAGGGAATCGACGGAAGCGGAGCCCATGCTGCGCGGCAAACTTGACGCCATCGCCAATCGGATCTCTTCGCGGCGATGCAGAGATGGGCGTGATTGTTCTGATCGGGGTGAACGAGCAGGAACCGGTCACGGTGCTGGACGGCAATCATCGGCTGATGGCGGCAGTCCTCTCCGCACCCACCGATGTCGAGCGGCTGCGCTTCCTTTGCGGGCTGTCTCCGCGGATGAGCGAATGCTGCTGGTACAACACCAATCTTGTTACCTTGACGCGCTATGCGAAGAACGTGCTGACGCATCTGATTCACGATCCGGAGGCAGAGCTGGCGCGCCTCATGGAGACCACCGGATAGGTTTTTTAGGGCCCACCCACGAAGGAGGGTAGGAAATTGACAGAAATACCGACAGGAATGCGGCCGGTGGCCGTCAGACGGGTGCCGGACGTTCTTGAGCGTGCAGCAGAAGGTAGCGTTTCTCCACGACATCGCGGGGATCATGAATACCAGCCGCCCGCGCCTTGTTCTGGATTGCTCGAGGCTTCGCGAGTGCGACGTCTCCACGATTCATCTGCTGCTGCATTGTCTGGAAGAAGCCATGAAGCGGAATGGAGACGTGAAGCTCGCAGGGATTCCGGCCGCGGCAGCCATTCGGCTGGTCAGCACCGGAGTCGCGCGCCTCTTCGAGACCTTCGATTCAACCGAGGAAGCCGTGAACAGCTTTCACCAGCTTCCGCTGCCTCGGGGAAGAGCGATCTTCGGGAAAGGACCGCCGCTCCGAGCGTGCTGCCTAGTGTGCGCACGCGAAGTAGAAAGTCCGGAACGGGAGAAAGATATGAAGACAGCAACGTGGCCTTGCACCATTGCATCGCGGCTCTGCTGGCGGTGCTGCTCGCAGTGCCGCTTTCGGCTGTGGCATCGGCGCAGGAAGTTCCCGACGCGCCGCAGCCGCAAACCACTGCGCCTGCGCCCGCCCCGCCCGCGCAGAACGCTGCAGAGGTAGCGTCTCTGCCGGATAGTCCGGTACCGCAAAACGATCCGGCCAGCGCAGCAACAGCAACCCGCTAACAGTCAGGCAACGCAGCAACAGCAACCCGCTAACACGCAGACAACGCCACCACAGCAACAAGGCAATCCGTCGCAGCCCATGGGCACAGCTGTGGCGCCGGCACAACCCGCGGGCGGCGTGGCCGCGACACGGCCGGCAGGCGCGGCCATTGCCCCGGCGAAGCAGAAGCGCAGCCACACGCTGCTGATTCGCGTAAGTCTGCTGGTTGGCGCGGCCGTGGCCATCGGCACGGTCGTCGGATTATCGAGCGCAAGCCCCAGCCGTCCGTGACAAGACAAGCATGAGAAGACGAGCAGGGAACTGGCTTTTCAGGAGGAATCATGGGCTCAGACCGCACCAGGTTCGTCAGCTTTTCCGGGATTGACGGCGCCGGCAAAAGCACCCAGATCGAGGCGTTGCGCAACCGGCTGGAGGGCGCTGGGCTCCGCGTTCACGTCCTCACATTCTGGGACGACGTGGCGTGCCTTAAAAGCATGCGTGAAAGCGCCGGGCACAGACTGTTCCGGGGCGACAAAGGCGTGGGCACACCCGAGAAGCCGATCAACCGCCGCGACAAGAATGTCCGCTCCCGCACGATGACCATGATCCGGTGGGGACTCTACTTCGCCGATGCGGTCTCGCTTCGCCTGGCCGTTCGCCGCGCGCTCCGTTCCGGCGATTTCCTCATCTGCGATCGCTACGCCTGGGACGAGCTCGCGAACCTGACGCTGCACAATTGGATCACCCGGATGTACGTGCGGCTGATTGCCCGCATTGTCCCGCGGCCCGATGTCAGCCTGATCCTCGACGCCGATCCGATCCAGGCTCGCAGCCGCAAGCCGGAATATCCGCTCGACTTTCTCTACCGTAGCCGCGAGTCGTACCTGACGTTGAGCGAACTGGTGGGGAGAATCACGGTCATTCCGCCCGGGCCGGTCGGGGAGGTTGAGGCGGCGATTTTAAGCCGCATCGCGTTTGATCAGAAGCGCCCGAGCCGGACCAACGGGTTCGTAGAGCAAGCGGGAGGCGGAGCAGCTGCTTGAGTGGCTTATGTCTGATAACAGATATTCTGTTAACTAAACCCGAGAACGAGCCGAGGACTACCTCTTCTCGCCCCAGGCTCCGCTGGCCGCCTGAACCGACAGCGCGATCCGGTTCCCCACTCCCACCTTGCGCATCAGCCGCGCCACGTAGGACTTGACCGTCTGTTCGCGGATGCTCAACGCCTGCGCAATCTCACGATTGGACCGCGCCAGCACCAGCTGCTGCAGCACTTCTTCTTCGCGCTCGGTGAAACGCGGGGTCGAACGCTTGCGCCTGGCGGACGATCCCTCGAGCGCGCGGTCGACGAAGGTTGACAGCACATGCCTCGGCGCCCAGATCGACCCATCGAGAATCGCGCATGCGGCACACATCACCTGTTCCGGACTCGCGGTCTCCTCGAGCCACCCCTTGGCGCCCGCGGTGATGGCCTCAAGAATCCTCTCCGGGTCAGAACCCGAGCCGATCACCAGCACCTTGAGACCAGGATGCCGGGACCGCAACCTTGCCAGCAGGGCCAGCGAAAATGCCTGGTCCCGCAGAACCACCACCACAAGATCGAGCGACGGGTCCCGAAACGCCATCGCCCAGTCGGCCGCGATCACCTGAAAACCCGGCTGCTCGGCAAAGATCTCGCGCAAGCCTGCGATACGAAGCGGCTCGAAATCCAGTAACCCAACTTTCAGGTTGCGCGTTGTCTGACTGCTAATTTCCATAGCTCCTACAATTTGGGAAGGACGATACCCTGCTGCTTTTGATACTTCCCTTTCCGGTCGGCGTAGCTGATCTCACACGGCTCGTCGGACTGGAAGAACAGAATCTGGCACAAACCTTCGTTCGCGTAAACGCGCGCGGGCAGCGGCGTGGTGTTGGAGATCTCAAGGGTCACGAAACCTTCCCATTCCGGCTCGAAGGGCGTGACATTCACGATGATTCCGCAGCGTGCGTATGTGGATTTTCCCACGCAAATGGTCAGAACATCACGCGGAATCCGAAAATATTCTACCGAACGTGCCAAAGCGAAGCTGTTCGGAGGTACCAGTACGGATTCCGACTGTACCGTTACGAAGGATCGCTCGTCGAAGTGCTTTGGATCGACGACCGCGCTGTTGACGTTGGTGAAGATCCGAAATTCGTCGGAAACCCGCAGATCGTATCCATAGGAAGAGAGCCCGTACGACACGACCCCCTCCCGCACCTGCTTCTCGCTGAATGGCTCGATCATGCCCTTGATGGCCTGCTCCCGGATCCAGCGATCGCTCTTGATTGCCATGTCCCTCCCTGCCGTCCTGGCTCCGGACGGCCCTTCCTCGGCTGCTTCGATCTGGTTCAGCCGGTCCAAATCAGCCCGGCCAGAGGTTGAACCCCGCAAATAGGGGTAAAAATTGCATCTTACGGGAGGTCCGCCACGTTGACAATGCCGGCAAAGGTTTCTACGATCAGCCTTGAGACGGACACTTCGCCTGACGGGGGAAAACCTTGATAAAACAGGACATCATTCACCAGGTGATTGAACGCACCGGCCTGCAGCGCAACAAGGCCGAGGCTGCGGTCGATACGGTCTTCGAAACCCTGAAGCGCGCCCTGGCCGATGGCCAGCGGATTGAGCTGCGCGGCTTCGGGGTTTTCAATGTCCGTCCTCGCAAAACCGGCATCGGCCGCAATCCCCGTACCGGCGCCGAAGTCAGCATCGCGCCCGGTAAGGCGGTTCGTTTCAAGCCCGGCAAGGAACTCCATCTCCTCGACGGCAAGGACGGCCAATAAAGTACTGTCGTCACGCCGCTGTCTCGGTACACTAATGGCGTCTGGTGTTACCTTCCGCCAGGACCGCCGCGCATGGGTCAGCCCGCCATCCAGGTTCCCCGCCCGCCGCTCCCCCCGAGCGCTCCGCTCGCGACGTTCCCGGTTCATCGCCCTTCGCAGTGGGAAGGAGCCGGAGTTGCTCTGTGCCTGCTGGCTCTCAGCATCTTCACCACGCTCAGCACCGGCGCGGTCCTCATGTACAACTTCCATCGAGGCGCGCCGCCGTTCGCGGTGAACGCGGGATTCTTTCCGTTTGCCTGGATCGTCCGGCATCCCGATCGCCTCTCCGGGGGATGGTCCTTTGCTCTGACGCTGCTCGGCATCCTCTCCGCCCACGAGATCGGCCACTACATCGCCTGCCGCGCCCACCGCGTCAGCTCTTCTCTGCCCTGGGTGCTGCCTGCCCCCACGCTCATCGGAACCTTCGGCGCATTCATCCGGCTGCGTTCGCGAGTTCCCTCCCGCACCGCGCTGCTCGACATCGGCGTGGCCGGGCCTCTGGCCGGCATGGTCGTGGCCATCCCCGCTTTGATCAGCGGCTTGTTGCTGTCGCAGCCGATGGCTGCTCCCGGATTTCAGTCCACCGCCAGCATCAGCGTGAGCGTGCCTTTCGCCTTGTCGATGGTCCACGGCATCGTCCGCTGGTTCCATCCTTCCCTGCCGCCACTCGACGCGTCGTTCAATCCGCATCCTGTCCTGGTGGCAGCGTGGATCGGCCTCTTCATCACGTCAGTCAATCTGATGCCCGCGGGACAGCTTGACGGCGGGCACATCCTCTACGCAGTTTCGCCCCGAGCGCATCGCTGGGCCACGAACACCATCGTGTTCCTTCTGTTTTTCGCGGGGACGATGTTCTGGGTAGGCTGGCTGGTGTGGGGATGCTTCCTGCTGCCGAGCCAGAAGCACCCGCCGGTGTCTGAAGCTCCGCCTCTGACGAAATGGCGTGGCTGGCTTGCCGTTGCCGGGCTCGTGCTCTTCGCTCTGACGTTTACGCTGGAGCCGTTCGCCGGCGGCAGCCTGATGAACCTGCTGCACAACTAGCGAGCCACAGGGCGCAGCGACAAAATCCTGACCTGCCCTATGGCTTCACGTGGATGATCGAGCAATCCACTTTGGCCATCCCGGTCGCCGTCGCCCCCAGGCCGACATTGCTGAAGGTGCTGCTGGCTTTGGCGTTGGTCGGTCCGTTGAGCGTCACTCGGTACTCAGATAGATCAGTGCCCGCGGCGTTGTACTGGCGGCACTGCAGCGTCGCGGAAGTGATGTTCGTCGTCGAATTGTTGGCCCACGTCGCGGTCGTCAGGACCAGCATCCCGCTCTGATCCTGCCAGTGCGCGTCAAATGTCTGCTGGGTCACCAGAGCCGCGTTTCCGCTGCCCCCGCTACCGCTTCCGCTGGCTGGCGGATTCTGGGCGGTGGGCGCCGGAGCCGGTGCCGGAGTCGCGGCGGGAGTATGCGACTTGCTGTAGAAGTAATAGCCAATGCCCGCTACCAGAATGATGACCACCACGGTGCTCATCATCCCCTTCTTCTGCTGAGCGGGCTGCACCGGAGGCGGCACACCGACCACAACCGGTACGCCAGGATACGGCGTGCTGGCGATCGGCTGCGCCATGGGAATCGCGGCGGGAGCCGGAACCGGCGCGACATTCGCTGCCGCCGCATTGGCCGTCTTCGTCGCCGTATCGGCTCCGCACTCCGCACAGAATTTCTCGTTGCCGGTGAGTGGATGACCGCAATTGCTGCAGAATGCCATGTCCGAATCTTCTCCTCTGGGATTGCCTGGGAGCGCCTGCCAACGTGTTTATGAAACTGCAACCGAGCCCGCCGGCTGCATCGACGTCTCGACCCGTTGCAGCGTCTGCTGCAGATGCACCTTTTGCTCTTCTTTCACCTGGCGCAGCCCCTGCTGCACCAGTCCGAATACGACGTACCAGCTCACCACAGCCGAGATAATCGCGTTGCCCTCGAAGGGCAGCTGCCATGGGCAGTCCCACAACGTGTGCAGAACCACCGGGATCATAAACGCTTTCAGAAAACGAGTGTCGAGGAACATGCCCGGCTTGAACGGCCGAGCCCCCTTGACGCGCCACAGCGCCCCCGCTGCGATCGCTGTCCACGCCACGTGTCCCCACGGCGTGAGGAAGGCGCGAATCGACAGCACCTGCAGCATGGCGACAACGCCCGAACTCAGGTCATGGCCGGCGAGCAGGCCCTTGTTGAGTGCGTAGCCCGCGGTCTCAAAAGCCGCGAAGCCCGCGCCGACGGTGGCTCCGAACAGCAGGCCATTGAGAATGTACTTGTACTTCACGCCGCGGATCACGATGACCACGGTCAGCAGCTTGGCGACTTCTTCCACGATTCCAGCGGTCATCGCGCCCATCGACCCCAAAATCGGCATCTCGTAACCGATCAGCGCGAAGATCAACGACACCACCGCTCCATACAGGAACAGTGTGATAATCCTGTGCACCGAGACATTGCGCGGGCTGTTCATCTCGAAAAAGAAAGCCATGCAGGCAAGCGGAACCGCGAAGGCTCCCACGAACATCACGGCCGGAATCAGATTGCCCGCGTCGGGCAAATGCAGCAGCGTGACCGTGAACACCGTATACGTCACAGCGAGAACCGCGAGCACCCGAAAGAACAGCCACGGCTTCGGCCACCCGGTCTGGACGACGTCGATGGGCGGTGTTGTCTTGCTTGTGCCCACCAGCAGGTAATCTTCAATCTCATCTTCGCTGTGCTTCCTGAAGGTTTCTGAGAACATCTGCTTCAGGCTGAAACCTTCGAGGCTCTCGGTCGATGCCAGGCTCTGGAGCCTCGCCTGCAGGCCGTGCAGCACGTTGATTTGGTGCCCGGCGTGCGCCTGTGCGGGAGCAGCGACGTAGTAGACGGGCTGTCCATTGGGCTGCACATACACTGCCTGGCCGGGCGGCGGAACATAGATGGGCTGCTGAACCACAGGCTGAGGAAGGCTCGCAGCGGTGGGGACGGCTACGGCAATCGCGGGCTCAGCAACCGGAGCGGCCGTTGCAGCCGGCTGCGACACGGCGCCGCAGTTCACGCAAAACTTATTTCCCGATGGGACCGAAGACCCACATTGAACGCAGTACACCTGGAATTCTCCACTTCGATTTGGGCTGGGGGAATGGTAGGAAACGTAGCACGGACGCGTTTTCGAAGTAAAGATAAACATTGGGCGCGGCCCACCCTGGCGGGGAGCCGCCTTCTGCCCACACACGCGTCCGCCGCTCAGGGGTTCACACAGGCCCGTCCGAGCCCCGCTCGGAACCCGCGCTGGAATTACTTCCGGGGACGCGATTGTTACTGCGATGGCGCTGAGCTTCGCCCTTGCGGCGTCAGTTCCCTTTTCCGATGATGCGGGATCACGTGGGCTGCAATGTCCGGCCAGAATTCGCGGAAGGTCGCCGTCAGCGCATCGCGTCCCACAGCGTAACCATATCGTTCCGCTACGTCCTCGAATTTGCGATCCGGAGATGGATAGTAGGTCAACGATACCGCCTGCGCGATGGCACGTCCTCCAAGCTCCGCGATGTTTGCGGTGTTGTGCCCGTGATAGTCGGGCGTGATCAGCACTCGCGAAGCCGCATAGACGCCGCGTCCCAGAATGCTGCCCTCGCCTTTGGTAAAGTAGCGCTCGTCCTCGTGCAGCAGGCTGGGCAGGGCAAAGATCACCAGGTAGTTGCCGTCGGTCTTGTCCAGATAGCCCCGCCAGTAGTAGCCCCAGTATCCCTTCACGCCCTTGCCGAGGTCCGCATGCGCATTGGACCCTTCCGCCAGCATCGATGTGATGCCGACAAAGACAAACGCCGAATAGTCGAAGCTGTTCTCCGTTGCAATCACAAACGCTCGCTTCGGAGTCGGAGGCGGAGGGATGGTGCCCTGACTCACGGCGCGAAAATTCGGCATCACGCCCAGAATGCGCTTCGTCTGCTGCTTCCCCTGCGGCGCGACCGCATTCGGCGAGTTGGCCGGCTGGGGAGCGCTCGGCAACTGCGAGCTACTGGAGGATTGTGGCGCGGACGAGTTCTGCTCGATCGCGGCCGATGCACCGGCTGCCGTATTATCGGCTGGCGGTGCAGGAGTTCGATCCTGAGAAAAGGAGCAGGCAGCGCAAAGCACAAGCGCCACTCCAGAAAAATTGCGGATGCGCAAACAAGAGTCTCCGAAAGGGGGATGAGGCCCGCGTCTTTAGACGCAAAAACGGCGAATTAGACGAAGTTATTTCTACAGATCGGCGAATCCGGGAAGCATCATGCCAGTGAGCGCTGCCGACGCGGGCGCCAGGACGCCCAGACCTTACAGCTGCTCCGCCTCGATGCCGATATTTTTCTCGCCGACGGCCTTCTTTTCCCAGTACTTCTTCACCCAGGCTTCGAAGGTCTTCCCTGCCGCGTTGTCGCGGCCGGTAAACGCGAGCGCGGCAATGTCCGAATACGGAATCGTCAGCTTCGTTCGCTGATCCGACGGCATCACGCGCACCGCCGAATCCTCCAGCGTTGTGCCCGCGCGCCGATCGAAGACGTATCCGTGCACGACGTCGCCATTCTTCAGCGTCAGGGTCACGTCGCCGCGGTAGTCGAACGCTTTCTCCAGCGCCTGCCGGATCTCGGTATCGTTTGCCAGAGAAGGAATCGAGCCTTCGAGTTGCTCGCGCTCGCGCCCCTCCATCACCTCGACGGAGTTCGGATCCATGGCTGCTGCTCTTCCTGTCATACGCGAGTTCCCTCTTCGACGCGCACCTTTGTTTCGAGCTGAACCAGCGGATTAAAACTGTGCGCCGGCTTCACCGGCTCATTCAGCAAATCCAGCGCGCCCTTGTCCTCGTAGCGATTCATCATCGCCTTCGCCGTCTGCCACAATCCCTTGAGCGACCCGAACGTGTAGTTGACCGCGGTGCCCTCGTAGCCCGAGTGCACCATGCAGTTCGCGCATTTCGGATTGCCGCTCTCCGTCCCGTAGTTCTCCCAGTTCGTCGACTCGATCAGCTCCTGGAAGGTGTCGGCGTAGCCGTCCTGCAGCAGGTAGCACGGCTTTTGCCAGCCGAAGATGCTGAACGTCGGCATCGCCCACGGCGTGCACTTAAAGTCCCGCTTCCCCATGATGAATTCAAGGTAGAGATAGTTCGCGTTGAACTTCCAGCGTCTTCTTCCGGTTCGATAGAATCGCCCGGAACAGCCGCCGCGACCGCGCGCGCCCCAGGAAATGCTTCTGATCCGGCGCCTTCTCATAGGTGTAGCCCGGCGCCACCATCATCGCTTCTACGCCGACGGTCATGAGGTCGTCGAAGTGCCCGCGCACCGAGTTGGGATCGGCGCCGTCGAACAGCGTGGTATTCGTCGTGACGCGGAACCCGGCTGCCACGGCGGCCTTGATGCCCTCCATGGCGATGTCATACCCGCCCTCGCGGCAGACGGAGAAGTCGTGGTGCTCGCGCTGGCCGTCAAGATGCACCGAGAACGACAGATACTTGCTGGGCTTGAAGAGGTGAAGTTTTTCTTTCAGAAGCAGCGCGTTCGTGCAGAGATAAACGTACTTTTTGCGCGCGACCAGACCCTCGACAATCTTGTCGATCTGCGGATGCAGCAACGGCTCGCCGCCTGGGATGGAGACCATCGGCGTGCCCGACTCATCGATCGCGCGGAAGCACTCCTCCGGCGTCAGTTCCTGCTTCAGGATGTGCGGTGGGTACTGAATCTTGCCGCAGCCGGCGCACGCCAGGTTACAGCGGAACAGCGGCTCCAGCATGGTCACCAGCGGGAATTTCTTCCGGCCCTTCAGCTTCTGTCCGAGGACGTAGGTTGCAACCGTCCATGCCTGCGATACAGGTACCGCCATTCAGATCCTCTCTTCGTATCCAACTCAAAATCGTTCGATCGAACTACGTTTCGGGCTTTTGGCTGGATTGCTAATCAGCCTTCTGCATCGTCCGCTTATAATTCGTCAGCGCCAGCAGCGCAAAATAGTCGCGGTACAACGGGTAAGCCAGATAGAACACCCGCGGAAAACCGGTGCCCGTGTAAATGGCCTGGCGGGTCTTGCCCTCGCCGGTGCTCTCATCCCACGAGCCATCGGCCTGCTGCCGGGCCAATAGCCATTTGATGCCCTTCGCCACCGAGTCGCTCCGCGTATCGCCGGCGGCCAGCAAGCCCAAGAACCCCCCACGCTGTCTGCGAAGGTGTGCTCACGCCCACGCCGCGTGTGGTTGGATCGTCGTAGCTGTGGCAGCTCTCGCCCCAGCCACCATCGGCGTTCTGCACCATGCGAATCCACTCCGCGGCCTGCTGGATCTCCGGCTCGTGGTTCCAGATCCCCATCGCTTCCAGGCCCCGCAACACCAGAAACGTTCCGTAGAGATAATTCACGCCCCAGCGTCCGAACCAGCTTCCATCGGATTCCTGTTCCTGGAAGATGAACTTAATCGCCTTCTCCACGCGCCGGTCCTTGCGCGTGTAACCGTACGTCGCCAGCATCTCCAGAATCCGCCCCGTGATGTCCACGGTCGGCGGATCGAGCATGGCGTTGTGATCCGCGAAGGGGATGTGCTGGAAGATCATCTTCGTGTTGTCTTTGTCGAAGCTTCCCCATCCGCCGTTCCGGCACTGCATCGAGAAGACCCACTCGATGGCGCGCTGGCACACGTCATATTGATAGCGTTCGCGCGGATTGTCGACCTTATTCATCGCAAGCAGAACCTGCGCCGTGTCATCGACATCCGGGTAGAACTCATTGTTGTACTCGAAGTACCATCCGCCCGGCGCGGCCCGCCGATTCTTCACCGCCCAGTCGCCCTTGTGCCGCACTTCTTTCGACAGCATCCAGTCCGCTGCCTTCAGCAGCCGCGGATCTTTGCGGTCGAGGCCCGCTTCACCCAGCGCATAGACCGCCTGCGCCGTATCCCACACAGGCGACATGCAGGGCTGCATGCGGAAGGTCGGCACCGGGTAGTCTTTCGTGCCGTTCGTCGCGTCGATCCCCAGCTTCTCGAACTCGTCCATCGCCCGGATCACCTGCGGATCGTCCAGCGAATACCCCAGGCAGCGCAGCGCGATGATCGAGTTCAGGATCGCCGGATAAATGGCGCCCAGACCATCGGACATCTCCAGCCGCTCCAGCATCCACTTCTGCGCCTTCTTCAGAGCAATCGAACGCAGCGGCCGGATATGGATGCGCTCGAACCAGTGGGTCACGCGATCGAGGAAGATGAAGAAATTCCGCCAGCTGACGACGTGCTCCCGATTCCAGCGCAGGCTCAGGTCGGCGTTCTCCCTGCCTCCAACGAACAACTCGCTGATCCCGTGCTCGTGCGGAATTTTCTTGTAAGGCTTCTTGGCGTAGGCAATCGAGAGCGGAACCAGAATGCCGCGCGACCAGGAAGAGATTTCGTAAATATTGAAGTAGAACCACTTCGGAAACAGCACGATCTCCGGCGGAATCGCCGGCACGGAGTTGTATTCGTACTGCCCGAGCGCGCAGAGATAAATCTTCGTGAAGGTGTTGCAGGCCACCACGCCGCCGTGCGCCAGAACCCATTCCCGCGTCTGGGCCATATGCGGCTCCTCGGCGGAAACGCCCATCAGCTTGTTCGCGAAGTAGCACTTCACCGACAAGCTGATGTTCCCCGGTCCTCCTGGATAGAGCGACCAGCTGCCGTCGTCGTTGCGGTAACGCATGATCTCGTTCAGCGCCCGCTCCATCTTTCCCTGATCGCCGGTGCCCAGCAGCACATGCAGGAAGATGTAATCGGCTTCCAGCATCGAGTCGCCTTCCAGCTCCCCTCACCAGTAGCCTTCGGACTGCTGCATATCCAGCAGCCGCGTCGCGCGAACGCTCGATCGCGCGCGTCACGTCCTCGAGGGCAGCGTCGATGCGCCCGAACTTTACCTGAGTGGCCGTGCCTGCCTGATTCTCGACTCAGACGATGGGCCGTCGAGACTCTGCGCAATGGATCTCTGCCCGAACGGCTGGAAGTGGTGTGCTCATATCGTCCGAGAGACCGCTCTCTCCTCAGTGCGATACCCGTAATCGTTGGTTAGACTCCCGCCACGGTTGTGGGCGGAGCCGACTGGATGGCCTGTACGATCTCCGGAGGAAGCCCAAACCGGACATTTTCCGGCATGACCTCAACTTCCTCGACGGTTCCGAAGCCGTTGCTCTTCAGATAGTCAATGACGCCTTCCACCAGAATTTCTGGCGCCGACGCCCCTGCCGTGACCGCAACGTTTTGAACGCCCTTCAGCCACGCTGGATCGATGGCCTGAGCGTTGTCGATCAGATGGCCCTGCGTGCCCAGATTGCGCGAAACTTCCACCAGCCGGTTGGAGTTCGAGCTGTTGTTCGAACCCACCACCAGCACCAGATCCGCGCTGTGCGCCACATTTTTCACCGCGACCTGCCGGTTCTCGGTCGCGTAGCAAATGTCCTGCGAATGCGGCCCGACGATCTTCGGAAACTTGATTTTCAGCGCCTGAATGATGTCGCGCGACTCGTCGAGCGACAGCGTGGTCTGCGTCAGATACGCCACGTGCTCCGGATCCGGAACCTCAAGGGTCTGCACTTCCTGCACGCTGGACACGACCTGGGTGACGTCAGGAGCCTCGCCCAGCGTGCCCTCAATTTCGTCGTGATCGCGGTGCCCGATGAGCACCAGCGAATAGCCCTGCCGGGCGAACTTTACCGCCTCGACGTGGACCTTCGTCACCAGCGGACAGGTCGCGTCGATCACCTTCAGCTTCTGCTTTTTGGACTCCTCGCGGACGGCCGGCGAAACGCCATGCGCGGAATAAATGACGCGAGCGCCCTCCGGAACCTGGTGGATGTCGTCGACAAAAATAGCGCCCTTCTCCGCCAGCTCATTCACAACAAAGCGGTTATGGACGATCTCTTTGCGGACGTAGATGGGCGCGCCAAAAGTCTCCAGCGCGATCCGGACGATATCGATGGCCCGCACCACGCCCGCGCAGAACCCACGAGGTTTCAGCAGCAGAACTCGCTTTTCCCCGGGTCCGGACGCCGCGCGCTGGGGAGCGACAGGTGTCTCCGTGATGACGGTACTCACGTTCTTTATTATACCGTGAACAACGGTATCCGCAGGTACGCGGAGTGGTTACCTGCTTCCTGCGGCGGTCATACGCGTAATCCCGACGGAAAGTGATACTGCCGGCACTCGATAGTGCCATGCCGATAATCGACCTCGACCACCATGTTCGCCAGATCCCGTCGTCCTGTGTGCTCCAGCGCCGCATGGAGCAATTCCCCCTGCCCCGCCGGCCGGACATTGGGAACGATCACAATCAGGCCCGCATGGAGAGCTTCGCGGTTATAAAGTGCCAGGAAGTCGGAGCGGTTATTCGTCACAAATGTGTATTCCTGTCGCGCGATGATCTCCATGAGCTGCCAGTCTCTCGATCCACTCAGACCGAGATGCGCGACATGGTCCGCGACGAAGCCGAGCCTTCGCGCCATGACCACCAGAGAGGGATGCAAACACTCATCGATCAGCAACTTTGTCATCGTCGGCGTCTCATGCGGTGCCCAGCCTCAAGAAGTCGCCGCCGGATATCCAGGATCCTCGACAAGAGCCTTCATACCCGGCGAGAGAATTCCTCAACCCTCATCGGCTTCTGCCCCGCCCACGGCAGCCGCATCGGTCGCCCTCGGCGCGGAAACGCCTTCATATAGAAAGGCGCCGCCCTCACCTGCTCCCCACCCAGTGTTGGATATCCTTCAAGAATCTCCTGCTCGCTCGCTCCCTGAGCCAGCATATCCGCCACCAGTTCGACGGGAATCCGGGTGCCCCGAAACACCGGCGTTCCCCGCATAATTTCCGGGTCTGAGACCACCATCCGCTGCACTTTCCGGAGCCGCGCAAGTTCCTGCTCCACCGCGCGCCGAGCACTCCGGACCGCAATCACCAGCGCTCTTCCGTCCGTCAGGGTCATCGTGTCCATATCGGGCCGAGTCTCCACTGCCCGGGCTACCTCCCGCCGCGCCGCCAGTGGCAACAGGCGTACACCTTCTGCCTCCAGCCGCAGATAGACGAGTTGCCCGCGGGACAGCAGTCGCTGCGTCTCCTTGCCTCGTGCGCCCCGCAGCGGACGAATCAGGCGGTTGTCGATCAGCTTGTGTACCGCTTTCAGCGGCAAACTGGCCACCGCCGAAGCCTGCGCCGGAGTGTATCGATCCTCAGCCATGACTTAATTGTACCCTTAACCGGGACGATTATCCATCTGCCGCACCGCGCGACCCCACACCACCTATCCTCCGTGCCGTAAACTTAAAATCTCCTCAGGCGTTTCACCCACCAAGGTTCCCCTCATGCCCATCCATCTCTCCTCCATCGAAGCCCGCGTCCTCGGCTCCCTCATCGAGAAAGAAGCCACCACCCCCGAGTACTACCCTCTCTCGCTCAATGCGCTCGTGAATGCGTGCAATCAGAAGAACAACCGTGAGCCGGCGACCCAGCTCAACGAAGACGAGGTCCGCCAGGCTCTGCACCGCCTGCAGGACAAGAACCTTGCCGCCGCCGTTCACGACAGCCGTGTCACCAAGTATGAGCATCACCTCGGTGAGGTACTGAACCTCACCCGCGGCGAAACCGCCGTCTTGTGTGTGCTCCTGCTCCGCGGCCCGCAGACCCCCGGCGAACTCCGAGGCCGCACCGAGCGCATGCATCGCTTCGAGGAACTCGGCGACGTCCTCGCCGTCCTCGACAAGATGGCCCAGTATGATCCGCCGCTGGTGACTGCTCTGCCTCGCCAGCCCGGCTCTCGTGAGATTCGCTACGCCCACCTTCTCTCCGGCCAGCCGGATCTGTCGCAACTCCCCGCACCCTCCAGCGACTCCGCCGCCCCAACCCGGTCATTCGCCGACAACGACCGCCTCACCCAACTCGAAGCCGAAGTCGCCTCCCTCCGCGAACAAATTCTGGAACTGAAAGCCGAGATCGCCGCTCTCTCCATCACCCGCTCCTGAAAAGGGACTGCGAACGCCGCTCCGGCCCCATCTTCCTGAGCTCTGTGCTCTGAGCTCTGCGCCCTGTGATGTGAGTCACATCCGCCCCTGCCCGCTCCCTGCCAACCTGTTGCCATGGACATCGCCCAGGCCATGACGAAGCTCGACTACAATCGCGCCCCGTTTCTCGCGATTTGGGAAACCACCCAGGCATGCGACCTCACCTGTAAGCACTGCCGCGCCTCCGCGCAGCCTCTGGCCCATCCCAGCCAGCTCAATACCGACGAGGCCACCAACCTCATCGACCAGATCGCCGACCTCCAGGTTCCCCTCTTTGTTTTTACCGGCGGCGATCCACTGAAGCGTCCGGACATCTTCCAGCTCATCCGCCACGCCGCCGGCAAAGGCGTTCACGCAGCACTCACGCCGAGCGCCACGCCGCTGCTCACCCGCGACGCCATCTTCCGCATGAAAGATTCGGGCCTGTCGCGCCTTGCTGTGTCCCTCGACGGCTCGGTCCCCGAAATTCACGACTCCATCCGCGGCATTCCCGGCACCTGGCAGCGCACCCTCCAGGCCATCGAGTGGGCCAACGATGCGAAGCTGCCCATCCAGGTCCACACCGTCGTCAGCCGTCTCAACATCGGTGACCTCGACAACCTCGCGACCCTGCTCACCGTGAAACAAATCGTTATGTGGAGTTTTTTCTTCCTCGTTCCGGTCGGACGCGGCCAGGTCGCCGACCTGCTCACCGGCCAGGAATTCGAAGACGTCTTCGCGAAAATGTGGGCTCTCACCAAGCGCGTTCCCTTCGCCATTAAAACCACCGAGGCTATGCACTACCGCCGCTATCTCATCCAGCAGCGCATGAAGGAAGGCCTCTCCACCACAGGCGTTCACGATGATGCCGGTGCTCGGCCCACGCGCCATCCCGGCTGGACCGTCAGCGATGGCCACCCCGGGAGAGGCTCAGAAGCCAAAGCGGTCGGCTGGGCCACCAAGCGCGTCAACGACGGGCGCGGCTTCGTCTTCATTTCGCACATCGGCAAGGTCTTTCCCAGCGGATTCCTTCCCATCGAGGGCGGCGACCTCCACAACGACACGCTCGCCCACATCTACCAGGAATCGCCCATCTTCG
Source organism: uncultured Acidobacteriaceae bacterium (assembly GCA_963702285.1). Taxonomy (GTDB): domain Bacteria; phylum Acidobacteriota; class Terriglobia; order Terriglobales; family Acidobacteriaceae; genus Palsa-343. Next base: position 45,169 of record CAVPCB010000076.1, on the reverse strand, counting down.
TGAAGCTGCGCGACTCGGGTCAGCTCCACGGCAAATGCGGCGCCTGCGAATTCCGCAACATCTGTGGCGGATCCCGCGCCCGCGCCTACGCCGTCACCGGTGACGTGATGGCCGAGGAGCCATGCTGCATCTATCAGCCGCGTGGCTACCTTCCCGACCCGAATCGGATAACCGCCCCTTCCCCTGGATGCGAGGCGCATGATCTGATTCAGGTAGAGGTGGCCCATTCTTGAAGCGGATTGCCGTCATCGGCGGAGGCATCGCCGGCCTCAGCGCCGCGTGGTCTCTGGAAAAAGCTCGACGCGCCGGTGAACCTCTCGAATACCACCTTTATGAGGCGGGCGACCGCATCGGCGGCGTTATCAGCTCCGAGACCATCGATGGATGCGTGGTCGAAGGCGGCCCCGACTCCTTTCTGACTGAGAAGCCTGCAGCCGCCGCCCTCTGCCGTGAACTGGGCATCGCCGACCAGCTTCTCCCTTCCAACGACCGCGAACGCAAAACGTACATCGTCGTCAGGAACCGCCTCATCCCGCTTCCCGACGGCCTGATGTTCATGATCCCGACGAAGCTGATCCCCACCGCGCTGACGCCACTCTTCTCCTGGTCCACCAAACTCCGCATGGCGCTCGAATTTCTCTTCCCGCCGGCGCCGGCCACCGAGGATGAATCCGTCGCGGACATGACCCGCCGCCATTTCGGCCAGGAAACCGTCGACCGCCTCGTCTCGCCGCTGCTCTCCGGCGTCTACGGGGGCGACGCTTCCCAACTCAGCGTCCGCGCCGTGCTGCCGCGCATGGTCACCATGGAACGAGAGCATCGCAGCCTTACACGAGCCATGCTCGCTGCGCGCAGGAAACCCCGGGTGCCCCATTCTGGCGCCGCCCCGTCTGTACCATCGCCAAACCCAGGTTCCAATCCGGGCGGCGGCAGAGTGGGTTCGCGATCCCTCTTCACCACGCTCCGCGACGGCATGAAGCTGATGGTCGACGGCATTGCCGAGCAACTCATCCCCGGATCGATGCACCTCAGCGCGCCGGTGCAGGCGCTTCACCACAACAGCGAAGACTGCCCGGACCCCAAGCCGCCGGATTGCCGCTACACCTGCGGCTGGACCCTCGAAACCCCTACAGGCGAAGAGAAGTTCGACGGCATCATCCTCGCGCTGCCTGCATGGGCTGCCGCAGGTTTACTGCGCCCGGTCGATCGCCTCATCGGCGACCTGCTCGCCGAGATACCGTACAGCTCTTCGATCACGGTCACAATGGGATTCAACCGTGCCGACCTCAGCAGCCTGCCTCCCGGATTTGGCTATCTCGTGCCGCCCATCGAAAACCGCAGCATGCTCGCGTGTACCTTCGTCCACGCCAAGTTTGCCGGCCGTACACCTCCGGACAAGGGCGTCCTCCGCTGCTTCCTCGGCGGCGCCGGCAACGATTCGCTCCTCGATGAGACCGACACGCACCTCACAGAAATCGTCCAGAAAGAACTGCGCGAGATTCTCGGCCTCGACGCACAGCCCAACTTTGTCAGCATCGCGCGCTCGCGTCGCGCCATGGCACAGTACGGCGTCGGCCATCTCGAACGGCTGCGAGCCATCCGCGACAACATCGCTCAATTGCCTGGCCTTGCTCTGGCCGGTAACGCCTATGAGGGCATCGGCGTTCCCGACTGCATCCGCACCGGCGCGCAAGCGGCCGAAAGCGTGCTCCGTTCTCTGAAGGAAGAAACGGAACCCGTCGCCGCTCACTAATCTCTGAACGCCGATCGCTGACGACTGTCTACTGTTTCATCGTCATCGGCTTCAGGATGTCGTCCAGCCGGTCCGGCGTCCCCTCCACCCGCTCCAGATGCGGATAACGCAGACCATCGTGGTAGTCCAGGCCCACCACGCGATAGGTCCCGGTGTTTGCCACGATCAGCGAAATGGGGTTCGTATTCCCCTTCGCATCGCGGATCGCATCGTTGAGCAAACTACCGCTGAATTGGCGCCCGTTGACCGCGATAATCTGCATCCCGGGCCCCAGTTTCGCCTTATCCGCCGCCGAACCTACAAGCACATCCTGGATCCGTCCATCATTCACGACGTCGATCCCGATGGACCACCAGGCCAGGGTGGTTCCCATCGCCGTCATCTGCGCCTGCGTGTAGTCATTCGGCTGATCCGTGTAAACGAGCTTGTATCCGCCGTTCTCAATCCCACCCAGCGGCGCGTGCGGCGACTTGCTCGTCAGCCTTTCGCGCAGAAATCCTGCCCAGTCGTACGCCACCACGTTGTTCAGCCCGCTCACGACATCGTCAAACGTGTACGGCACCACCTTCGGTCCGGTGTTCCCGCCTAGCCCTTCAAACGCCGCCAGGAAATCGTTCAGGCTCTTCTTGTCGTTCGTCAGCTTGCGGATGGTCGTGTCCACGTCGAGCCACACCAGATCGCCCTCTCCGTAATAATCCGTGTTCCGTCGCCAGTTATCCCACGGCGAGCCGTCGCCATACAGATACAGGATCTGCGCTGCCGTTGCCGTGTCCTGCAAATCGCGCCATGTGCGGCCAGGCCGATTGTCCAGCGTCGCAGCATCCTGGGCCAGATAGTCACGGTACTGCGCGGCGGTTTCGATTTTGCTCCGCGCTGCCAGCACATTGCCCAGATAATCCGTGAGCCCCTCATAAACCCACAGCAAGTTGCCCTTCATCGGGTCTTCGTAGTTTCCGGTCGCCAGCCCCGCCGGCCGCCGATACTTTCCATTCCACGAATGCGTGAATTCATGCGGCAGCAGATCGGCCGAGAGCAGCTGCAGATTGTCGTCGATAAACGTCCGCTCCGGCACGCGGTCGTCGCTCGACTGGTGATGCTCCAGTCCGAAATGCGCCACCTGATCGCTCGCCGTCACCAGGAAGTGATAGCTCGTGTAGTGCCGCGACTGATACAGCGCTCCGGTTTCGCGCACCAGATTGCTGTAACCCTGCACCGCCTCCGGCGACACCTTCAGATCCTCCGGACCATCCGCCGCAAGATCCAGGAAATGCTTCGGCGCGATCTCGGGCGCCAGCGCGATTTCGACGAAATACTTTCCTGTGAGCAGCGGCGAGTCGATCAACTGCTCCAGGGACACGGTCTCGAAGTCCACATGCGTCGCATCGCGATTCGTCTTTGCGAGTGCCGTTCCATATTGCCAGCCCTCGGGTAGAACCACTGACGGCCGCACGAAAATATCCGCGTCATCCTTGTGCCCCGCCGGATAGAGCACCAGCTCATTCCAGCTCAGCAGAGCCAGACTCGCGCTCGTCGAAGCACCGGCGGAAAATCCACTGGCCGCCGCCGTCGCAAGAAAGTCGTCCTTGACCTCGAGCAGCGTCACGCCCTCCGGCACCGTCACGCGGATCGCATACATATTTACGTCGTCGCGCGTCCACGGCAGCGGTTGCCCGTTCGCCGTAATGAACAAGCCGGCCAGGTTGTCGATCGGGCCATCCGGCATGTGCTCGCCGGGAATCCACTTCGCATACAGCAGAGTCAACGGACCAGGACTCACCGGAATCGTCATGTGCGCATGCAGAATCCTGCGCGGTGCATCGGTCAGATCGACCGTGATCCGGATGGGGGTCGAAGCCGTCTGGGCTTGCACGGCGAAGCCAACAGCAAAGAGCAGCGCGAGAATGGGCCACCACCGAAAACGCATAAGCCTCCTGACCCCAATGGAAATCCTGTAAGTGCGAAGCCCCAGTGTAACCAGCCCGCCTGGTTACGCGGAAAGCGCTTGCCATTGCGAACCATCGGCGTACACTGGCGCGTCCGGAGGTACGCGGCCCATGTCCTCCTTCCCGTTCGACGGCACGCTCGACTGGAACTTCGGCCTTGCGTGGATCGCCTTCGCCCTCGCCGTTGCCCTGCACGTTGCCGACGAAGCCCGCCACGACTTTCTCGCCACCTACAATCCCAACGCGCTCGCCATCCGCCGCCGCCTGCACATTCCCTTTCCGCCGGTTTTCACACTTCGCACTTTCCTCAGCCTCCTCGGGAGCGGCGTCTGCTTGCTGCTTCTCTTGTCGCCGTTCGCTCTGCATGGCGCGCACTGGATCCGTATCGTGGCCCTGCCACTGGCCATTCTCGTCGGCATCGCCAACGGATTCGGACACCTCGGCGCTTCGCTGTATTACCGCCGCTGGATGGCCGGCATCCTCAGTTCGCCGGTCTTGCTGGTTGCCGGCAGCTGGCTTTTGTGGAGTTCTTACCGGTAGCGCGGAAGAAACATCACTCGGCGCTGCCAATCCTGATGGCCGTGATCGCGGAAAAGCTCTGCCAGAGCACGCGCCAGGCCCCCAATATCGCCCGGCGCGATGGTCCTCTCGTCCACGAGAATGACACCACCGTGACGAAGACCATGCAGTTCCCATTCCACTAACAGGTCCGGAATTGTTCTGCAGTCATACGTCACCAGCGTGAGCCCCTGGGTTGCTGCCTTCACCAGAAGGTCGTGATCCGTTCGCCCGAGGAATCTTCCGCGCTCCCATTCGCTGATTGCATAAACCTCGATTGCAGGGTCGATTCGCCTGAGTCCTGTCGCGATGCCCGGAGTGAGGTGCTCGTCGAGCAATAACCGGAGCATTCTGATCGTCACCTTAGCCGGAAAATAGGCGCGCAGACCGGAATTGAGCTGTCGCACCGCGAACCACGGCCCAGCTCACATCTGCTGCGCGGCCGCGGCTGGCTTCCTGCGCCCTTTGGGTACAACGTACAGCTCAAGGTTAGGGAGCTTTTTCTTCAGCGCGTCAAAGTCCATGGCGTCGTTCTCGGCGAGGGCCTCGTTGATCTCCTTCGGATACGCCTCTGCATAATGCATCGCCGCCTTCACCCTGAACTCAGGCCACTCCAGATAGTCGGCTGCCTTCTTTGCGTTCCCGTTGTGTGCGCGGACGATCATCATCACTTCCCACACCGCCAGCGAGCTTCCCTGGATGTAAGCCTGCCGGCCGACAGGACTATCCCGAAAATCGATCAGCGCAAATTCCGACCGCCGCAGTCCTTCCTCCACCAGCCGCGCGCTCAGATCGCTCGCCGTCCATCCATGCCGGCGCGCCATACGCTTCAGCCGCGTCCCGCTCTCCACCGGCAGCCGCATACTCACCACCATCGATCGTTTTGCTGGCATCGCTTCCCTCGTGTCACGTATGTAAGCATTGTAACTCCATCCACATCCAATCCTCGAAATTCTTATTTCGGAAACCTGCGCGAAGCGCGCCCGCAGAGACGGCCAGTCCCCCCTGTACCCTGCAACCTGTACCCTGTACCCTGCTCTTATGGGCTTCTTCCTCACCTTCGAAGGCCTCGATGGTTCCGGCAAGTCCACACAGCTGCGCAGGCTGGCCGAGCACCTTCAGTCCCTGGGACTGGCGGTCACCGTCACGCGCCAGCCCGGAGGCACCCACCTCGGCGACCGGGTTCGCGGCCTGATCCTCGACTCGAAAACCGAAAACCTCGACCCAAGGACCGAGCTCGGCCTCATGTTTTCCGACCGCGCCCAGTGCATCGCCGAGGTCATCGCTCCAGCGCTGCACGGCGGCAATATCGTCCTCTGCGACCGCTTCACCGACTCCACCGAAGCCTACCAGGGCGGAGGCCGCCAGCTCGGCAGCGAAATCGTCCTCCGCATGCACCAGACCATGTGTGCCGGACTGCAGCCCGACCTCACCCTTCTGCTGCTTGCCGACTTCGACAAATCCCTGGCCCGCGCGCGCCGCCGCAATAACCGCAACGCCGCAGCCGGTCAGGACGAAAACCGCTTCGAGCGCGAAGACACGGACTTCTATCGCCGCGTCTATGACAAATACCGCGAAATTGCCGCATCGCGAACCAAACCGGGTCGTGGTCATCGATGGCGACCGGTCGATCGAAGCCATCCAGCGCGAAATCGGCGACCTCGTCGACGCCAGGCTTCGCGCCGCTCACATCCTCGCCCCACTCCCCGCAGCGAGTGTCCATTAGTGGACACCCGGTTCCGCAATCGATCACTCCCCTTCCCCCGGCCCTGTCGATAACCCTACCCAAGCCGCAGATTTAAATAAACTTGACTTCAGGTCGCGAGTGGCGCGGCACATGCTATTACCTTTATGCAATGGATATCTCACGGCCCGACATTAAAAAGAAAAAGCTCCGCCGGCAGATCGTCGTGCTGGCTATTGTTGCAGTTGGCGTCACCGCGGCCGCCTGGGCTGTTATGCGCCTCAAACCCGCCGTTCCCACCGTGGACGCCAGCACCATCTGGCCCGATACCGTGAAGCGCGGCGACATGATCCGCAATGTCCGCGGCCTTGGCACCCTCACTCCCCGCGAAGAGAGTATCGAACTCATTCCGGCGCAGACCGACGCTACGGTCGTTCGCATCCTCGTGCTGCCTGGCACGAAGGTGACGCCGGATACCGTCCTCATGGAACTGGCCGACCCGCAGTTGCAGCAGCAACTCGTCAGCCAGAAGCTGGCCCTCGATGGAGCCCTCGCCGACTACAAGAGTCTCCAGGCCACACTCAATTCCGCCATCATGGACAAGAAATCCGCAGCCGCGGCGGTGAATTCCCAGTACAGCCAGGCCGAGCTCCAGGCCAACACCGACCAAAAGCTTCTCGGACTCGGTGTGATCAGTGGCATCCAGGCCAACCTTTCAAAGAACAACGCCGAGCAGCTCACCGCTCAACACCAGATCAGCATCGAGCAGCTCGACGTCAACCAGAAGGCCATCGAGGTACAGTTGGCGTCCGCGCAAACCAAGGTCGACTCTGCGCGCGCCCTCCTCGGCCTGTATCAGAAACAGGAAGATGAGCTGAACGTGAAGGCCGGCATCTCCGGCGTCGTCGAGTCCCTGCCCACGCCGATTGCAGGTCGGCCAGCACGTCACTGCCGGAACCTCCGTCGCCGAAGTTGTCGATCCCACCAAGCTCAAGGCTGCTCTGCAGATCGCCGAGACCCAGGCGCACGACATTCTGCTGGGCCAGAAGGCTGATATCGATACCCATAACGGCATCGTCGCCGGCCACGTTACCCGCATTGATCCCTCCGTATTGAACGGAACGCGTACTGTTGACGTAACACTGGATGGGGAATTGCCCGCAGGCGCCGTTCCCGGACTGAGCGTGGATGGAACCATCGAACTCGCGCATCTGCACGACGTGCTGTACGTCGGGCGGCCCGCGTTCGGCAACGAGAACAGCACCATCAGCCTCTTCCGCATCGACCCCAACGGCAAAACCGCCACCCGGGTGCAGGTGCAGGTAGGCAAGGCATCGACCACGGAGATTCAAATCATGAGTGGCCTGAACGAAGGCGATCGCGTGATCCTTTCCGACATGTCACGGAATGACAACACGGATAAAGTTCGGCTGGAGTAGATCCTTTCCCCGGCAAGCAATCAGGCAGCGCAAACTTTGAGGAGCAGGAGAGCAGGATGGACACCAATCAGGCATTGATTGAAATCGAAGGCCTCACCAAAGTCTTCTACACCGACGAGATCGAAACCCACGCGCTGTCCGGCGTCCACATGAAGATCGACAAGGGCGAGTACGTTGCCATCTCCGGCCCTTCCGGATGCGGCAAGTCGACTTTGTTGTCCATCATTGGTCTGCTTGACACGCCCACCGGCGGCAGCTACACCCTCAACAGCCACTCCGTCGAGAACCTCAACTTCTCGCAGCGCTCGCGCATCCGCAACCAGGAAATCGGCTTCATCTTCCAGAGCTTCAACCTCATCGGCGATCTCACCGTGTATGAGAACGTCGAGCTGCCGCTGACCTATCGCTCCGGAATGTCGTCGGCCGAGCGCAAGCGCAGAGTACAGGAATCGCTGGAGCGCGTGAGCATGGCCCATAGAATCCGCCACTATCCCTCGCAGCTCTCCGGCGGTCAGCAGCAGCGTGTTGCTGTGGCTCGCGCTCTGGCTGGTTCGCCTTCGATCCTGCTGGCTGACGAGCCCACCGGAAACCTGGACTCGCGCAACGCCGAAGCGGTGATGGAGCTGCTCCAGAATCTGCATCGCGAAGGCGCGACCATCTGCATGGTGACGCACGATCCGCGCTTCGCCCGCCACGCCGATCGCCAGATTCACCTCTTCGACGGCAAGGTGGTCGCGGAAGGCGAGTCGCTGGAGCAGGTTCTCGAAGTCAAGTAACGAACGAGCCGGCAGCCGGTGGCCCGCAGCGAGTCGCAACAGGATTCGTGTGTCTCCTGCACGACGCACCGGCTACAGGCTACCGCCTACAGGCTAACTTATGATTCAGCTAAAAAATATCGAACGCAGTTACAAAACCGGCGCCGGCCAAACCTGGGTCCTGCGCCGCGTCAATCTCGAAATCAAAGAGGGCGAATTCCTCACCATCATGGGACCTTCCGGCGCGGGGAAATCCTCGCTGCTGAATGTCCTCGCCCTGCTCGACGACCAGTGGCTCGGCGAATACTGGATCAAGGACGAAGCCGCTCACCGCATGAATCGCCGCCAGCGCGCCGACCTTGCCAAGCGCACCATCGGCATGGTTTTCCAGAGCTATCACCTGCTCGACGACCTCACCGTCCAGGAGAACATCGACCTTCCCCTCTCCTATAAGGACATGCCGCGCGCCCAGCGCCAGGGCCTGGTCGCCGACACGCTCGACCGCTTCTCCATCGTCGGCAAGAAAGACCTCTTCCCTTCCCAGCTCTCCGGCGGCCAGCAGCAGCTGGTCGGCGTCGCGCGCGCCGTCATCCACAAGCCCGCGCTCTTGCTCGCCGACGAGCCCACCGGCAATCTGCACTCCAGCCAGGCAAAGGAGATCATGGAGTTGTTCAGGGAACTCAACGAGCAGGGCACCACCATCGTTCAGGTCACGCACTCTGAAGCCAACGCCGCCTTTGGCAACCGCGTGATCGAATTGCGCGACGGCTGGATGGTCGCCGACACCTCCAACCCAAATCTCACCGCGGAGGTCGCAGCACAGTGACCGGCTCTCTCTTGCTCCACCGGCTCTCGGCTCCTGCTCTCATTCTCTGCGGCCTCGTCGCCGCGCCGCTGCTCGCACAGAACCCGGCACCGCAAACTCCTCCTGCGACCCAGCAAACGGATCAGTCTGCACCGGCAGCCACCCCCGATGCTCCCACGCCGCCGAGTCAGCAGGCGCCTCCTCCGCCAACCACGCAAACCCTGGCCCAGCAGGCGCAGCAGATTCAGCTCCAGTCGATCGGGCCGCAACAGCCCTTCCACGTCGAGCTGCCCACGTCCCATCACAATCCGCTGTTTCCCTACATGCCCAGCAGCGTGCCGGCTCTGAACCTCCACAATTCGCCGCGGCTGGAGAATCTGATCCGTGACGGCAAGCTTTACATTTCGCTCAACGACGCCATCTCGCTTGCGCTCGAAAACAACCTCGACCTGGCCTACTTCCGCTACAACTTCCCCATTGCGCAGACCGATATTCAGCGCACCAAAGCCGGCAGTCCAGCCAACGGCGTCAACGCCGGTGTTGTGCAGTCCACCCAGGGTGGATTCAGCGGTTCCGGCGGCGGCGGCACATCGGGGGCCTCAGCGGCTGCAGGCGCTGGAGGCCTGGTCCAGTCCACCCTCGGTGCCGGCGCGGTGGTGCCTTCCTTCGATCCCTACCTTACCTTTCAGGGACTGGTGGACCATACCGTTACCCAGGAAGTGAACACCGCCAACATCGGCGTGCCCATCTTCAAGCAGAACAATATCGAAGTGCTGTCCAGCTATTCTCAGGCCTTCCCCATCGGCACCAGCATTAACGTGCAGTATCAGGGCCAGCGCCTGACCAACAACAGCCCCTACTTCGCGGTCAATCCCGAGCTGTTTTCCAGCTTTGGAGTCCAGATCGCGCAGAACCTGCTGGCCGGATTCGGTCTCGCCTCGAACGAGCGTTTCATCCGCATCGCCAAGCGCAATGCCCAGATCACCGACATGGCCTTCAAACAACAGGTGATCGCGACTGTAGCCCAGGTCGAGAACATCTACTGGGATCTCGTCTACGCCTACCAGAACGCGCAAATCACGGAGCGCTCCCTGGGATTTGCCAACCAGACCCTCTCCGACGATCAGAAGCAGCTCGATCTGAAGGCAATTCCGGCCATGCAGGTGATGACCGACCAGTCGGCCGTGGCTGCGTCCGAAGGCAACCTCATCCAGGCCCGCGCCAGTCTCCGCCTCAATGAGCTGCTCATGAAGAATGCTCTCACCAAGGTCGATGACCCGGCCATCGATGAAATGCCGGTCATCCCTCTCGATCTTCAGGGGGAGCCCGATCCCAACGCCGCCAAACCCATCGACAACCTGATCGCCGAAGCCGAGAAGAATCGTCCCGAAGTAGCTATCTTCCAGATGCAGGCCGCCGTGCAGAAACAGGCTCTCAAAGACATCAACAGCGAACTGCTTCCCAATCTCAGAATGTACGGCCTCTACGTCGGCAACGGTACCGCCGGCGTGAAGAACCCGTTCTGCGACCTCGGGGCCGAGCAATGCAGCACCAGTCTGCCCACCAGCTTTCCCAGCATGTTTGCGAACATCTTCAACTACACCGCGCCCGAGTATCAGATCGGCATGAACCTGCAGATCAACCTGCGCAACCGGCAGGTCAAAGCCGATCAGTTCCGCGCCGCGCTGCAGTACCGCCAGAGCCAGATCACGGAAGTGCAGCAGTCCAAGAACATTCTGTTCGACGTCCGCAACTCCCAGTTCGCTCTGGAGCAGGCCCAGGCTCGCGTGGACGCCCTGCAGAAAGCTCGCGACCTCGCCCAGCGCACCTTCGACACCGTGAAACAGGAACAGCAGCTCGGCGCCAAGTCCAGCGCGGATACCCTCGTCGCCGAAAATGCCCTGGCCACGGCCGAATCCGCTCTCGACAGCGCCAAGAACGGATATGAGAAGGCGAAGGTCGATATCGATCGCGCCATCGGCGATACTCTCAACCGCATGCACGTCTCCATCGACGACGCCAGGTCCGGAGTCGTCACGCACGGGCCATAGTTGGAGAGTAGCTTTTAGCTGATAGCTGTTAGCTTTTAGCTGTCAGGTGTCTCGCTAACCGCACTTCGCAGGAGGACTAGCTAACGGCTAGTAGCTAAGAGCTAAGGGCTATGTCGACCGCCGCCCAACCCGTCCCCACCGAAACCGCCGGCGGCAAGCTCGCGCCCTCCATCCTCATCGCCGACGATCAGCCGCACATCCTCGACGCCCTCGAGCTGCTTCTCGAACCCGAGGGCTATCGCATCGAGAAGGCCACTTCGCCCTACATGGTCCTCGATGCCCTCAAATGTGGCTCCTTCGACGCTCTGCTCCTCGACCTCAACTACACCCGCGACACCACCTCCGGCCGCGAAGGCCTCGACCTTCTCTCCCAGATCCGCTCTCACGAGTCGCAGCTTCCCATCATCATCATGACCGCGTGGGCCAACGTCGAGCTCGCCGTCGAAGCCATGCGCCGCGGCGCCTCCGACTTCATCCAGAAGCCCTGGGACAACGCCCGCCTCCTCACCATCCTCCGCACCCAGATCGACCTCTCCAACGCCGTCCGCCGCGCCCAGCGCCTCGAAGCCGAGAACCGTCTCCTCCGCGCCGCCAATCTCCCCGAGATGATTGCCACCGCGCCCGCCATGCAGCCGGTCCTCGCCACCATCACCCGCATCGGACCCTCCGACGCCAGCGTGCTGATCACCGGCGAGCACGGCACAGGAAAAGAAGTAGTGGCGCAAACGCTGCACGCACTCTCCTCGCGCGCCTCGCGCTCCATGGTCGCGGTCAACACCGGCGCGCTGCCCGAGGGCACCTTCGAGTCGGAACTCTTCGGCCACGTTAAAGGCGCCTTCACCGACGCGCGCACTGAGCGCATCGGCCGCTTCGAACTCGCCGAAGGCGGCACCCTTTTCCTCGACGAAATCGCCAACGTCCCCCTGCGCCAGCAGGCCAAGCTGCTGCGCGTTCTCGAAACTGGAGAGATGGAGCGGGTCGGCTCTTCAAAGACCCGCCACGTCAACGTCCGCGTCCTCTCCGCCACCAACGCCGATATCCGCAAAGAAGTCGAAGGCGGCACTTTTCGCGCCGACCTCCTCTTCCGCCTCAACACCGTCGAGATCCATCTGCCGCCATTGCGCGAACGCCGCGAAGACATTCCACCGCTGGCCGCGCACTTCCTCTCTCGCTACTCGCAGCGCTACCGCAAGCCCGTCTCCGGCATCGACCCCACCGCCATGGAGCTGATGCTCCACTACGCCTGGCCCGGCAACGTCCGCGAGCTCGACCACACCATCGAGCGCGCCGTGCTCATGTCCCGCGAAGACGTCATCGAAGTCTCCGACCTCGGCCTGTCGCCCGCGCGCGTCTCAACCCAGGCCCTCGAAGAGATGTCGCTCGAGTCGGTGGAGAGTATCCTCATCCGCAAAGCCCTCTCGCGCTGCAACGGCAACGTGAGCCAGGCGGCAGAAGCCCTCGGACTCAGCCGCGGGGCCCTCTACCGGCGGATGGAAAAATATGGCATCTAGCGCAACGAGCGAAAACGCCCCATCTCCCCGTCATCGACTTCTCTGCTTTTGTATCAGGGCACGAGTTCACAGCTTGCGGAAAAATACCGAAACAAGGCGCTTTTGTAACAGGGCACGAGTTTACTCGTGCCGTAACCGCCTTGGAATGATGTGGGCTTTTAGCCCCTGCGCTTTCGCTTTCTTTCTGAAACCGACTTTTTCCGCAAGCTGTTACCCGTGCCAAACCTGCCTATCATTAGGATTGGGCTTTAGCCTCGGAGGGTGTTTGCCAGGAGGAGCAAATGCAAAAGGCGATCATAGACAGACTGGCCAAGGCTTGGCTCGCTGAATCCAAACGCATTCAGTCGAACATCACGTGCGATTGCGGCTGCGGAGAAACAATCTCAGTGCGACGCTTCAGGCCCGGTCACGATGCGAAATTACTCAGCCGCTATCGCGAGTTGATTCGCGGAATCTTGGGCGACGCGGACGCGCTCTAGGAAATACTGTGCCCCAGCGGCGTAACTCAACCCGCAAGCCCAAACGCCAGAGCATCTCCTTCGAGGCGCGCCTCCGCATCTTCTGCACCGTCGCCGCACTCGTCTTCATGGCGCTCTGCGCCGCCATCCTCGCCTTCCTGCACGTCTCCCTCGGACCCATGCTCGCCACCCTGGGCATCCTGGCTCTCATCCTCCTGCTCATCTTCGCCGCCTTCATTGAAGAAGCCATCCGCCCCATCCAGACTCTCAGCAACGTCGTCGCCGCTCTCCGCGAAGAGGACTACTCCTTCCGCGCCCGTGGCGCCAATCGCGATGACTCCGTCGGTCAGCTGGCTCTGGAAATCAACGCCCTCGCTGACACGCTGCAGACCCAGCGCGTTGCCTCGCTCGAAGCCGTCGCCCTCCTGCGCCGCGTCATCGCTGAAATGGACGCGCCCGTCCTCGCCTTCGATCAGGAAACGCGCCTCCGCCTCCTCAACCCCGCGGCCGAGCGCGTCTTCTCCCTCGAGCCCGCTAAGGACCTGGGAAAAACCGCCGAAGAACTCATCCTCACCGATCTGCTCGCGGAGACCAGCGAAACCGTCCTGCAGCTTGAAATCCAGCGCCCCTCGCCTCTCGGCGTCAAACGTCCCGAGCCCAGCCAGCCCGCTCGCTGGATGATCCGCCGCGGCGAATTCCGCCAGCGCGGCGTTCCCCACACCCTGGTCGTGCTCTCCGACGTCAGCGCCGCTCTCCGCGAAGAGGAGCGCCTTGCCTGGCGTCGCCTCATCCGCGTCATCGGCCACGAAATCTCGAACTCCCTTACCCCCATCAAATCCATTGCCGGATCCCTGCGCACACGCATCCTGCCTAAATCGCCCAACGGCGCCGAGCCGCACACCGACGCTGCAGCCGCTCCGACCCCGCCGGCCCTCGCCGTTCTGCAAAAGGATCTGCAGCGTGGCCTCTCCGTGATCGAAAACCGCGCCGAGTCGCTCAACCGATTCGTCCAGGCCTATCGCCAGCTTGCGCAGCTGCCTGCGCCGATTCTCAGGCGAGTGCCGCTGCAGCCGCTGCTCGAGCGCGTGGTCTCGCTCGAGATTCGCCTCGACGTTCGCCTGCTCGCCGCGCCCGATGTCGAACTGCTCGCCGACATCGACCAGATCGAGCAGCTCCTCATCAACCTCGTTCGCAATGCGGTCGAATCGGCGCTCTCATGCGTCGACGAGGAACCGGAAGCCGCACCCGTCACCGAAGGCGTTGCTGAAAGTGCGACTGCAAAAAGTGGGCGCTCGCATCCTAAGCGATCAGGACCCCCCTGCCGCCCCAAAGTGACGATCAAAGCCACCGAAGAGGGCGACCTCGTCTGCATTGCCATTGAGGACAACGGCCCCGGCCTCGCCAATCCCGAGAATCTTTTCGTGCCGCTCTATACGACGAAGAAAACCGGTTCCGGCGTCGGCCTGGCACTCGCCCGTCAGATCGTCGAGGCGCACGGCGGCGTCATCGAGCTCCACAACAAACCGAATCACACCGGCTGCATTGCCGAAGTAAGAATTCCGATCGCCTGACGCGCCCGGGATAGGTTTCGACATGGTCAATCCCGCTCCGCACCGAGTCCAGATCGCTGCCCCCTCAGCCGTAACCACACCCAGCTGAACAAGAGTCCCAAAAGAAGGACCGGGAGCAGAACCGCCCATCGGCCTTCAATGCAATCCATGATGGCGTCGAGCCCCTGAATGAGGATGTAAAGCGCAATCATTCCGGGCAGACTCGCTCGAAATCGCCCTGCCAGTGCGGCGACCAGCAAAATGGCCAGCGCCAGATTGCGGGAGAAGAGATAGCCTGCGTAGACGCGCACGCCACTCGTTACCGGATCGCCCGGTGCGAGCAACATCGACGGCTTCAGGAGCGCCAGCAGCGCCCCCACAGCCAGCAGTCCCGCGCCAAGTGCGACAACAACGTTGATCCATCCAGGAACCGACGGACTCTGCGTCTTGCTCGTTCGATTGTCCACGTAACCCTCGCGGCAAGATAGCCGTTGCATCTTCTACGGAGGAACGATGGCCGCAGTTCCGCGAGTGATCATGACTCTGCCGCCCCTACTTCGGCACCAGTCCCTGCAGCAGATTTCCCAACCCCTTTTTCGTGGCACTTCCCTTCGCCATCGCCGCCACATTCGCGCGGATCACCGGATTGGAAGTCGTCCCGGTAATCGTCACCGGCACGCTGGCATTCGCCGCCGTGTGCAGCAGATTGCCCGCGACGCCACCCAGCGCCGACAGCCGCTGCATCCACCGCAGCGCCCGCGGCGCCCGATCCGCTCAGCTTCGCAGTCAGCTGAAAATTCAGCGCGCCCGATTCGGCCACCGTTCCCTGCCCCGTTGCCGTCCCGATCGCCGGAATCACGCAGTTGATGTTCGTCAGCTCCGTCTGCGCCGGCGTCTCGCGCACGTCGGCGTGCAGCACCTGGATCCCCGTTCCGCCGCTGGTCCCGGTCAGCGCCTTCAGCCCCTGAATCTTCGATCCCAGATCGAACCCCGCCAGCTGCGTATTGTCCACCTCCACCGGTCCGGCAATTACTGGAGCCGTCGTCGTTCCCGTGATCCCCAGCTGCGCCGTCAGCGTCCCGCCTTTCAGCTGCGACCCGCTCGGCAGCCGCACGCCAACCGCGGGCAACACGGCTTCCACCGCATCCACCGGCACCTTCATCGCGTTCACGTGCAGATTCACCGTCGTTGCCGGTGGTCTCGTCGAGAACGTTCCCTCGGCATGCACCGTCACCGGTCCGGTTTCGATCGCCAGATCCTTCACCTCGCCCGTCTGCGCTTTCAGGTCATCCTGCACCTTGTATTTCAGGTTCACCGGATTCGCCGCCGGCGTGCCGCCCCTTGCCAGCAGCAGACGCTGCGCCACAATCGTGCCCGTGCTCGTTGCGATCTTTCCGTCGGACTTCAGCTGCGCGTCGATATCGGCTTCCATGCCGATGCCCGCGCTCGCCGGTACCACCCCCGCCTTCACCGGATCGAACTTCCGCACCGCCAGCTGCGCGCTCACCGGTGTGGCCGACGCGTCCTGCTGGTTCAGCGGTCCCACGGCTCCGTTCAGTGCCACAGTTCCATTTCCCGGCAGCTTCGCTGTGAGAGAAAACGGCATCGTGTGTCCGAACGACAGGTTATCCACCGTGATGTTGACCGCGTCGTAGACAAAGGGCTGCTCTTTCGCCGGCAGCGACGAGACCGACACCTTGCCGTCATCGATTTGCGCGATGCCCACGACAAACGCGGGTACCGAACTCTGGGCAGGCTGCTGCGCCGACGGCGCATCTCGCCCCAGGCTCGCATAATTCCACACGCCCTTCTCGTTCGAGATCAACTGAATCTCCGGCGACTCCGCGACGAACTTCTTCACATCGATCTGATGATGCAAGAGAAGCGCCCCCACACGCACGCCCACCTTCAGCGACTTTGCCTGCAGGAACGGCGCGGAACTGAAGGCCGGATCGTCCGCAACGGTCAGCCCATCGGCCACGACACTTCCGGAGAACAGCGAAAAACTCAGCTTGCCCAGCGTGACCTTACGCCCCAGCGCGTTCGACAGCCGGCTCTCCAGCATCGGCCGGAACGAATCCGCGTTCACGAACAGCGGCACAATCAACACCGCCAGGATCACTACGACGACAACGCCAATCGCAACCCTCAACCACGGCTTTTTCAACACGCCTTCCGCTCCTCGTTTCTTATCTGTGATCCTGTCGCCACCCTACTCTACTCCCTCCCACACCATTCGATGGAACATCGCATCCATCGCTTTCGGCGACTCCTTCGCGCCGCGATCGATCCACCACCGCAGCAGCGCCAGCAAGCTTCCCGCCAGCAGCGTGCCCCGCGCCGCCAGCTCGTTGCGCGACCGTCCTGCAACCCGGCCGGACTCCCGCAGCCGCCGCGCAATCCCCCGCGCAAAGGCGTCCTGCGCCATGTCGAAGAAGTCCTGCAGCTGTCCCGCTTCCGCCAGCGCCTGATAGATCCGGTTCTGTCCGCCAATGTGCTCGAACATTTCCGCCACCGGAGCCACGCGCCGCGACTGCTCCCGCTCCGTGCTCAGCTTCGTGCTCATGAATTCCAGGAACTCCTCCAGCTGGCTGAACAGCAGGTCATTCTTGTCGCGATAGTGAACGTAGAACGTCGATCGCCCGACTTTGGCCCGCTCCAGCACCTCCTGCACCGTGATTGCGTCGATCGGCTTTTCCAGGATCAACTCGATCAAAGCGCCGCCCAAGCGTTCCCGAGTGCGCTTCGCCCGCGGATCGGATTTGTGCCGTTGCATGACGTCGAGTTTCTTCGCTGCCGCTCGCTTCTGCAACGCTCTTGCGCTCCTTTCCGCACACCACCGGCTGCTTTGTTCAGCATCTCCCGCTTTGCCCATCGACGATGCCGCAATGCAGCCGCTACAGTGCGAATCATAAGGCCAAAACACAGCGGCCAACGACAGGCCCAACGGAGGAACCTCATGAACCGCAGATCATTCGCCTTCGGAACGCTTCTGCTCCTTGCTGTCCCCGCGTTTCCTCAGCAGCCCGCCAGCGATGCCGCCCCGGTGACCGATGCCGACGGCATCCCCACGGTCGAATCCCAGATGAAATTTCTCTCTCCCCGGCTCGATCTCACTCAGAACCAGCAGGCTCAGTTTCAAACCATCCTGCAGGATCTCCACGATGCAACCGTGAAGGCGGTCCACGATGAAAGCCTCTCCTCGCAGGAGCGTCTGGCAACGTTCGTGTCGAACGCATGCGAGCCGACAAACGCATGCGTGAGGTCCTCACCGATGACCAGAAAAAGATGCTCGATCAGGTCGAACACGGCCCCCACCCCGAGCTCCATGGCAACATCCACTGAATCGGATTCGCATCACCGCCGGCACAGACAAACCTTCCGACAGAAAGCTGGCGACTCACCCCGAGGCCGGCCTCCTGCCTTCTGTCTTCTTTCTTCCGTCTTCCGCTCAACGCTATCCGCTATACGCTGTGTCCTGGGCGTACACTGCTTGGTTCCCTCCCCCGGCTGCCTGAAAGGAGCCGCATCATGGAAGTCACCAACGCCTTCGTTGGCAAATCCAGCAGACCCTCCGAAAAAGAAGTGACCGCGGCCCTCGGATCCAGCGCTCCCGCCTGGTCCGAGTTGATTCACTGGGCCGCCGAACAGGGCGTTTCCACTCAGGAATGGAAGTCCGACGGCGCAAAGTACGGCTGGGCTCTCCGCCTCAAGCGCAAAGACCGCAACATTGTCTACCTCAGCCCCTGCGGTGGTTGCTTCCGTGTCGCGCTCATCCTTGGCGACAGGGCCATGAACGCGGTGCGCCACACCACCTTTCCCGCAGCTGTCGCTCAGGTCATTGCCGAGGCGCCCCACTACCCCGAAGGCACAGGCATTCGCCTCATCGTTCGCAAGCCCCGCGACCTGGCTCCCATTCGCACCCTGGCCGCCGTCAAACTCGCCAATTAGAGTCCGACACTTCTTCCCCCGTGGCGCACGGAGTAGCGGTGCCTGCAGCCTGCCCTTTATTCGCCGTTCTCTGAAACTATTCCTGCCCAAACCCTGTTCTAATCAGAGATAGCTACCCCAGATTCCTGCATTTCGCTCGAGTGACCGCCCCCCACACTCGTTCCCTCTTCAAGGATGGTGTTTCTGCGCCTGATTCTCGCAACCCTGGCTCTGTCTCTTGCCACCACCCTGCCTTCATCGGCCGCAGAACCGGCGCAGCACCCCATCGGGCCGCAGCTTCCCGGCGGCACTCCCGACGCAGCCTACTCCTTCGATTCATCCTTCTGGCTTGACCAGGATCTGCCCACCGCCCCGGCCCCTTCGCAAACTTCCTCAAAGCCAAAGCCCACGCCCGGCTCTCCGGTCGATAAAAACGGTGACCCCATTCCTCTGGAGCGGCGCCAGCCCCAGCGCATCCTCGGCTTCATGCCGAATTTCCGCACCGTCTCCGGAGGCGCCGCCGCCCACCCGCCCGGTTTCAAATACAACTTCATGGTCGCCACGCACCAGGCCTTTGACTACTCCTCTTTCATCTTTCTCGGCCTTACTTCCCTCACCGCGGAGGCCACCAACGAGCACAATGCCCTCGGCAAAGGCATCGAAGGCTTCGGCCAGTACACCTGGCGCGGCTTTCTGGACAAGACCGACAACACCTATCTCTCCGCCTGGTTTCTTCCCACTCTTCTTCACGAAGACACGCGCTACTACGCCCTCGGCGCTGGTCACAGCATTTACGTCCGCCCCCTCTACACCATCAGTCAAATTGCGGTGGCCCGTACCTATAGCGGGCATAAGACCCCGAACATCGCCGGACTGGGCAGCAAGGTGCTCACCCAGGTCGTCTCGCGCTATTACTACCCGCCCAGTGCGACGAACTTCAGCACTCTGGCCACCAAGTTTGGCTATTCCGTCATGCGCGACATCGCCTTCTCGTCGGTGCGCGAGTTCTATCCCGACATCAACGCCCACTACATTCGCAAGCACGAGGCGAAGGAGGCACGGCTCGCCGCAAAACGCGCCGCTTTGCAACCCGTAGCGCCGGCACGGAACACCCCTGGCTCCAGCCAATGACCGGTACCGATCCGCGCTCTCCCGGAACAGCCTGCTAACTACTTGATTACCAATCGCATAGAATCCGCCGAATCAGCCAGGCGCGAAGCGCGCCCGCCTGGACGGCCAGTCCCCTGCGACGGCAACTCGGAGTCCTTCCTGCGGCTCGTGAATCCAATATTCTGGTCACAATCCCCAACAGACCAGAAATGGAACCAACACCATGTCCCTTAGACCGGTGAAAGAAATCCTGTCGACCAAACCCACCCTCGAAGGCGCAGGCGTCCGCCTCCAGCGCGCCTTTGGCTTCGGCAAAACCAAAGAATTCGACCCCTTCCTCCTCCTCGATGACTTCCGCAACGAGCATCCCGAGGACTACCTGAAAGGATTCCCGTGGCATCCGCATCGCGGTATCGAGACCATCACCTACGTTCTCGCCGGCTCGGTCGAGCACGGCGACTCGCTCGGCAACAAAGGCAAGATGACCGCAGGCGATGTGCAGTGGATGACCGCTGGCTCCGGCATCCTCCACCAGGAAATGCCCAAAGGCGACGAGCGCGGCCGCATGCATGGCTTCCAGCTCTGGGCCAACCTGCCCTCACAACTCAAGATGACCGACCCGCGCTACCAGGACATTCCATCCAGCGCGATCCCCGAGGTCACCGAGGACGACGGCACCACCGCCCGCATCATCTGCGGCGAATTCTGGGGCAAGCGCGGACCCGTCGAAGGCGTCGCTGCCGACCCCAGCTACATCGACGTCTCGGTGCCGCCCAACAAGCGCCGCCGCCTCAAGGTCGAGACCACGCGCAATGCCTTTGCCTACGTCTTTGCCGGCTCTGGAACTTTTCGTGACGCCTCGACGCCACAGGCGGTGCTCACCGAATCCGGCGTCGATCCCAACGCGCAGCCCGAATACGACGCGACCAACCACTCGCTCGTCCTCTTCGATCGCGGCGATGAGATCCAGGTCCAGGCCGGTCCCGAAGGCATTCGCTTCCTGCTCGTCTCCGGCAAGCCCATCGAAGAACCGGTAGCGTGGTACGGCCCCATCGTCATGAACACCCAGGCCGAACTCCGCACGGCCATGACCGAGCTGCAGGACGGGCACTTCATCAAGCACCGGTGAGCGGGAAATGCCCTGGGCGCCCCACATCGTGTCTGGCGAATGCGGGAACCGCGGTGGTTCTCGATCGGCCATTTGCGTTCTGATCGGCCACTTGCGTATTGCGTGGGCGACCCTAGCATTTGCGTGTCGGGCGCGGGTCCATGAACATCAACCGCCGAAGGCGGTGACGGTAGAAGAGCGGGGCTTCAGCCCCGCGTTACCGCCGCCGAAAAAAACGCGGCCTTTAGGCCCGGCTACACCGCTTCCGCATCCGCAACAGTCAGCGCCCCGTCCAGCTGCTCCACCGCGAAATCCAGATCCTTCTCCTCCACGATCAGCGGAGGCGCAATCACCAGATGGCTTACCCAAGCCGCGACCGCCACGCCGCGCTTCAGCATCTCGGCCGCCACCTTATCCACCACCGCGGGCTTGCCCTCCACCTTGTCCTGCATCGTGTTGAACGCCTCTTTCGTCGCGCGATTCTTCACCAGATCCAGCGCCCAAAACAGCCCTAGCCCTCGCACTTCGCCAATCGACTTGTGTTTCACCTGCAGCGCCCGCAGCTTCGGCTCCAGATACGCCCCCATCTTCTTCGCCCGATTCACCAGATCCAGCCGCTGCATCTCGCGAATCGTCGCCACCGCGGGTTTCAGCGTGATCGGGTGCGCCTCGTAGGTGTGCCCGTGCGAAAAATAGTGATCGTCGAAGTACGCCGCAATCTTTTCCGTCGTCGCGCACAGACCCAGCGGCACGTACGCCGACGTGATGCCCTTCGCCGTCACCAGAATGTCCGGCTTCACGCCCCAGTTGTCCATCGCGAACCACTCGCCGGTCCGTCCCCATCCGCTCATCACCTCATCGGCGATCAACAGGACACCGTGACGGTTACAAATCTCCCGCAGCATCGGCATATATTCCTTCGGCGGGACTAAAACTCCGTTCGTCCCCACCACCGGCTCCACAATCACCGCCGCCACGTCGCTTTCGTTGCGGATCATGTGCTCCAGATACTCCGCGCACGCGATTCCGCACTGCGGATAGGTGTGCTTGATCGGACACTTATAGCAGTTCACCTCCGGCGCAAAGACATATCCGTGCGCCTTGCCGCCCACCGGTTCCATCGCCCAGCGCCGCAGGCCGCCCGTCGCGGCAATCGATCCGGCTGTCGATCCGTGATACGACCGGTAGCGCGATACGATTTTCGTCTTGCCGGTGTACATCCGCGCAATCTTGAACGCCGCCTCGTTCGCTTCGGTCCCCGACGTCGTAAAGAAAAACTTCGTCAGCCCTTCCGGCAGCACCTCCAGCAGCTTCTGGCTCAGCTCCGCGCGCGCCTCCGTCGCATACGCCGGCGACGCGTACGCCAGCGCCTCCGCCTGCTCCGCGATCGCCCGAACCACCGCCGGATTCTTGTGCCCCAGGTTCACGCACATCAGCTGCGCCGACAAATCCAGATACCGCTTCCCCGCCCCGTCCGTGAAATAGCAGCCCTCCGCATCGGCCAGATGCATCGGGTTCCAGCCCTTCTGGAACCGCCATGTTCCGTAGTTCAGCGTCTTTGTCAGCTCCACCACTTGTTGGCTGGTCAGCGTCCCCTGGGGTTCGGATATCGTCGCGGAAGTTGTTTCGGTCATCGCATCCCCTGTCAAAATGGTCTCTATAAGGAATACACGAGCGCGCGCACTTCGCGCCAAGACTCATGCTCGAAGCCTTCATCTCGCAACAGATCGTCACCCCCGACGCCATCCGCCCCGGCGCTGTCCTCGTCGACGATGGCAAGATCACCGGCGTCTGCAATGAATCGGAAATTCCGCCGAACTACCGCCGCATCCGGTGCGATGGCGCGCTGCTGCCCGGCCTCGTCGACTCGCACATCCACATCAACGAGCCTGGCCGCACCGAGTGGGAAGGCTTCACCACGGCCACACGCGCCGCAGCCGCCGGCGGGTACACCACCCTCGTTGATATGCCGCTGAACTGCCTGCCTGCAACCACCACCGTCGCCGCGCTCGAAGCCAAACGCATTGCCGCTCGCGGCCAGTGCTTGGTGGACTGGGCTGCCTGGGGCGGCGTTTCCGGTCGCAATTCCGACGACATCGAGCCGCTCGCCCACGCCGGTGTCCGCGGATTCAAATGCTTCCTTGCCGAACCCGGCATCGATGGCTTCTGCCGCGTCGACGAGGCCGAACTCCGCGCTGCCGCGCCGCACCTCGCCCGCACTGGCCTGCCGCTGCTCGTCCATGCCGAGCTGCCGGAATTTCTCGCGCCTGCCGATCCCACCGCCGATCCCCGTCGCTACGACACGTGGCTCCGCTCGCGTCCCGACCAGGCCGAAGTCGAAGCCATCCGTCTCATGATCCGCCTCTGCCGCGAATACGGCTTCCGCCTCCATATCGTTCACCTCGCCACAGCACAGGCGCTCCCCGACATCCGCCAGGCCAAAGACGAAGGCCTCCCCCTCACCGTCGAAATCTGCCCGCATTACCTGCACTTCGCCGCCGAGGACATTCCAGACGGCAGCACTCTGCACAAATGCGCGCCGCCCATCCGCAGCGCAGCGAATCGCGAGCAATTGTGGCAAGCCATCAAGGAAGGCGCCATCGACCTCATCGCCACCGACCACTCGCCGTGCCCGCCCGAGATGAAACACCTCGACACCGGCAACTTCCTCACCGCCTGGGGCGGCATCGCCAGCGTTTCCGTCGCCCTGCCCGTCGTTTGGACCGGCCTGCGGACTCGTGGCTTCAACCTGCTCGATGCGGCCCGGCTTTTGTCACAGAAACCCGCACAAATTGCCGGACTCGCCGCCCATAAAGGCGCGATCGCCCCCGGCTACGACGCTGATTTTGTCGTTTTTGCGCCCAACCGCCAGCAAACCATCACCGCCAGCCAGCTTCACACGCGTCACGCTGTCTCACCCTACGTCGGCGAAACGCTATTCGGAACCGTCACTGCGACGTATTTACGAGGAGAGCCGGTATTCGAGGGGAGCCAGTTCGCGAACCGTTTCAGAGGCTGTGAAATCTCCAGCCACCGCGGGTTTTCTGAACGCTGAACGCCGAACGCTGAACGCTGCCCCTCACGCCATCGCCAGCCGCGCGTGATGGTGCTCGCGATCGCCCAGCCGCACGCTCACCACCTTCGACACGCCTGGCTCCTGCATCGTCACGCCGTAGATCATGTCCGCCGCCGTCATCATCCGCTTCGAGTGCGTCACGATGACGAACTGCGTCTCCTCGGCCATCCCGCGCAGCATGTCGGCCAGCCGCCCCACGTTCGTCTCGTCCAGAGGCGCATCCACTTCGTCCAGCACGCAGAACGGGCTGGGCTGGAAGAGGAAGATCCCAATCAGCAGCGACAGCGCTGTCAGCGCCTTTTCGCCGCCCGAGAGCAGCAGCACATTCTGCAGTTTCTTGCCGGGCGGCTGCGCCACAATGTCGATGCCGCTGTCGGCCACATTTTCCTCGTCGGTCAGCCGCATGAACGCCTGCCCGCCGCCGAACAGCTTCCCGAACGTCAGGCTGAAGTTCTCGTTGATGCGTGCAAACGCCTCGTCGAACTTCGTCCGCGAAATCTCGTCGATTTCCTTAATCGTCGCCTGCGTATTCTCGATCGACTGCAGCAGATCCGTTTTCTGCGTTTCCAAAAATTGGTGCCGCTGCGCCGTCTCGTTATATTCCTCCAGCGCCATCATGTTCACCGGCCCCATATTCTCGAGCCGCTGCTTCATCTCGCGACAGGCCGCATCCTCGCCGGCGAGCGCCTCGCCTTCGATGCGCGCCAGCGTCTCATCGCTGCGCAGCGCCGCCGCCTCCGAGGCTCAGATCCGCCACACACGCCTCTTCCGCGTGCCGCAGTTCCGCCGCCAGCGTGGCCGCCTGATTGCCGCAGGTCCCGCGCGCCTCACGCTGCGCATCGATCTCCGTCCGCAGCGCCTTCAGGTTGTGCTCCATCGTCGCGATGTCCGCCCGCAGCGTTGCAATTTGCTCGTGCGCGGTTACAGATTCCCTCTGCGCCGCGTCGCGCGCCTCGATCAGCTGCTCGCGTGTTGCCACCAGCTGTTCGTTCTCGCGCCTGCGCTGCTCCTGCTCGGCCTTCGCGGCCGCCAGTTGCTGCGTAATCTGCGCCACCCGCGCTTCCAGTTCGCGGAACATCCGGTCGATGCGCGCAAACGCCTGCTCCGCCCCGCGGCTCCGCTCTTCCAGGCCCGCCAGCTCGGCCGACACCTGCGCGGCCTCCTGCTGCGCCCAATCGCGATTCGCCCGCAGCTCACTCACCGACCGCTGCAGCGTTTCGAGTCCAGCCTCCGCCGCGTGATGCTCGCCCTCCAGCCGCACCAGCTCCTCGCGCCGCTGCTCCAGCTGCGCTTCCTTCGTCCCGCGCGCGTCGCGATTCCGCTCGCTCTCCAGCGTCCAGTCCTGCAGCCGCCGCTCCAGCCGCTGCACCTCCATCTCCATCTGCCGCAGCGCCGCGCTCTGGTTCGCGCTCTCGCGCTCGGCCACGCGCCGGTCCTCCGACTTCGCATCGAGCGTCTTCGTCTGCTCCGCCAGCGTCTTCGTCAGCGTTGCCACGCGCACTTCCGCCTGGCCCAGCTCGCGCTCGATCTCCGCCAGCTTCTGCTGCGTGTCGCGCAGTTCCCTCTTCAGCGCCAGCGGACCTTCCGAGCCCGGCTTGCCGCCCGTCACCGTCACGTTGTGGAAGCACTCCCCCGTCGGCGCCAGAAAGAATGCCGACGGATTCTCCAACGCCAGCGATCGCGCCGTCTCCGAATCCGGCGCAACATATCCCTCGCGCAGCTTGGGCAGAATCGCCTCCAGCGAACGCCCAAACCCATCCAGCACGCGAATGCAATTGCGCAGCGGCACCACCGCCGGCCGCGCATGCTCGTACGGCGCCGAATCGTCCGCCGCAAACGAGAACTTCGCCTGCGAATCCTCCGGATGCACCAGAAAAGTCGCGCGGCCGTCCACACCCGTCTTCAGCAGACGCACGCCTTCGTGCGCTGAATCCCAGCTCTTCACCACGATGTAATTCAGCTCTTCGCGCAGAAACTCATCCACGACGCTCTCGTACTGATCGCCGACTTCCAAAAAATCCGCCAGCGTCCCCACCGGCGCCAGACCGCCGCCCAGAGAATGCGACTGAAACAGCTTCCGCACCGTATCCGTCGAGTAGCTGTGCTCCCGGATCAACGCCTCCAGCGAAGCGGTCCGCCCGCTCAGCGTCGCATGTTCCGCTCGCAGCTGATCCGCATGCCGCCGCGCCGCCTGCTCCTCTGCGCGTCCCGACTCAATCTCCCCGCGCAGGCTCGCAATCTCCGCCTCCACGCGATGCAGCGTCTCCGTCACCGACTCAAACGTCAGCGAAATCTGTCCGCGCTCCGCGCCCAGGGCTTCCAGATCGCGCCGCGCCGACTCCATCTCCATCGTCAGCCGCTCCGCCTCGCGCTGCAAAGAAGCGAGCGATTCTTCGCCTTGCGAAATCTGGCTCCGCGTCTGCCCGAGCTGCGCCAGCAGCTGCGCCGCCTGCCGCCGCGCGCCCTCCGATTCCTGCTCCACACCCAAGACCGCGGACACCGCCGCGCGCATCGCCTCCTGCTTCAGCCGCGCACGTTCCCGCGCCTCCGCCGTCGCCGATGCCGCCGACTCCAGAAAACTCCGCTGTGCCTCGCGCTCTGCCGTAGTCCCCTGCAGATGTTCCTGCACCTGCCCCAACTCAGCCTCGGCCGCCGCCATCCGCGCATCCAGTTCCGCAACGCGCTCCTGATTCGTCTGGTGCCGCGCATCCGCGCGCTCAATCTCCACCGCCCGCTGATTCGCCCGCGTCTCAGCATCCTTCGCCGCATCTTCTAATTGATAGCCGCGAGCCATCAGCGCCGCGTGCTCCTGATCCAGCGCCTCCACCGTCTCCGCGCCGGCGTCGATTTTCGCCGTCAGTTCCGCGATCTCCACTTCCAGCGCCGCCTGCTGCGCATCCATCTGCGCGATCCTGCTCGCCAGCACCACCTTCAGCTTTGCGCGCATCTCGTCGCGCAGCTTGCCGTAGCGCTCGGCCTTGGCGGCCTGCCGTTTCAGCGACCCCATCTGCCGCGTCACTTCTTCGAAAATGTCGTTCACGCGGGCCAGGTTCACCTTCGCCTGCTCCAGGCGCAGCTCTGCCAGCCGCTTCTTCGTTTTGAAGCGCGTAATCCCCGCAGCTTCTTCGATAATGGCGCGCCGATCATGAGGCCGCGAGCTCAGCAGCTGCCCGATGCGCTCCTGCCCGATGATCGCGTACGATTCCGGCCCCAGCCCGGTGCCCATGAAGATATCCTGAATGTCGCGCAGCCGGCACAGCTTCCCGTTCAGCAAATATTCGCTGTCGCCGGTGCGGAACAGCCGCCGCGTCACGATCATTTCGCCCTTCTGCGGCGTGCGATTGAACTTCCGCCGGCGAATCTTCAGCACCACCTCGGGAATTTTCTCCCCATGCGATGCCTCTGCTGCAGCCTCAACCTCCGGCTCTTCGGCCTCGCCTTCAGCAACAAGACCCGGCTCAACGCCCTCGCCCCCAGCCGCGCAACTTCCCTCTCCCCGATCACCACGCCAGGCTGCGTCTCGGCGATGATCTCCTCGACCTCGGCCGCATTTTGTTCCCGGACCTTCTGCTCGTCCCAGTCCGCATCGCCGTTCTCGACCACCACTTCGGGCTCGCCGAGCAAGGGGCCTTCATACGCCTCCGGGTCCACCAGCGTCAGCGACACCTCGGCCATGCCCAGCGGATTCCGCGCCGCGCGTCCCCGCAAAGATGACGTCTTCCATCTTGCCGCCGCGCAGGCTCTTGGCGCTTTGCTCGCCCAGCACCCAGCTCACCGCGTCCAGAATGTTCGATTTGCCGCACCCGTTCGGCCCCACCACCATCGCCATGCCCTGGCCGGGCAGGTGGACGTCGGTGCGGTCACAAAAGGACTTAAAGCCCAGGATCTGAATCTTCTTCAGTTTGAGCATGGGGGTCTGAATCACTCCTGAACCATGAAAAGAAAAGGCCGTACCGAGCCGTTAGGAACGACTGTAGCGCCCGCAGGAAGCATGGTCAACAGAGCCACCCCAACATCTTGTGGATAAGGGGGATCAAACCCAACTATTAGGCCGCGTTGCCAACTTCCCTGGGAACCAAGCATCGGTCGGCGTCGCGGAGATTGCCAGATGCCTTAACGGTATTCCCGATTTGAACCTTTGGGCAAGCAAATTTCCGCTAAAAACAGCATCCACATTGGTTCCACGCCAACACATGCTCCCCACCCGCCTGCGTCAAGGAGCACAGCAGTACCCGCATCCAACCTCCCGTGTTTACCTCGAAGTTAACGGCCTCCCGCCTCGCTTCGAAGCCTCGACGTCTTGCCCGATCATGGCGACAGAAGACAAAGAACCTGGCGCGTCGCCACTTGCCGCAAATCGGCACTCTTCGCTGTTGCCTCTCTGCATCGACGTTGACCTCCGCCGTACAAAAGAACAGCATCATAACCGAACCGAAGGAGCACCAAGCCTCTCCATCTCTCCCGCATGAACCCTGAATTACAAACCGGACCAGTCCTCACGCGTTCGCCCATTTTGTGCGTCCAACCACCTTGTTCGACTTGAAGCTCATTCCGCACCGGCAATTCCGAATCTCGGCACGTGTCGCGGTGTTCCTCGCCTGCGCCCTTGTCGCAGCTCGTGCCCAGTCTCGACTGCCGCAGCGCTTCATCGATCCGCCCGCCAATCCCGGCACCGTTACCCTCACCGTTGTCGACCAAAACAGCGTCACCATTCCCGCCGCGCAGGTCATCGTCGAAGAACCCGCCCAGCCCGCGCTCCGCATCGCCACCGACTACACCGGCCGCTGTACCTGGATCCCGCGCCAGACCAAACCGTACACGCGTGCGGGTCGAAAAGCCGGGCTTCTACCAGAACACCACCACCGACATCGACCCGCACGATACAACCCTCCGCATCCTTCTCACCCGTGAGGAGCTCATCCAGCAGCAGGTCAACGTCACCGCCTCCGCCCCCGGCATTGACACCGAACAACTCTCCGACGAGAAGGCGCTCGACGTTCCTGAGATCGTCAACATCCCCTACCCCACCAATATCGATATCCGCGGTCTCTTGCCCTTTACTCCAGGCGTCATTGCCGACTCCACCGGCCAGGTCCATGTCGCGGGCAGCGAAACCTACATGACCCTCGATACCCTCGACGGCTTCGACATCCGCTCCCCCGTCTTCGGCACGCTCGATCTGCGCGTCAGCACCGATGCGGTTCGCTCCATCGACACAGAAACCACGCGTTATCCGGTGCAGTACGGCCGTGCCACCGGTGGCATCGTCGCCTTCACCACCGGCACCGGCGACAACAAATTCCGCTACGACGCTACCGACTTCCTCCCCTCGTTCCGCAACCTCAACGGCATCCGCTTCGACACCTTCGAGCCGCGCTTCACCTTCTCCGGACCCATCGTCCGCAACAAGCTGTGGTTCTTCGAAGCCATCGATACCCAGTACAGCGATATCTACATTCCCGAGCTGCCCGCGAACGCCGACACCAATGGCCTGATCCGCGGCAGCAACCTGCTCAAGTTCCAGCTGAACCTCGGCCCGCACAACAGCCTCAGCACCGGCTTGCTGGTCAACAGTTACCACTCGCCTTACGAGGGCATCTCCGCCATCACGCCCCGCGAGAGCACCGACAAGCACGACGTCGTCGCCTGGCTGCCCTGGATTCGCGATCAGCAAAGTTTCAAAAATGGCGTCATGATCGATGGCGGCTTCGGCGTCCTGCGCTATCGCGAAGGCTGGGAGCCCCACGGCTCCACTCCCTTCAACATCACCCCGGAGTTGCCCAACGGCAGCAACTTCGAAACCCAGACCACCCGATCGCAGCGCCCTGAAGGCTACGCGGATATCTACCTCCCGCCGCGCAACTGGAAAGGCAGTCACCAGTTCCGTGCCGGCATCGACGCCGAGTATCTCCGCTTCGACGAATACCAATCCTTCGCGCCCGTCAATTACCTTCGCGAAGATCGCACCCTGTCGCGCCGCAGCACCTTTCCCGCCTTCGCGCCCTTCACGCGTCACAACTTCGAACCCGGCGCCTATCTTGAGGACCGCTGGAAACCTGTGAACAGTCTCCTCATCGAGCCTGGTCTTCGCTTCGACTGGGATGAAATCATCCGCCGTCCCCTGCTCTCTCCCCGCATCGCCTTCAACTACACCCCGCCCGGAGCTGGCGCCACCAAGCTCACCGGTGGCATCGGCGTCTATTACGAACACACCCAACTCGAGTACCTCACGCGCGCGCTCGCCGGCATCCGCACTGACACGTACTACGCCGCCGACGGCACCACTCCCACCGGTCCCGCCCTCACCACCACCTTCACCGCGAACCCCTCCTCTCTGCACGAAGCCCGCGCCATCAACTGGAGCATCGGCCTCCAGCACCAACTGCCATCCCAGGTCTACCTCGGCGGCAGCTTCATGCAGAAACGCCTCTCCAACGAATTCATCTACGCCAACCAGAACGGCCCAAATACGAGTCCGTCCGCTCTCTCCGGCAATTACATCCTCACCAACAATCGCCAGGACCACTACTACGCCGCGGAGATCGATGCCAGAAAAAGTTTCTCCGGCAACTACGCTCTCTTCGCTTCCTACACACACTCATCCGCCACCACCAATTCTGCGATTGACTACGTCCCGACCGTCTCTCTGCTCGGCCCGCAACAGAACGGTCCTCTCTTCTGGGATGTCCCGAATCGAGTCATCTCCTGGGGTTGGTTGCCCGCCTGGGCTCCGTGGTTGCCCTCCGTCCACAAGAACTGGGACCTCGTCTACACCTTCAACTGGAACACGGGCTTTCCCTTCGACTCGATCGACGCCAACAACCAGATTGTCGGCGCCGCAGGCTCTCACCGCTTTCCTGACTTCGTCTCGTTCAACCCTGGCCTCGAATGGCGTTTCCACTTCCGCGGCAAGTACTTCGGCCTGCGCGGCCTCGTCGAGAACATCACCGATCGCGCCAATCCCTACATCGTCTACAACAACGTCGATTCGCCGCAGTACCTCACCTTCTCGCAGCCCCTCGGCCGCGCCTTCACCACTCGCATCCGCCTCATTCGGTCCTCCCGCTAGACCAGCTTTTCCGGAACCGCCATGGCCACTCGCACCCTCTTTCACGCTATTCTGCGCACCACGAAAAATTCCCCGCTTTTTCCTGAAACCTCGTGTAATCTTGCTCTTTGCATGCGGCGGTCAACACCACATGGATCATGCGGCATCCCACTCAGCTGTGTGCAACAGTGCCGACTCCGTTAACTTGTCAGTTCCCGAGATTGGTTTTTATAATCCAGCAACGCCGCAGCGGTTTCCCGATTACGCAGACAGGAAGCTTGCGTCTGATCTGTTAGGCGCCCGTCGCCTGAGTTCCAGAGATTGAACTACATGAAATTGTCCCAGGAGCGTTGAATGAAGAAGCTTGCGATTGCCTCGATTGCGCTGGCCACCGTTTGTGCCGGCGCGATCTCTCTGCCTGCCTTTGCCCAGGGCGCCGCTGGCCAGGCCGCTGGACAGGCCGGCGCGAACCCCTGCGCCCAGATCACCATTAAGGATGCGGCCGAATACAACGCCGAGGCCAATGCCACCAGCCAGTCCAATCCCGCGGCGAAAGCCGAGGCCATCGAAGCCTTCCTGACCCAGTATCCCAACAGCGTCGCCAAAACCGAGATGCTGCAGGAACTGATGGCCGCTTACCAGGCCGCCGGGAACGCGCCCAAAATGCTCGACGCCGCCAAGCGTCTCATCCAGGCCGACCCCAACAACCTGCGCGCCATGCTCGCCGTCGTCTATCTGGAAAATATGCAGGCCAATCAGCCCGCCAATGCTTCCAACAAGCAGCAGATGCTCGATGACGCTGCCGCCGTCGCGCAGAAGGGCCTCAGCGCCAGCAAAGATCCCTGCATGACCCAGGCCGACTACGACAAAGTCAAGGATCTGGCCACCCCCACCTTCTACGGCGCCGAGGGTGCCGACGATATGGCCAAAAAAGACACCAAGGACGAAATTGAGGCGTACACCAAGGAGCTGCAGTCCTATAAGGACCCCAGCCAGACGACCTCCGGTCCGGCTCTCGTCGATACCTACAACCTGGGCAACGCTTATCTGAACGAAGATCCCAAGGACATCAAGAACGCCGTATGGTTCCTCACCCGCGCCGCGCAGTTCGCCCAGCCCAACTTCAAGAAGCCCATCGAAGACGCCGCCGAGTACTGGTACAAGAAGTACCACTGCTCCCAGAACGACGCAGCCTGCAATTCCACTCCGCCCCAGGGTTTTGCCGAAGTGCAGCAGCTGGCCGCGGTCCCCGCCAACATCTTCCCGCCCGCGACCTATAACCCGACGCAGGCTCCGCCTCCGCCCTCGCCCGCCGATCTGGCCCACCAGGCCATTTCCACTTCCGCGGGTTGCAGCGACGTCACGCCTGCGCCTCCGCCGGCCGCTCCTGCTGCCGCTCCTGGTGCGGCTGCCACCCCGGCGGCTACTCCTGAAACGACGCCTGCCGCAACCCCGGCGACACCGGCCGCCTCTGCACCGGCTCCTACCCTGCCGCCCGCCTGCTCTGCCAGCCTGAAGAACATGGCGCTCTCCGATAAGGAGTTCATCCTCGCCAACGGTCAGGAGGCGGATCAGGCAGCAATCTGGTCGGTCATGAACGGCATCACCGCTGAGATCCCCGGCAAGGTCATCTCCGCCACGCCGGACACCGTTCAGCTTGCTGTCACCCAGGATGCGCAGCAGTCCAACACAGCGGACTTCACCATCAAAATGAAGACGCCGCTGAAGGACCTCCCCACCACCGGAACCACAACCACCTTCATTGCCACCTTCGACTCCTACACGCAGAAGCCGCCCATGATCATCCTCAAGGACGGCGCACCGAAGGCGACTCCGAAGGCTCCGGTGCACCACGCCGCTCCGGCCCATCGTCCGGCGGCGCGTCCTCACTAATCCGATCCAACCCTCCACCACGGGCAGCCCACGCGGCTGCCCGTTTTGTTAGATTGGAAATCAAATGCCCTCCGCGATGCGCAAGTCTGGCTGCGTGGCGCTTGCCATCCTCAGCGCTCTCTGCGTCTCCGTTCCTTCAGCATTCGGCCAGCAGGCGGAACCCGTCGTCAGCTCGCAGTATCTTCAGCTCGATCACACGCCCTCGTCGCATCTCTCTCCCGCCGACCTCAGCCTGATCCACTCCAAACGAACCGAGATCGCCGCCGAAGCAACCTTCTTCGGCTATAACCTTGGCGCCGGCGAGTGGGACTACGATGCGGGCGCCTGCCCCATCATGCCCGGCCAGCTCGTCCTTCACTATCGCCGGCATTTTCCCAACGGAGCCGAGTCGCTCTTCACTGCTCTGGTTCCGCGCGCAGCCGGACGCGTCTGGGTTATTCCCGTCCTCTACCGCAACGCGGTTCCCTTCAACTCTGCAACCGGCAGCCAGCGCAGTATCGCCGTCTTCAATCGCGTCGTTCCCCCCGATCTCGCCGCCAAAGCCGCTCAGCCCGATGGCAACTGGCTCGCCTACGCGCTCTGTTATGCCGACGTGGTCTACGGCAACGCGAACATCCTCTCCCACCCCGGCACCGAAGTCGGCCTCAGCCGCGCGCCGCTGCCTCTCCTGCGTATGTCCGAAGCCGGCAGCGCCCGCAGCATTGTCTTCACCGATCGCAACGCTCCCGGAGAATACCTGGTCTGGAACCTCACCCTGAATGACAAAGGCCAGATGCTCGCCGCCACCGCGCAGCAGCTTTCCGACTACGTCGCCAAAGTACGCAACGGCACCGAGCCCAACGAGAAGCCCATGCCCCCAGGCACCGAGCCCAGGGTCAAAACCCTTCCACCGCCGAAAGAGCCCACAGTCAAACCCCGCCCGCAGTAAGCACTTCACTCGAAAGGCTCGATGATGCCCCTTCGAAGTCTCGCTTGAGCCCGGCCCCCTTTTTTCGTAGGCTAAAGGAGTATGGCTTTTCTCTCTCATGACGAGTTGGCGCGGTTGACGTCTCCGGAGCGGCTGGCGCTGATCTCGCAGCTCTGGGATAGCCTCGAGGATGAGCAGCTGCCCCTGACTGAGCCGCAGCGGGCCGAACTGGACCGTCGTCTTGAAATGCTCGATCAGGATCGCCCCAACGGCATTACCTGGGCCGCATTGAAAGCTGAGCTCGAGAACCGTTGTCCGTAGTGCGTTCGGTCGCGTTTACTCCAATCGCGCGGGAAGAGTTGATTCACGCGCAAGCTTGGTACGAGAGCAAGGTCCCGGGATTAGGCCCACGTTTCCGCGCTGCTGTTGATGATCTGATCGAACGCATCGTCGCCAATCCCCCTCTGTTTCCGGTTGTCCATAAGAACATTCACCGCGCTTTGGTGCGACGCTTTCCCTACGCTCTCATGTTCGTGATCGATCCCGATGCCAGCGTGATTGTCATCGCCTGCTTTCACGGCAGCCGCAACCCTGCGCAATGGCACAAGCGTACATAACACTGTTCACGGTTGCGAGGTAGCCCTTTCCCTGCCATGCATCGCAAATAGAAAAAGGCCCGGCGCATCCGCCGAGCCGTCTTTCCTAATCCCTAATCCCTAAACTCTAAACTCTGTTCTCCCTCACTCCACAAAATCCACCTGCACCGGATGCGGAATCACCCCGCGCTCGTACCCCAGCGCCAGCAGCTTGCGAATCGCCTCGCGTCCATCGCTTCCGTAATCGAGCGTGCGCTCGTTCACATACATGCCCACGAATTTGTCCGCCAGGCTCGTGTCCAGATCGCGCCCAAACTGCATCGCGTACTCCAGCGCCTGCTCGCGATGATCGAGCCCGTACTGGATGCTGTCCCGCAGCGCCTGCGTCACCGTCAGCATGGTCACGTCGCCCAACGATCGCCGAATCGCATTCCCTCCCAGCGGCAGCGGCAAGCCGGTCTGCTCGCGCCACCACACGCCCAGATCCAGAACCTTCGATAGACCAGTGCGCGGATACGTCAGCTGTCCCTCGTGAATGATCAGTCCCGCCGAGTAATTCCCCGCCACCACTTCAGGAATGATCTGGTCAAATGGAACCACCGCGGTTTCAATTTCCGGCGCGAACAGCTTCAGCGCCAGATACGCTGTGGTCAGCGTGCCCGGCACCGCAATCGTCACCCGGCGAATCTGGTCCAGATCGTAAGGCTTCGTCGCTACGATCATCGGCCCGTAGCCTTCGCCCACCGATCCGCCGCACGGCATCAGCGCGTAGTTCTCCTGAATGTACGGATACACGTGGAACGAAATCGCGGTCACGTCGAAGAACGCCTCGCGAATCGCGCGCTGGTTCAGCGTCTCGATGTCGCAAAGCGCATGCGTAAACTTGTGGCCGCCCACGCGGACCTTGTTCGTTGCCAGTCCGTAGAACATGAAAGCATCATCGGAGTCCGGACTGTGGGCAATGCTGATTTCACGAATCGGAGAAGAGGCAGAAACCGTCTCAGCGGACGACATAGAAGCGCTCAAGTCTGGGTCCCTTTCCTGGGGGCCTCTTTATTGTCCTATAAATACCTGCGGATATGTCAGCGCATTGTCGCGCCATCCGCTGCCCGCAATGCTCCAAATGCGTTTCGCTGA
Organism: uncultured Acidobacteriaceae bacterium; assembly: GCA_963702285.1. Classification (GTDB taxonomy): domain Bacteria; phylum Acidobacteriota; class Terriglobia; order Terriglobales; family Acidobacteriaceae; genus Palsa-343. The sequence goes on along the minus strand of CAVPCB010000076.1, from coordinate 9,857 downwards.
ATGCGATTCGCCAATCGTCATTCGTCGATTTCGTCGATCCGAAGACCCCTGCACTGCGTCTCTATAGCAGCCTCAAATGCACGCAGCCTACAATTGATTCCGTCCGATGCTTCGACTTCTTCGCCCAGCCTCGCTGCTCGCGCTTCTCTCCCTGTCTCTCCTGATGCCGGCCCATCGCGCGACGGCGCAGTCGTTCTCCGCCACTGCCCCGCACCTCACCGTCTCTCTCCTCGTGCCTCCGGCAGAAATCTACCCTGGCCAAACCTTCACCGCCGGCCTGGACTTCCGCATGGAAGAGCACTGGCACGTCTACTGGATCAACGCCGGCGACTCCGGCGAGCCGCCCGCCATCACCTGGACGCTCCCCGACAGGCGTCACGGCCGATGCCGATGCAGTTCCCCGCTCCCACGCGGCTGCCTCTCGGCCCGCTGATGGACTTCGGCTACGAGGACGAAGTCGTCTTCCCCATCCCCATGCGCGTCGCCGCGCACTTCAAGCCCGCGCAATCGAATCCACTCGGCCGCCCACGTCACCTGGCTGGTCTGCCGCGCAGTCTGCATCCCCGGCAAAGCCGACCTCGCCGCCACCCGCCCGTGCTACGCGAACACGCCCCCGGCGCCCTCCACCGACGATCGGGGCACATGGGCGATCGCCCGCTTCCGGCGCAACTCCCCAAGGCCTTGCCCGCCGCGGACTCCGCGACGTTCTCTTCTTCCGCGAAGAACTTCGCGTCCTCAACTCACCGGCACGAAGACCGCCTCCGCCCAGTTCTTCCCTCTCGATGAAACCGTCATCGCCAACGCCGCGCCGCAGGCCGCCGCAGCCGCACATCGAACGGCATTCAGCTCTACGCTCACCAAAGACGAGAACCTCCAGACCGCCCCGCCAAAAGCTCAACGGCCTGCTCGAACTCCCCGACGGCACCGCGCATACGAGATCCACGCCACGCCCGGCACTGCAGCGGCGGCCACCGTGCCTCTCACGCAGTTCTTCCGGCGTGCTCGGAGCCATCGCGCTCGCGTTCATCGGCGGCATCCTCCTCAACCTGATGCCGTGCGTCTTCCCGGTCCTCTTCATCAAGGGCCTGGCGCTCGTCCAGTCCTCCGGCATGAGCGCCACCGCCTGCGCGGCCACGGCTGGGTCTACACGCTCGGCATCCTCGTCTCCTTCTGGGTCGTCGTCGCCATTCTGCTGATCCTGCGCGCCGGAGGCCGCCAGCTCGGCTGGGGATTCCAGTTCCAGTCCCCCGCCTTCCTCGCGCTGATGGCGATGCTGCTCTTCTTCCTCGGCGCTCTCGCTCGCCGGCCAGTTTGAGATCGGCCTCTCGCTCACCAGCGCCGGCGGCATCGCTCGCGCAAAAGCAGGGCTACGCGGGCAGCTTCTTCACCGGCGTCCTGGCCATGGTCGTCGCCACGCCCTGCACCGCGCCCTTCATGGGAGCCGCCATCGGCTACGCGCTCGCGCACTCGGCATGGGTCAGCTTCGCCATCTTCAGCGCGCTCGCCCTCGGACTCGCGCTGCCCTACCTCGCCCTCGCCTACTTCCCCGGCTGGGCGCGCGTCCTGCCCAAGCCCGGCGCGTGGATGGAAGTCCTCAAGCAGGCCGTCTCCATCCCCATCTTCGCGACGGTCATCTGGCTCGTCTGGGTCTTCACGCAGATCGCGGGAACCACGGCCCTCATGGGTCTGCTCGCGGCGTTCCTGCTCCTCGCCATCGCCGGATGGTTCCTCGGCCGCTGGCCCGGCAGGATGCTCGGCTCCACCCTCGCCGCTCTCGTGCTGCTCGTCGCGATCGCAGCGCCTATATGGAGCATTCGCACCTTCGGCGTGGCAGAGCAATCGAGCACAGCTCAAGGGGCTACCGCCTACCGCCTACCGCCTACCGCCTCGTCCTGGCAGCCCTTCACCCCCGCGCTCCTCGCCCAATCCCGAGCCCAGGGCAAGCCCGTCTTCGTCGACTTCACCGCCAGCTGGTGCCTCTCCTGCCAGGTCAATGAGCGCCTCATCCTCCGCCGCGCCGACGTCGAGCAGCGCCTCCGCGACTCCGGCGCCGTCCTCCTCCGCGCCGACTGGACCAACCAGGACCCCGACATCACCCAGACCCTCGCCGCCCTCGGCCGCAGCGGCGTCCCCACCTACGCCCTCTATCCGGCCGACCCCAGCGCTCCGGCCCACGTCCTCCCCGAGGTCCTGACCCCAGGCATCGTTCTCGACGCCCTGGCGGCGCTGCCAAAGCCTCAGCAACAGACCGCAACGGCTCGAACGAATTAGCCCCATCGAGGGGGTCCGCGACCCCCTCCGCCCCCGTGGAATCACAGACATCCGGAGGGGTCGACCCCCTTGTGTTATCGAGTGAGTTAACCCGCGATACGAGTGCCTGGAACCCCCCGTCTGGCGAGTGCGAGAGGTGCGGGGAGCCCTCCCTTCAGCACCGATGCCCCTGCATTAACTATTCAGTAAACATGAGGGGGTCGACCCCTCGCCATCCCCTTGATTCCATGTAAAGGGAGGGGGTCGCGGACCCCCCACCCGCCCCAACGCTGGCAGGAGCGCGCCCGTTCGTCACCCACCCGTCGACAATCCGACCCCCTCCGGCGTCCAATATCCCAACAGGCCCTGTGACCTCATCCCCAGGAGCTTCTCCCATGCGCCCTCTCTGCACCGTGCTCGCCCTCGCCGCCCTCAGCCTCTCCGCGTACGCCGCGAAGGTCGGCGACGCCGCCCCCGACTTCACCGCCACCGACTCCCACGGCCAGACCCACAAGCTCTCCGAGTACCGCGGCAAGTACGTCGTGCTGGAGTGGACCAACAACGGCTGCCCCTACACCCGCAAGCACTACAACAGCGGCAACATGCAGAACCTGCAGAAGGAGTGGACCGCCAAAGGCGTCGTCTGGCTCTCGGTGCTTTCGTCGGCTCCCGGCTTCCAGGGCTACATGACCGCCGCGGACGAGAACGCGTACATCGCGAAGGTCCACGCCGACCCCACCGCCGCGCTGCTCGACCCCACCGGCGCCCTCGGCCACGAGTACGACGCGAAGACCACGCCCGACATGTACGTCATCGATCCCAACGGCAAGCTGATCTACGCCGGCGCCATCGACGACCACCCCAACGACGACCCCAGCGACATCCCGCACTCAAAGAACTACGTCACCGAAGCGCTCACCGAAGCGATGGCGGGCCAGCCCATCCAGATCGCCTACACCCGCCCCTACGGCTGCAGCGTAAAGTACCAGGGCGCGGACTAGGCTTGGAGCAGTCTCGTCGCTGTCCGGAGAACACCCACCCGTCACCCAGCAGGAAGTTCAGCACCGAGCACACCAGCACCGCGACCGCATTCGCTGCGATCACCGGCATCCGCGCCCCTTCACCAGCAGCGGCATCAACGCCAGGTTCCCCGCCATTGATACCGCTCCATTCGACAGATGGAACCGCGCGCACTGACTCCACAGATGCCCTTCCTGTGCGCGGTCACGCCAGGTGTAGCGCACATGCCAGACAAAGTTGTGCAGCAGCGTGACTTCGATCGCCACCGCTGTGGCCACAAGATAGTGCGCCGTCACCCGGTTCAGCAGGGCCAGCACCGCGAGCTGTACCGCCATCCCCACCGCGCCTACCGCGTTGAACCTGATCCATACGCCAGAAAGCAGTCACGGCAACGGCTCCTCGCGGTAGAGCTGCGCCGTGTGCCGCGCTGTTACCACCGCCGCCATGGCGAGCATCCCCACCGCTCCGGCCAGCTCCACCCACGTCGAACAGCAGCCACCGATGGCCGAGCACCGTGATCCACGGACTGTACAGCAGCCGCAGATTCGCGGCGATGAGCAAAATCCGGAGCTCCGTCGGCCCGAACCATCCGTGCGACATCTCGAACCGCCCCAGCGTGTGCGTTGCCAGATAGCTCTCGCCGGCGAGCAGCAGAAACGCCACCAGCATCGCGGCCGCAACCCATCCGTGCACCAGTCCGGACACCGCCAGCCCGCCCAGCAGCGCCGCCGATCCAAAGATGTCCACGACGTGATCCACGTAGAAGCCGTAGCGCGGCCGCTGCTGCCGGCGCACGCGCGCCAGGGTTCCGTCGAGGCTGTCGCCCAGCCAGTTCAGAACGATGAACACAATCCCCAGAGCCAGCGCCCGCCGATCCCACCGCGCCAGCGCATAGCAGACGCCGGCTCCCACCTGCGCGGCGAGCCCCATCGCCGTCAACCGATCCGACGTCACCCACCGCGGCGCCCGCTCCGCCATGCACACCAGCAGGCGCTTCTCCGCACCGGCGGTGAGCGACCGATTCACCCGCGCCATTGTTTCCGCCACGTTCCTCGTCACGACATTTGTAACCATCATCGTCACCTTTCCGTCCAGGTTTGTGCTCCAGGCTACGGGCTACCGCCTACAGACTGCTCTTAAGGTGAACTCCAGCGACTCCCGCGGCACGCTCTCCACAAACGGCCCCACGATCCAGCCGAGTCCCGTTGGAATCCCCCTCGTCAGCGACACAGACTCCACCTGCAGATACAGGCCGCCATCGCGTTCCTGCCACGTCCAGTACGTATTGATCCGCCACAGAAACCCGTGGTCTTCTTTGGGAGTGAGTGCTCGCTCCTGATTCGTCCCAGCATCTGCGATCTCCTGCACACGAGTGCTCCGCGATGCGCTCCAGCCATCCAGCGGATCCAGCCGTCCAAACCGCACGTCATATGCGGTATCCATCACCACCGTGATCACATGCTTCTGCCGCACCCGCATCGTTCCCTCGACGTGATCCCCGTCGGCCAACAGCGTCCGCGCCGCGATCACCTGCGGCGCAAACACATGGGCATAACCATCGAAGTTCCGCAGCAGCTTCTCGAAGTCGGCCGCCTTCGCCCCCGGCGCAAACGCCGCCCCACGCCAGTCGTGCAGCATCGCATCCGGCACCTGTGGCGTCTTCACCTCCTCAATGAGCACCTCACCCCGCCGCAGCCGAGCCTGCCCCTCCGGCGTCGCCGCTGTTCCGGTTAGAAAGCCCTCCCGCGATTGGTGCTCCTGCGCGAGCCTCGCCTCCACGGTGCCGACGTAGGCAGTGAAGGCCGCCGATGCCTGCGCTGGAGCCTCGGCCCGCGCGGCCGCGACCGTCAGCATCAACCCGAGACCCAATCCGAACACCGCAACCCATCGCCGCATGAGCCTCACCCTGCGCCTCGCGAGCCGCGCAGACAATGCAAAGCTCCTCGCTTGTTACAGGAATGTTTCTCACGGTGCAAACCACACAGGCCGCGTCGGTTGTCCGGAGTTCTCCATCGCCCAGGACGCCGGAAAACCCGCCCTCATCGACTACACTTGTCCGCGAGCCGATGTCCGAACCCTCTGCCGCATCAGGGCCGCCGCGCCGCTACCGTTTCGGAGCCTACGAAGCCGACACCTCGACCGGTGAGCTGCGCCGCAGGGCATCCGTCTCCGGCTCAACGCCCAGCCGTTTCAGGTTCTCTGCCTGCTTCTTGAACGCCCCGGCGAGCTGCTCACGCGCGACGAGATCGCGAGCGCCCTGTGGCCCGATGGCGTCTACGTCAACGCCGATCACGGCGTGAACTCCGCTGTGAACCGTATCCGCGAAGCGCTGGGCGACTCAGCCGCAAGCCCGCGTTTTGTCGAGACCCTGGCGCGCCGCGGCTATCGCTTCGTCGCACCGGTGGAGCGCATCGGCGATGGATCAGGTGCGTCCATGCCGACCCGGATCGGCAGAACCTCGCGCCGTCGGCCGTCGAGCCCCTGCACATCCTTACGACCCCCGATGAGCTGCCAAGGGTCCCGCATCCTGTCTCGCGCAATCTCTTTCTCGGATTCCAGCTCATGTACCTCGGGTTCTACATTGGAGCGCTCGCGAACCTGGCGGAGATTCAGGACCTGCTGGCGTCCCTTACCCATCCGGTGATCGTGTTCGCCACCGTCATCGTCACGGCAGCCATCCTGATTCCGGTCCGCGCGTTCCTCTTCTGCGCGGTGCTGTTCCGCGCTCCGCGACTGCGCGATGTCTACCTTCGCGTCTGGCCCTTCCTGCTTCCCTTCGACGTTCTGTGGTCGCTCTCGCCCTTCCTCCTGCTGCACCACATCAACTTTGGCCTTGCCCTCGCCGCGACTGCGCTGCTGATCTGGTCGCCTTTCGTGCAGCGCTCGCTGATCCTGATGGGGGCGGGATCGGATTCACTGAACGCCAGCCGCTGATCGCTGTTTCGTGCGACCATGTTCGAACCATGCCCCAGCAGGATGCGCAGGGTCCTGAGTCCGGCCGCAAGCTGCACCGCGCCCTTGGCCTCGGCGACCTCGTGCTCGCCCAGATCCTGTGCGTCGTCGGCACTTCGTGGGTTGGCGTCGCCGGCGGACTCGGGCGGGCGCAATCGCTCACCTGGGTCGCCGCCATGCTGGCCTTCTATGTGCCCATGGCGGCTTCGGTGATCTGCCTGAACCGCGCCATGCCGCTCGAAGGCGGCCTGTACGTCTGGGCGCGCGAAGCCTTTGGCGATCTCGGCGGCTTTCTCACGGCGTGGAATCTCTGGGTCTACGGCATCGCCGTCGTGGCGACGATCCTCTACGCCATGCCGACGGAAATCTCTTACCTGATCGGGCCAGCGGCCGCGTGGCTCCCGGAGAACCGCCTCATCTCGCTCGCCATTGTCGTCGTGATGCTCGGCGGCATCACGCTGGCTGCGCTGCGAGGCCTCGAACTCGGCAAGTGGATCCACAACGTCGGCGGCATCGCCATCCTCATCGTCTTCGCCGCGCTCATTCTGCTTCCGCTGGTCGCGCATGCGCACCACCAGCCCATTCACTACTCGCCGTTCACCCTGGCCGCGCCGCCGCACGACCTGCGCATGCTCGCGCTCTTCGGGCAAATGCTGTTCGGCGCGCTGTGCGGTCTGGAGTACATCGCCATCCTGGCCGGCGAGAGCCGCGACCCGGCTCGCACCATCGGGCGCTCGGTGGTGCTCTCTTCGCCGGTCATCTGCGCAATGTTTATCTGGGGACGGCCAGCATTGTCGCGCTGGTCCGCGCGCTCGCATCGACTTCATCGCGCCGATACCGCAGGCCATGCGAATGACCCTGGGCAACTCCGGCATCGCCAACATCGCCGCCATCGTCGCCATCCTGCTGCTGCAGTTCCGGCTTCTGGGAGCCACCAGCTATCTCTTCACCGGCGTCACGCGCCTGCCCATGGCCGCTGGCTGGAACCACCTCGTCCCGGAGTGGTTCACGCGCCTGCACCCGCGCCGCGCTACGCCCACGAACTCCATCCTCTGCACGACGGCCATTGCGTTGGCGCTCGTGCTGCTCGCCAGCACCGGCGTTCACGCGCAGGAGGCCTACCAACTCCTCACCAACGCCAGCCTTACCCACTACGAGGTCGCCTATCTCGCGATGTTCGCGATCCCGCTGGTCGGAGCCGCTGCTCTTCGCCGCTCGCTGCCGCGGTGGCTGAAGTGGACGTCCGCAGCGGGTTTTCTATCGACGCTGTTCAGCCTGCTGATCTCGGCGTATCCGTTTGTCAGCGTGGTCAACGCGCGCGTTTACGCGGCGAAGATCCTTTCGACGATCCTGCTCAGCAATCTCGTCGCCTTCATCTTCTACCGGCTGCGTACGCGCACGGCAGCAAAGGAGAGGGGGAAAGCGCTCGCTCGACGCGCTGCATGGAATTCCGGCACAGCTCACAGTGCTAAAATTGCTCGTGTGCCGGGTCCTGCGCGACGCATCCCGCCAACCCCGCCAGGTCCGGAAGGAAGCAACGGTAACGGGCCAGTGCGTGCGCAGCAGGTCACCCGGTACACTTTAGATTTTTTACCCGCTTCTCCGCGCAGCTTCAGCCAATCGCTCACCCGGCCACGGAACTCCGCTAGAATGGTCCTTGCCAGGAGTCTTCATTGAATCTTTCTCTTCGTCCGCGTGTGCTCGTTCGTGCCAAGATCAGCGCCCTCGGAACCTAGTCGCCGCCGCGCCTGCTGACCAACGCCGATCTGGAGAAGATGGTCGAGACCTCGATGAGTGGATCATGGACCGCACGGCATCCGCGAACGGCACATTGTCGACAGGGCTGGCGACCAGCGATATGGCCGTCGAGGCGGCGAAGCGCTGCCTCGCGGAGCGCGGCATCGGCCCACCGAGGTCGAGGTGATCATCGTCGCCACCGTCACTCCGGATATGTTGTTTCCCTCCACCGCCTGCCTGGTGCAGAACAAGCTGGGCGCGAAGGGCGCCTGGGGATTCGATCTTTCGGCGGCGTGCTCGGGCTTCGTCTACGCACTGCAGGTGGGGGCAAGCTGGTCGAGTCCGGCGCGCACAAGAAAGTGCTGGTGATCGGCGCCGACGTCATGTCGTCGATCATCGACTACACCGACCGCGCCACCTGCATTCTTTTTGGCGATGGCGCCGGCGCGGTGCTTCTGGAGCCGGCGGAGGAAGGCGAGATCGGCATGATCGATTTCTGCCACGAATCGATGGCTCCGGCGGCTGTGCGCTCTGAATATGCCCGGCGGCGGCAGCCTGCATCCGTCGACCGCACGAGACGGTCGACAAGAAGATGCACTACGTTCATCAGGATGGGCAGGCGGTATACAAGTTCGCCGTGCGCAAGATGGCGGAAGCAACGGAAAAGTGCTGGAACGCAACGGCGTGAGCGGCGCCGACCTCGGCTGCTTCATCCCGCACCAGGCCAACAAGCGCATCATCCTGTCGACCGCCGAGCGGCTGGGCATGCCGGAAGAGAAGCGTCATCATCAACATCGACCGCTATCGGCAACACCACGGCGGCACCATTCCGCTGGCGATGGAGACGGCGCGTCGAGGAAGGCCGGCTGAAGAAGGGCGACCTGGTGCTGCTGGCCAGTGTTGGCGCCGGATTTACGGTCGGTGCTGCGCTGCTGCGCTGGGAATGCTGACGCGGCGGTCAGCTGTCAGCGATCAGCGGTCAGCCCGGTCAGCAAAAATCGAGCCAACGGCGAGCGAAGGGCGAGTATAAAACGAGCCGAGCTGACCACGTTCTGAACGCTTTTCGCTCGCTACGCCTTGCTGCTCAACCCACGATCACCAGCCCGATGCCTCCCACCAGCGCTACTGTGCTGAGGATCGGTGAGATGGGCACGGTCTTCGTCTGCTGGCGCTGGAACTGGCGCGGTCCCATGTCGATGTCCTTCTTCTCGTGCGTGAAGCTGAAGCCCCCGCCACAAATCCGATGATGCCAAGGATAATCAGGAGCACTCCGACAATCGTCGCTGCTTCAATGCATCCTCCCGTGATGGGGCCGTGACTGTGGAAACCTGTCCGGCCACTTCGGGGTGAGATGCGTCTGTACGACATCGCGCAACGCCAAATTTGCTGGGCGACCCGCCTGATGGGTGAATGCTTTAGCCAACCGCCTGTTGACCGCGCGCATCGCACCGCTGTCATCCTGCGGGACGCCGGGGGCTAGTTCGGCTCTCCTGGCACAAGGTGTCGACTTCGTCACATTCAGGAGCACAAACCCGCCTGGCTGCGTCTCTATGGATGCCGCGATGATGTCGGACGCGCGCGGCGGTACGATAATCCCAGCAGAGGTGAGAATGCCTTCCGAGTGTCAGCTCCTTCGCATCGGTTTGTGTACGTCGGCAACAGCGCTTCTTGCTCTTGCGGGGTGCGGCCAGTTCTTTCCGCCTCTGGGCAGTGGCGGAGGAGGAGGCGGTGGCGGCACATCCACCGGCGACTACCTCTACGTCGGCAACATCAGCGCGAACCCGCTCAGCATCGCCGGCTTCTCGATCGGCACCACCTCGATCAGCGGCATCTCCGGCTCCAACTGGCAGGTCGAGCTGGAACCGAGAAGCCCTGGCCATCACGCCCACCAACAGCTA
>CAVPCB010000075.1:0-34476 GCA_963702285.1 uncultured Acidobacteriaceae bacterium | reverse complement strand
CAACCTGCCTTTCAGGATCGGGTGAAGAGCGCTGGGCTTGAGGAACTCGTCCGAGGCGCCGCTGTCCATGCACGAGAAGAGCTTGAACTGCTTGCCCAGAAAGAGTCCTTAGCCTGCGCGACTTGGCCTGCACTCTGATTGTCGCCATCCTAACAGGGCGGCAGTTTGCTGTCGCTCATATTGGCGATGGGGCAGTCGTTGGGGAAGTCAGCGGCCTCCTGTCTCTTATCTCCAGTCCTGCAGAGTCGGAATATACCAATGAAGTCGTGCCGCTTACAAGCCGTGAATGGCAAGACTCTCTACGCATCGCCTCGGGCGAGTCCTCCATCCGTGGCATCGCCGTCTTCACCGATGGCTGCCAGCGAGCCGCGTTTCGAAAAGTGGAAGACGCCCTCGTTCCCTTCGAGAGATTTTTCACTCCCGTATTCAATTACGCGCGCCAGATTTCCGATGCGGCAGCCGGCGCGCGTGAGATTGCGGAGCTGCTAGCCTCGGCCAAGCTCTGTGAACATTCAGACGACGACAAGACATTGGTGGTTGGCGTAATCGAAGTGGACTGAGGAAATGACCACAATCGCATACATGGATGATGGACGTAGCGTTTCTTTCGCCACCGAAATCGGCAAGGGCGGAGGGAGCGATCTATACCTCCCCAACGGATCCACTGGAATGCGCCAAGATTTATCTTAAGCCCATATCCACGGAGGCGCATAAGAAGCTGGCCCTGATGGTCGCCAATCCGCCGCCAGATCCGACTTACAAGCTACGAATGCATAGGTCGATCTGCTGGCCTACTGCCCTCTTGTATACGAGCCCGGCGAAGGCCGTTGTCAACGGCTTCTTGATGCCCAAACTCGATCTCAAGGTTTTTCAAAAGGCACTGCTGTTTATTGATCCCCAGGATCGGACGGCAAGGTTTGGAGGCGGATTCACTTGGAAGCATCTGGTAACCGCGGCGACCAATATCGCGAGCGCGGTGGCGGCGATTCACGAGCGGGGTTATTGCATCGGCGACTTGAATGAAAGCAATATCCTCATCGCTCCCAATGCGCTTATCTCGTTGATTGACTGCGATTCGTTTCAAGTGCCGGACCCGGCCCGGGGCAAGACGTATCGCTCGCCGGTGGGCAAGTCGGAGTACCTGGCGCCGGAACTGAACGGGAAGCATCTTCCGGATGTGGACAGGACGATCGCTACTGATTCCTTCGCGCTCGCCGTCCTGCTTTTTCAGATGCTTATGGAGGGAACGCATCCTGTATCAAGCTAAGGGACGACTGGTCGAGAATGCACCAAGTACCGAGGCAAAGATTCTGCTGGGGCATTTCGCTTACGCCATGCGCGGGAGGGAGATTGCTCCCCCGGATCACGCGCCGCCTTATGAAGTGCTACCACCCGGAGATGCGGAAGCTTTTCGAACGATGCTTTACAAGAGGCCATGGCAGTCCCGATCAGCGTCCCGATGGCGCGCGAGTGGTATTCCACACTTAGGAGTCTTGACGGTGCCTTCCGGCAATGCCAGGCAAATCCGAACCATCTTTACTGCGATCATTTACGGTCTTGCCCGTGGTGTGACCTCGAGTCGAGACGGGGCCGAGATCCCTTTCCGAGCCCGGTTGGAGAGCAGATAGCTCTGGATAACAGCGCGAATTTGCTAGACAGCCTTGGAAAGCGGTTGGAATACCTGCATCCTTACGTAGTCATGGCGTTCGCCGACGGTATTCTCACCAGCGAAGAAGAGAGCCAGCTGAACGCATTTGGGAAGAAGCTCAGATCCCCACGAAGGAGATTGAGAAGCTAATTCAAGCCGAAGCTGCCAAGGTGCAGGGGAAGAGAGGCCAGGCTCCGGGTAGCCCGGAAATAGCCATCTCCCAGGCAAGTTTCAAATTCGACAATATTCGTCGTGGAACCTCGCTGAGCGGACGATACACGATCACAAACACCGGTGGCGGTACGCTCAGCGGAACGATAAAGGCAAACAAGCCGTGGGTCGTGATTCTGCAAAACACCATCGATGCAGCCCGTCATATTCAGGACCACACCTTCTATCTCGACACCTCCGCACTGACGCTGGGAACGAGAAATCACGCCATTATTGAAATTGCAAGCAACGCAGGTACGGCGAGAATCGACGTATCGGTGGCAATCGAGATGGAACGCGCAGCCCTCTCGCGTTGGAGAAAGCAGGTGTTCTGGGCCGGCATACCGTTGGGGCTGATCCTTGGACTAGTGATCTACCATTTGATGCCTTCCCCGCTTGCATACGCTGTCACCCAAGTCGCGGGTCTGTTAGGCGCGATTGCATTCGTAGTCGTCTGCGCAGTGGCAGGCAAATGGGGCGGAGGAATCGAGAGGCTTCTTTCTCGCCTCAATTGTCCAAACCGCATTCATGCGCACTACGGTGCTTGGCTACTCCGCGGTCGCTTGGGCTGAGATTGCGTCAGCATTCTTATTCTTCTGGGCCAAGCCTCTGTTAACCGCGAGGCTCGCCGGAAACGCGCGAATGAAAGTCTGGGTGGCGGCCAGCGGGTTCCTTGTTGCGGCGATGATTATCATTGCCGGAGTCGAGGTCACACATAATACTCCCCAACCTTTGAACCTCAAGTCGACAACATTGCCAGTTGAAGACAAACTCGCTGGCAGCACAATAGGCGCCGCAACCGGCATCCGATGGACGAGCGCGATCGGAAACCAAGGAGCTTCCTTCTCGGCGGCCGACTCGAGCCGTATTGAGTATCCCGGGCTTATTCCGGCTCAAGGGAACACTGGAATTTTGGATCAACAGTGAATGATGCGTACCGTTATGACAACTACCGCTTCATGTCGAACCAGAATGACGCAATGATTTTTTCCAGCGACGTCCAAGGCGGGATGTTACTTGGCCCGGTACAACGAAGATATTTGCCACCCGCGAGCGGCAATATTTCGTTATGGATGGCGACTAGTAAATATGACAGATCCACATGCGATCGCAACTCACGGCGCTGAAGACGGCCTTCCGCTTCGGAGAGTGGCATGCCGTGGGTTTCAGCTACGGCTCAACTGGCGAGTACATCATGTTGGATGGCAAACTCGTGGCCTCTGCCCCGGGCCGAACGCAGACGCTTGGAGAGGCTGGAAATCATCAGCAACCGCTAGACGCTCCAACCATTGGGAAACGGCATCCCATTTTTGGGCGCACCATCGATATGAAGGGGGATTCAATGGGATATTGGCCGCATTTCGAATCTCTGCCACCCAAAGGGACTGGAGTTTCGCCGACGGGATCAGGGGCGCGGATGTGGCAGCGGCTGCGCCGATCAGTGAGGAGGACCAACGTGAACATGAATTGGTGAAACGGGCGGAGCAGCTCTTTGAAGCACACAACTATGAAGCCGCGCTTGCCGCCTGTGACGCAGGCTTCTCATTTTGAATGCGGGTGATAGCGGCGCGGTGCAACTGCGAGCCAAGATCAACGCTGCACTCCAGTCGACGGATGGCTCGGCTGGGAGTGTGGCGCAGTCAACTGCGCCGTCCAGCGATGTCCCACCATCCTCTGGTGGCGGAATAACTGCACAACCTGCAATTCAACCATCCAAAGATGGTTTGCCCGGAAGAACTGGCTTCGCGGCTGCGAACCCGTCGCGGGAAGCCGGTGCCGAGGGGGAAGCGTAGATATACAACAAATTGAAGGCGTCATAGCTGGCTACCAGAGCGCCATTCGATCCCGTGACGCTCATTTAACCTCACAATTCTATGCCCCGATGGTTCGAGGATATTATCTAGCACAGAGCTTGCCTAGAGCCAGCATTGAATCTGATTATGCTCGCAGGTTCGCTCAGATATTCGCAGATCGCGGACTTCACCATTTCTGGTCTTCAGGTCATTGCGCTGACACAGACTCGCGCCATCGTCACATTTGACCGGAAGTGGGACTTCCGGGGTCTTAAATCATATTCGGGTGCAGAGAAGGGACAAATGGCGTTCCAGAAGTTAAATGGGACTTGGCAAATCCTTGCAGATTGCGACGTGCGACTTTACTGGACCCAACCACCCACCCATCTTCGCAATGAGGATTTTGTCTCGCCATTGGGGTCGGAATCGACTGATTGGAAGGTCACTCCCTCCTTCAACGTCGCGCCAACATTCAGTTCGCGGTGCGTTTGCTGCCACCATACGCGCCTAAGATTCACGGATTTACGGTCTGCGGAGTCGTGGAAGCGGCCATATCCCAGCCACAGTTCTCCTTGGAGCGGACAAACACGAGACTCTCGGTTGGAGAAAGCCGCAAAATTGATGCCTCGCCCCGTGAAAAAAGGTCTGCGAATCTCCATGCGTCGGTTCGAACCCCCGAACGGAACCAGGATCAGCGAGGGGTATGCCGGTAGATTTGTTGATTGTCGACTGAGCGGAGCAGAAAAAACCTTTTCGGCAACACGCCAGACCGCAGTGTTCATGGCCCAAAAGGTAATTGGGGCAGAAGTTTACAGGGCAGAGGTCGTAGGTGCGATAAGGGTGTAATAAGGGTTGCCAAACGTTCCTCAGGGCGCTGAAAAGAGCCATCCGTTCCCCCTGATTCCAATTAGTTACGGGTTTGTTTCTGTCACGGCAGAGGTCGCGGGTTCGAGCCCCGTCGTCCCCGCCATACATTCCAAAAGGCTTAATCGGGGAATTGGCTAATTCAATCGGGTGCAAAGGAACACCAAAATGTGCCCTTTTTGCACCCCAATTCAGCACGTCGGAGCTTCCGATCTCCCCAACCTTCTGCCTTATTAGGTGCGCGCCTCCGTTTGCGATCGCGAAGAAAATACGAACGACACCACGGCGGCTTGGGCTGCGTGTTTGGCCGGCGTGATGGCTTGGGGTATAGACGTCGAGCGTCGATCGCAGCGAGGGGTGCCGAAGCAATTCCTGCATCACTTTAAATTCGGTGCCGACGCTTCTCAAAAGAGTCGAGTATGTGTGTCGAAGCGTGTGCCATCCGAAATTCTTTTCGATTCCGAGCTCCTGCGCCCTGGGCCGGATGTACTTCCGCAAAATCGCCTGCCCCCAGTACGGCTTGCGGCCACGCCGACAATTGCTCGCGAATACCCAGTCGTCGACCTTGCGGTAGCGTTGATGCTCCTTCCATTTCATGAGGGCCTCGATAATGAGTGAATGAATCGGAACGGGCCTCTGTGAGGATTCAGTCTTACAGGACCCAACTACGCCGCACACGATCGAGCGCGTTACGTTCATCGTTCCTTCCGCGAAATTGATATCACCCCACTGCAAACCAAACAATTCGCTTTGGCGCAATCCGGTGGATGCGGCGAGCAACACCAAAGTGCGTTCTCTGGTGGCGAGACCATCCGCCAACACCCTGATCTCCGCGGGACTTAGGACGCACGGCGTTTTATTGTGCTTCGCGCCCTGACGGACCAATTGAATCGGATTGCGGTCGAAGAATTCATATCGTCAGGCGTGGTTGAACAGAACGGACATGACACCCCGAATCCTGGCGCAACTACTCTTCGCAAGCGGCAACCGTCGAAGCCAGGATTCGACCTCAATTGTCTTGATGTTTCGCAGTTCGCAGGTTCCCCATTGAGGAACGATCCAGCGCCTCAAGTAGCCGGCATAGCATCGTTTCGTCGAGTAGCTGCGCCAGGTGTTGCCTGGTGCGAGTTCAATTCGCTCGAAATGGTTGGAAAGTTGCGACAAAGTCGTCGAGCAAAGACCGATTCGAGGATTAGCGGCGTTGATTCTGGCGATCAAACTGGAAACCGCGCGTCGGGCGGATTAGGAATCGGGATACTCGTCAACTGTTCCGATGGCTCGCTTGCGGTAGATGCGCCTTCCCTGAAATGGATTTGTCTGACCAACGCAGCAGCCAGACGTCGGGACCTCGCTTTCGATTCTTCACAATCAACTGCAGTTTTGCATCTCATCCTCCAGGACCGCAGTAGCGGTGAGAGAAGATGTCCGCCCATGAGGACCGGCGACGGTGCCTGCGAAGTCGAAGAACCTCGATCTGGCCAGAATCATCGAGAACACTGCCTTCCGGCGGCAGGGATCTTGGATGGTCAAGGCTCGGCTCGATTCCGGAAACCCACCGAGACCGCCAGAACCTGAAAACGCGAGACGGCCTCTGTTGTCTCTCTAGTAACTTTCGCGTAGCGGGTCATCCGCCCGGAACTACAACTAAGGATATGGTTGCAACGGGGCGAGTCCCTGTTACCAATCGCGTGCTTCAGAGCGTGATCGGCAAATCCCATTGCGGGTCAGAGCCTGCAGTTTGATCGATATATATCCATACGATCCATTGCATCAAAGAACCGGCCGCGATCTTGTTTCCACCTGCGACCCGGATTCAACGATCGCAGGCAAAAGAGCGTGAGACCGAGGCCGAGCATTCCGTAAACGCCAAACAGAGCGGTGTGACCATGAACAGGAGTGAGGTTGAGACCCTGGACGTAAAAAAGCGCGATGGGGGGATTGATGAGGAAGCCGAAGAGTCCGGCGCCCACGAGGTTCCAGAAGGCGACAGCGACGAAGAAATAAATGGGCCACTGGTAGTTCGCGATCCAGGGGGACTTCTTTGTGGGTTGGGCAAGGCGGATGTTTTCCCATGCCTCATAGCCGATCAGCGTCAGCGGAACAACTTCAAATGCGCTGAAGATGGCTCCAAGGCCGATGACGGCGGGCGTAGCGCCCGCGAAGTAAAGGTGATGAAATGTGCCGATGATCCCTCCTGAGAGGAAAATAGTCGTCGAAAAAAGCGCGGCCCTGGTTGCGGTCCGAATCTCGATCAACCGAAGCCGTGTGAAAAGGAAGCCGATCACCACCGTGGCGAACACCTCGAAGAAACCTTCCACCCAAAGGTGAACCACCCACCAGCGCCAGTATTCGGCAGTGACGAGATTGCTGCGCTGACCGTACATCAGGCCGGCCGAATAGAAGAGCGGTATGGCGATGCTGGAGATGAGGAAGAGAGTCAGCAGCGAGCGATCTTCGCTTTTGCGGACGAGTGCCGGCTTGAGCGCTGCCACCATCAGGGCCAGCCACAGCACCAGACCCACGAGTAACAGGATCTGCCAGAATCTGCCAAGGTCGACATATTCATATCCCTGGCTTCCAAACCAGAACCACATGTTACCGAGCCGTTGCTGGATACCAAGCCACTCGCCGGCAAGCGATCCGCCGACTACCAGGATCAGTGCACCGAAGAGGATGTTGACACCAAGCCGCTGATACTTCGGTTCGTGGCCGCTGACGGCTGGGCCGACGTAAAGGCCTGTTGCCAGCCATGAAGTGGCGATCCAGAAAATGGCGAGTTGCAGATGCCAGGTCCGAGTGACCGCATAGGGCAAATAGCGGTCCAGAGGAAAGCCATAGAAGCCATGACCTTCGACTCCGTAGTGCGCGGTTAATACGCCCATGAGAATTTGCACGCCCCAGAGGAGGACGACCACCAGGAAATACTTCATGGTTGCGCGCTGGGAGGGCGTTGGTTGAAATGCCAGAAACGGATCCTGCTCCGGGTAGGGGCCCTGAACGAGAACCTTCTCGTGTGACGCATACCACCAGACGAGGCCGCCGATGCCGGCCAGCAGACCAACGAAACTCAAGATGCTCCACAGAACCGCCCCCGGCGTGGGAGCGTTCGCAACCAGCGATTCGTGCGGCCAGTTGTTGGTATAGGTGACGTCGCTGCCGGGGCGATCCGTGTGGGCAGCCCAGGAGGTCCACCAGAAAAATGCGGCCATGTCCTGCTGTTTTGCGGGATCGGTGGGTGCGCCCGCGGGAATAGCGTATTCCCTGCGCCCGGCGCTGAAGACGTTGGCGTAATACGCAGCGAGCTGATGGAACGCCGCTCCGGTATCGTCGCTGACGATGATGCGCTTGAGGGTCGGATCGTAGGTGTTCCTGCGCATTTCGCGAATCAGACGAGCATCGAGCACGGCCTGCTGGTCGAGGCTGAGCGCCGCGAAGCGCGCTGCGCCGTCGCGTTGCGCCCACATGTCGAGGAGGATCAGGGATTCGCGGTGCAGCCAGTCGGCGGTCCAGTCCGGAGCAACGTAGGCACCGTGACCCCAGACCGTGCCGATCTCCTGGCCTCCGATGGATTGCCAAACTCCCTGGCCGGTTGTGATGGAGGAGCCGGTGAAGAGCAGTTGGCCATCGGTTGTGTAGACGTCGGGGAGCGGCGGAGCTTCGCTGATCATCTTTCGGCCTACCCCGCCGAGCACGGCAAACGATCCGATGATGACGATGGCCAGAGCCACCCAATATCGCTTATAAGACATGGCGTTCCTCAAAAAGGAGATGCATTGCACTGTCTGCCCTTGAGACAGCAAGCTTTGAAACCACAGTAGCGATCGGAATCAACCTGCGCAGGGACTTAAGTCACAGGTTCTGGAGGAAATTCACCTTCGTCATCATCCGCACCGGCAGCCACGGCCGGAGAGCGATCGATGTTGCACCGCGACTGCCTTTTCCGAAGCAGATTCAATCCGCTCGACCAACTATGCGACTATCGGGGGAAATTGTTCCGAACAGGCTGACTGCGATGATTGACAGACTCTTTTCGCAGTGTGCGTGCACATGCCTCAGGAGGAAACTGAAGCCTTTCCAGGAGAGTTCCAAAAGGGATAGGGCAACCCAGCAAGGCGATTGATAACGAGCGCCTGCGCAACCAGGAGAAACACCGCGATTTCAATGATGACGAGTTCTCGTGGGTGGGAGATGATGCCCAGCGAAACGATCAGGGTGGTTGCTCCTGCGGGCGGATGACTGGCTCGCAGCAGCACCATGAGTGCACCTGTTGTTGAGAGAGAAAGTGCGGCGGCGAGGACCCGTGGCCCATAGATGCCGGCGTGAACACCGAAGGGCAGATTCGACGCGCCCGTCAGCGAAAAGGCCGCATAACCACAGATGAGTCCGATGGCGTGACCCAGGATGGTATTGCGAGGGCTGGAGGTCTCCGCCAGCGGGGAGAAAAACAGGAGATAGGCCGTTGGCCCGAGGGAGGGAAAGACAAACGGGCTCTTTGTGAACAACGCGAGGACGGCCAGCAGAGCGATGGTGATGAAGCCGTTGATCAGGACATAGAGCGACCAAACCAGTCGCGGCGGAAAGCGGCGGAGCAGCCACTCCAGCCTGAGGTGCCCGAGCAGCACTCCGACGTGTTCAAATCCAGCGTTGTCGCCTGCAGGCCGCTCTGGCAATGTGTGTCCGATCCGTCTCAGATATTGGGCAAAAGATCGAAATATTCTTCGTCTTCGTTCTTTCCGCCTTCTCCCTTGCCGATTTGCTTCTCCGACTCAATGAACTCGATGCGTTCAATCCATTTCACCATCTTGTAGCCGAGCTGATTTTCGACTCGCAAGCGGAGGGGTGCCCCGTACAAGTCCGGGAGAGGTTGGCCATTCATTCTGGACGCAAGCAGGCATTGCGCTTTCAGCACGTTTTCGATGCTTTGGGTGTCGTAATAAGCGTCGCCGTAGAGCGCTTCGCCGAAGGAATAGAATGCCACCACTTTGGCGCCAGCCGTTGGGCGCACGACTTCTATGAGGGCCTTCATCGAAATGCCGCCCCATTTTGCAATGCCACTCCAGCCCTGAATGCAGTGGTGCATGGTGATTTGCTCGGTTGAGCCCAGCTTCTCGAGGTCGGCTAGAGAGAGCTCGACAGGTCTTTCGACCAGGCCGCCAACCTTCAGCCTGAAGTCCCGGAATCCTCCCTCGGCAAGAGCTTTCCAATCGCTTCTCGTGGGCATCTTGCCGTTGGGCCACATATAAGGCGAGATGTCCTGCTCGGTGTAATGCTGTTGCGGGACCAGCCGATTCAGGGTGGCCAACTGCATCGGGTAGGTGACCAACTTCTGCGCATGCTGGAGCGCACGCGGGTGGCGCCAGGAGATGTAGTGCGCCGCGATCCAGGAGAGCGCAACGACTGCGATCCCGACAAACCCAAGCATCATGCCCAGAGAGCGCCGGTCGTCGGTGCCCAGCACAATGTGGTTCATGTTGCGGGCGAATCCAGTCATGGCCACCAGGGTTACGTGGACCACGATGAATGCGAAAAAGCTGAGCATGGTCAGGAAGTGGATCGATCGCGCCGATTGCCTGCCACCAAAGATCCGCGCATACCAGGGAAAGCGATTGACCACGGCGGGGGACATGGAGATGCCGGTGAGAATCGCCAGCGGGCCGAATACAAAAACTACGGCGAAGTAGGCGATCTGCTGCAGCGCGTTGTAGCCATAAAACCCATTGGGTTCCGGAGGCAAGTGGAACGTCGCGTAGTGAACCCAGGTGTTCCACGCCTGAACAAGAACCAGCGATGAGGTGGGGACCAGACGCTTCCACTGCTCGGTATCGAACAGCATGACGACGAACAGGATGCCCGTGATGATGAAGCCATGGACATTAACGAAATGCCAGGCTCTCGCAATCCCGATGGTATGGCGGTACCCAGGTGTGCCAAGGATCGGGGTGAGGTAGCGGGCGTCATCCTTCGCGGTCCAGATCCGGTCGCGAGGCACTTTGAATGGAGTAAAGCGAATCCATTCGCTCCCCGGCGTGCAATCGTCGTTGAAATAAAGTCGAGGATGATCCGCCAGGATGGAAAGACCGCTGCGGATCAGCATCATTAAGAAGACAAAATTGAAGAAGTGGCAGTAGCGAACCCAGAGCGGAAAACCATGCGGGCCGGAGAAATCGTTGGGGTAAACCTGCGGGACGGGCGGGATATGGGGCATTCCGGCTATGGCGACCTCAATCCACGCCGCAGCGACCGGGGCAACCATTGTCATCGCGACCGCAGCCAGCAGAGAGGGCCGAATCCAAATGCGAAAGCGGCGATCCGCCGGATAGTGGACAGTCGCGTGCGCTTCATCAAAAGCAATCATGGTTCCCTCATTCCAGAAGCCGGGTGCGGACACATCCACGAGATCGCGTTCGCTTGTTCCGCATCGCGTTTTCTCTCACGAAGAGCAGACACATCGTAACACGATATATCTGAGTCGGGCCGGCAGTGCGAACCACAGTAGCATTCGGAGTTTGACACCGCAGGGACTTAAGTCACAGGGCTGGAGATTCACACCTTCGTGATCATGCAGGGCGGCGGCGCTGAGCACGCCGGCGCAGCCACGGTCAGCCGACATCCGGAAAGATGCTCGGCTCTCGAGCGAAAGTGAGGATTAGTTGCAGAGCGAACAGCAGCACCGCGCCGAGTTCGAGGCAACCGGAAATGGGCAACAGTTTCCATGCAAAAGGTGCGATGCCTTCGTAGGCGAGCGGCTCCATGCTGACCCGTAGCATGCAACCGGAAAACAATAGCAGGAGCGTAGCTAACATCAAGCCGGGGCTGTAAAGCCGACGGACTCCGGCGAAGTGCGGCAGGATGCGCGGGCCGACGGTCATCACCATCATGGCCGCAAAGCCAACCGTGAGCGCGTGGCGTGAGCCTCCCCAGATGCCACCGTGGACATCGGCAACTGAGGCCCAGATGCCGAGCAGCGAGGCTGCAATGGACCACGCATACGCGATGCGGAGAAAGACGGGGAAACTGGGATGTAAACCGATGGTCTTGGCCGGGCGTTCAGGCGCGGAAAAGACGCGCACCGCGACGGCTGCGAGGATAGCAGCGGCAGCGAGCACAGGAGCCATGATCACGGTTCGATGCGCCATGCCGAAGACGACGCCGAGCACATCGAATACGACGGCAAGTTGCAGAAGACGTCCGCGCGCGGGCCCGACGCCGAGGAAGGTGGGCAGCCAACGCGCTGAGAATCCCCAGACCAGAGGAGCGAGAAATCCCCAGCCGAGGAGGACAAGATACTTCTGGTCGAAGTCGTGAGGAATGGCAGGCGTAACCCCCTGTACGGCGAGCCGTACGCTGAGCACGAGGTTGGTAGCAATGGCCAGAAACAACGCGGCGTTGCTGACGAGGACGCTTTGCATCCACGGTTCTATGCGGGCCCTGGTCCGCAGCTGGACGTGATGCTCAGCATCCGGAAGCTTGTGCTGGCTGGCGGCGTAGAGGAAGAGCAGAATCGCCGCGAATTCCAGGACGCCGGAAATGGGCAGCGTGAGACGCCACTGCCACAGGTATCCGGCGGCTAGCCAATGCAGGATGAGGCCGACGGTCCACAGGCTCCAGCAGCTGACGGGCAGGCGGCCGCGGTTGGCGCGTGTGTGCGGCTGCGAATAGAACCCGATGCCGAGCACAAAGCTGCCGATCCAGCCGAAGACCTGCGAGTATCCGTGGGCCTGTATCCAGGCAGGCGAAAGGCCCTGAAGACCATGATGCGCGCTGATGAGCAGCAAGTTGGTGAAGCCCAGGATTGTGCCCGGCAGCACCATGAAGAAGAGGCCGGTAACGATCCACAGGCGAAGCATGCGGCTCTTTTGGCGTTCAAAGGCGAGCAGGGCTCCGCGGTCCGTTTCAGGTCCAGAGGCAGATTCAACGAGTGTGGCGGACATGATTCTCTCCTGCTGACAGGGTCGAGCGTAGAGAACCGCGAAAGCTGGAGCAGTGACATTAGTCACGCGCACGGGTACAAATTTCAGGAATTGCTGTCGAGGATGGCAGTGAGTCCTGCCATATCGCGCACAGTGATGCTGCGCGCTTCCACTTGCAAGAGGCCCTCGGCCTGGAGGCGCACCAGGTTGCGCGAAACCAGCTCACGCACGGTACCGAGCTGCTGCGCGATATCCTGATGCGTGCCGGGGAGCTGGAATTCGATTCCGCGCTCGGTGTGTTTTCCCTCGTTTTGCGCCAGGCGGACGAGTGCCGAGACCAGCCTTTGGCGAATCGTCGTGAAAGACAATTCTTCGATGATGCCGACGAGGCGGCGCAGGCGCGCGCCCACGACCGCCAATACTTTCAGCGCGACTTCGGGGTGTTCCAGACAAAAGCTGCGGAAATCGGATCGCGAAATGAAGACAACCTGCGATTCTTCGATCGCGCTTACCGAGGCCGGATAAGTTCCACCATCGAAGACGGGCAGTTCGGCCACCGAGCCACCGGGACCCTCGACGGCCAGCACCTGCTCGCGTCCGCTGGTGGAGCTCTTGAAAATGCGAAGCTTGCCGGCGGCGATGATGTGCAGACCATTGCACGAATCGCCCTCGGAAAAGAGGAGCTCGCCCGCAGAGAAGTGTTTGCGCACAGCCCGCCCCGCAAGCAGACGGAGCTCGTCAGTCGAGAGGCCTGAAAACAGCGAGACTGCGCCGAGGGCTGCTGCGATACTGCCTGGTTCCACCATGGCCTGCATTCTAGCGAAGAATGCAATCGAGTGACTTTGGTCGCTGCGCGCGGATGGCTGAACGTCTAATGTCGGTCTCAGGAGAACAACCATGACCACGCCGGAAACGACCATCCGCGAAATAGCCCTGGAGCACCCAGCTGCTATCCGCGTCTTCGAGAAGTTTGGCATCGACTACTGTTGCGGCGGCCGCAAGCCCCTCGCTCAGGTGTGCGAAGAACGCTCGCTCGAGATGGACGCTCTGTTGGCCGCGATTGAGAACGCTAATCAGACGCAACCATCCAACACGACGGACTGGACGACAGCGTCTCTGGAAGCGCTTTGCGTGCATATCGTGAAGACCCATCACGAATATGTCCGTAGAGAAATCCCGCGGCTTTGGCAGCTGGCACAGAAGGTGGTGGCCCGGCACGGCGCCGATCGTCCGGAGCTCACAGAAATGCAACAACTGATTAAGTCAGTGGGTGAGGATTTGGTGCAGCACCTGAGCAAGGAAGAATCGATGCTCTTTCCCTACATAACCAACCTCGAAAGGAATCTTGCCGACTGCGGTCCGCGCTCCCTGGGATGCTTTGGCGCCGTCAGGAATCCGATTCAGGTCATGATGGCGGAACATGATTCGGCGGGCGAAACGCTGGCACGGCTCCGTTTCCTCAGCAATGATTACACTGCGCCCGAAGGTGCCTGCCCAACCTACCTTGGCTTTTATCAGGCACTGTCGGAGTTCGAGCGGGACTTGCACCAGCACGTGCATCTCGAAAACAACATTCTCTTCCCGCGAGCTATTGAATTGGAGGAAAGCTGCGGCTGAACAGATTCGGCCTTAGTCGATCTGTATCGCGGGTCTGGTTCTGCGTTTGAGGAATCGGGCTCGCGTCGAGGACAATGATTAGAGAGGTGAAAGAAGATGGCGGTGCAGATTGGCGCAAAGCCTGACAGCGGTTTCGATGATCCCATTGGAATGCTGAAAGACTGCCATCGACGGATCGAGAGTTTCCTCGCCATCCTCTGCCAGGTGGCCGAGCACGCTCGTGCGCTGAACGCGGAGGAATCGGCTGCCGTGCAATCGGCGCTGCGGTACTTTCGCATCGGCGGTCAACGACACACTGCGGATGAAGAAGAGTCATTGTTCCCACGGCTGCGAAAAACGGGCTCAGCGGAACGTCTCCCAGTCGTTGACAGACTGGAGCATGACCATCGCGAGGCCGATGATCTTCACGCCTCGGTCGATCGCCTCTATTCCAGGTGGATCCTGACTAACTCGCTGGAAACAGAAGAGCGGCGGCTCCTGCTGTCGCAGACGCGCCTGCTCAGGCAGATCTACACCGAGCACATCTGGATTGAGGAGACCATCGTGTTTCCGGAAGCGGCACGGGTGCTGGAAAGAGAGGCCATAGGAGACATGGGAGCGGAATTCAGCGCCAGACGGAGGTAGCGCTGTTCATAAAGGCTACTCCCGGGACGGCATTTCACCTGCGCTAATGCGTTACCTCGTTCGTTCTGAAGGAGGCTTCGGCATGCAAGCACGTGGGAACCACAGAAAAATCGAGGTGGATGTGAACTGGACCGCCGCCGGACTAAGGGCGGACGTCCGAGGCAAGAAGGTGAGCCGCGAAGGACCACCCACTCGCGGTAAACCAGATCGGCTCGAGCCAAACCCGGGCGAACCCGGCGCCCAGGCATTCATTGAACCCCGCCATAAGGGCGCATGTTTGGAGTTCGGTGTGGATTGTCGCCAACTCGTCAATTACTCGTCGGCGAACACTTTCCCGCACATGGTTTTTTGAATTCCGATCCACAATCCGATCCACAAGAACAGCGGTCTTCGACGACTTCGGTGCTCTTAGGCGTTCCCCACGGGTTTGTAAGTCATTGAAAAACCTCAGAATTCAGGACTGTCACGGCAGAGGTCGCGGGTTCGAGCCCCGTCGTCGCCGCCAGACATTCCAAATGACTTACACGGAATCCGCGGAAACCACCGAGCTTTAGGAAGAATGAACCTGCGCAGAATTCCCTGCCCCCAGATCGGTTTGCGACCACGATGACGCCCGCTGGCAAAAACCCAATCGTCTGGCCTTTTGAAAGGCTGCTGTTTTCGCCAGTCATTGAATGCCTCAAGGAGAAGCGAATGAGCCGGTGCGATCGCGTGGTCACCGGATTATTGTTTCCAGTGACTCCGGTCAGCAATCGACCGCATCAACAACCTCGGGATCAGAGTTGGAGGATCGCGAATTAAGCTCGAGCTGATCGACCGGGCGCATGCGGACCTCTGGTTCGAAATCCAAATTCATCCCGCCCTTAGCGCTACACTCGGCCCCACGCGTATCGCCCGCAGACAACAAAGCAGCGTCAACGCCGCATAGAGCAGCAGTGAAACCGTTGCTGCTCCCGCGATCGTCGGCCCCGAGAACAGAAACGGTTGTCTGGCTCGGGCATCGATGGCCCGCAGCGCCAGCCACGCCGTCACAACTCCGGCGCCACATCCCAGCACAGGTCCCGCAATCCCCTCCACGAAGAACTGGATCAGCACATCGGGCCTCGTAGCCCCGATCGCGCGGCGTGTCCCGATCTCTCTTGTCCGCTGTCCTACGCCGATCCACGCCACTCCGAAAATTCCCAGCGACGCCACTGTGAGCGTGCTTGCGGCGATCCATCGCAGAAAGAAGGTCAACCTGCGGAATGCAGCCAGCTGCGTGTCGAGCAGAGCCTTTTGGTTCTGGACCTCGAAGTCCGGGCCCGTGGCCGACAGGAACCGATGTTGCCGCTCCAGAATCCCGGCAATCTCCGATGCGGCATTCTCCATTGCACCCCGGGATCCAACCCGAAAGAGAATGGCCCCGTAATAATCCACGTTCATCAACCGGTGCATGGCCGTCTCCAGGGGAACATACACCTGCGCATCTTCATTCGCCGCATCCAGCCCCTGCCCGCGCTCCTGCAGAACTCCCACCACGGCGAACGGCACATTGCCAATCAGAAGCCGCCGACCTGTCGGATCGTCTCCGCCAAACAAATCCCGGGCCGCCGTTGCCCCCAGCAGCGCCACGCGGCGCGCGGCGCGATCGTCCTCCTGGAGAAACAACGTTCCGCTCCGCACATCCCAGTTCCGCATCGCGAAGTACGCAGGGGCGCAGCCAACGATTGTGGTGCTCTTGGTCAGATCGCCGGCGCGAATCCGGAGCACCGTCAACACGGTTGGCGACGATGCTGCGATCTCCGGCACCCCTGCAAGGAGCGCTCGATCGTCCGCCTCGCGCAGCGTGGTCACAATCGTCCCGGTTCGTGCGCGCCCGCCCACCGCTCGGCTCTGCGCCGGAGTTACAACGATCAGATTCGTTCCCATGCGCCCGAACTGATCGACAATCTTCTGTCGTCCCGCGGCCGCGTACTCCGTGCACACCGTTACGCCGCCGGTGCCGGTCAATGCCGCCGCAATGGCCAGTGCTGCATGCAGGCGCGAGCGGCGAAAGTGCCGCAGCGCAATCCCCGCGATCCGCCACGCGCGCGCCAGCCACATCAACTGCGCAATGCCTCCACCGGATCGGTGCGCGATGCGCGCCATGCCGGGTAGATTCCCGCCACCAGCCCCAACCCAATCGAAATTGCGGCCGCCATCGCTACCATCTGCACGTCGATCAGAAATGGCAGATGCTGCCATCGCGACACAATCTGGGTTCCGGCCACGCCAATCGCCAGACCCACCACACCACCCACCAGCGACAGAGCCACTGCCTCCAGCAGAAACTGCGCCAGCACCGCCGATCGAGCTGCGCCCACCGCGCGCCGCACACCGATCTCCCTCCGCCTCTCCGCCACGCCGATCAGGGTCACGCTCAGAATCACCACGCCGCCGATCACCGTCGCCAGTACCGCCAGAATCAGCAGCAGTTTGCGCAAGCTCGAGCCCACGGACGTGATCTGCGCCATGATGGCCGCCGGGCTGGTCATCGTGAAATCGTCCAGCGCATCGTGCGGCAGATGATGCCGGCTCCGCAGCAGCGTCCGTATCGCATCCATCGCCACCTGCGGATGATTTGGATCGCGAATCTGCACGATGGCCATCGTCAGAAAATCGCGATTAAATAACCGCTTCGACGACGTGTTCACCGGAATCAGAATCAGGTTATCGAGGCTCCCCCCTCCTGGCCCCGCGCCCCGCGGCGCAAGGATCCCTGTCACCACAAACGGCACATCGCCAATGCGGATCGTTTTCTCCATCGAATCCTGATCCCCAAACAGATCCTTTTGCGCATCCGGTCCCAGCACCGCCACCCGCGACATCGACCGATTGTCCTCCTCGCTGATGAATGAGCCTTGCGCAACTTCATCGCCGCGCAGATCGAGCCAGTTCGGCGATACGCCAAAGATGGCCGGCGTCCGCGTGCGGGCTCGCCAGGTCACGTCTACGTCGAATGCATCCTGCAGCTCTGCGACGCGGCTTACCAGTTGCAACTGCGCGACCGCCTCCGCATCGCTGAACTTCAGCGTCGGATCGGCATTTGCCAGCGATACCATCCCGCGGCTCTTTCCTGAACCCGGCCGCACGATCACGGTGTCGAACGTTCCCAGCATGTTGCGAATCCGCTTCATCGTTTCGCGCCGCGTGCTCTCCCCCACCGACGACAGAATCGTCAGCGACGCGATTCCCACCGTCACTCCCGCCATCATCAGCAGTGCCCGCATTTTGTTGCGAGCCAGCGTGCGCCCAATCGAAACCGCCAGCGATCCTAAATGCATTGCCGCGCCGCCTTATCCTCACACACCACGCCATCCCGGATGGACAGGGTTCGTTCGCCGAACGCCGCCACCGCGGGATCATGCGTCACCATCACGATCGTCCGTCCCTCGCCGTGCAGCTCCGTGAGCAACTCCATGACACTCCTCCCGGCGTTTTCGTCTAAGTTGCCCGTCGGCTCATCGGCAAAGATCAGCGCTGGATCGTTGATCAGCGCCCGCGCAATCGCCACCCGCTGCTGCTCCCCGCCCGACAGCTCCGACGCATAGTGCCGTTGCCGATGCCCCAGCCCCACGCGCTCCAGCGCCGCTGCAGCCCGCGACCGGGTGACCGGCCGATCCGCATAGATCATTGGCAGCTCCACGTTTTCGATGGCCGTCGTTCGCGGCAGCAGATTGAACGACTGAAATACGAACCCAATCTTGCGCGATCGCAGCCGCGATAATTCCGCATCGCTCCGGCCCGCCACATCCTCGCCGTCCAGCCGATATACGCCAGCACTCGGAGAATCCAGGCACGCCAGCAGATTCAGCAACGTCGATTTTCCCGATCCCGAGGAGCCCTGGATCACCACAAACTCTCCAGTGCCGATCTCGAACGTCGCATCGCGCAGCGCCGTCACCGCAGCGCCGCCCCGGCTGTACGTCTTTCCGAGTCCCTGCACCTCGATCATTCCCGTCACCGTGCATCCGCCGGTTCCAGCACACTTATCCCCGCGTCCAGTCCGCGCACGATCTCCACCTCGCCGCCAGACCTATTGCCCACCACCACCCTCCGCCGCTCCGCTGGCCCCGACGCCATCCGCACCATCACGTAACTCCCCTCGCTGTCGCGATGCACGCAGTCCGCCGGGATGACCAGTGTTCGCCGCTCCGCCGTCACGATGTTCACGTTCGAGGTCATATCCGGCTTCAGCATCGTCGCATCGCGCCGGATCGAAATCGCCACCTCGTAATTCACCACGCCCGAAATAATCGTGGCCGCCGGCGCAATCCGCTCCACCATCCCCGTGAACTCGTGATCCGGCCACGTTTCTGTTGTAAAGGTCGCCGCCTCGCCCGGCCGCACGTTGCCGATGTCCGCCTCGTCCACCATCGCCATTACCTCCAGCGCGTCCTTCTGAATAATCGTTACGAAGGTCGGCGTCGCAAACGACGCGGCCACCGTCTCGCCCTGCTGCGTCAACACCGACGCCACTGTTCCGCGGATCGGCGCGCGGATCTCCACGTACCTCAAATCCACCCTCGCCTCCGCCACGCCGCTCTCCGCCGTTTCTACGCTCGCGTTCGCCGCCGCCAGCGTTGCGCGCGCATCGTCGAACTGCTGCTTCGAGCTGATCCCTGCATCGAACAGCTGCCGCGACCGGTTCTCATCCAGCTTTGCCTTCGTCTGCGTCACGCGCGCCTGCGCCAGCTGTGCTCGCGCCTGTTGCACCCGCGCTTCGATGGGCCGGGAGTCGATCTCCGCGATGACCTGGCCTTGCGTGACTGCTGAACCCACGGTCACAAACAGCCGCCGCACGATGCCCGATACCTGCGCACCCACCCGTACCTCGGCGCCCGTTTTCAATCGCACGATCCCCGTTGCATTCACCTGCGTCATCATGACGAGGCTCTGCGGCAACACCCATCGTGTGCCCGTCTGCGCATCCGCAGACCCCTGGCGTCCGCGCACAAACCGCCACGCCGCAAACCCCACGACGCCGCAGACCAGCACCATCGCGATGAGCGCCCAGACGCGCGACCGCCGCCTCACAACAACCGGCTCCGCCATCGCTTACCGGTCCCGCGTAAAGACCATCACCATCGGATCCTGTCCGCGCCGCGACGACTCCACGTACATCGTCTTCCCGTCCGGCGAGAGATACCGCGTCTCTGTCCGCCTCACCGTGCTGTCCGCGATGGAGCCCGCGCTCTGCCATTCGGTCACCAGCCGCGCGCCCTCCCAGTGGCTGCGCGTCGTCGCCGTACCGCCCATGATCGGCCTGTTGCTCACCGGTTTCCCGCGCAGGTCATACACCGTGTGCTGCGTGTCCTTCTGTCCGTTGAAGATCGAGTGGTCGTCGATGGTTAGTTCCGTCGGCGTTTGCGCGACCGTCGTCTGGATTTTCATGCTGCTCATCATGCCCACGTTTTTGCTCAGTGCCGGCTGGAAGGTCCACTCTCCGGCCATCCTTGCAGGAGCCGTTGCGGCCCCGGCTACCACGGCGCTGCTTATTACCAGCAGCGCGATCAGTCTGGCGATCATCGTTCGTCCGTCGTTGAGCGCCGTCTGTTCAACGCCCAACATCGCCAGTCTGGAGCCTGTACGCAGGTATAAGGTCAAGAGGGGATTTCGCTGACGCCCGGAGAATTAGTTCGTCAGCCGCGCAGATTTTGCACCGCGCTGCGCCCCACCCGCCGGGCACTGTGCGGCCGTCGCGGGCGAAAGCGCTCGCACCACCGACAGCATCTCCTCTCGCATCTTCGCGAGCGTCGCCATCTTCTCCTCCATCGCCCGGATGCGTTCCTCGGCGATCGACAGAATCTCCCGGACGGTCTGGGCGCTCATCGCGGCACCCCGCCCCGGTGAAGCCGTCACCCGATGCAGCCGGATCAGCTGGCGCACTTCGCGCAGCGTGAACCCCAGCCCCTGGCAGATGCGGATGAACTGTACCCGGTCCAGGTCCTGCTGCTCGTACGCCCGATACCCACCCGGCGTCCGCGCCGGCTTGCGCAGCAAGCCCTCCCGCTCGTAGAAGCGGATTGTCTGGACGTTTACGCCGGCTTCGCCCGCCATTTCCCCTATCCGCATCTTCCCTCCGCCAACTCATCCACGCGGTTGGCCGCTGCCACTGTTGTAAACCATATATTTGGGTATAAGGTCCGGTGCGAAGATCCGCGCGGTCCGTCGTTCAGGACCACTACCTGTCTATCAGGCCTGATTGGTTTCCTGAAGCGGACTTATCTGTTTGCAATGTCTGGATGGTCACCAACCAACTACTCATCGGTAAACAAGTTCCCTGCCCATGTTTTTTTGAATTCCGATCCACAATCCGATCCACAAAAACAGCGGTCTTCGACGACTTCGGTGGTCCTAGGCGTTCCTCACGGGTTTGTAAGTCGTTGAACAACCTCAGAATTCTGTCACGGCAGAGGTCGCTGGTTCGAGCCCCGTCGTCCCCGTCAAATTCCAGTAGAGATACCCTTTCCAGAAAAATGCCAAAGGTTGCAATAGGGACACAGGAATGTGCCCTTTTGTGTCCCACGCGCCACGGTTCAGAACTCGAGCCGCAACGCGAACTGAATTTGGCGCGGTGTTCCAGTTCCGACCGGGCCGGGATTCACTGTGCCGATGATTTGACCGAATGTGGCGGCAGAGAGATCGGCCAGCGGCTGGCCATATTGAGCGCGGTTGAAGAGGTTGAAGAACTCGCTGCGAAACTGCAGTTCGGCTCGTTCGGAAATGGGGATGCTCTTGGCAAGGCCGAGATCGGCCTGCCAGAGGTTCGGGCCGCGACCGAGGTTGCGCGGAGCGGTGCCATAGCCCGAACCGGAGACCAGAGTGAACGCTGCCGGGTTGATCCAGTTGCGAATGCCCTGGCCGCCGGCGGGTGCGAGGGAGACTCCGGGAACTCGATTGGGACGCTGGCTGGTGGTGTAGCCGGTGGCAACCGAAGTGCTGGACCGATCTTCAGTGATGTTGATAGGCAGACCGGAGCGTGCTGTAGCGATCGTGGTAACGCTCCAGCGGCCAAGGATGGCTCTGGCGATGCCGGGTTGGGAGAGGACTTCTTTGCCGGGACCGATGGGGAGGTCGTAGACGGCATTGCTTGTGAAGACGTGGCGGACATCGAAGTCGCCCGATGCCCGCTCGCAGGATCTGCAGGCGGGATTTTGGGGGAAGTCGGAATCGCCGCCACCGGCCGAGTCCTGATCGATCTCGTGGGAGAAGACGTAGTTGGCGGAGAGAAGCAGACCGCGGCTGAAGCTGCGCTGCAGGCTGGCCACCAATGCCTGATAGGAACTGTTATTGCGATTGCCGCGGTACTCGACCTGCCCGAAGGCGGGGTTGGGGCGCACGCCGGACGCGGGGTCAATGAGGTTCAGATAGGACGTTGTGAGCAGGCCAGTACCCTTACTGCCAACATAGGAGAGCGTTCCCACAAGATCGTGAGGAAGGGCTTGCTGGATGGAGAAGCCCCACTGGCTGACATACATGTCCTTGCGATTGCGGTCCATGTCTCGCGGCGAAACGGTGCCGGGACCGTTGAGGAAAGGCGTGACCGGATAAGACAGCCCGGGAGTGCTTTTCGCGCTCAGCGAATAACGACCTACTTCGTTATTGATGGGAAGGTTTTCGTCGTCTAACTGGCCGTCGCCGTGATACAGGCCGAAGCCGCCGCGCAGGATAGTTTGAGAAGCAAGAGCGGAGGGAGCCCAGGTAACGGAGACGCGCGGATCGATGTCGAGCGTATTGGGACTTCCAAAACTGGCTCCGGCTCCACAGAAGCCTGCGGAACCGCAGGTTGCGAAGTCGAAGGGGATGGCTTTGTCGTGGACCTCATGAAAAATACTGTAGAAGCTATAGCGCACGCCGAGGTTCAGCGTGAGATGGGGTTCCAGCTTCCACTCATCTTCCGCGTATGCGTAGACGTGGTTCTTGCGTAGTCCATTGATCGGAAGGTCGGCAGCATAGGAGGCGGAACTGACCTGATTGGAAAGCAGGCTGGAGACCGAGGAGAAGGAGACGGTGCCGGAGGGCGTGTTTCCCTGGTTGAGCTGAATGCGACGAACTTCCGTTCCGAACTTCAGGATCTGGTTGCCACGAACGATGGTCAGGTTATCGATCCAGGAGAAGGAGTTGCCGACCCCCAGCTTGAACTGATCGTTGGCCAGCGTGGTGAAGCCGGAGACGGAGATGGCAAACGGCAGTCCGAGAGCGCTTTGGTTGGTGGTATAGACATTCCCGCGATTGAATCCGAACTTGACTTCGTTGACCAACGTCGGCGAGAAGATGTGCATCGATTCGAGTTCGCCATTGACCGGGCGCGAGACGACCTGCTGCTTGTCGCTGAGGTAGATTCCGCCCTGGGAGAGGGGAACGTTGCTGACGGCAGCATCGAAGTTGAAGCGGAGGTACGCGGAGTCAGAGGCGGTGAAGTGATGGTCGAGGCGCAGCATCGCGGAGTTTTCGTGATCCAGCTGACGGCCGGAGCCGACGAACTCCTCGACCTGGGTGCTGCCGGCAACGGGGAGCGTTCCTTCGGGATAGGCGTCGAGGACGGGAGCGAGAGCGGCGTTGGCAGCGGCAATCTGCGTCCGGAGCACATCAGTTGGGACAAAGCCGGGCAGTGTCTGGCCCAGGGTCTGGCGCAAGCCTTCATAAGTGGAATAGAAGAAGGTGCGGTCCCGGACAATGGGGGCGCCGAGGCTGGCGCCGAACTGGTTGAGGCGAAAAGCGGGCTTGTGTGCGTTGAGGGTATCGATGGGCTCGCGCGCGTCGAAGAGGTCGTTGCAGAGAAACTCAAATAGATTGCCGTGCAGGGTGTTGGACCCGGATTTGGAGACCACGGCGACCTGGCCGCCGGGGGTGCTCCCGTTTTCGGCGGTGAAGAGCATGGTGTCGATACGAAATTCCTGGATGGCGCCGACTGGGATGGCGAGACGAACGAAGGGCTGCTGGGCCTGATTAACGATGTTGGTGGCGTCGATGCCGTCGTAGGTAAAGTTATTGTCGTCGAGGCCGCGGCCGGCGAAGCGGATACTGCGCTGGTTGCTGCCGCCGGTATCGACAGCGCCGGGGACCAGAGCCGTGAGGGTGGACCAGTTTCTGCCGTTCAGAGGCAGGTCTCTGGATTGCCGCGGCTCGATGCGAGCGCCGAGCGCGGCGGTGGTCTCATCCATCTGCGACGGCTGGGCGGAGATATTCACCTGCTGGGTGACGCCCGCGACCCGGAGGGTGATGTCGAGGGTCCGTGTATGCCCCACGGTTTGCTCAAGTCCATCGACGGTGATCGGCTCAAAGCCGCTGGCAGAACACGCGATGCGATAGAACCCGACGGGCAACTCCGGAATGTCATAGGTGCCATTTGCGGAGGCCACGGTTTCGCGAACGACGCCGGTTGCGAGTTGAGTCGCGCTGATGTGGGCGCCAGGAATGCGGGCGCCGGTGCTGTCTCGAACGGTTCCGCTGAGGCCGGCGCGGTCAATCTGGGCAGCGCTGGAGAGCGACAGAAGAATCAGAAGCAGACAGCCAACAATGAGTCGTGCGGGACGATTCTCCATGGAGAATCCCATCCTGAACATGAAATGTGAGGCCTTTGTTAACGGACAGTCTCGTCTGGAACCCCGTTGTCGGGACAACGTGTGTCCAGGGGGATCGATCGCCGTCGTGCGTGCTGCAGAGTCGTCCGACTGCGACTAGCCGGTTCGATCGAATCCGAACCGGCCTATCGTCAGCCTAACTGATCGGTCAGGACAATCCGAGGCCATCGGACATAGATCGCCGCACTTTGGTAATTGCACAGCGTCCAGGGCGTCCGCGAACCATCGGGAATTCGCGACCCGTTGGCCTGTCAGTTTCGAACCGGTTTGGGTCGCATCGACGTCTTGTGCGCCAGAGATTTCCGGTACTGCGCCAGCAACTGCTCACGATTCTGGCGCAAATCCAGTCCCGTAGGAGCGGCCGGATACGGTTGATTGCCCATCAGCCCTTTCCAGAGAATGCGGTTGAAGACTCCGCCGTCGACCTGGTCGGCGTCGTCGAAGTCCAATCCCCGGGTGGCGTGAGCCCAGTAGGCTGCATTCGGCGTGGGATGGTTACAGGCCTGCGCGGGGCCGGGCAGGGGCAGACTCGTGCAGTAGAGGATCGCGGCGGGAGTGGCTGTGAAGCTCCAGGGAGTCGCCGATGTATTGAAGACGTCACTCATCGGTGTGGCCAGCGCATCGTTCAGGTTCATCGGCTGCAGGCCCAGAACTTCTTCCATGGTGCGAATGAAGTCGATGGTGTTGTAAGCGGTCGAGACCACTCCGTTTTTCACCCAGGCACCGGCAACATAGGCCGTGGTGCGGTGGGAGTCGATATGATCGCCACCGTCCTGCGAGTCATCTTCAACGACAAAGATGAGCGTGTTGTTCTTGTAGATGGGGCTGTTGGCGATCTTTTGCACCAGCAAACCGACAGCGTAGTCGTTATCGGCGACGTCGCGATCCGGAGTATTGACGCCATCGATGGCGGTGGCGAAGTTTCCGGTGTGGTCGTGCATGAAGCGCACCAGGGTCAGATTGGGGAGGCCGCCGGCCGCGTAATTGGCATCGAAGTCGCGCTCCCACTCTTTAAAGCGGTAGTAATCGGGGAACGACGGGTCGAAGCCGCGGAAGTATGGATCGGTGTAGGGCGTGAGCGAGACACTGGTCGACGGCGCCACGACAGTTTTGGTTGAAAATGGATCGTGGGCGAGCGGAGTTTGACAACGGGGCTCGTTATAGCAGGTGGTATCGATGAAGAAGCCGTAGTCGCGGACGGTAAGGCCTGCGCGGAGTGCGTTGTCCCACAGGTAGCCGGTGTTCAACTCGTTGTCGGGTCCGTCAGGGGCGGCAACGTCGGTTTGGCCAGGCAGCAGGTCCTCGCCGTCTTCGGCATCCGGGGCAAGCGCACCGCCGGGCATGAGCGGATCGGAGGCCTGGCGCTGGGCCAGGGTTGGCAGGGCCACGTTGACGCTGCGATTGACGCCTTCCGAGTCGAGGCTGAGTCCGCGTTGTGCGTAGTTGACGGGGAACTGATGTTCGATGACATCCGGGGCGCGGGCTGAAGTGCTCCAGGGCCAGCCGTCGTTGCTGGTTTCGGCGCTGGCCCGGAAGTTATCCAGGGTGACGAAATTCTGTGCCAGGTTGTGCTGGTTCGGGGTGATCGACTGCCCGAACAGCGCCAGAGCCGGATCGCCATCGCCGCGTCCAAGGTCGCCGAGAATCTGGTCGTAGGTCCGGTTCTCTTTGAGGATATAGATGACGTGCTGGACGCCTTGCTGGACGGCGGCGAGGACCGGTCCGGTCGTGGACGTGGCAGCGAAGCGGTTATTTCCGGTTACGGCTGTCGTGAGAGCGGCCAGGTTCGGTTGGACGGCTGCGACCGGGAAGCTGAGCAGACCGGCTTTGGTCAGCTGAGGGTTGTACTCGTTCGCGGGCATGCAGGTGGGATATCCGGAAGGCCCATAGA
Organism: uncultured Acidobacteriaceae bacterium; assembly: GCA_963702285.1. Lineage (GTDB taxonomy): Bacteria > Acidobacteriota > Terriglobia > Terriglobales > Acidobacteriaceae > Palsa-343. The sequence goes on along the minus strand of CAVPCB010000075.1, from coordinate 8,314 downwards.
CGTAACACCAGTCGGGATTGGCGCCGGTGGGCGACTTGGAATTGGCGACATACGCCCAGCTTCCATCGGTGCTGAAGCTGATGGAGTTCGGATACCAGCCCGTCGGAATCAACCCGACGACATGGTCGCCGGTATTGGTTCCGGTCAACGCCACGACGGCAATGTCATTCAGATTGCCATTTGTCACGTAGAGTTGGGTTTCATCCGGCGAGAGAGTGACGCTGTTGGTGTTGGCGCCGGTATATTGCGTGAGCGCAAAGGACTGCAGGATGGACGAAGGAGCAATGACGGGGATGGTTTCGATGACAGTATTCAGGCTGGCGGGGCCGTTCTGGCCTGGGACCCCTCTATCCAGCGGGTCGAGGTTGATCACATCGACGGTGTCCGACTCATCTTCGGCAACATAGAGCAGCGTGTGCGCGCTGTTCAGCGTCATCTTGTTGGGCTGACCTTTGAGGTGAATGCGCGCGGTGACGGATGGTTTCGGGGTCATGTAGCAGTTGGGGCCGTTAAGCCCGTGCCCGCAGAGTTCCCCCAGGTCCACGACGTCGACTTCGCGGTCGCGCAGACTTGAGACATATGCAGTCGCGCCTGGGCCGGTGTTGCCGGCAATCACGACCCAGAACGGATATTCCCCACCCGGCGTACCTGCCGCGGGCGATGAGGCAGCCTTGCCGGGGCGGAGATCGAGTTCGATTCCCGGCAGCGTTCCCTGGTAACCCTGCGCCGATCCGGCGTCCGCCACCCACTGTTGTTCCCAGATGCTTAGGCCTCCGGTAAAGACGGTGATGGAGTCGTTGTAGTAATTGGCAACGACGAGAGTCAGGCCATCGTTGGAAATGGCCAGGCCAGCGGCCATGGGAGCGACAAAAACCGCACTGTTGACCGACGCGAATTGATTGTTGGGAACGGGAAGTCCATTGCCGGAGGGATGGCCGGCGACCACCGCACTGGCCGGGCCCAGATCCAACTCGGCGACAGGCTTCCAGGTTCCGTTTCCTTGTTGTTGGACGATGTGGATATTGTCGCCGTTGTTGGGGAGCGTGTAGGGGATGGGGTCGGTGCCGAAGGGGGCATCGCCCATGCCGCCGGAGACATAGAACGCATGATTCGCCGCCACCGGATCCCAGACGATGCCGTGATAGGCGTTAGGGACGGGGATGGCCTGTTTAAAGATGGGTGACTGACCGGTGATGTCGAAGATGAAGATGTACTCGGTTGAGTAGAGGGGGTCGAAGATGGGGAACGGCCCCTGGAAGACGCGATTGAATCCGCTGGTGAGCACCAGCAGGGTGGTGTTATCCGGGCTAACCGCAGTGCTGACCGCCTGGCCCGCCATCCACTCCACGGGTGCGACTTTGGGATCGAACGAATCGGTGACGGTCAGGCCGGTGTCAAGGAACTGGAAGCTCGATCCTGGGATAGCGAGCGGCGTAATGGTCTGGGCCAGGTTGGGAACGGCCTGAGGCGAGTTATAGATCGTAATGGTCAGCGGCGCTGTGGTGCTGCCGGCGGCGTCGGAGACCGCAACCGTGTAGGTGGCGCTGGTGGGTGGGGCAGGATTAATCTTCGAGGACACTACAGCCGGGGTGCCGCTCACGATGCCCGTGTTCCGGTCAAGGCTGAGGCCTGTGGGAAGATCGGGGCTCACGCTCCAGGTGCTGTCTGATGCGATGGTGGTATTGGCCACCGGAATGTCCGGAGTAATCGCGGTTCCGGCGGCATACACCGGCGCAGGCGAGCTATAGGCAAGCCCGGCCGGAGATACATCGACGGCATTGACGGTGAGGGTGAGGGTCGCGGTGGTACTACCGGCAAGATTGGAAGCGGTAACGGTGTAAGTGGTCGTGGCGGCCACTGCCTGTGGTACTCCGCTGATGACCCCGGTAGCGTTGTCGCCGAGCGTGACCGGTGCGCCGCTCAGGCGAAGGCCGAGGGGGAGCGCAGGAGAAATACTATAGGCCGGAACCGGAACACCGGAGGAATCGACATAGCTGATGGGCGTGCCGCCCGTGCTGGTGGGATAGTCTTCCGGAATGGGCGCACCTACGGTATAGATGGCGGTGCCCGGGTGATACGCCAGACCTGCCGGGGCGGTCAGAGGTGGCAGCAAGGGTGAGTTCACCGTAATGGTCAGAAGTGCGGTTGCGGTACCGCCGGAGTTATCCGCGGTTACTGTGTAGCTGGTCGCAGGGGACACGGCTGTCGGGTCACCGGTGATGACGCCCGTCGTCGTGCTGATACTCAATCCGGTGGGAAGTGTGGGGCTGACGCTGTAGGAAACCACGGCTCCGCCACTGGTGGTTGGGTCGTTGGGGGTGATGGGCTCACCTACGGTATAGGTTGCAGTCCCCGCCGCGTAGGTGAACTTCGCCGGCGCCTGATCGTTCACAGTGATGGAGAGCGTGGCCGTGGTGCTGGCGCCCGCGCCGGTTGCCGTGACGGTATAGGTGGCCGCGGCTGCGACAACCGACGGCATTCCGCTCACGATGCCGGTAGCGGTGCTGAGGGAGAGGCCGGCGGGAAGAGCGGGACTTACGCTCCAGGAGGTCACGGTTCCGCCGCTGACGGTCGGGGTATCGGGGGCGATGGCGACGCCTTTCAGGTAGACCGCGGTTGCTGGGGCGTAACTGACCGTGGGCGCCGTGGGCGTGATGCTTCCGCCCCCTCCTCCGGAGCATCCGGAGAGAAGAATGATGACCGAAGCCAGAGAAAGCCCGCCCCAACGTATGGATCGCATCGACACTCCTGTTACGCCGCCTTCGGCGTGCATCTTCTTTCGTCCCTCCTGAGTCAACCGCAGAGACGAAAGCAGGTTGAAGGATCGCAGACGGATGCGGTGACATTCACTCCGCTGCGGCGGAATTCCACACCGACGTAACGCCGGGTGTCGGTGTTGCGCGCAGGCCGAGTCGATATCTGCGCGACACGGTTGTCAGCATGACACGCGGTATTCAGCGCGCACAGGCCAGAACCACGTCAATCAGTTCCCGTAGTGCTACAGGAGTGCCGAAATGAAACTGATTCCCACTTTGGGAAGCGACCGCGGCCAGGAAGGTCAGTTCGGCAGGTTCCCGTCCGCCCCCGCCCCGGCACGGTCGATAAGGCTCCTGATGAACATTCCCATGCCGGACAAAAGCTATATGACCCGCGTGATGACTCTTCGGCTATTTCCGCTCGCCGCCTTCATCCTGATTGCCGGATGCGGCCAGTCGCCCAGCCCCATCATCGCTAATCCACCGCCGTTGCCGGCCGCCAACATCAACCTGATCTTCGTGATCAGTCCCGACCTCAACTACCAGGCGGCCGGAGATGTGCAGAAGGACACCGCAAACCTCACCCCTCAGGGGTTGAATCGCTCGCTCCTGATGGCCCCGTTTCTGCAACAGAATGTGCTGGGAAACAACAACGTCACCGCCATCTACGCGCTGGAACCGATGACCCATCTGCAGACCGTCAACGGCTATCCGGATATGGCTGCGTTGGAGACGATTCAGCAGTTCGACATGCTCAACCAGATCACTACGACCAGCGGCGGTCCGGGCACGGTTCCCACTCCCGGACAGAACTTCCCCATCAACGTTTCGTACGCGCAGGGCTCGGTACCCACGGGCGTGGCGATGCCTTCGCCTGCGTTCCCCTGCCCGAGTTGTCAGGGAATCGACTTCAACGACTTCGACGGCGACAACGAAACCCTGCTCACCGGCCTTGTCAATGCGAATGTTGCCGGCTACTACGTCTTTTCGGCGCCATGGGAGCCGGTCAGCGCCATGCTGGCGAAGCTCAACACCTTCCGGCACTATGGCCTGGCGATCCCTGTTAGTTATCAGAGTCCCAACCTGATTTATGCCATTTCGATCGCGCCGTCGGGCAGCGCCAGCCTGGTCACCTACAACAGCAATGTAACCGCCCCGGCTACTTATCCGGTCCTGCCGTCAGCGCCCTTCGTTCCGTCCGCGTGTCAGGCACCGCCCTTCTCGATCCCGGCGAACGGAACTCCCCTTGCCGGCGGGCCGGCAAACATCAATACCAATGAGACCGTCTACTTCATCCGCCACGCCAACGCGCATCCTACAGCCACCTTCTCTGACGGCAACTATGTTGCCGCAGGGCAATGGCGCGCGCTCGATCTGGTCAACGCATTGAAGGGCAAGGTCAATCCCAGCCATGTCTATTCGATGGACCCCGCGCAAGTCACCAATGGATCGTTCAGCGCGTCGGACCAATCCTTCTGGTCGCATAACACTCTCGCGCTCACGGCTCAGCCGTATGCGATCGCCAACAATCTGCCCTTCACCCTCGTATCCAGCTTCCTGCTGACCGACGCGAACGGTCCCCAGGAAACCAGCACTTACTTCTTCCAGAATGGCGAGTTTTCGAACCGAACCATCCTCGTCGCATGGGAGCACAGCAACATTCCCATGATCGTGCAGCAATTGCTGGCAAGTTACGGAAGCACGGCCGCAGTGCCGGGCTGGGGCAGCACCGACTACGACTCGATCTGGACTGTAAAACTGGATGCAACCGGAAGACTCACGGTCGATAACTCCCTTTGCGAGGGGATCGACTCGACCCTGTTACCGAAGCTTGCACCGCAATTCTGACCTTGCCCTCAGGGCAGGCCGTCGTATCAGGCTCAAAGGAGATTCATTATGCCGCACATTTCCCGCCGCACGTTTCTTGAACTGGCCAGCGCCGCCGCTAATCACCGGGTGCGGCGAACGCACGAACTCCTTCATGAGCGGCAACATTCCGCTGCTGGCCTTCTCCGATATTCATTTCAATCCGTTCTGTGCCAACGATCCGAAGGTGTTTCAGGCGCTCGATGCCGCGGATGCAAGCCAGTGGCAGGGCATCTTCGAGGCGGCCGAAATCCCGGCGGTGTCGATCGCGGGAGCCGATACCAACTACCCTCTGCTGAAGCTGGCCCTGGCCAGCGTGCGGCAGAATCTGGGAGCGAGTCAGGTTGCGATCTATACGGGGGACTTGCTCGGCCATAACATCGCCGGGTTATACCAGACGGCCTCGGGGAGCAGCGACCCGACCCGAATTGCATCCTTTACCGACAAAACCGCGACGTTTGTGATGCAGCAGATCCGTGCCGCGGTGGGAACCATCCCGGTCCTCTTCGCCGTCGGCAACTGCGATTCGTACACCGGCTATGGTCCGGACAGCAGTTTCCTGGCCAATAACGCGGAGAGCTTCTATACGACGATGCTGAACGGGGCGGCGAGCCGCACCGATTTCATGAGCACGTTTAACGCGGTCGGCAATTATGCGGTCGACCTTTTTGGCGGGGCGGTGATGGCGATCGGGCTGAACACGATTCTCTGCTCGCCCTATGTGCCCGGAGATAACTCTGCGGCAGTCAACGCACAGTTTGCCTGGCTGGATACAAAGCTCGCGGCCGCACAGGCTGCGGGCCAGAAGGTCTGGATCCTGATGCATGTGCCCGTGGGCGGTTTTCTGGGTCAAACCGCAGCGGGAATCGACAGCAACGGACATATTGCCAGCGCGGCGATGATGTGGAACAGCAACTATCAGGTTTCTTTCCTCGGCAAGCTCGCCAGCCATCCAGGCGTGGTTGCGATGGCGATTGCCGGTCACACCCATATGGACGAATACCGGATCATGATGCCCGGCTACGCTCTGGAAATAGCGCCCGGCATCAGCCCGGTCTTTGCCAACGATCCCGCCTACAAGCGGTTTACCCTCGACCTGAATACATTCGTGCCGCGCGACTACGAAGCGATGAAGTACAGCCTGGGTCTCGCCACCCCGCCCAGCCAGTTCGAGGACTATTACACCTTCACGCAGGCCTATGGCGTGCCGGATTATTCGACGGGATCGCTGCAGAAGCTGTTTGCGCAGATGGCCTCGGACCCGGCGAAGGAGGCGCTGTTCCGGCAGTACTACTACTCGGGCAACAATACCGGTAACACCATCACCAACCTGAACTGGCCGGTGTACTGGAGCGGGGTTGGCAACGTGACAGCGAATGGAATTGTCGCCGCTGTGAATTCATATTGAGGCTGCTCTGGCCGCAAAGCCAGCTGTTTGATCCACGGATTCGTTTCCGATTCGCGCAGCATGCTCGACGGATGTGCTTGGACACGTCACTGACCCGGGGGACCGCGTGCGGCCTCGAAGTGTTCGTGTCTAGATGGCTGCCACTTCGATCTGTTTTTCGAAACGGCATTCTGAGGCACCTGAAGCAGACCCGAATCAGGCCGGTTGATGTGCGGATCGCCATTGCGCACCTGAACCCTCCTCAAGAACTTCGCGGCCGTCGCCGATGAGGCTGTTACGGGAAGACCCCATGGCCGCCACTTTTCGATGGCGGCCGTGTCCCGCGATATCAGCTGAGGCAGAGAGAGAAGCATGGAAGAGCCGACGGGCAAAGCGCGGATGAAACGCGGCAGGGTAAAAGATTCGCCGGGAACGACGGCTGCGCCAGCCCGGCTGCGTCCCGGACGCTCCGGCGAGTGGATGGAAGCCGCCGAGGTGCGCCAGTGGGCGATGGAACAACTTGCGAGGGGGGCCGGAGAGCCGGCGCCCGAACTCGTCATCGACCTCGAGGGTCTCGATCACCTGGACGCCAGTGCGTTGCAGGTTCTGCTGGCCATGGGCGCGGAACAGCACCGCCGCGGAGGAAGCCTGCGGCTGGAACATGTCTCCGCCAGCCTCGAGCGATGGTTCGGCTATGCGGGGGCGGCGGATTTGCCGGGGTTTTCTGCAGCGATCGGCCAACCCACTGGAGGAGAAAGTCGGGGCAATGCGTAAAGTTCTGATCGTCGACGATTCGGTTTCGATGCGGCAGATGGTGAGCTTCACCCTGCGCCAGGGCGGTTTCGACGTCGTGGAAGCAGGGCATGGGCAGGAGGCGCTCGACAAGCTGAAGGGCGCCGCCGTGGACCTGATCATCACCGATCTGAATATGCCGGTGATGGACGGCATCACGCTGATCCGGAAGCTGCGCGCCGATGCGGGCACGAAATCGAAACCGATTCTGATGCTGACCACCGAAGGGCTGGCGGCAAAGAAGGAAGAAGGCAAGGCCGCGGGAGCCACCGGGTGGATCGTAAAACCCTTCGATCCGGAAAAGCTTTTGGCCACTCTCGCCAGAGTCCTGCCATAACGCCATGAAAATCGACCTGACCCAGTTTCGACAGACTTTCCTGCAGGAGAGCGCCGAGCACATCGCCACCATGGAGGCGGGCCTGCTGGCGCTGCGCACGACCCCTGCAGACGACGAGACCCTGAATGCGGTCTTCCGCTCCGCGCACTCGATCAAAGGCGGCGCGGGATCGGTAGGCCTGGAGGCGCTGGCTCGATTCACGCACGGGCTGGAGAGCCTGCTCGACCGTCTGCGCGCACGGGAGATGGCGGTCACCGAGGAGATTATCGGGTTGCTGCTGGCGGCAGTCGATGTACTGCACACGCTGCTGGGCGCCGAGCCGGGAGCGGAGTTGACGGAAGAAGCGCACAATCTCGCCGCGCGGATCGAAGCGCTGGCCAGCAATGCGCCGCAGGCGGCCGAACCGGAAACCGCAGCGCCTGAGGAGAGTGCGGAGGCCACCCTGGCGGCGTACCGCGTGACCTTCCGGCCGGATCGCGAGATGTTCCATAGCGGCACGAACCCCATTGTCCTGCTGCGCAATCTGGCAGAGCTGGGCGAGGTCAGCGTCACGCATCTGGACGCGACGGAACTGCCGCCGCTGGCCGAACTCGATCCGGGGCAGTGTTATCTGAGCTGGACGGTCGAGATCGCGACCAGCCGGGGGGAGCAGGAGCTGCGCGAGGTTTTTGAGTTTGTGGAGCATCTGGCGGAGATTACGGTTCGACGCGCCGACTCCGGCGCGTCGCCGAGTACACCGAAGCCGTCCGCGAGTGTTTCCACCGTGCCCACTGCGGCGATTGCTGCGCCGGCGAGTCCGGACACCGGCCGCGCCGCAAAAAAGAGTGGGGCTGCGCGAGCGGCAGGCGAGTCGAGCTCCATCCGGGCGGCCACGGAGAAGGTGGACCGGCTGATCGACCTGGTGGGCGAGCTGGTGATCGCGCATGTGATGACGGCGCAGATGGTGGAGCGCTTCACGCCGGAGTGCCTGCCCAAACTGAGGGAGTCGGTGGCGGCCATGGAGCGCAATACCCGCGAGCTGCATGAGCGGGTGATGGCGGTGCGCATGCTGCCGGTGGGCACCCTGTTCCAGCGCTATGTGCGCACCGTCTACGACATTGCGCAGTCGACGGGAAAACAGATCGCGCTCGCGATCGCAGGGGAGGATACGGAGATCGACAAGAGCATGCTGGAGTT
>CAVPCB010000074.1:0-12503 GCA_963702285.1 uncultured Acidobacteriaceae bacterium | reverse complement strand
CGATTCGCGCATCGTCGTATTGGCATGTCCCGACACCATCAAGGCCGATAAGTATGTATACTGCAACCGCGCCATAGCCTTGCGATAACATTTCGCGCAGCAACTTCCGAATCAATTAAAAGCCGCCTCTAAAACGAGAGCAAATATCGAAGATGTTAAAGCCTCTGCTCCTGCCGCAGTTGGTAGAAGAAACGCAGGCAGAGAGAGGCATGGCCACAAGCCTGAAATGGACCTATCACCAATATATTATACGCACAACTCGTCGGCATCAGATATACCATCACCAGTCCAACCTTCTCTACACGGGGCCAGCTTAGATATTCAAGAGTTCGCTCCGTCCATGCATGTATCTCTGAGCACACTATCGGACTCATAGTCCCTCATCGCCACACCCTTTGGTCTGAAGTTGCCGAAGGGGCCTATTCAGCGTGGAAGAGAACCGCAGGAAAGAAATACGAGGATTTTATATGTTCAACCAACCCCCCCCCCCCCGCCACAAGAAAGGAATCATATAGCTCGGGAACTTTTCGTCGAACATATCAAAATCCTCCCATCTCTTTCCTGCGTCTTCTTGCACATCTGGGAGAGGCCGCTTTGCAGACTTCAGACCAAATGAATGTAGGCGATGAGGGACTATCAGTCGATGGTGTATTCAGAGATACATCCATGGACGAAGCCGAGCTCCTGAATATTGAAGCTGGCCCCGTGTAGAGAAGGCTGGCGTCACTGGTGACGGCAGTATCTGATGCCGACGAGTTGTGCGTATAATATATTGGTGATAGGTCCATTTCGCTTTCCGCCACGCTCTCTCCCCGCCTGCGCTCCTCTACCAACTGCGGCAGGAGCACAGGCTTTAACATCTTCGATATTTGCTCTGTGTTTCTGAGGCAGGACTTAATTGATTCGGAAGTTGTACGCGAAATGTTATCGCAAGGCTATGGCGCGGTTGCAGTATACATACTTATCGGCCTTGATGGTGTTGGTACGTGCCAGATACGACGATGCGCGAATGGTGATTCATGAAGCGTACGCACCGCACCCGCGCCCAATCCTTTGTGAAGCGCACCTGGGCCGCCTCCGGACGCGCTGCCTCCCGCAGCATCACCCCGATGTTCACGAACTCGTTCTTCACCGCATCCGGCACGTACCGGATCAGCGAGAACTGACACGCCAGCCGCTCCGCGCGCCCATCGCCCTTCCCGGATTGATTCGCTGCCGCCATCCGCGTTCTCGTCCCCTTCCTTCGCCGTCGACTCGGCATCTGCCGAATCCGCCCCATCCTTCTCCGTCGGCCCGGCATCGGCAGGCTCCGCCAGAACCGCCCCTCTCACATCACCCTTCCACCGCCATCCACGTTATCGCCCCATTCCGTCTCCGCAAGCCCCCTCCTTCCCCCTCCCACTCCCCTCCCCTCCCACTTTGGAAATGGCCCCCGCGACGATTCCCGAAACTCCATAATCCGGTCCCGCACTCCGGCTCGCCGCTCCATCAGCTTCTCCACCAGCTGCTCCAGAACCTCCACCTCGTTTTCGTACCACTCCGGCGGCACCGCCTCGGCAATTTCCCAGATGCGCTGCGCCTCGATCTGCTCCATGCTGCTGAGCCACGGCTCAAAACTTTCCCAGCCCGTCACCTCGCGGTACACCGTATTCCGCGCATACACCCCGCGCAACGGCGCATCTTCGAATCGCCACTCCGCCGCATTGAAGCAGAACCCCTGATCGATGAAGGTCGCGCTGTACCGCTTTTCTCGCCCCTTGCGATAGAACAGCGCCTGCCGCCCGTTCGCATTGCACGTCCATTTATCCAGCACCAGCGCGCCGGCAAATTCCCGCAGATTCTTCACCTCCAGCAGCTGTTCTTCCGGCAGATAATCCGCCACATGGCCGGGCATCAATCCTCCCACCATCCGGGAGCCGAACTGCAGCCCGGCCGCGCAGCGCTCCCGCCTGTCGCCCAGTTCCATCTTCAGCTCGCTGGTCTGCTCGATCAGCCACGGCGTCACCTCCACCACGTCGCACTGCGGAACCGTCAGCCCCATCAGCCCCGCCAGCCGCGTCCCCAGCAGTTCGTTCGGCAGAACCCGCAGGTGCTGCGGATTGTTCTGGAACTTCACCACCCACGCATGACCGTCCGCCCCCAGCATCAGGTGGCTCTGCGCCCCGCCCCGCATCTTCCGGATCTGCTGAATCGCCAGAACTGTCACCGCGCCTCCGGATTCCTCATGCTAATGCAATTCTTCCCCCCGCGAGCCGTTCTTCCCGGACCGCCAGCGCGATGGCCATCGCCAGCACGCAGTCGTCATGCTCCCCGGCGCTCGCTCCCGGTTGCCCGCCCTTCTGCCGGACAAAGCCCCGGCACTGCAGCAGCAGCCGTTCGCTCCGAAACGTCTCCGGATTCTGCACCAGCACATTGCCCATCCGCGAAACCATCTGCGTGCGGCTCAGCGTCGAGGTCAGAAATCCATCTCCATTCCCGTCCCGGTACAGGCGTTCATACCGGTGGATGCCTACCAGATGCGCCAGCACCCCGAAGCCGTGGTTGTTGCGTTCCACCGCCAGCAGCGCGCCGTTGTATTGCCGCGCCAGGTCCGCCGCCACCGCCGCCGTCTCCAGCGGCGGCAGATGCTCCTCCAGCTCCGCGCACTGCAACCCCGTCTCCATGTCGATCACCTCCATCGCCGTGTAATCCCCCTCCGACCCACCGCCCGCCGGATCCACCGCCACAACGTATCTCCTCCCCACCTCGGGCCGCATCCAGATGCGCAGTCCCCCGTTCCGCCGCGTTTCCGCCGGAGCGCTGACCTCGGGCAACCGTTTGTGGATCGAATCCAGATCGAAGAAGCATTCACCACTGGCCAGAAAGCATTCGTTGGCGTCCTCGGCATACTCCTGCTTCGCCAGCCCGCGAAAGTTCCGATGGACCTGCCGCCGGTACCCGATTTGTTCCGGGCTCAACTCCGCCGTTGCCATCAATTGCCGCTCGACCTCCGTCATCTCTTCCTCCTGCACCCGCTCACCCACATACGTCGGCTCCAGCCACCATGGAAAAAAATGCTGCACCGTCTTCGTCTTCTCCGCCTCCTGCCACTCCTTAAAGAAGCAGCCGCAGGCGCCGTTCGGCGTTGACTCCATCGCCAGCTCCCCCTCCGGCGAAAGCGTCGCCATCAGCCCATACAGAATCTCCGCCGCACCGCCCGGCCACCGTGCCAGTTCCGTGCAGTGCAGATTCGTAATCGTCAACCCGCGCCCCGCATTGCGGTCCCCCGCCGTTTCCACCAGGTATTCGCTGTCCATCTCCGGAAAAACGATCCGCCGCGCGTTTCTCCTTGCCCCCTTCAGGGCTCCTTCCCGCCACGCCTCCGGCAGATGATCGAGGAAGCGGTGCACGATGCGAAAGATCTGCTCGGCCGCCTCCTGCGTATGCGCCACCTGCACGGTCACCGTTCCCGGATGCAGGATGGTTTTCAGGAAAAACCTGCCCGCAATCCACGTCGTCACCCCCATCTGCCGCGCCTTCAGCACGATGTTTCTCTGGCCCACCTCGCTGTGGTACCGCTTCTGCGCCTCGTTAGCGGCCAGGCCTACGTTCCTGCCCAGCCGGTTTCTGATTTTAAGAACCTTCTCCGTCAGCTCCAGAGCCGTTGCGCCGCCTCCATCCAGCGTCGTTCCCCAGCGGACAAGGTTCTCCTGCGTGCCCGTCCCAAAATCGAATTCCATGATCGGCCCGGATCACTGATTCATGGCGTATTCCATGGTCAGCTGCGCCGACCCCGGATTTGTCGTGCAGCCCACCCCGGCTGTTTGCACTCCCATCGACAGGTTGTGTCCCGAGGCGACCGAAACGCCCGTGACCGCATTGCGGTAGCTGTAGGTGCCCGCAGCCAGCGTGACCGTCTTCAGCCACGTTGCGGCGGTGCTGTCGTAGACGCCGACCACCGGATACGTACTGCATCCAGCCGGCGCCGTACCCACAGCAATATCGAGACGCGTCATGCTGATCGCCGCGCTCGGCGACCAGATCGCCCCTAATGAGCTATTGGTTGACGTCCCGAAGCTCCCCCCGAAGTTGCCATACCAGGTCGAGCGCCAGGCCTGCGCGCAGTTCGCATTCCCGTTCGCTGCAATCCCCGTTGCATACGACCCGGCCGGGCACTGCGACGGCGTCGCCGCCAGCGCCGTCGCGGTCGCCGCATTCGTCGCGCTGGCCGCAATTTGTTCGGTGCTGTAGTAGTTCGAGTCCGGACCGCACGCCAGCGTCAGTCCCCCCGGCGCCGTCAGCGAGTAGCTCCCCGCGCTCGAGCCCAGCACGTTGATCGTCTCCCCGCTCGTTGTCGCCATCTGAACCGCATTGCCGCTCGCGTCCGTCTTGACGATCGTGAACTCCATCCCCGTCGGCCTCAGCCCATCCGGCATCGCGGTGTAGCAGCTCGGCAGCGTGAGCGTGATCGCCCCTGCAGCCGCATTCGCCAGGACCACGTGGTTCGCCTTGGTCAGCGTCGTTGACGCGGTCGCGAACACGGCGCTGGTTTCGAGCCCCGTGACGCGAGCCGTGCCGTCCGCCATCACCGCGAAATTCGACGCTTGTCCGCTGAACCCGCTGTAGAAGGCGTCCCCCAGACCTCCGGAGAAGTTCTCTACCTCGACTCCGCCCTGGTTGGCCTGGCTGCTCAGCGGCGTCACGAAAATCTTCGGCGTGACCCCGGTCTGCCCGCTCCCGTAATTGATGTTGGACGAGTTATTCCCCGCCGTATCGAACGCCGTCTGCCGGGCCGATACCCGCTGCTGCACATACTGCCCGCATCCCGCCAGGTTGCTCACCGACGAGTAGGACGGCGCGCTTCCGTTCGCCGCCATGTAGCTGATCCACACCCCCGTCGTTCCCGCGGGTGAGCCAGGAATGCCCGCCGTGTTGCTCATATTCAGGCAATCGACGTTGGAAAGGATCAGATTGGAGCTCACCGTCGCTTCCACCTCCGCAAACGTCGCGTTGGGAAAGCTCGTCGTCTCCGGCCACTGGATATGCCCGCCGTTCACCTGCACCCCGTTCGACTTCAGATCGAAAGCCGCCACCGCCGGCGAGTCCATATAAGTGTTGAAGTACATGTTGCCGCCCGACCCGCCGTCCACCACCTCATAATTCGTGGCCCACGACGCGTCCGCCGCATTTGAATTGGTTTCGCTGTTATTGCACGGTCCCGTCGTACAGGTATACGGATAGCCAAACCCGTGGATCAGTTCGAAGGTCGTACCGCTGCCGGCATTGTAGACCGCCGCCTGCCGCGCGTTCCGCACCATCAGGTTCTCCACCGAGCTGTCCAGCACCGTGCTCTGCAGGTTCAGGCCGTAGTTCGGACGGCTTGCCGGAGTAAAGGTGGATGCAGAGTAACTCACAGTTACATTGCGCATTTCCAGGTTAGCCTGATGCGTACCGCTGGACTCGCCAAGATAAAAAGCATCCTGGGTTGTGTCATTCACAGTTACATCGTCGACATACAAGCCGCGGAACCACTGCAGGTTAAACCCGTGGTTCACGTTCTTGTTCGCCAGAATCAGCAGGTTCCTGAACGTGCAGCTCTGCGCCTGGCTCCCCGCCGTGTTCTGCAGGCTGAAGAGATCCCCGCTCAGGCTGGAGGGCACCGTGACCACCGTCGACGCGTTCCCGTTGTCCGCCGTCACCGTCGGAGCCGCGCTGCCGATCAGGCTCACGCACGCACCGTTCGCGGGCTCCGCCAGCGTCGCCGTCACCGCAAAGGTTCCTCGTCCCAGCCGAATCGTCTGATTCTGCCCGCTCGTGTTCGCCTGGCTTAGCGCCGCGGCCCATGCCGCGTTCAGCGTCGTGTAGGTCGTCCCATCGACGGTGAATTCTCCGTTGATGGTTGCGCCCGTCACGCCTCCCTGGGCCCGCACCGCGCCGGGCAGCGAAAGATTCCCCGCCGTATCCAGCTTCGACGTCTTCCCATTGCAGCTGACGGAAAACCCGCCGCTCGCATTTCCCGCCAGAGTCTCCGTGCAGTAAGGGTTTGAACCGTTGAAACTCGTAGCCCCCGCCGTCAGAGACCACGTAGTTGTCGGAATGTTGTACTGCAGAACGTCTTCCCCGTAACCGCCGCTGTTCGCATTCTCAGCCAGCAGCATGTTATAAGGCTGCGCCCATTTCGAGCAGACACTCGTGTTGTTCGTCATGTTGAAGCAGCCCACCACCAGCGCCCCCGTGAGGCCGGTCGTACTGTAAGGCGGCATCTTCATCCAGAAGCCATTCCGCCACGAGCCGCTCAGCGTATAGCCGTAGGGCGTGCCCATCATTCCCTGTCCGGCTACCCATGGCGTAGCTCCCGCCGGATAATTCGCGTACAGCGTCGGCTGGTTGGTGTTCATCAGCCATGCGCCGTAGTTATTCGATCCAAACCCGCCACCAACAACCGAGGTCCAGGTCGAATCGATACCGCCGCCCGTCTGATACTCGAAGTTATGTTCGAGCATCCCCTGAAACACCATCGCGTAATGGTGTTCCTGTTCGATCGTGTCTCCCGTCTGGAACCGGGAAAAGGCTCCCCCTGTCTCCACCGCGATCGAGCTGCCGTCCACCGCGCCGGTAGTCGGATTCCACACATTGACCGCGCGCGCCATGGGAAAAACTGTGTAAGGGTTATAGGGAGTCACGTTCACGCTCACCGACGTGAGATTCGCGCCTGGACTCACCACCGTGCATGCACTCAGCGAGCCTCCGCTTCCCGTGTTTGTAATCTCCAGTAGCGGCGGTGTCCCGCCACTGTTCACCGTGTACGTGAGCTGCGGTCCCATCCAGCTGCCGTACCCTGAACCTCCGCTCCCGGAACATGAGGTCACCTGGCCGCCACTCACCGCGGCCGTTACCGTCCCGCCGCTTCCCATCGCTACATAACCGCGGGTTGCAAAGCCCACCTTGAAGCCGGTAACTACAGCCGCCACGCTCCCCGCCGTGTTGTACATGATCGGATAGGTTGGGCAAATGTTGTTGACCGGTCCTCCATCGACCGTAGTCATCCCCTGCATATTATTCGGCCCAACGCAGTCGATATTCATGCGGAACCCCATGCCCGTCATTCCGCCCTGGGCGATGATCGACCCTGCAAACTGTGGCTGCTGCACCACCGCCAGCGTCACCGTGTTGCCGGCCGCATTCACTGCCGTTACGTTGGAGCACTGCCAGTTCGTACCGCTGGTGTCGAAGACGCACGCTGGCTGCCCCGTCACAAATCCCGAGGCGCTGGCAACGCTGACCACATAGTTATTCGCCGGAAAGGTGTTGTTCTTCGCTCCGTTCGGATTGCTGATCGGAACCGTGATCGTGCTGTTGGCGTTCGAGACGCCGTACTGCGCATCCCAGTTCGCATCCGAAGATGCGGTCACAACGTTCCGGTTGACTTGCGTGATGTAGCCGGTCGAATAGCCCCGCGTGATATCCACCACCGGCAGCTCGTCGCCCAGACTGCCCGCCCACCCCTGCGTCTGCGTCGCTTTAATCACCGTGCACGGCGCCGTACAGGGAGACGTGCCGCTGGCAACAGGCGTGATCGACTGGATCGTCCCCTGCCATACATCCTGTGCCTCCATATGGGCGAAGCGCTCTTCGTTGCCCTCGTTGTCCCCCGCCGAAATGCCGCCCCGTGACACGACCTGGTCATACAGTCCGATGTGATCGCCATTCGAGTTGGCCAGCAGATAACTGCTCAGCGAATTCGTGCTTGCTGGTGAGAAGGTGGTCGTGACCACCTGCAGCCCCGGATTCACCGTCTGACCCTCCCCGTTCGGCACCCCGCCTGAAAAATTCCGGGTCCCGAAGAAAATTGCCTTGTTCACTTCCAGGCCCGGAGCGCCCCACGTGCTCAGCCCCTGAGGATTGTTCGTCTGCATCACCGTGAACGACGGGCCGGTTTCCATGTTTCCCGACCCGCCCAGGCCCCACGACGGAGCGGTTTTCGGAACACACATGATCTGCGGAGCCCCCAGGCGTTCATCGGTCACGCACGTGCCGTTCGGCACCGACGCAGGCGGACCCGCGTAGATGCTGCGAATGTAGAACCACTGATCGTATCCACCCCACGGCGGAGCTTCTGTCATCGCGTAGGTCGAAGGAGCCAGTACCTCGCAGGCATACGGGTAAGTGGCGCACTCCGACAGCGACATCGCGATGCCGTCGTTCCTGCCGGCTCCGGATTGCCACTGGTCGGCGTACAGATGTCCCTCGATTTGCTTTGCGTTCAGCGGGCCTGTTAGCGTGCCCCCGGAAAGTGGCAGCTGTGCCGTTGCCAGCTGATCCGCGTAGTGTTTCGTCGCCGCCTGGTTGGCCGCCGATGGATCTCCGCTGAGGTTCAGCGGCCCGCTCATGGTCCCCCCCACCAGCGGCAGCCACGAGCCGTTCAGCGACGCAATCGCGCTGTCCAGGTACGACTTCGAAATCGGCTGCACCGCAATCGTCGAGGGCTGCAGCTGTGCCCGCACCGAAGCGATCGAGGCGTTCCCCGCCGACGGAATCACCCAGTACTCCTGGTTCACCGTTCCATCGTTCAGGTGGTAGACCGCCGTGTAGTAGCTGCCCGTCGGCAGCGCGTCGGCGTTCGCGGTCAGATTCACGCTCACAAATCCATCCGCTCCGATCGCCGCGCTCATGCTTCCCGCCGCTACCGCCTGATTCTGCGGAGTCGTGAACGCCGGCCAACTCAGCAGCACCGTTCCGCCCGCCGGCGTTCCGTCCGCGCGATACACCGTGCCCTGAACCGTCGTCGTGTGGATCTGCGCGCTCATGCGCGGCGGAAAAATCGCCACCGCCACCGCCACCAGGCCCAGTGCCGCTCGCCAGGCCAGCGCGACAGTCCTCTTCAGCCCTTCGTTATCTCTGTTCCGCATATTCCTCGTTTCCGAAACCGCCATCGTGCCTTCCATCCCGGTCTGCACAGGCTCTCACCTGTCGGGGCCAATAAAAAAGGGACACCGGAGGGTGTCCCTTTTTTTCTTTTTCTACTATAAGTTCAGAATACCAGTTCGGTAGAGTAAGTCTGCCAGGTTTCCCGCCTGATTTTGGTTTGCAAGTCCTTTCTTATGTTGTGCCATTACTTCCGATTTCGGCCTCCCCTCTTGACAGTTTTTCCACATTTGGCACCAGCAGCCCAAATTGAAGAAAAAAGCTCGTCAGGCGGTCCATCGCATCGGCATAAATCCGCGCGACCGTGCGTGGGCTCCGTCCCATCAATTCCACGGCCTGCAGCAGGCTGTAGTCTTCCAGCACAACATGAGTTACTAACTTACGAGAGACGGCGTCCAGCCGCCGTATGCACTTCTCCACATCGAGGACAAAGATCGCCCCGTCTTCAAAGGTTCGCAACCGGTAGCTGGACACCTGGCCGCGCAGCACAATCCTGTCCAAAGCCGACCGCGTCCGGCTCAGCTCCATCGAAAGCTGCAGATAGCGCCGCAGCAGTCCCAGAGTATGTTTGCGATAAAACGCGAGCCCCAAAATCGGCCTTGGCCTCGCGCGCGGCAGTTCGGCTTCTGCAACCGCGTACGCCGCCGGAAGTACAACCGGCATCGCCAGCGCCGCGCTCATGCTCTGCCTCCCTTTCCTGACGCGCAGCCCTTCTGTTCCTCCCGTCTTCCTCGACGGCGCCTCGGCCGCACCGGCGGCAGTGACCGCAGTTTCCGTGCGCACGCATTGCAATAGATCTCCGGGCAGTCCTGAGTGCGGAACCATAACACTCCGCAGCTCTCACACACTTTGAGAAAAATTTGCAGGTACATCAGTCATTCTCCACAGTTCGGTCGTCCGCAAAACCTTTGCTTTCCGGTCCCGCGGAGTTGGGGGAGGGAGAAGGCCCGGCTGCTCGCGCGGCAGCCTCAGCCATCCACTGGATCGTCGTGAACCTTCGCGTTGAGTCGGATTCCTCCTGATTCGGGAATTTGCCCCGCCAGTTACGTCGCACGCGGCTCCCCGCGAGCGAAAGTACTATGTCTGACCGGCGCAAGTAGTCCGACACTAATGTCACGGAGCAACGCATTCAATTACCGGGGGAGCAAACCGGTCGTCCTGCACTAGCTGGGTACTGTTGTCGTTTCCGCCGCTCGCGGTTTTCGCTGAAACCTGTTTCTTTCTGCAAACTCCGTCGTAACGGCTGCATTGCTCCCTGCAAACATCGGAAGAATGAATTTCCTCGAGTTACACGAGCGCCTCCGGCTCGAAACCTGGCGCCGCATCGACCAGGGAATCCTCAGCAGTTCACTGCTGGCTCGACGCACCGGCATGGCTCAGGCCCATATCTCCAACTTCCTTCATCGCCGCCGCCGCCTCAGCCTCACCGCGCTCAATCGTGTCCTCGTCGCTCAGGAAATGGGCGTCGAAGATCTCTCCCTCTCCGAAGCTGGACAGATCGTCTCTGCCCGGCAAAACCAGCCCGAATCGGCCGACGTGATCCCCATTGTTCCCCAGGCCGCGGCCATGCTCTCGCCGCTCATCACCACCAGAGCTGTCCAGCGCACGCTGCAGCTGCCCCCCGGCTGGCTCGCGCGATTTCCCGTGCGCCGGTCCGTGAGCCGGCGCAGCTGGGAACGCTTTGTTGCCGTGCGCGTCTCCGCCGTGCAGGCTCTCCCCATGGATCCCGTGCTCCGCGTCGGTTCCGTCGTCGTGCTCGACCGCCATTACAACTCCCTCGCCACCCTCCGTCCCCCCATCCCCAATCTCTACGGCGTCCGTGAGGGCACTCATCTGCTCTTCCGTCACGTCGTCTTCGAAGCCGGTCGCCTCGTCCTGCGTCCCCGCGCTCTCGACTATCCCGTCGAGGTCGTCGAGCTCGCTCCCCAGGAAACGCCCGCCGATCTCATCGTCGGCCGCGTCTGCCTCTGCATTTCCGAAACCTAACCGTGTTTGCTGCCGTCCCGCGCTTTGATAGCATCCCCATCAGAGGTCTTCCCAATGGATTCAGTCCCTCCCCAGGCCAACGGCGCTCGCCGCAATGAGGACATTGCCCTCGATCTGCTCAAGTTCGTCGCCGCCACTGCCGGCGTCGGCCGCGCCAATGCGCCATCCACCGGTTTCGTCGCCGGCGGTGCCGCCAAACCCGACGATCAGGTAGCCCACCTGCTCGAGCTCTATGCCCGCTGCCTGCGGGTTGTGGAAGGAAAGCCCGCGTAGGCCTACGGTGTCTCTGCCCCGCTCGTCTCATCTCGGCGTTATCGTTTGCGGAGCCGGCGTCTTTGGCCGCAATCACCTTCGCGTCTACCGCGCCCTCGAGGATGTAGGCGTCCCCGTCCGTCTCGCCGCGGTCGTTGAGCCCGACCTCGTTCGTGCCGGCGCCGCTGCCACCGACTGGGGCGCTCCTGTCTTCTCCTCTGTCGAGGAATGCCTCGCCGCTCGCGCAAAAAACTAAGTCGATTTCGCCGCCGCTTCGGTCTGACCCCCACCTCACTTCATTTCTCGGTGAGCGAAGCCCTTCTGTCTGGCCGGAATTGACCTGCTGATCGAAAAGCCCATCGCCACTACCGTCGATCAGGCCACCCGCCTCATCGATCTCGCCGCACAGCACAACCGCGTCCTTCAGCCCGGCCACCTCGAACGCTTCAACCCCGCCGTCCTCGCCACGGATCGATCCTCAATCACCCCATGTTCTTTGAGGCTCACCGCCTCAGCATCTTCAGCCCCCGCGCTCTCGACGTTGACGTCGTCCTCGACCTCATGGTCCACGACCTGGACATCGTCCTCAGCCTCGTCCAGTCACCTGTCCACTCGCTCCATGCCGTCGGTCTGCCCATCCTCTCCCGCAAGGTCGACATCGCCAACGTCCGCATTGAATTCGAATCCGGCTGCGTCGCCAACTTCACCGCCAGCCGCGTCAGCACCGAAAAAGTCCGCAAGCTGCGTTTCTTTCAGCCGCATCAATACATCTCCATCGACTACGCCCGCCAGGACCTGCTCGTCATCGACGTCTCCAGTGCTGCCCATGCCGATCCCGCAGCCTTTGCTGCCGCCGCTGCCTCCGCAGGATCCGCCGGCTTTCCCGGTTCCGCATCGATAAGCCCACCGTGAAGCCCGGCGAGCCCCTCCGCCTCGAAATCGAGTCCTTCCTCGAATGCGTCCGCTCTCGAACTCGGCCCTTAGTTTCGGGTGAAGACGGCCGCGCCGCCCTCGCCCTCGCCCTCGACATCAACGCCGCCATCGCCGCTCACGCCGAGCGCGCCGGCCTCGCCCGCTTCGCGAATCAGAAATAGCCCCCCAAAAAACCAAAGAAGAAAGTGCTCCGCCCAGGCAAGCCGCCGTTGTCTGCCGCACGCCCAACGGTCTCCCCCGGGAGCGGACTTAGCCCCAAAACACAAAGGCCACCCGTTTCCAGGTGGCCTTTCGTTTCGATCAAGCCAGATCGGCTTTTTCTGTGCCCGGTGCCCTGCGCTCTGTGCCCTGTCTTTTAGTCCCCCATCACAGGCTCAGCCTTCGGCTTGGCCGGCGCGATCGAATCGATCGACACCAGTCCCTCCACC
>CAVPCB010000073.1:0-11466 GCA_963702285.1 uncultured Acidobacteriaceae bacterium | reverse complement strand
GCGCTGGCCGCAATTTGTTCGGTGCTGTAGTAGTTCGAGTCCGGACCGCACGCCAGCGTCAGTCCCCCCGGCGCCGTCAGCGAGTAGCTCCCCGCGCTCGAGCCCAGCACGTTGATCGTCTCCCCGCTCGTTGTCGCCATCTGAACCGCATTGCCGCTCGCGTCCGTCTTGACGATCGTGAACTCCATCCCCGTCGGCCTCAGCCCATCCGGCATCGCGGTGTAGCAGCTCGGCAGCGTGAGCGTGATCGCCCCTGCAGCCGCATTCGCCAGGACCACGTGGTTCGCCTTGGTCAGCGTCGTCGACGCGGTCGCGAACACGGCGCTGGTTTCGAGCCCCGTGACGCGAGCCGTGCCGTCCGCCATCACCGCGAAATTCGACGCTTGTCCGCTGAACCCGCTGTAGAAGGCGTCCCCCAGACCTCCGGAGAAGTTCTCTACCTCGACTCCGCCCTGGTTGGCCTGGCTGCTCAGCGGCGTCACGAAAATCTTCGGCGTGACCCCGGTCTGCCCGCTCCCGTAATTGATGTTGGACGAGTTATTCCCCGCCGTATCGAACGCCGTCTGCCGGGCCGATACCCGCTGCTGCACATACTGCCCGCATCCCGCCAGGTTGCTCACCGACGAGTAGGACGGCGCGCTTCCGTTCGCCGCCATGTAGCTGATCCACACCCCCGTCGTTCCCGCGGGTGAGCCAGGAATGCCCGCCGTGTTGCTCATATTCAGGCAATCGACGTTGGAAAGGATCAGATTGGAGCTCACCGTCGCTTCCACCTCCGCAAACGTCGCGTTGGGAAAGCTCGTCGTCTCCGGCCACTGGATATGCCCGCCGTTTACCTGCACCCCGTTCGACTTCAGATCGAAGGCCGCCACCGCCGGCGAGTCCATGTACGTGTTGAAGTACATGTTGCCGCCCGACCCGCTGTCCACGACTTCATAATTCGTGGCCCACGACGCGTCCGCCGCGTTCGAATTGGCTTCGCTGTTATTGCACGGTCCCGTGGTACAGGTATACGGATAGCCAATTCGTGGATCAGTTCGAAAGTCGTACCGCTGCCGGCATTGTAGACCGCCGCCTGCCGCGCGTTCCGCACCATCAGGTTCTCCACCGAAGCTGTCCAGCACCGTGCTCTGCAGGTTCAGGCCGTAGTTCGGACGGCTTGCCGGAGTAAAGATGGATGCAGAGTAACTCACAGTTACATTGCGCATTTCCAGGTTAGCCTGATGCGTACCGCTGGACTCGCCAAGATAAAAGGCATCCTGTGTTGTGTCATTGACAGTTACATCGTCGACATACAAGCCGCGGAACCACTGCAGGTTAAAGCCGTGGTTCGCGTTCTTGTTCGCCAGGATCAGCAGGTTCCTGAACGTGCAGCTCTGCGCCTGCCTCCCCGCCGTGTTCTGCAGGCTGAAGAGATCTCCGCTCAGGCTGGAGGGCACCGTGACCACCGTCGACGCGTTCCCGTTGTCCGCCGTCACCGTCGGAGCCGCGCTGCCGATCAGGCTCACGCACGCGCCGTTCGCCGGTTCCGCCAGCGTCGCCGTCACCGGAAACGTGCCCGGTCCCAGCCGAATCGTCTGATTCTGCCCGCTCGTGTTCGCCTGGCTCAGCGCCGCAGCCCATGCCGCATTCAGGGTCGTGTAGGTTGTCCCGTCGACGGTGAATTCTCCGTTGATGGTTGTGCCCGTCACGCCTCCCTGGGCCCGCACCGCGCCCGGCAGCGAAAGATTCCCCGACGTATCCAGCTTCGACGTCTTCCCGTTGCAGCTGACTGAGAACCCGCCGCTCGATTTCCCGCCAGAGTCTCCTATACGGGCTTGAACCCCCGAAGCTCGTAGCGCCCGCCGTCAGAGACCACGTGGTTGTCGGAATGCTGTACTGCAGAACGTCCTCACCGCTGCCGCCTGCGTTCGCATTCTCAGCCAGCAGCATGTTATAGGGCTGCGTCCATTTCGCGCAGACGTTGATGTTATTCACATAGTCGAAGCATCCAACTACCAGCGCACCCGTAAGGCTGGTCGCACTGTAAGGTGGCATCTTCATCCAGAAGCCATTACGCCACGAGCCGCTCAACGTATAGCCGTAGGGCGTGCCCATCATTCCCTGTCCGGCTACCCACGGCGTAGCTCCTGCCGGATAATTCGCGTACAGCGTCGGCTGGTTGGTATTCATCAGCCATGCGCCGTAGTTATTCGATCCAAACCCGCCACCAACAACCGAAGTCCAGGTCGAAGCGATGCCGCCGCCGGTCTGATACTCGAAGTTATGTTCGAGCATCCCTTGAAACACCATCGCGTAATGGTGTTCCTGTTCGATCGTGTCTCCCGTCTGGAACCGGGAAAAGGCTCCCCCTGTCTCCACCGCAATCGAACTGCCGTCCACCGCGCCGGTAGTCGGATTCCACACATTGACCGCGCGCGCCATGGGAAAAACTGTGTAAGGGTTATAGGGAGTCACGTTCACGCTCACCGACGTGAGATTCGCCCCCGGATTCACCACCGTGCAGGTACTCAGCGAGCCTCCGCTTCCCGTATTTGTAAGCTCCAGTATTGGCGGTGTCCCGCCGCTGTTCACCGTGTACGTGAGCTGCGGTCCCATCCAGCTGCCATACCCTGAACCCCCGCTCCCGGAACATGCGGTCACCTGGCCGCCACTCACCGCGGCCGTTCCGTCCCGCCGCTTCCCATCGCTGCATAACCGCGTGTTGCGAAGCCCGCCTTGAAGCCGGCAATTACAGTCGCCACGCTCCCTGCCGTGTTGTACATGATCGGATAAGTTGGGCAGATGTTATTGACCGGTCCCCCATCGACCGAAGTCATCCCCTGCATATTGTTCGGCCCAACGCAGTCGATGTTCATGCGGAACCCCATCCCCGTCATTCCGCCCTGGGCGATGATCGACCCTGCAAACTGTGGCTGCTGTACCACCGCCAGCGTTACCGTGTTGCTGGCCCCATTCACTGCCGTTACGCTGGAGCACTGCCAGTTCGTACCGCTGGTGTCAAAGATGCAGGCTGGCTGCCCCGTCACAAATCCTGAGGCGCTGGCAACGCTGACCACATAATTATTCGCCGGGAACGTATTGTTCCTCGATCCGTTCGGATTGCTGATCGGAACCGTGATCGTGCTGTTCGCGTTCGAGACGCCGTACTGCGCATCCCAGTTCGCATCCGGCGATGCGGTCACAACGTTCCGGTTGACTTGCTTGATATACCCGGTCGAATAGCCCCGCGTGATATCCACCACCGGCAGCTCGTCGCCCAGACTGCCCGCCCACCCCTGCGTCTGCGTCGCTTTGATCACCGTGCACGGCGCCGTACAGGGAGAGGTGCCGCTGGCAACAGGCGTGATCGACTGGATCGTCCCCTGCCATACATCCTGTGCCTCCATATGGGCGAAGCGCTCTTCGTTGCCCTCGTTGTCCCCCGCCGAAATGCCGCCGCGCGACACGACCTAGTCGTACAGTCCGATGTGATCGCCATTCGAGTTAGCCAGCAGGAAACTGCTCAGCGCATTCGTGCTTGCTGG
Organism: uncultured Acidobacteriaceae bacterium; assembly: GCA_963702285.1. Taxonomy (GTDB): domain Bacteria; phylum Acidobacteriota; class Terriglobia; order Terriglobales; family Acidobacteriaceae; genus Palsa-343. The sequence goes on along the minus strand of CAVPCB010000073.1, from coordinate 7,939 downwards.
TGAGAAGGCGGTCGTCACCACCTGCAGCCCCGGATTCACCGTCTGACCCTCCCCGTTCGGCACCCCTCCTGAAAAGTTCCGGGTCCCGAAGAAAATCGCCTTGTTCACTTCCAGGCCCGGAGCGCTCCACGTGCTCAGCCCCTGAGGATTGTTCGTCTGCATCACCGTGAACGACGGACCGGTTTCTATGTTTCCCGACCCGCCCAGGCCCCACGCCGGAGCGGTTTTCGGACACACATGATCTGCGGAGCTCCCAGGCGTTCGTCGGTCACGCATGTGCCGTTCGGCACCGACGCGGGCGGACCCGCGTAGATGCTTCGAATGTAGAACCACTGATCGTACCCGCCCCACGGCGGCGCTTCTGTCATCGCGTAGGTCGAAGGAGCCAGTACCTCGCAGGCATACGGGTAAGTGGCGCACTCCGACAGCGACATCGCAATCCCATCTTCCTGCCGGCTCCGGATTGCCACTGGTCGGCGTACAGGTGTCCCTCGATTTGCTTTGCGTTCAGCGGGCCTGTTAGCGTGCCCCCGGAAAGTGGCAGCTGTGCCGTTGCCAGTTGATCCGCGTAGTGTTTCGTCGCCGCCTGGTTGGCCGACGACGGATCTCCGCTGAGGTTCAGCGGCCCGCTCATTGTCCCCCCACCAGCGGCAGCCACGAGCCGTTCAGCGACGCAATCGCGCTGTCCAGGTACGACTTCGAAATCGGCTGCACCGCAATCGTCGAGGGCTGCAGCTGTGCCCGCACCGAAGCAATCGAGGCGTTCCCCGCCGACGGAATCACCCAGTACTCCTGGTTCACCGTTCCATCGTTCAGGTGGTAGACCACCGTGTAGTAGCTGCCCGTCGGCAGCGCGTCGGCGTTCGCGGTCAGATTCACGCTCACAAATCCATCCGCTCCGATCGCCGCGCTCATGCTTCCCGCCGCTACCGCCTGATTCTGCGGAGTCAGTGAACGCCGGCCAACTCAGCAGCACCGTTCCGCCCGCCGGCGTTCCGTCCGCGCGATACACCGTGCCCTGAACCGTCGTCGTGTGGATCTGCGCGCTCATGCGCGGCGGAAAAATCGCCACCGCCACCGCCACCAGGCCCAGTGCCGCTCGCCAGGCCAGCGCGACAGTCCTCTTCAGCCCTTCGTTATCTCTGTTCCGCATATTCCTCGTTTCCGAAACCGCCATCGTGCCTTCCATCCCGGTCTGCACAGGCTCTCACCTGTCGGGGCCAATAAAAAAGGGACACCGGAGGGTGTCCCCTTTTTTTCTTTTTCTACTATAAGTTCAGAATACCAGTTCGGTAGAGTAAGTCTGCCAGGTTTCCCGCCTGATTTTGGTTTGCAAGTCCTTTCTTATGTTGTGCCATTACTTCCGATTTCGGCCTCCCCTCTTGACAGTTTTTCCACATTTGGCACCAGCAGCCCAAATTGAAGAAAAAAGCTCGTCAGGCGGTCCATCGCATCGGCATAAATCCGCGCGACCGTGCGTGGGCTCCGTCCCATCAATTCCACGGCCTGCAGCAGGCTGTAGTCTTCCAGCACAACATGAGTTACTAACTTACGAGAGACGGCGTCCAGCCGCCGTATGCACTTCTCCACATCGAGGACAAAGATCGCCCCGTCTTCAAAGGTTCGCAACCGGTAGCTGGACACCTGGCCGCGCAGCACAATCCTGTCCAAAGCCGACCGCGTCCGGCTCAGCTCCATCGAAAGCTGCAGATAGCGCCGCATCAGTCCCAGAGTATGTTTGCGATAAAACGCGAGCCCCAAAATCGGCCTTGGCCTCGCGCGCGGCAGTTCGGCTTCTGCAACCGCGTACGCCGCCGGAAGTACAACCGGCATCGCCAGCGCCGCGCTCATGCTCTGCCTCCCTTTCCTGACGCGCAGCCCTTCTGTTCCTCCCGTCTTCCTCGACGGCGCCTCGGCCGCACCGGCGGCAGTGACCGCAGTTTCCGTGCGCACGCATTGCAATAGATCTCCGGGCAGTCCTGAGTGCGGAACCATAACACTCCGCAGCTCTCACACACTTTGAGAAAAATTTGCAGGTACATCAGTCATTCTCCAGAGTTCGGTCGTCCGCAAAACCTTTGCTTTCCGGTCCCGCGGAGTTGGGGGAGGGAGAAGGCCCGGCTGCTCGCGCGGCAGCCTCAGCCATCCACTGGATCGTCGTGAACCTTCGCGTTGAGTCGGATTCCTCCTGATTCGGGAATTCGCCCCGCCAGTTACGTCGCACGCGGCTCCCCGCGAGCGAAAGTACTATGTCTGACCGGCGCAAGTAGTCCGACACGTATGTCTACGAGCAACGCATTCAATTACCGGGGGAGCAAACCGGTCGTCCTGCACTAGCTGGGTACTGTTGTCGTTTCCGCCGCTCGCGGTTTTCGCTGAAACCTGTTTCTTTCTGCAAACTCCGTCGTAACGGCTGCATTGCTCCCTGCAAACATCTGGAGAAATGTATCTCCCAGAGTTACACGAGCGCCTCCGGCTCGAACCCCCGCGCCGCATCGACCAGGGAATCCTCAGCAGTTCACTGCTGGCTCGACGCACCGGCATGGCTCAGGCCCATATCTCCAACTTCCTTCATCGCCGCCGCCGCCTCAGCCTTACCGCCCTCAATCGTGTCCTCGTCGCGCAGGAGCTGGGCGTCGAAGATCTCTCCCTCTCCGAAGCAGGACACCTCGTCTCTGCCCAGCAAAACCAATCGGAATCAGCCGACGTGATCCCCATTGTTCCGCAGGCCGCGGCCATGCTCTCGCCGCTCATCACCACCAAAGCTGTCCAGGGCACCCTGCACCTGCCGCCCGGCTGGCTCTCGCGTTTTCCCGTGCGCCGGTCCGTGAGCCGGCGCAGCTGGGAACGCTTTGTCGCCGTCCGCGTTTCCGCCGTGCAGGCTCTTCCCATGGATCCCGTGCTCCGCGTCGGTTCCGTCGTCGTGCTCGACCGCCATTACAACTCCCTCGCCACCCTCCGTCCCCCCGTCCCCAATCTCTACGGCGTCCGTGAGGGCACTCATCTGCTCTTCCGTCACGTCGTCTTCGAATCCGGTCGCCTCGTCCTGCGTCCCCGCGCTCTCGACTATCCCGTCGAGGTCGTCGAGCTCGCTCCCCAGGAAACGCCCGCCGATCTCATCGTCGGCCGCGTCTGCCTCTGCATTTCCGAAACCTAACCGTGTTTGCTGCCGTCCCGCGCTTTGATAGCATCCCCCTCAGAGGTTTTCCCAATGGATTCAGTCCCTCCCCAGGCCAACGGCGCTCGCCGCAATGAGGACATTGCCCTCGATCTGCTCAAGTTCGTCGCCGCCACTGCCGGCGTCGGCCGCGCCAATGCGCCATCCACCGGTTTCGTCGCCGGAGGTGCCGCCAAACCCGACGATCAGGTAGCCCACCTGCTCGAGCTCTATGCCCGCTGCCTGCGGGTTGTGGAAGGAAAGCCCGCGTAGGCCTACGGTGTCTCTGCCCCGCTCGTCTCATCTCGGCGTTATCGTTTGCGGAGCCGGCGTCTTTGGCCGCAATCACCTTCGCGTCTACCGGCTCCTCGAGGACGAAGGCTTCCCCGTCCGTCTCGCCGCGGTCGTTGAGCCCGATCTCGTTCGTGCCGGCGCAGCGGCCAATGACTGGGGAGCACCCGTCTTCTCCTCTGTCGAGGAATGCCTCGCCGCTCGCGCAAAAAACGAAGTCGATTTCGCCGCCGCTTCGGTCTGTACCCCCACCTCACTTCATTTCTCGGTGAGCGAAGCCCTTCTCTCGGCCGGAATCGATCTCCTGATCGAGAAGCCCATCGCCACTACCGTCGATCAGGCCACCCGCCTCATCGATCTCGCCGCACAGCACGACCGCGTCCTTCAGCCCGGCCACCTCGAACGCTTCAACCCCGCCGTCCTCGCCACCCGATCGATCCTCAATCACCCCATGTTCTTTGAGGCTCACCGGCTCAGCATCTTCAGCCCCCGTGCCCTCGACGTCGACGTCGTCCTCGACCTCATGGTCCACGATCTGGACATCGTCCTCAGCCTCGTCCAGTCACCCGTCCGCTCGCTCCATGCCGTCGGTCTCCCCATCCTCTCCCGCAAGGTCGACATCGCCAACGTCCGCATTGAATTCGAATCCGGCTGTGTCGCCAACTTCACCGCCAGCCGCGTCAGCACCGAAAAAGTCCGCAAGCTGCGTTTCTTTCAGCCGCATCAATACATCTCCATCGACTACGCCCGCCAGGACCTGCTCGTCATCGACGTCTCCAGTGCCGCCCATGCCGATCCCGCAGCCTTTGCTGCCGCCGCTGCCTCCGCAGGATCCGCCGGCTTTCCCGGTCTCCGCATCGATAAGCCCACCGTGAAGCCCGGCGAGCCCCTGCGCCTCGAAATCGAGTCCTTCCTCGAATGCGTCCGCTCTCGAACTCAACCCTTAGTTTCGGGTGAAGACGGCCGCGCCGCCCTCGCCCTCGCCCTCGACATCAACGCCGCCATCGCCGCTCACGCCGAGCGCGCCGGCCTCGCCCGCTTCGCGAATCAGAAATAGCCCCCCAAAAAACCAAAGAAGAAAGTGCTCCGCCCAGGCAAGCCGCCGTCGTCTGCCGCACGCGCAACAGCCTCCCCCGGGAGCGGACTTAGCCCAAAACACAAAGGCCACCCGTTTCCAGGTGGCCTTTCGTTTCGATCAAGGCAGATTGGCTTTTTCTGTGCCCTGTGCCCTGCGCTCTGTGCCCTGTCTTTTAGTCCCCCATCACAGGCTCAGCCTTCGGCTTGGCCGGCGCGATCGAATCGATCGACACCAGTCCCTCCACCGGCTTCTCGCCCAGAACGTGCTCGCGATACAGCTTCGCCATCTTCAGGTTCTCGGCATCCAGCTTCAGCTTCGCTTCGCGCGCCCGCAGCTTCTCTTCGCGTGCGTTCTTGGCGATGCCGCTCTTTTCGAAGGTGTTGTTGGCCGCCGCATCCACGTGCTCCTGGTTCAGGATCAGCGTGTGCTGCGCCGACTCCATTCCCACCTTCTTGCCGCCCGCGAAGATCTCATGCCGCCCATGCTCGTCGTACCACTTCGTCAGCGTGGCCGTCATGTGCATCTTCTCGATGATGTTCCGCCAGCCCACGCCCGTGTTGTACGCGCAGAAGCTGATCTCGCCTTCCTGGGTCGCGTACGGAATGATGCACTGCTCCGTGCGCCGGAAGTCGTAGTTGAACAGGTCCTGGAACCACATCCCTGCGATGAACAGGAAGTTCCAGCGATCCGCCCTCCGCTTCTCGATGTCCGCCATCGTGCGGTCGCCCGTCACCTTGCCGTAATTGCGGCCGGTCGCGCCGAAGCACTTGTCGAACTTCTGCAGCAGATCCGTAATCCGGAAGTGCGTCGGCGACTTCCGCGGATCGTAGTTCCGCAGCAGCGACAGCGCCGCTCCCACAACCGACAGCGTCCTGCCGCGCGCGGCGTCGTTGATCTTCGCCATGTCCTTCGCCAGACGATCGGCGTTCAGGAACGCCGTCACCGGAACCGCTTCCTTGGTTTCCTTGTCGATCATCAGCGCCATGCCGATCCCGCAGTTCGGGTGGCACCCGCAGCTCAGCTGGCCCCATTCATGATTCGGCCCGTGTACCAGATCGGCCCAGTCGCTGAATGTGCTCATAAAGCTGATCGGGAACCAGTCCCGCGTCGGCTCGCCCAGTCCCGTCTGATTCTTCACGTCGTGCGCCATGTGGCTCAGCGTGTAGCGCTGCGCCGTCCGCCGCTCGTCCGTGATGGCTTCGTCGCGGCCCGTAAAGCTCACCGGCTGGAAGCTCAAAAAGTTGATCTTCTTCGGATTGTCCAGCGCGAACTGGATGATGTGCCCCACCTGCTCGTTGTTGATGCCGTTGATGATCGTCGTTACCGGCACAATGTCCACGCCCGCTTCGTGCAGGTTGTGGATCGCCTGCAGCTTCACGTCGAACAGGTTTCCCACCTTGCGGTGCGAATTCGCCGCGTTGCCGATCCCGTCGAACTGCAGGTACGCATAGCGCAGACCCGCCTCCGCCGCCGCGCGGCACAGCTCCTTCGACTTCGCAAACTCAATGCCGTTCGTCGCCGCCTGCACCGAGTTGTACCCAACCTTGCGGGCATAAGCCACCGCATCCAGGAAGTACGGCGATAGCGTTGGCTCGCCGCCCGAGAACTGCACGCTCATCTGCCGCTTCGGCTTGATCGTGATGGCGTTGTCCAGCATCAGCTTGATCTCGTCCCACGTCAGCTCATGCACAAAGCCAACCTGGTTCGCGTCCATGAAGCACGGATCGCACATCATGTTGCAGCGGTTCGTCAGATCGATCGTCAGCACCGACCCGCGACCGTGCGTCACCGTCGAGGTGCCGTGGTTGTGCAGTTTGTCGTCGTTGTGCGCGCGAATGTCGCGCCCCGGGAATACCTCTTCCAGATGCTTGAAGAACGCCGTGTCGATCGACATCACGTCTTCAAAGTGCCCGTGCTTCGGGCAGTCCTTCACCATCAGAATCTTGCCGTCGCGCTCCACAATCTGCGCCTTGATCTCGCCCACCTTCTCGTTCAGAAGAATCTCGTGGGGCAGCTTGCCGTCGATAATCTGCTGCCGAATCTCCGGCACGCATTTCGGACAAAGCGAGTCGGTCGTGCGCGGCCAGCCCAGTGGCGGCTTTTCCTTCTGCCACGACTTCAGCAGCGGCTTGTCCGACCATCTCGGCGTAAACGACGGGTTCGGGCGAATGCTGTTCAGCTTCTCAAAGACCGACCAGGCGCCATTGGCCGCGATCGTCACCGCTCTTTCGGCGTATTTCACAGCTTTGGACATATGGCAGAATTCTCCTGTTTGAGGATGTCGTGCTCGGGGTTGCCTGGGACCCGGACCTAAGTGCTTGCCCTTCCAGGACTTGACCAGTTTCCAGCATAGGGGAACGGAACACACCGCAGGAACCCGGTTGGGTTAAAAGGCGAAAAACAGCACCCAGAAGGTGCACAGGGGCCGCTGAATGGCGCAACTCAATGACCGAAATGGAGGTTACGACGGATCGATTCCAGCTCAGCCTGGCAATCGGATCATCGTCACGGGTGATCAGGTTCAGGGTGTACAGCGATCGTCCGGCCGGCGTGAAGTAGATCGCTCGGTCGCCGAGGTGCCGATGCTGACCGTCATCGCTGCCGCCGGTCGTCCATCCCAGCCAATCCTCCCGCTCATCGTGAACGCTGAATCCTTCTTTCTTCGAAAGCTCCGCTTCCACCGCACGCCTGTAGCTGTGGGGCGTTTTGAGAAGAAATTCCCGCAGCAGTAGCACGCTGCAGGTGTTTTCGGCGCTCGATGCGCTCAACCTTCCGGGCTTGGTTCCGGCACCCAATCTGCGGGAAACACAGCGCTCATTCCGTAGCGCGGATTCGTATAAACCAGGCCATCCGATGTCTTCCCGCTCTTTGCGCTTTTAACATCGATTCCTGCAGCCCCCTGGCCAACGACGCCCAACAGGACAAACCCTGCAAACGGCAGCCCAACCAGGCATGCGACCGCCAGTGGCAGAATTGGCGACATCTGCCCCTCCGACCCTGCCTTCCAGCTGTGCCCAGCCAGTTCCGGCGCGCTCCGCAACAACTGCGCATGAGCAATGCGCCAGGCATCCCAGGCAAGTCCACACTGCACCAACACCCAAAAAAGCATGAACCAGGGATTACCAGGATATGCGAGGTTCAGTACGCTCCGCAGAAGTCCCATCCCCAAAAACATCAGAACGCCCTTGCCCCGCTCGCCCAGATAGAAATAGCCGAACCCATTCGTCATGAAGTTCAGCGTGGCCGCTGTCCGCGGATTGCTCCCGCTGATCAGGCCTGCAATCCCTGCATTGGCCTCCAGAACGGAAAAATATGCGTCGAGGAAGCCATAAATATAGAGAGAGGTGGCGAAGTAAAGCCCATATCCGCCGGCCGTTTGGCCATAGCTTGTGATGGCGACCAACAGGGAAGGC
>CAVPCB010000072.1:0-11288 GCA_963702285.1 uncultured Acidobacteriaceae bacterium | reverse complement strand
GCGCCGCGTCCCTCGGTCAGCAGGGCGGCGACGTTCTCGCCGTCGGACAGCCCCATGCTGATCAGCTCGCTGAAGCACAGCACGCCGCACTGGTCCAGGTAGCCGCTGCGGCGGGCGACCCGACAGCATGCCGCAGCACCTGCTTGCTGGCGCGGCGCTGCCCGAGGCCGGCCAGCACCCGGCCGAGGTGATGCCACAGGACAGGTTGTCCGGCTCCGCGCGGACCTGCTGGCGGAGCATCGGCAGGTTGCGCAGGTGCTTGCGGGTCTGGTCACCCTCATAGCCGACGTGGTCGAGGAGCAGGTCGCAGACGCCGATCGGCCGCCCGTCCAGCGCGCTCACCGACTCGATGGCGAAGACCACCTTCTCGTGGATGGCGTTGCGGAACCTGATGCGGGGGTCGTTGCGCCAGAGCCGGTACTCCCGGTACGGGGTTGCCCCCGCAACCGGCCGCAGGAGCAGCCGGAACGCGACCTCGGGGACACCGGTGAGCAAGTCCCGGACCTCGCGCCGGGTGACCGGGGCCAGCCTCTCGTCAGCGTCGATGTAGAGGATCCAGTCCGTCGTGCAGCAGTCCAGGCTGGCATTGCGGGCGGCGGCGAAGTCATTGGCCCAGGGGAAGGAGAACACCCGCGCTCCGTAAGCGGCCGCGATCGCGGGCGAGTCATCGTCGGAGCCGGTGTCCACGACGACGATGTCGTCGACGACGCACCTGATGGAGGCGAGGCAGGCGGCTAAGTGGGCCCGATTCACTCCGCCTGGGACGCGCTGTAACTACGCGTTAGTGGGACTAAATCGCAGCACGTTCGAAAAAGATTGCACTCGAGGCTGAGACTTATTGTCTTATCGAACGGGCAAACAGTGCCGCGGTATGGCAGGTTGGGTCATAACGATGTTTTCACAATCAGATGTGCACGCAGCGGATCGACCTTATCTCTACGTCGCTGAATTTTTGCACCGGGTTCAAAAATGAATATACGTGTGCAATCTCGCTGGCTACCCGCCTCGCGTCGAGGTCATCCCACGAAGAAACTAAACGGCGCTCACCCAAATCATCAATTGTCTACACGGCTTGGCTGCGTCACATCAAATGTTACGGCCGCCCTTGACGACTGCGCCTGCTGATCTGAGTGCAAATCTTGCTCAGCTTTGCCACGCCATGACTCGTCCGGACTTGCGCAGCGCGATATTGAATTGCATCTGACCGTTACAGAGTCTTTGATGCTCGATGCCAAACGTTGTTGGCGAGCAGAGTTGATTATCTCGGAGCTCATCACGAATGCCTCGCGCCACGCGTTTACGTCTCAGGCAGGCCGTATTTCTGTCAGGGTTGAAACCGCGGCCGGGCAGATCATTTGCGGCGTGAGCGATGATGGCTCGCCCACCGCAACCTTGAAACGTGGCCTTGGGAGCGAACTATTGATGCTCTTGCGGCCGATCTTGATGGGCACGTCGAGCGAATTATACAGCGTCCGGAACAACCATAACGCTTTGCTTTCCCAAGTTCTCGATGAGCCACCAACTGCCAACCTTCAGGAGGTCAAACATGCCTACAGCCAAAGCCGTCGCGGGCAAGACGCTACTGTCGCCAACTGATCACACGCTGATGTTGGTCGATTTTCAGTCGCAGATGGCGTTCGCCACGAAATCGATCGATGCCGTCGTGTTGCGCAACAACGTGGCGCTCCTCGCCAAGCGGCCGGCGTATGCCATGCTTCCACGCCTTCCTTTTCGAAAAGCTCCAGGATGCGCTGGTTCAGGACGCAATCCATCAGTGGCTGGTGGCAGGCCTCGCAGAGGAAGACCGCGATGGGCACGCCCCACACGCGCTGGCGCGAGATGCACCAGTCCGGGCGCGTCGCGATCATGTTGGCGATGCGTTCCTCTCCCCACGCCGGATCCCATTTCACGCTGTTGCGGATCTCGTGCAGAGCGCGCTGGCGGAACGTCGTCGGGGAACCGTCGGGGTTCTGCATGGGCTGGTCAATGTTGATGAACCACTGCTCGGTCGCCCGGAAGATGACGGGGTGGTGGCAGCGCCAGCAGTGCGGATAACTGTGGAAGATGTCCGACCGCCCCAGCAGAGCGCCGCGGCCAGCCACCAGATCGATGATGGGCTGGTTGGCCTGGAAGACGGTCTTGCCGTCGTACTCGGGCAGGCCGTCGCGGATCCGTCCGGCGTTGTCCACGTGGCAGGTTTGGTCCAGTCCGTAGCGCGCACCGGTATAGAAGTCGTCAGCGCCATGCGCCGGAGCGGTATGGACGGCGCCGGTTCCCTGATCGGCCGTGACGTAATCCGCCAGAACGCCGAGGATCTGCCGGTCCAGGAACGGATGCCGGAACGTGGCTCTCTCCATGCGGTCGCCCTTAAAACCGGCCACCGGCACAGCCGCCTCCAGATTGCACGCCTCGCGCACCGGCGCTGCCAGCGCCTGAGCCACGATGTAGATCTGTCCCGCTTGTTCCAGAGCGACGTAATCGAAGTCCGGATGGAAGGCCACCCCCAGCGAGGCGGGCAGCGTCCAGGGGGTGGTGGTCCAGATGATGGTGGCGACCCTTTTGCCCGCCAATGCGGGATGGATGGCGGCCGGGTCGCTGGTGAGGTCGTAGCGGACATAGATGCTGGGGCTGGAGTGCTGCTCGTACTCGATTTCGGCGTCGGCCAGGGCGGTGCGGTCGTGGATGCACCAATAGACCGGGCGGAGCCCCCGGTAAACAAAGCCGCCCTCGAGGAAGCGGTAGAAGGTTTCCAGAATGCGCGCCTCATAGGGCCGCGACATCGTCGAGTAGGGGTTGTCCCAGCGCCCAAAGATTCCCAGACGCACGAACTGGCTGGTTTGCAGATCGACGTATTTCTGGGCGTAGTCGCGGCACTGGCGCAGGAATTCCGCCGCTGGCATCTCCAGCTTTTTGCGCCCCAGCTTCTCGTCCACTTTGATCTCAATGGGGAGGCCATGGCAGTCGAAGCCGGGGACGTAGGGGGAATCGAAGCCGGCCATCGTTTTGCACTTGACAATGAAGTCTTTGAGGCCCTTATTTAGCGCATGGCCCAGATGGATTGGCCCATTGGCATACGGTGGTCCATCGTGCAGGAGCCATCGGGGCGCGCCCTCCCGAGCCTTACGGATCTGGTCGTAGAGGCGGGACTTCTCCCACGCCTGCAACCGGGCGGGCTCCGTTTGAGGCAGATTGGCCTTCATCGGAAAGTCCGTTCGAGGCAGGGAAAGAGTATCTTTCAGGGCAACAGGCCTGGGGTCGCCGGGTGGGGGCGCAGACGGCATCGGTTCTCCAGCGGGTTTCGGATAAAACTTCATTGTATCCGGCGGGACAGCAGTAACTTCCTGACAGATCAAGCGTCTATCCCAGAAAGAGGGGTGCAGGTGATTTTTTCGGGGGGATGCGCATCTCAGCAAGTGCAGCAACGCTCCAGGCGAGACAGAGAGGGCAGCTGTCATTGATAATCAGGAGAAGCCAGGCGGTGACGTCTGGCGAGCAAACATGGGGAATACGGTTTTGACGTCTCCGCACCTGGTACCGGATTCAAATCGGGGTAGAAGCCCAGAGCCGCCAGCTTTGCATCTGGGGGGCCTGGAATCGATCGTCGAAGAGCCGATCTGGAAGACGCTGTTTGCCAGCGTTGCCGACGTGCTCTTCCCAAAGAAGCTTCCGCCTCTCAAGCTGAGCTCGACGCCGATCGCGGTGCGCGATCCGATGGCGGTGAAGCGGAACCCGGCCTCAAGTGCGGTTTCGTTCATCACGCATGCCGTGGTCATCGGTCTCATTCTGCTTTTCACCATCGAGCAGTGGCACGAGCGCCAGGTCGCAAAAAGGGCGGTCGTCACGCCGGTGGATATCTCCCCTTACGTGCCGCCGTCTCCATTAAAGGACACGATGGGCGGCGGTGGCGGAGGCGGCAACCATGAGCTGGTTGAGGCTTCCAAAGGCAAGCTGCCGGAGATGTCGAAGAGGCCTCTTGCTCCACCCCAGATTCTGAAGATCGACAATCCGAAGCTGGCTGTAACGCCGGCAGTGCTGATGCCGCAGCAGATCAAGCTGCCTGACAATCCCAGCATGCCGAATATTGGCATTCCGCAGTCGCCGCAGGTAGCTTTGGCTTCGCAGGGCAGCGGCTCCGGCTCCGGCTTTGGCAGCGGTTCCGGTGGCGGCATCGGGTCCGGTAACGGCAATGGCATCGGGCCTGGTTCCGGCGGCGGGTACGGCGGCGGCATCTATCATCCGGGCGGCGGCGTTTCCAACCCGGTGCTGGTGTATGCGCCCGATCCGGAGTTCTCCGACGAAGCGCGGCGCGCAAAGTACCAGGGCGTCTGCGTCGTGGGGCTCATCGTCGACGCGCAGGGCAATCCGCAACGCGTGCGCATCGTGCGGCCGCTGGGCATGGGGCTCGACGAGAAGGCTCTGGAAGCGGTGCGGCAGTACAAATTCAAGGCCGCCACATACCAGGGTCACGCGGTTCCGGTGGAGATCAACATCGAGGTCAACTTCCGCATCTACTAACCACGATAGCAACGCAAAGGCCTTCGCCGCCCCTGTGCCGCGAAGGCCTTTTTGCGCCGCTCGAACTGATTCAGGAGCTGCCGTGCAGTGCTTCCACCACCGCGTCGTGGAACGCCGGCCGCACCTGTTTGATGGCCTGATTGGAGCGGTCGGGCCAGGTCCGATTCGTGAGTAGTGCCACGGCGAGCTGCTGGTCGGGGTCGATCCAAAGCGAGCATCCCGAATAGCCGAGATGTCCGATGGAGTGGGGTCCGAAGAGGCGGCCGGAGGAGGAGCCCGCCGTTGGCACATCCCACCCCAATGCACGCGCGGTCTCGTGATTCGGCCCCTCGCGCTTCGCAAACAGGTCCAGCGTCTCAGGCTGAAAGATCTGCCCGCCGTCCCGGGTGCGGCCCCGGGCCAGGATGCACTGCGCAAATCCGAGGACGTCGCCAGCGTTGGAAAACAGGCCGGCGTGTCCGGCAACACCGCCGAGGACATAGCAGTTCTCATCCTGCACTTCTCCCTGAATCACTCGTCCGCGAAAGGTCTGGTCATCTTCGGTCGGCGGGATGAGCGGCCGGCTCTCTTCCAGGGGGCGAAAGCGCGTGGCTGTGAGGCCGAGAGGCTCGAAGATTTCCCGCGCGCAGAACGCGTCCAGCCGCTTGTACGACAGGATCTCGATGACCTTGCCCAGCAGGATGAAGCCGAAATCCGAGTACTCCGTTCGCATACCGGGCTTCGCTTCCAGGGGCAGCTTCAGGGTGGCGCGCAGCAGCGCGTCCGGCGTATCGCAGTTGCGGAACAGCGTTTCGTAGGCGGGCAGGCCCGAGGTGTGCGCGAGCAGCATGCGCAGGGTCACGCGCTCCTTGCCACTGCCTGGCGCCATGCCGATTACGAAACCGGGGAGGAGATCGCCGAGCCGCGTGTCGAGGTCGAGTTGGGCGCGATCGACGAGCACCATGGCGGCTGCTGTCGTGGCCATGACCTTGCTGACGCTGGCCAGATCGAAGACGGTGTCCGGCTTCACTTCAGGCGAGTCCGGCTCCCAGGTGAATCGGCCGACGGAGTCGAACGCGACGATCGAGTCTCGATGCAGCACGCCATACGCCGCTCCAGGGAAGGCACGCTCCGCGACGGCTTTCTGCAGTACTGCGCGGGCCGCGGCCAGCGGGGTTAGAGAGCCTGTCGAGGAGGGCGCAGCGACCTGCGAGGGCATGGAACCAGAGTACTCCGGGATGCGCTGGGGGCGATGGATCGGCAGTCAAGAGCGGACCCTGAGCTGCTGACCGATTTTGCAACAGGCGCGTCGCGTCGTTGCGCGCCTCACGAACGCTCTCCCCTGCGCCGATAACCTTCTCAGGAACGCTGATGGGAAGGGGATAGCGTGGCGCAAAGGGGCGAAGACCGAAGGCTGCATCCCCGGTTTCAGTGCAGCGGCAGCGCGGAGATCAAAGGCCTGACATCGGGTTTGCGGGTCACCGGGAAGATCGAAAATCTGAGTCTGGGCGGATGCCGGATCGTGATGGAGCAGGCGCATGGTTTTCGCGAAGGCGAGAACGTGGAGATGACCTTCTGCGTTCGGCAGCTGCCGCTGCGCGTGCAGGCCTCGGTGCGGCAACGGCACGCCGGCAATGCGGTGGGCGTCGCTTTCACCCTGCTCTCGGAACGCGGCAAGCAGCAGTTGCTGGAGCTGATCGACGAACTGGCGGAGGTTCTTCGCGACCAGGTTGACAGCCTGATCCAATACCAATCGTCGCTGGCCGCGGTTCCCTCGGAGCACCGGAACGGCTCTCACTCCGCCGAGGCGGGCGCGCCCCTGACCCGAACTGGAAGCGGGCCCGTGCCGATCGATCGAAACCGTCGCTGAATCTCGCCGCGCCTTTTCCGCTCTCTGCGACATCTATACTGAAGCTCCGACCCGCAGGCTGCCCACGATGCCCATCGCGCTCGACTTCTTCGTCAAATACGGCTACGGGATCGTCTTCCTGTGGATTCTCACCGAGCAGCTGGGCATTCCCATCCCGAGCACGCCCCTGCTGCTGACCGCAGGCACCCTGACGGCGACGCATCGGCTGAGTCTGGACTACGTACTGCTGGCGGCGCTGGCGGCGAGCTTGCTGGCTGACAGCACGTGGTATCTCTTCGGCAAGCGTTATGGCTCGGCCGTGGTGCGGCTGATGTGCCGGCTGAGTCTGGAGAGCACGGCGTGCGTGCGCAAGACCGAGGGCTACTTCACCAAAAGCGGAGCCACGGCGCTGCTGGTGGCGAAGTTCGTTCCAGGGCTGGGCTCGGTGGCTGCGCCGATCGCCGGCCAGATCGGGATGAACTACGGCAAGTTCGTGCTCGCCGATGCCGGGGGCGTGCTGCTGTGGGCCGTCTCCGTCACGCTTGCCGGCCGCTTCTTCGGGGACGTGCTGAAGCATCATCCGGAAGCGCTCTCGACCACGGCGCATTTCTTCGGCGCGATCTTCGCACTGCTCTTCATCGGCTTTCTCGTGTGGCGCATGCTGCAGCGGCGCGCGTTTCTGCGCTCGGTGCGCATGGCGCGGCTGGAACCTCGCGACCTGAAGGACATGATGGACAACGGCCAGCCGGTGTTCATCGTGGATCTGCGGCATCCGCTGGACTATCTGCCCGATCCGCGCACGCTGCCCGGTGCGCTGAGCCTGACGCCGGACAAGCTGGTGGAGCAGAGCGAGCGCATCCCGCGTGACCAGGAGATCGTGTTGTTCTGCACCTGCCCGAGCGAAGCGACCGCGGCGCGCATGGCGCTGAAGCTGCGCGGCATGGGCATCCATCGGGTGCGGCCGCTGCGGGGCGGCTACGACGAGTGGAAGAAGCTCGGCTATCCGCTGGTGGATATCGCGGCGCGGGCGGCCTGAGCCTTCACAGTCCGCGGAGCAGCGTGCAGGCGCGCGCGAGGTCTTCGTCACGCTTGGCGAAGCAGAAGCGGATCAGATTCTCTCCGCGTCCGTCGGCAAAGAACGCCGTTCCGGCCACGCCCGCGACTCCGGTATTGCGCAGCAGGGTGCGGGCTTTCTCCCGCGCGGTGGCGCCCGGCAAATTTGTAACATCGGCGAGCACATAATAAGCGCCCTGAGGAATCGAGGGCGTCATCCCCATGTCGTTCAGGGCTGCACAGAGCATGTCGCGCTTGGCCTGGTACTCGCCGGAGAGGCCGGAGTAGAACGAGTCGGGCAACTGCAGCAGTCCGGCGGCGGCCGCGTGCTGAAAGGGCGCGGGCGCGCAGACGTAGACGAGGTCATGAAAATAGCCGATGGCTCCGAGCCAGCGGCGATCGGCGACCAGATAGCCGATACGCCAGCCGGTAATGCTGAAGGTCTTCGACAACCCCGAGATGGTAATGGTGCGCTCGGCCATGCCTGGCAGGGTGGCGAGGCTGATGTGCCGGGCGCCATCGTAGACGAAGTACTCGTAGATCTCGTCGGTGAGGACGAAGAGGTCGTGCTCGATGGCCAGAGCCGCGACAGCTTCCAGTTCCGCGCGGGAAAAGATTTTGCCGCAGGGATTGGACGGCGAGTTGAGGACGATGCCGCGGGTGCGCGGGGTGATGGAGCGGCGCAGCGCGTCCAGATCGAGCGCCCAGTCCGGCAAGGAGAGGGGAACCGAGACGGCCTGCACGCGCAGAGATCGCAGCGTGTTGAGGTGGTAGCCATAGAACGGCTCGAAGAGGACGACCTCGTCGCCTGGATCGAAGAGGGCCATGCAGGCGGCCTGGAATCCGGCGGTGGCGCCGGAGGTGACAAGAATCTCGGCGTCGGGATCGGCCTTCATGCCGTTGTGGCGCGCGAGCTTGGCGGCGATGGCCTGGCGCAGGCTCTCGATGCCATCCATGCGGGTGTAGATATTGAGGCCCTGGTGGATGGCTTCTACGGCGCGGGCCACCACGGGCGAGGGAACTTCGGTATCGCAAACACCCTGAGCGAGGTTGACGCCGCCGGCCAGGTCGCAGGCCACGGTCATGGCGCGGATTTCTGACTGAACCAGCCCCGGCGCAATTTCGCTGAGGTGGAGTTTCTCGGCAACGGCACGCATGGGTCACGTTTACCACAATCGGCGGTCGGCAGTCAGCGGTCGGCCTGGAGCTGGGAGCTGCCCTGGGCCCCTCCCCCCTGGACTGGGTGTGTGGCAAGCTGCTGAAAACTCGAAGTGTCCGGGTGTTGTCGAGGTTGACAACGCTGCGGTGTCCCGCTCAGCGAGATGGGGCACCCATTGCTGGGAGCTGGGAGCCGGGAGCCTGGAGCTGGGAGCGTGCGCTGATACAAAGGCGGCGGGTGAGGGTCTGCATTCCCACATCTGCCAAAAGCGGGCAGATATGGGGCACCCGGTGTGTCGTGCGCTGATACGAGGGGGGGCGGGTGAGGGTTCTGCATTCCCACATCTGCCAACCGCGGGCAGATATGGGGCACCCATGGAGTCGTGCGCTGATACGAGGGGGGCGGGTGAGGGTTCTGCATTCCCACATCTGCCAAAAGCGGGCAGATATGGGGCACCCATGGAGTCGTGCGCTGATACGAGGGGGGCGGGTGAGGGATCCATCTTGCCCACCCTGCTTGCGCCCAACGGCAGGCGCAACCAGGATGGGGCACCCGGTGTGTCGTGTCCTGAAACAAGGGGGGCGGGTGAGGGTTCTGCATTCCCACATCTGCCAAAAGCGGGCAGATATGGGGCACCCGGTGAGTCGTGCCCTGATACAAGAGCCAGCGAAGGGGGGATGCCGCGATCCAGCGGGTCGAGGAGTTCGTCGAGGCTGGGGCCGAGGAGGGTGCCGTCGAGGGAGGGGAAGACATCGGCGACGGGTTCCTGGTCGGCGGGGCGCTTGTCGGCGGGCTTGAAGCGCGCGGGACGAGGCAGGGTGAGGGCAGCGACCTGGCAGGCGTAGAGGATTTTGCCGGCGAGGTGGGGGCTGAGGGTATCGGCGAAGAGGCCCTGGACGACCTGGGTGGCGACGACCTGGATGGTGTCGAGGCTCTCGAGGAGGGGGATAGCAACGTGGGGACCTGTGGGGCAGACGGGGAAGCGGTTGGTGGCGTGAGTGACGCAGAGGTCGTGACCGCGGAGGGCGCGTTCGCGGCACTGAATGCCGCGGACGGTGAGGGAACGGCAGCGGCGTGGGGGTGGAGCGGCGGGCGGGGCCTGCGAGCCTGGCAGCGGGTTCGTGGTGTTTGGTTCCGACATTGAACTCTCCTTCAGCAGCGTTCAGTTCTCAGCGCTCGGGGTTCAGGAAGCAACGGGGGCGCTGACGGGAAATAAAAAAGCCCCACCGGTTGGGTGAGGCTTATTTGGGAACACTGTTCTCCTGATAACAGGCTAGGGAGTTGCGGGGGACGAAGCAAGGAGAATCGGTGGGGGGTACAGTACTTCGGTCATGGGGCGGGAAGGGGGTCGGTTTGGGGGGTCGTTTTGGGAGGAAATTGCAGTAACACCGGCAATACTGCACAGCTGCCTCGCTATAACTGTTCCTCAGGGGCTAAAGCCCATCTGATTTTGCAGCCTTTGCGGCACGAGTGAACTCGTGCCCTGATACAAAAACGCGAGATTGGTATGGTGTGACCGGCTATATGAAAGTTACGTGCGGTGCGGGACTCGGGGCTGGCCGGGCCTGAAGGCCCGCTTCTTAAGGGAGCTTTGTCCACGGGCTGAAGCCCGTGGCTTCTACCGTTCGTTATTTCAGATGAGGCTCCGGGCTCGCGGGGAGCGTATGGCACACACTTTTCGGGCGAACGCTGTCGCTGTAAACGGCCGGCGTCGAGGCAGGTTCTTTCATCCGCGCCGGTGGTAGACTTTTCCCACCTTTTCCCCTTCGCATCCGGAGTATGGCTGGTGGGCGGCTCCTGTGGAGCGGCACGTGGAACAGGTTGCAGGGAGATATCCAGGTGAAACGTTTAGTCTGCGTTCTTGCGTTGATGGTTCTGGCCGTTCCGGCGTGGCCGGCGAAAAAGATAACGGTCGGCGAACTGGAAAGCACGCTGAAGGCGATGCAGGCCGACAAGAAGTCGGATGCGGAGGTGGCTACTGCGCTGAAGGAGGTGGAGCTGAGCGAACAATTGACGCGCGACGCGCTGGACAAATTGCTGACCGACTCACCGGGACCGATGACCAACGAGCAGCTTTACGTGCTCGAGGCGCGGAGCGCTCTTCTCGCGCCTCCCGCACGGGACATTCCGTCAACTCCGGCTCCGGATGCAGCCGCACAGAAAGAGCTTCTGGATAAGGCTGCCGCGTATGTCACGAAGGTTTACGTTCAGCTGCCGGAGATCACCGCTGCCAAGACGACGCTGCGCTTCAGGACAACCTGCAGGCGACTGCGGCGGCGTCGGGAATGCAGGGCGGGAGCCAGGACGTTTCCGTCGGATCCGCTGTAACGCAGGCTTACCAATACGTTCGTTACATCAACTCGACCGAGAGCGTGTACTCCAGCGAACATGGGGTGGAGAAGCTATCCGTGGACAAAACCACGTGGGGCGCCAACGGGATGATCGCACTTCGTGAGCCGGGGCCGGATTTGGGGCAGGTTTTTGAGGCGGCGCAGGCAGACGGATCGATGCAGTGGCTGCGCTGGGAAGACGTGAATGGCAAGCCGGCGGCAGTGTTCTCGTTCAAGGTGGGGAAGAAGGACTCGCGTTTCAACGTTAACGTGTGCTGTGTTCCCAAAGGTTCTCCAGGAGGGATGGTGACGTTCAGCTCAGCCGCGCTGCCGGGGGTGGCGGTGCGTCGGCAACTTCCAAACGGCCACCAACTGGGAAGATTTCAAAACCAGCGATGGCGCC
>CAVPCB010000071.1:0-29060 GCA_963702285.1 uncultured Acidobacteriaceae bacterium | reverse complement strand
GAATTCCTCTCCCTCGCCACGCTCGCTTGAACAGCTTGCAGCACGAGGTCCCGCCCGGCTCGCGGCAGCAGACCGGCAAACGCCGCCCCACAGGCCGGCCAATCGACGCCACCTGCAATTTCAGTGGTAGTAAGCCGACCAAAAAACACAACTCTGGCATCTCAATTGCGAAGAGTGGCGCGTGACAAGTAAATATTTCCCTCATTCCGCCACCCGGAGCTTCAAAGACGCAGAATCGAAAAGATTGTATCTCGACTCGATCCTTGTTCACCACCGAATTCCGCTCAAACCGTCTGAACCCGAATACAGCCGAGATCCGCTTCAGGATTCGCATCTTGAAAACAGGAAAGATTGTCGGGTCGATCACGAGTGGGCAGCCAGCGAGGTGGGAGATAGGACGGATGCAGAATTGCTTCAGAGAATTGCGGCTTTGACTATACCCGTTCGGCCCTGGAGTCAGCTGCCTACATCCCCGGCCGAATCCTAATTGGGAGCCGACCGTGCACGCCCGCCGTCAATCTGAACTGTGGTGCGCTGACGAACTCTCTGCGACAGGCCTCTGGTTATAGCTAAGCTAAGACCGGGGTGGTGGCGGATTGCGGGATTTACTGCGGGGTTTTATGCGAGGGTCACTCGGCAGACGAAAAGATCCCGGCATCACAGAGGGGTGAGCGACCTGACCGTGCATGCGCTGGCGGATTTGCGTGTAGAGATCGGCATAGCCGGGATCCGTGTCGAACTTCTTCGCCCAGTTGCAATCTTCCATCGCGATCAGCAGGATAAAGTGATTGGCCAATGACGCCCTGAAATAGGGCAGCGCTTCTTTCGGACGTCCGAGCAGAAGGTATGTTTGCCCGAGCCAGAAGCCCGACTCGGTCCCGCGTTCAAAGGCAGTCTTTTGTACGCCAGCTATCTCTTCAAGCATGCCGGATTTGCCAGCCCGTAACCAGCCTCGGGTTGCCACCCTCGCCATCTCGGCGTCGAATGGCTGCCGCGTGATCGACGCGATCCGGCGAAGTTCGGCAATATATGCCGGGTAATCGCCCTCTGCAAAATAGATCTGTTTGAGAAAATAACTGGGCGTCGACAGGACGGGTTGAGTTTGTTCCAGTTCTCTAAGGCGTCTGATCCCCTGGTTCGGATCGGCGCCAAACTCTTCCTCCATCAGCGCAGCGTCGACGGCTATAGCCGCTGAGGTCGGGTTCAAACGGAGCGCCTCATTGATTTGCTTCAGGCATTCGACCCCTTCAAGCCTGTTTTCCAGCGTGCTGGCATACCACTGATGGGTTTCCGGGGAGTTCGGGTCCAGCGCGATTGCGCGTCGGAACTCGGCATCGGAGCCGGAGATGTCCCAGTCCCAGTAGAATCGCGCGAAGGCCAGGGCTCGGTGGGCGGCGGCGAGGTTTGGGTTGAGCGCGATCGCGCGGTTGGCTGCCTCCTCCGCCTTTTTGAGAGAGTCGCCCAGATCCGCCTGTCCGAACTGGGGCAACAGATCGTAGGTTTCCGCAAGTCCGGCATAGGCTTCGGCGTAAGAAGGGTCTTTCGCGATTGCCTGCATGTACAGGCTCGTCGCTTTGGAAAGACTCGTCGCGGAGCGCAGGTTCCAGAAATAGCGTCCCTGAAGGTAAAGAGCCTCGGCGTCCGCGGCGGGAGCAGGGCGCAGGCCAGCAGACGAGGCCTCAGATGCCTTCAGAACCGGAGCGTTATCGCGCCGATCTTTGTGGGTCAGGAAGACGGACGCGGCGGCCAGAAAGAGCGCGGCACCCCCGGTTGCCGTCCAGATCAAAGATCTCTTGATGATCCGTTTTCCACCGATACGGGCCGGCTGGGCTGTGTCGCTTCTTGCCACAGCCACGGTACCAGCGAAACCGGCCTGAACGGCGGAAGAACCGGGGTTGATCAATCCCGGACCGTCCTCCCCCCTGCGGTTAGTTGAGCGTCCCGTTCGCATCCCGTTATTCAGCCAGGAATCCAGCTCGGACACATAGGCGAACACGCCGCTCCGTTTCCCTCCCGGGGCCCGGTGAACGGGGAGCGCGCGCTCCCGCTCCCAGCGCTTGGCCGTGCGCTCATCGCACTCAAAATATTTCGCGATGGATTTCCACGAGACGAGCTTTTCCGGCGTTGTCGTGAGGGAAATTTGACCGGTGTGAACGGTGGTCATCGTGCGACCCGCACCCCTGGCAGTTTCTCCGCGGCGGAGAGAATAGGTTCTCTTGGGGAAGGAACCAGCATACACCGGCCCTCGTCCGTCAGGAAGACCAAAAATACCGATACATACCCCGACATGTCCCTTCCCGCCCCTTCCTATCGCTTGCCGGGGAGCCGGGAAAACAAGAGCGTAGAGGCCAGACAAAATCGCAACAGGAATGATCCCCGGCTGCGCGGGTTGCTGTGGCACCTCAGCCTGGCGAATCGAAGTGAAGGGTGAGCGGGGTTACCGCTTCCACCTCAGGAACGCAGCCGGGATCAGGGAGAATTTCACGTGGACTCCAGGCTCGTTCTGCGCAGCCTCTTCGCTTTCCCGAAATCTGCATTTCTCCCGGACACACCGACCATGAGCTGTGCGCCACGGCGCGCGACGGCAGCGTTGGCCAGGGCGCGTCGATTTTGGCCGGCCACGTGCCTGCTGAGCGTACTCGTGTTTGCCGGCGCGGCTGTGTCACCGCTCCACGCCCAGACAGCGTATTTCGCCGGCACTGTGACGACCCTGGGCGGCGGCTTTTATATTCCCGGTGGCGTGGCGGTAGACAGCAGCGGCAACGTCTACGTCGCCGATTCCTCCGCCGTCAAGGGCGCGGTGTACGAGATGCCCGCGGGTTGCTCTTCCTCCAGCTGCGTCATGACGCTGGGCGGCGGCTTCTTCGAGCCCCTTCACGTGGCTGTGGACGGAAGCGGCAACGTCTATGTTGTCGATCTCAACGGCCTGGTGACGGAGATGCCCCCCGGTTGCTCTTCCTCCAATTGCGTAACGGCGCTGGGCGGCGGCTTCGTCTATCCCTTCGGTGTCGCGGTGGACGCGAGCGGCAACGTTTACGTCTCCGACCAGCAGAACGGCGGGGCGGTCAAGGTGATGCCCCCAGGCTGTACTTCCACCAACTTCACCAACAATGCCTGTGCGATCGGTACGCTGGGCGGGGGCTTCCAAAGTCCCCAGGGTCTGGCGGTGGACGCGAGTGGCAACGTTTACGTCTCCGACCAGCAGAACGGCGGGGCGGTCAAGGAGATGCCTTCCGGTTGCTCTTCCTCCAGTTGCGTGACGATGCTGGGCGGCGGCTTCGACGATCCCTGGGGCGTGGCCGTGGACCCCAGCGGCGACGTCTATGTCGCCGATACCTACAGCGGCCTGGTGAAGGAAATGCCCCCCGGCTGTACTTCCTCCAATTTCACCAGCAGCGCCTGCACCATCACAACGCTGGGGGGCGTCTTCATCTATCCCTATGACGTGGCGGTGGACGGCAGCGGCAACGTCTATGTCGCCGGCGGTAACAACGGCTCGGTGGAGGAGATCCAGACCCACGGCGTGAATTTGGGCACCGTCGCGGTGGGAACAACCGCCCCGCCGGTGACGCTGTACTTCACCTTTACTGCGGGTGGCAGCGGGATCACCGCGTCCGTGCTGACCCAGGGCGCCACCGGGCTCGACTTTACCGATGCGGGCACGGGAAGCTGCGACACCAACGGCAGCAGCCATGTGTATAACCCAGGCGACACTTGCACCGTGAACGTCACCTTCGCGCCGAAGTATGCCGGTGCGCGCTATGGAGCCGTCAATCTCCCCGATGCCGGCGGAGTGATCGCTACCGCGTATATCTACGGCATCGGCACCGGCCCGCAGGTCGCCTTCGGCCCCGGCATCATCAGCACTGTGGCAGGCAATGAAAGTGGGGGCTACAGCGGCGACGGCGGCGCGGCCACCAGCGCGGAACTTGCTTTTCCCGCCGGGGTTGCGGTGGATGGCGCCGGCAACCTCTACATCGCGGACTACGGCAACCAGCGCATCCGCAAGGTGACGCCGGGCGGGACCATCACCACGGTGGCGGGCAACGGAAATGGGGGCTACAGCGGCGACGGCGGCCCGGCCACCAGCGCGGAACTTGCTCATCCCTACGGGGTCGCGGTGGATGGCGCCGGCAACCTCTACATCGCGGACGCAGACAACAACCGCATCCGCAAGGTGACGCCGGGCGGGACCATCACCACCGTGGCGGCGGAACTGTATGACCCCACCGGCGTCGCGGTGGATGGCGCCGGCAACCTCTACATCGCGGACACATACAACTCGATCATCCGCAAGGTGACGCCGGGCGGGAACATTACCGCGGTGGCGGGCAATGGAAATGGGGGCTACAGCGGCGACGGCGGCCCGGCCACCAGCGCGGAACTGTTCGAGCCCTACGGGGTTGTGGTGGATGGCGCCGGGAACCTCTACATCGCGGACACAATCAACAACAGCATTCGCAAGGTGACGCCGGGCGGGACCATCACCACCGTGGCGGGCGACGGAACCTACGGCTACAGCGGCGACAGGGGCCCGGCCACCAGTGCGGAACTTGCTCATCCCTACGGGGTCGCGGTGGATGGCGCCGGCAACCTTTACATCGCGGACGCAGACAACCAGAGCATCCGCAAGGTGACGCCGGGCGGGACCATCACCACGGTGGCGGGCGGAACCTACGGCACGCCGACGGCGGCCCGGCCACCAGCGCGGAACTGTATGAGCCCACCCGCGTCGCGGTGGATGGCGCCGGCAACCTCTACATCGCGGACTCAGGCAACCAGCGCATCCGCAAGGTGGATGTCTCCGACGCGCCCTCGCTCACCTTCCCCAGCACCAATGTCGGCGATGCCAGCGCAGCGCAGGACGTCACCGCTGCTGAACCTGGGCAATGCGCCGCTTGACATCACCCAGATCAGCACCGCCGCGAACTTCTCGCTGGGCGGCACGGATACCTCGTGCAGTACCGCCGGCCAGACCCTGAATGCGGCCGAGAGCTGCATCCTCGGCATCGAGTTCAACCCGCTCTCTGCTGGAAGTATCAGCGGCAGCGTGGTGCTGACGGACAACACGCTGAATGCCAGTCCGGCCGTGACCCAAAGCATTGGGCTCAGTGGCACGGCCCCCGTGCCGGTTGCCTCCATCTCCCCGGGCAGTCTGGTCTTCGGCGCTCAGGATGCGGGAACCACGAGCATCTCGCAGTCGGTCACGTTGAGCAATACGGGCAGCGGTCCCCTCATCGTCACGAGCGTCGCTATCGGTGCCCTCCTCGAGCAATCTTCCGAACCCCAACTTCAGCGAAACGGACAATTGCGATGGCAGTGTGGCAGCAGGAAGCTTCTGCACCATCAATGTGACGTTTTCGCCTTCTGCAACTGGCCTGGTCAGGACGTGCTGATGGTCACCGATAACAGCAACGGCGTCGTTGGCAGCACGCAGATGGTTTCGCTGAGCGGCACGGGTAATACCTACAACGGCTCCAGCCCGCTGCTCACCACACTTTATAACTTCTGTTCGCAGCTGAACTGCGCGGACGGTACGGGTCCCGGCTCCCCGCTGATCCAGGGACCCGATGGAAATCTCTATGGAACAAATGCCAGCGGCATCGCCGATGGCATTGTCGGCCTTGGGGGAGGAACCGTCTTCAGGATGACGCCGCAGGGTGCGATCACGACTCTTCACACGTTCTGCTCTGAACCGAACTGCTCGGATGGCTACATTTACCCTAACGGAGTGGGCAACGGCTCGCTCATGTTAGCCTCAGACGGCAACTTCTATGGGACGACTTACTTCGGCGGAGCGAACCCCGGTCCCAGCAACTGTGCTGCCGGGAACTGTAGCGGCACGGTTTTTCGTATGACTCCCGGAGGTTCCCTCACCACCCTGTACAGCTTTTGCGCACAAGCTAACTGCACGGATGGCAGCCAGCCTGTTGGGCTTGTGCAGGCCAATGATGGGAATTTCTATGGCGGCAACGAAAAATGGTGGAGCTAACAACCAGGGCACATTCTTCAGGATTACACCCTCGGGCACTTTGACAACGCTCTATAGCTTTTGCAGTCAGGCCAACTGCGCCGACGGTGGCGAACCCTGGAGCGCACCGATTCAGGGCTCAGACGGAAACTTCTATGGGACAACTTTCAATGGCGGGACCGCGAACTATGGCACCGTCTTCAAAATCACCCCAGCCGGCGCTCTGACGACACTCTACAACGGGCCGGGCGAAATCGAACATCCCACGGGCCCACTGGTTCAGGGGACCGACGGGAATTTCTATGGAACAGCTGCATACAGCGGAATCATTTTCAAAATCACTCCGCAGGGTGAGCTGACGATCCTGAACGGATTGGATGAGAATGGGTATCCCTATGCCGGCCTGGTCCAGGCCAGCGACGGTAACTTCTATGGAACCTTTTATGTTGGTGATGCCGGTGGTGTCAGTGAGAGCGACTCCTGCGACTCTTATTCGGGTTGCGGCTCGCTTTTCCAAATTACACCCGGGGGATTGCTGACGGCGCTCTATGGATTCTGCTCCCAGGCCAATTGCAGCGATGGCTACTATCCCATCGCGGGCTTGATGCAGGCGACAAACGGGATCCTCTATGGCACGACTATCGGCGGCGGCACCGGTGGAACCGGGCCCGGTCCCCTCGGACCCGGCAGCGGAGCCGGTACTTTCTTTAGCCTCAACAACGGACTGCCACGGTTCGTCCAAACCATACCAACCATCGGTAGCGTCGGATCCACCGTGCTGATCCTCGGAAATGGCTTGACCGGAGCCAGCGCCGTCACATTCAACGGTACGTCCGCCGCCTTCAACGTTCTTTCCGACACGGAGATTCAGGCGACCGTACCCTCGGGCGCAACGACCGGCGTGGTTCAGGTGACGACCCCCGACGGAATACTCAGCAGCAACGTGGCATTCCAGATGCTGGCGCAAGCCACCCCGATCGTTCCCTATATTCAGGTGAACGGCGGGGCGTGGCAGCAAATCAACAGCCTGACCGTGAGCCCAGGTGACATCGTCAGCATGGGTCCGCAGAATCTGAGCGGCGGCAGCTTCAGCTGGACCGGCCCCAACGGCTTCGGTGCCACGCACGCGGGCCGTCTACGGCGTGCCACTAACTTCGGCTTCCAACGTTTTCAACTTCAGCTATACGAACACCAGCGGAGCCACCAGCACACTGACCTTCACCATCACCGTCGGCGGCACTCCACTCACGCCGTACATCCAGGTCAACGGAGGAGCCTGGCAGCAGCTATCGAGTCTTACGGTGAGCCCGGGCGACATCGTGAACCTCGGGCCGCAGGCTCTCAGCGGGGGCAGCTTTAGCTGGAGCAGCCCCGGCGGCTTCACCTCCACGGCGCGGGCCGTCTACAGCGTGCCACTAACTTCGACTTCCAACGTTTTTACCCTCACTTACACCAACACGGTCGGAGCCACCAGCACACTGATTTTCACCATCACCGTCGGCGGCACTCCACTAACTCCGTACATTCAGGTCAACGGAGGAGCCTGGCAGCAGCTTTCGAGTCTTACGGTGAGCCCGGGCGACAAGGTGAACCTCGGGCCGCAGGCTCTCAGCGGGGGCACCTACAGCTGGAGCGGGCCCGGCTTCACCTCCACATCGCGGGTGGCCTCCAGTGTTCCCCTCAACTCGACTTCCAACGTCTTCACCCTCACCTGCACCAACACGGTCGGAGCCACCAGCACACTGATTTTCACCATCGCCGTCGGCGGCACTCCACTAACTCCGTACATCCAGGTCAACGGAGGAGCCTGGCAGCAGCTTTCGAGTCTTACGGTGAGCCCGGGCGACAAGGTGAACCTCGGGCCGCAGGCTCTCAACGGGGGCAGCTTTAGCTGGAGCAGCCCCGGCGGCTTCACCTCCACGGCGCGGGCCGTCTACAGCGTGCCACTAACTTCGACTTCCAACGTTTTCACCCTCACTTACACCAACACGGTCGGAGCCACCAGCACACTGATTTTCACCATCACCGTCGGCGGCACTCCACTAACTCCGTACATTCAGGTCAACGGAGGAGCCTGGCAGCAGCTTTCGAGTCTTACGGTGAGCCCGGGCGACAAGGTGAACCTCGGGCCGCAGGCTCTCAGCGGGGGCACCTACAGCTGGAGCGGGCCCGGCTTCACCTCCACATCGCGGGTGGCCTCCAGTGTTCCCCTCAACTCGACTTCCAACGTCTTCACCCTCACCTGCACCAACACGGTCGGAGCCATCAGCACCGTTACCTTCACCATCAACGTCAATGGCACTCCGCTCACTCCTTACATCCAGGTGAACGGCGGAGGGTGGCAACAGCGCTCCACTCTGACGGTGAATCCGGGCGACACGGTGAACCTGGGCGAGCAGGTTCTCAGCGGCGGCAGTTATAGCTGGAGCGGACCCTCCGGGTTCAGCAACCCGGGAACGCGGATCGCCTCCGCTGCTCCGTTGACTTCCGGCGCGAATGTCTTCACCCTCACCTACACCAACACGTCCGGAGTCAACAGTACACAGACCTTTACCATCACAGTTAACTGATGGTGATCGCCGCCGGCTATGCGGCCCGTGGCTACCGGAATGTCCACGATCACCGCTACCGTGGGCGCCGTCAGCGGCTCGGCCACACTGACCGTCCTGCCCCCGCCGGTGACGCAGCAGGGAGGAATCTCGGTAAACGGCACGAGTGGCTATGATGCTCATTTATCAGCCTGCCTCGAATTCTCATCCATTCATAACTGGAGAATCTCGGTTGAGGTTTAGCTTCGAGATATTCTCGTCGCCGCCGAGGCTGTGCGAATGAATACCTGTCCTGCTGGGTGATTGCAGGGCACGAGTGCATGCGCACGAAAGGGATGCGCTACGGGTTCAAGGGCTCGGTCGGATTCCAGTTGTCGCTGCCGCGCAGAAAGTTTTCCGGCAGGAACTTCTTCGCGTCTTTGGGCGTGAGTTGTTTGGAATGCGGCTCGCGCTCGTTTGTTTGCGCGCCCGGTCCCGTGGATCCTTCTTCCGCATAGAAAGCGGTATCGAGTGAGTGCGTTTCGCCCGGATGCCACTCGCGCCAGCCGGCGGGCTGAATGTGCGCGCCCATCTCCGTGTCGAGGTAGACGACGGAAGCATACGGACGCCACGGGCGGCCGAGATAGACGTTCTCGACGCCGGGGTACGCCGTTAGTTTGCAGGCGTGAAAGACGTAGCCGGAATCCTCGGCGGCATAGCTCTTGCCCTGAGCCGTGACGAAGCCCTCGGAGTGCGGGGTGCTGCGAATCTCGCAACGATCGAAGACCGTTTTGCCATCGCCGAAGATGAAGTCGACATTGCCCTCGATATAGCAATTGGAAAAGTACTGGCGCGCCGGGATGCAGGTGCGTCCATCGCCTTCGCCGGTGCATGCTTTGCTGCCGGTGAAGAGGGTGTCCTGGTTGCCGAGCAAGCGCACGTTGTGAAAGACGGCTCGATCGCCGCGCACCAGCAGCGCGAGGGCCTGCGATCCGGCGGGAAGCTGCTCATGATGCGCGTTCCAGTCGTTCTGGAAGGTGATGTTCTCAGCGAAGAAATTGTCGCCGGTCACGTTGACGGTAGCGGAGTGCAGGGTTCCGCCGGAAGTGCCCGCGCTTTTGTCCATGACAACGATGGTTTTACTCGCATCGGGATTGGCGCTGCGCAACTGGATGTCCGGCTTGTCGATGTTCAGGACTTCGCGATAGGTTCCTGGCGCGACCAGGATGGTGGCGCCTCCTGTGGCCGGGGCTACGTCAATGGCTCGCTGGATCGAGTAGTAGTCGCCCGTGCCATCGGCCGCGACGTAGAGTGTCTTGTCCTCAGGTTGGGGTGTGCCGGCCAGTTCGGGTGCGGTGGACAACGACGGGAAGGGCACGAACTTGTCGTTGCACGCGAGGGGTGTGCCCGGCTGAGAATCCGGCGTCGCCTCCGCGGTGACGTTGTTGCCCTTCGGTTCAAGATTGCCTCGGTGCGGGCCGATCGTGATCTTCGCGTTCGAAGCGATGATCTCGGATCGATCGAGCCAGTCGGCGAAGACGTTATCGAGCCTGACTTCGAGAATGTGCTCGGGATCGAGCCCCAGGAAGGTGTATGCACCTGCGGTCAGAACATGCACGTTTTCGAGGGTGATGTTGCGGTAGACGGGCAGCTTGTCTCCGGAAAACGTCGTGTACAAGGGCGTGAGCACGATGGGGTTCTTCGTGTCGCGGATGCACACGTTGCGATAGAGAGCATTCTCCACCAGGCCACCGCGGCTGCGATCGGACTTGATGCGGATGCCGTTGTCGGCTCCGTCGATGGTGAGGTCGTCGACCAGCAGATGATCGACGCCGCCATCGGTTCCGCTGCCGATGGACATGCCGTGGCCGGTATAGAAGTGATTGTGGAGGACGGAAATGTGGGAGGCCGGGCCGCCGCGGCTGGAGGACTTGACCGCGACGTTGTCGTCGCCGGTGTGAATGAAGCACTGCGTGATGGTGACATTGCGCGAGGAGCCGGGGTCGATGCCGTCAGTATTGCGCGCGGTCTTCGGCGTCATGATCTTGACGCCCCATGCGGTAAAGCCGTCGGTCTGATTGACCGAGACGTGGAAGCCGGGCGAGTTGCGCAGCGTGATGCGATACAGCGTGAAGTTTTCGGAATCGCGCACCATCAGCATCCAAGGAACGCTCTGCGACTTGTCGGTGACTTTGGCTTCGTGGGCCAGGTCCCACCAGGTGACCTGCTGGCCAAGCAGTTTGGCGCCGCCTCGGCCATCGATGGAGCCGTCGCCCATGATGCCGCTGCCCGAAGTTTTTGTGGCGGTGATCATTCCTTTGCAACCGTGGCCATGCTCGCTCACGATGCCGCAGCTGCCGGGCGCGATGTCGAAGACGCGCGGGTCGCGGGAGGATGCCAGCACGGTGTTCGTGTCGACGACGAGGGTGACGCCGGATTTCAGGGTGAGCGGCCCGGTGAGAAAGACGTCGCGCTTACCGTGCGCTTTCAAAACAACGGCGTGGCCGGCATCGCAGCCGTCGATGGCGCGCTGAATCCGATCCGTGTCGAGCTTACGCTCGTCGGCATCGCTGAGCACGCCATGGGGCGCGGCCAGTTGGGCCTGCAAGGTGGTGCAGGCGGGCGGCATCGTAGGCTCGGTGACTGTTCTTGTATCCTGAGCGGCCAGGGTTGCCGCCAGCAGAATCGGCGCGGCGAGCGCGAACCATCGAATGCGCACCATGTTCTCCCTTCCGGAATTACGCGGACATGAAAGAGGCTGCCGTTGCAGGCGGCAGCCTCGTGGATGAAGGTGAATGAGGTCAGCCTAGAACTCGATGCGCGCCGAGAACTGGGCTGCTTTGCGGTTCAGGCCGCTGCTTTGGGTGACCGTGCCGAAGCTCGAGTTGCCAACCGCCGTACTGGCGACTGCGAACTGCGAATGGTTCGTGATGTTGTACCACTCGGCCCGGAAATTCAGCTTTGTGTTTTCCGTGATGTGGAGCGGGAAACTGCGGACGGCGGCGAGATCCAGCTGATAGTTGCCGGGGCCGTAGAGGTTATAGGCTGCCGTGCGGGGAGCGTTGCCAAAGGTGTAATCGGGCGCAACCTGAAATGCGCTGGCATCGATATGTTTGGCGCCCGTCATGGCCCCCTGTCCCCACTTTCCGTTGATGTGAGCAGGACCGTTGAAGTTATCGTTGAGGGAGACAGGACAGAATTTGCTGGACTGCGCAGGATTGTTCTGGCAGCTCGATGCGGTAATCATCAGCGGTGAGCCGGAGTAAAGCTGATAGACGCCCGAGAATGCAAAGCCTCCCAGAATGGCGCGCTCGGTCCGGTTTTCAGCGAGGAAGGTCCGGCCAAACGGCCAGTCCCAAACCGTCGTGGCAACAAAGTGCTGCGGCTGGTTGCTGGTCGATACGCCACGCTCGATCCGGTCTTGTTTGTAGAACGCAGCGGGAGCACCGTTCAGGGTTCCGGCCGGGATGGGATAGCCGCTGCGGAACAATCCGCCATCGTCGATGGCTCGCGAGAAGGTGTAGTGGATATTTGTGGTGAGCCCGTTCCAGGAGCGGATGCTGAGCAGAGCCTGGACCGCGTGGTAGTTGGAGTTGCCCGTGTATTGCCCGAATGAGTCACTGACTCCCTGGAACGGGAACGGCTTGAGTGCGACAGCCAGGGTCTGCGAAGAAGTGAAATTCGCCGGACAGTTCAGGTTGTACTTGGTGCAATCCGCGGTCAGCGCTGCACCCTTGTCGGCAAGGGGACAGGCTGCGGGGTTGGCGGCGCAGTTTCCGACGGTGACGAGGTACTTCGGATCCAGCTCGTCGTTCCAGTATCCGCGTCCGTTGCCGCCGTCGGTCTGCAGGAAATGGCCTTCAGAGCCGACGTAGCTCAGTGTGAGCGTCGCCGGATTCGCGATCTGGCGCTGGATGCCGAAGGTCCAGTTGATGTACTCCGGTGCGCGACCACCGTAATAAGGATCGTCATACTGCGTCGTGGATGGAGTTCCGGTAAAGCCGCTGGTGGTGGTGTAGCCGGTACCGTAGGCTGGGCCGGAGGCAACACCGTTGGCGCCGGTGAAGGCCGGAATGGCTCCGTTGCTGCCGTGCAGGGGTATCGTGCTCAGCAGGGATCCGTTGGCGGAGAAGGAGGGTGCGGCGGAAAAGCCCAGCGTACCGATGCTGGTGTTGAGGCCGCCGACGGCGTTGCCGTGCGTGAACATCACGCCGTAGCTGGATCGAATGACGGTCTTCGAGTTCAGCGCATAGGCGAGGCCGAGACGCGGGCCGAAATTCTTGTAGTAGTTGTCGACCGGCGTGGAGCAGTTACAGGTCCCCGCACCATGTCCGGTGAAGTTCAAGGCGCCGTTCGTGCCGGTTACGGGATTTGCCAGGCCGGTATCGAAGAAGCTCTCCGCATTGTGGACTTCGGTGACGGTGGGGAAGAAGTCGTAGCGCAGGCCGAGATCCAGCGTGAGTTTCGAGGTCACTTTCCAGGTGTCCTGAGCATAGGGAGAGATGGCGCGGAAGCGCGCTCCGAACTCCTGCTGCAGGTATTGCGTGAAGCTGCCCTTGTCGATTTCGCCGACCAGGAAGCTGGCGTAGGAGAGGCCGGTCCCGGTGGTGGCTACGAATTTGGGCGCGCTGTTGCTGGAAGGATTGATTCCCGCAGTCTCCGTGACAGCCGTGGCCAGGGTGATGGGGGTGGATCCATTGGTTGCGTTGACGACGTTGTACTGCAGCCATGCCACCTGGCCGCCAAAGGTGAACGAGTGCCGGCCGGTGTTCCACTGCACGTTGTCGAGCGTCGTATAGTTCGCGGCGGTCGTTATATTTTCGGTGGCGCCGTTCCAGTTCGTTGGAGCGTCGGTGCCGGCAAAGGTCACGATGGGGAACATGGACGAAGCCTGTCCTTTCGGCAGGCCGGAGAGGCCGATCGCGCTCGTTGCGGCGTAGGTTGGCGACTCATCGGGGTTGATGGTGGGTCCGTTGTAGCGGGCGTAGCCCCACTTGAACTGGTTGAGCAGGTTGGGCGAGAAGACGTGGGTTTCTTCGACGGTCCAGACGGCGGTTTTGGGCGCGTACGCCTGGCCGTAGTTGTACGGTACGGGTCCGACATTGCGGCCTGAAGTTGTCTGGCCGACCGGAACAGAACTGGCCTGACGGCCCACGGCTCCAAGGACGGTGAGCGTGTCCTTCGAGGTCAGCAGGTAATCGATGCGCGAGGTGGTCGACCAGTTGACGAGTCCTGTGGCGTTCGGCGCGATGTAATTGTTCTGGAGCGCGGTACCGATCTGGCTCTTCAGACCCGGCGACATGAAGCTCTGCAACTTCACCGCTACATCGGAGAATTCGGTTGAGGGGATGACGTTGGGAGTGCCAATCAGCGTTGGATTGCCGGCGGCTCCCGGCGTTCCCGAAGGTCCATAACCGAATTGATATCGGCAGGGTCCGTTGGTGCTGTTGGCCGTGCAGGTGGTCTGGCTCAGCGGATCGTAGATCGGTATCGGTTTCGACAGCGCCAGGAATGAACTGAAGTCGCCACTCTGCTGGGCCAGGGTGGGAAACGTGATCGGCGTCGGCGTCGCGCTGGTGTAGCGGAAGCCGTTGTAGTTGGTGAAGTAGAAGAGCTTGTGCTTGAGCGAGCCAAAGGGGATGAGCGGGCCGCCGAGGTTGATGCCGTATTCGTTGCTGTGTTCAACCGGCTTGACCGGCAGGCCGGTCACGGGGTCTTTGGCGTGGAAGAATCCCCACGTGTCGAGGGCGGTATTGCGGAAGAACTCGTAGACTGCGCCGTGTTGCTGGGCCGTGCCCTGCTTCACGGAGTAGTTCATGACGCCCTGGCCTTCGTAGACCGCCGAGTAGCCGCTGGTCTGCAGCTGGAACTGGTCGACGGCATCGACCGAGATGGCCGTCCACACATAACGGGGATCGCCGTTGCCGCCGGCTCGCACGAACGGGATGCCATCTATATATACGTCGGAGACAGCGCCGCGGCTGCCGGATCCGTTGACGACGCCGGTATTGGTGGTGGCGTTGCCGTTGGTTTCGTTGCCCTGCACGCCGGGCATCAGATAGACGAAGTCGGTGGCGCGCCTTTGGTCAGGGCTGCCGTACGCACCCATCTCGATGGGAAGTTTGGCGTAGGTTTCCTGCTCCATGGTCGTGCCCAGGGTGGCGTTGGTCGTCTCCAGCTGGGGCGGTTCGGTGGTCACGGTGACCGAGGTGGTGGTCACGCCGACGGTGAGGGATGCGTTGTAGGTTTGCGTCTCGAGCGCGTTGACGTGGATATTCTGCTGCACCAGCTTCTCAAAGCCCGGGGCGGTGACGGTGAGGGTGTAGATGCCGGGGTCGAGGTTCGAAAAGGTGTAGTCGCCCGCCGCAGTGGTCTGGGTGCTGGTGGTAATGCCGGTGGCGTTGTTGGTGACGCTCACGGCCACGGCCGGAATAACGGCGCCTGTCTTGTCGGCGACGGTTCCGGCGATCGCGCCTTTGCCGGCCAGTTGTCCCATCGCGGAGATGGTGCAGACGAAGGCGAGAATGACGGCTGCCACCGTCGCCTTCAAGACTGGATGCAGGAGCCCTTCCAGAGTAATTGCAGACTTTCTGTGGTTCATTGCGTTCGCCTCCCAAGACGTGCTGAACAAGCTGGGGTTTCCTTTTACCCGCCGGCCTTTTGCGGTCGATCGGGTCTAGTGGTCTGACCACATTGCCAAATGAGCCAATTCTCGTTCCCCGTAAAGCCCTTGTCAACAAGAAAATAGGTGGCCGGGGTTACTTCTGTTGCGCTGCCAGGGTAGGCGCAGAAGCTCTTCATTGCGGGTCAGTTACGGGTGTCGTGGTCAGACCGGCCTCGGCTTGCCGCGCCGTCTTTGCGGATTGGCCGCCGGGCGCCAGGCGGTTTGAGGGGCAGGAAAGAGGGCCAGCGGCGGACGGACCGCAGTCCCTGGTCTCAACCCTGAACCTCCTTCGCGGAAAGACTGCTATGGCAGGCCGGAGCGGGATTCGGCCGGCGCGGCTGGATGGCTGCGAAACCCCACCGCTATTCTGTGCGGGGAAAACTTACAATCGGAACGAACATGCAAGTCGCAGAGAGTCCCATGTCGCGGACCTACGGAATCCTGTTCCGTGGAAGCACCCGCGCCGTCCTTACGCGCGCGGCGATCATGATCGCGGTGTTCGCGGTGCTGGACTGGCGCACGGTGGACGAGATCCCGCTGCGTTTTCTTTATCTGCTGCCGATGCTGCTGGTGGGGAGCGTTCTGGAGCCGCTCGAAATCGGGGGAGTGGCAGCGTTGTGCACTTTTCTGGCCGAGCTCTTCGATGGTTTTTCCTGGAATCCTCGAACAGGAATTTCGCGCGATCTGCTTTACTTTGCCGCGTACCTGAGCGCCGGCCTTTTCATCCGCGAGGTGAATCGCAACCGCAGGATCGAGCAGCAGCACATCAAAGAGATACAGCACGAAAGCGAAGCCAGGCGGGAAGCCGAAGAGCAGCTGAAGATCCTGATCGAAAGCAGCCCGGCGGCCATCTTCACCGCCGATGCGCAGGGTAATGTGCTGATGGCGAACGAGGCGGCGCACCGCATGCTTTCGGTGCCATCCGGAGTGCTGCCGGGGCGATGCATCCATCGTTATTTGCCCTCGCTGCGCAATGTGTCGGGATCGGAGATGACGCCGCAGTTTTACCGGACGGTCATGCAGGCGCGCGGCCAGCGCGAGGACGGGGAGTCGTTTCTCGCCGACATTTCTTTTTCCACCTACCGAACCAGTGCCGGAACGCGATTGGCGGCGATGGTGCTGGACGCATCGGAGGAGTTCAGGAGCCACGAGGTCTCCGGACTGCATCAGCTGCTGGCCGGATCGCGCCTGGCGATCGGGGCGGTCTCGCATGAGATACGAAATTTCTCCGGAGCGATTGCGGCGGTACACCACAACCTCTCCCGGGAAGGAGTACTGGCCGGCAATCGGGACTTCGAAGCGCTGGGCAATCTGATTGCCGCTCTGGAGCGCATCGCCACGGTCAACATGCGGCAATCGAGCAACCAGGCCAGCGAGATCGATCTGGCGGCTCTGCTTGACGAACTGAGAATCGTGATTGCTCCCATGCTGGAGGAGGAGGAGATTGCGGCTCGCTGGACCATGGAGCCTTCCCTGCCCATGGTGTGGGCGGACCGGTCGAGCCTGATGCAGGTGTTTCTGAATCTTGTCACCAACAGCATTCGGGCTCTCTCTACGCGGGAGAAGCGCCTCTTCTCGGTAAGCGCGAAGACAGAAGGCGACCGTGTGCTGGTGGAATTTGCTGACAGCGGCGGAGGCGTCGAGCACCCGGAGCAATTGTTTCGTCCCTTCCAGGAGGGCGCGCAGTCCTCCGGTCTCGGTCTGTATCTGTCGCGCGCGTTCCTGCATTCGTTCGGTGGTGAGATCCGCTACCTCGCGATGCCCGAGGGCGCCTGTTTTATCGTTAACCTGAAGAACGCGATTTAGGACGGTGTGTGGCGATGCAGCAAATTCGAGTCCTGATGGTTGACGATCACGGGCTTTTTCGCGAGAGCCTCGGCCGCCTTCTCGATACGGCTCGCGATATGGCGGTTGTGGGCCAGTGCGCCACGGTGGGAGAGGCCTTTAGCGAGTTATCGCAGTCGGATCCCGACGTGATCCTGCTGGACTACGACCTCGGTGAAGAGTCGGGTCTGAGTCTGCTCGCGGAGCTGAAGCGGCGTGCCAGCAGTGCCCGCGTCCTGATGGTGACCGCGGGCCTGCACGATGAAGTGGTGCTTCGGGTGATGGAGATGGGGGCGTCGGGTATTTTTCTCAAGCACGGCAATCCCGACCGGCTGATTCAGGCGATCCAGCGCGTCGCCTCCGGAGAAGTTTGGCTGGATGACCCTGCGCTGCGCAGCCTGCTGGCTGAGCGGCGGAACCGCACGGAGCATCTGGACCGCACCCGGCCACTGACGGCGCGACAGAGCGAGGTGCTGCGCGGCATCCTCGACGGTCTTGCCAACAAGGAGATTGCCTGGAAACTGAATACTTCGGAAACCGCGGTGAAAGCCGCGGTCCAGGAACTGTTTCACAAGGCCGGGGTCAGGACGCGCAGCCAGCTGGTGAGGATCGCAATCGAACAGCATGCTTTTGACTGGCTGCGTCCACGCGAGGACAAGGGCTGACGGAGTTCAGGATCCGAAGAGCCGGCTCAGCCGGCCCAGCGACTGGCGCCACATCTCGTGCTGCCAGCTATGTTGCAAAGGCGACGAAATTCCCCGGTGATGAAGCTCGAGCAGGGTGTCGTTGAAATTTCCGTGAAGCCCGATGTAGACGAGGCTTTCGGAATTCGGCCCGTCGGCGGTGGTCCTCCACGTGAAGAGCATCTTGCGACGGCGGCGAACCCTGTACTCGCCGTCGATGGTCAGATCCCGGCTGCCATTGCGGTAGTGATCGAAACGAAAGCCGCTGCCGTTCTGCCTTGCGATCAGCTGCGAATCCGCAGGATCGCCGGGAATCGCGATCCAGGTCTCCAGATATTCGGGCTCGGTCAGCGCCTGGATAGATGCGGCTCGCGTCGGAGCGGATCGTGACACGCATGGCAATGTTCAGCGGCCCGTCAATCCGCTGGTTGGGGGCGCGAAAATACTTGGTTAACTTCCGTTCGTTGACCAGGACCTGGGTGCTCATGACCGGCCACAGAGCAACCACTCATCCGCAACCCGGCGAGCGCGCGAATATTGTGACGGGAGAACGCTGCCTGGGATAAGAAGCCTCGTCGCATGCGATCAGTTTGACGAGGCCGGACAAAGTGAACCGCAACGCGCCGCGGATTTCTGCATTTCCTGGTAGAAATCGGCGCACCGGTCCAGAGTTTTGTATTCGGGGATAAAACGTCATTTTCTGTGACCGACGATCGCATCTGCGCCGCCAGTAAACTCCACGGCCGCTGCCGAAGTGCCAGGCCGGATTCGCGGTCTACAAAAAAGCAGATCGGCGCTCAGTGGTGCAGCAGGCGCTGCATCCGCGAGCGATAGCTTCGGCTCATGGGAACTCTCTGGCCATTGAGGAGGATGACCGCGGTCTCTCCGTCCGAATCCGCGCGCACTTCTTTCACGTGCTGCAGATTGACAATCGCGGAACGGTGCACGCGCAGGAAAAGCTGCGGATCGAGCCGCTCCTCCAGGCGAGCCATGGTCTCGCGCAGAAGATGGGCTTCGGTTTCCGTACAGATGCGCACGTAGTTCTCCTCCGCCCCGATCCAGCGAATCTCCGACACGGGCAGGAAGAGGATGCGCCCTTTGGATTTGAAAACAATCCGGCTCGTATAGCGTCCGCCATTGTTTTCGCCGTTCTCGGAGGATCCACCGTTGGCCCGCTCGCGAATTCGCTTGAGAGTCGTCTGCAATCGCTCGGCGGCGAACGGCTTCAGCAGATAATCCACAGCGTGGACGTCGAAGGCTCGCACCGCGTACTGGTCGTAGGCAGTCGTGAACACGATGCGCGGCATGGTGAACTCCGGCTCGGCCGAGAGCGCATCGACCACGTCGAAACCATCCATGTCCGGCATGCGGATATCGAGAAAGACCACATCGGGGTGAGCCGCGCGCACCAGCGCGACCGTCTCCGCGGCGGTGGCGCATTCCCCCACCACCTCGCAATCGGTCTGTTCGCGCAAAAGCAGACGCAGCTTTTGCCGGGCGAGCACCTCATCGTCGGCCAAAACAATCTGGATGGTCATGACTCAAACCGCGCTGTCTCTTCTGTGCCATTGGGGTTCATCTGCAGGGGAAGCGCGATGGTTACGTTGACGCGTCCCGAGCCCACTTCGCGAACCGAGAGCGATCCTCGTTCTCCGTAATGCAGGCGGAGGCGATCTCTGACGTTCGCCAGCCCCACGCCTGGGCGATCGAGGTCCCTGCGTTGCGGGTTCAGGCCGTTGCCACTGTTCAGCACGCTCATCCGCACGCGTTTGCCGTCGCGGCGAATGTCGATGGCCAGGTCCCCGCCTTCGCCGCATTGGGAAAGGCCGTGCACATAAGCGTTTTCGACGATCGGCTGCAGGATCAGGGCGGGGACCAGAGCATCGTGCAGCTCAGGCTCAATGGAAAGCGTCTGCTTGACCCGGCCCGCGTATCTCTGTTGCTGCATGGCCATGTAAATTTCCACGAACTCGACTTCTTTATGAAGTGGGACCATCTGCACGTCTCCCCGCTCCAGGGTGATACGCAGCAGGCTGCTGAGCTGTTCCAGCATGGTGTCGGCAGCGTCCACATCGGTGCGCATCAGGCTGGAGATGCTGTTCATCGCGTTGAAGAGGAAATGCGGGTTCAGCTGCATCCGCAGGGTCGCCAGTCTTGCCTCCACCAGCTGCACCTGCAGACGCGCCGCCGTGGTTTCCTTCTCACGGAATTTCTGGTAATAAGCGACGCCGCGGAACAGCACGAACGCACACCAGAAGATGGCCATGCTGTCGACGAACTCGGCATTCACCTGAAAGGTGAGGCGGTGCCAGTAATCCATGGGCGGCCGGTCGATCGGGACTCTGGGAAAGAAAAGCACCCAGATCATTTCTTCCAGAATGCTGAGCGCGACACTGAGCGGGAGAATGCGGATGAGCAGGGTTCCCAACCCGGCGTTGACGATGAAGGAGCGCAGGAAGCGCCACAGCAGCCAGCAAATAACGCCCCACAGCAAGAACTGCATGCCCCACATCTCGCTCAGGAACCGCAGTTCGATTTTGTATCCCCAGCGGCGGGCGTTGAGATACTCCTGCAGAGCGAAGAGCAGCCCCACCAGCACCGAAGAGCCGATGAATACGGCGGGGTGCATGAATACGGGGCGCTCGGGTTGGGTGGTCTCCTGGGTTCCCTTCACCTGGGTTGCTCTTTATCCTTTGCGAAAGCCAACAGCGACGAAAGTCCGGAATCAGGATGCCGGAGCATTGACAATCTGGCCGGCATGAATCCCCGCAGCCGGAGCATCGAGGGCAAGTCCGGTGGTTGCATCTTTTCTGCGATCCTTGATCAGTAACTCGATTCTGTCAGGGTGCTGCCGGTACCAGGCTCGTGCTGCGGCCTCCTGTTTTGAGGCTTCTTCGCTTCCTGTCTCCGTGGAGAGTTTCTGCAGCATTTGAGAGAGTATCGGCTTCGGGAGCAGCATCGCCCCCCTGCAGAGTCGCCAGTTCCAGGTAATAGTATGCGGCCGCCGGATCGCGAGCGATGCGCTTTCCTTCACTGAAGAGGATCCCGAGCGCATGAGAGGATTTCCACTGACCGTAACCGGAAGCCTGCTCGAACAGGCTCAGGAATTCGCGATCGGAGCTCGCCAGCTCCGGATGGGCCTCCAGCAGCAGAGCCAGCGAATGCATCGCGGGAACATATCCTTCCGCCACCGATTTCCGCAGCCACTGAGCGGCTTTCTGAAAGTCGTGGGGATGATCCTCGGTCGAGAACAACATTCCCAGATCGAATTCGGCCATAGCATCGTGCCGCTTTGCGCCCACCAGGTACCAGTGCTCGGCAGCGGCCTTGTCCTGTTCCACTCCATTCCCGAGGCCGTACAGGTCTCCGAGGTAAGTAGCCGCTCGTCCATCGCCCTTGCCGGCGGCCTCGCGGAACAGATGCGCGGCCATGGAAGGGTCCTTCGCAACGCCGCTTCCCCACAGATACGCAACGCCGAGATTGGTTTTGGCGCTCACCAGGCCACCCGCCGCGGCAAGCTGATACCAGTGCACGGCGCGCACGGGATCGGCTGGAACACCGATGCCGGCCTCGTAGAAGAATCCAATTTGTTTCTGCGCCCAGGGATTGCCGGCCTTTGCCGCTTTCTCATACCAGTACGCCGCCTGCTTCTCATCCTTATTGACGCCGCGACCGCTCAGGAAGTCATCGCCCATCCTGATCTCGCGGTCAGCGGAGAACCTCCCGGTGGTCATCGCCTCGCGATCCGTGGTAAACGGCTGGCCGAATGCCGGGGCTACAAGCAGCGCGCACGTTGCGCAGAGGGAAGCGACGGTGCTCCGATGGATGCGTACCATGACT
Organism: uncultured Acidobacteriaceae bacterium; assembly: GCA_963702285.1. Classification (GTDB taxonomy): domain Bacteria; phylum Acidobacteriota; class Terriglobia; order Terriglobales; family Acidobacteriaceae; genus Palsa-343. The sequence continues at coordinate 7,550 of CAVPCB010000071.1, read as the reverse complement.
CTCTCCTGTGCCGGGGAGATTCAGCGGAGAGCGGGAACCGCCGTTGCCCCTCAGACAATCGCGAGTACGTGCAGGGTAGCGGCCATGTTCGCCGCAGAGGTGCGCGTCCGTCCCCCGTTGCGATGACGGGAACCCAGCCGGGTTGGGGCTGGTCCCGACAAACATGCCGCTGGTCACAAATCGATGCGCTGCCGGTTTTGCGGATTTAAAGGCAGAAAGGCATAACCACCGCCGCGGAGCACGGCTTGCAGGTGGAGACGGGGTGTTCAATCCCGGACAAGCGAGTCCGGTTCCGGGCACCCGGGATGGGCGCTTCGTCGATAGGCTGGCCCACAGCTCACATATTTTTCAGCAGGATGCGGGCGATGGCCGTTTGGTCACGAACGGGCACTATCTATGGCACAAGACCTGGTTTGCGAGAGCAGGCTTTTCACGTTTTTGAAACGCTGCCAGGCTTTGGGAGGCTTGATGATTCTCCAGACGGTACTGGCCGATGACGAACCGCTGGCGCGACTGAAACTCCGCCAGATGCTCGCAGAGATTCCGGGAGTGGAAGTGGCAGGGGAGGGCGCCTCAGCTGCCGAGGTGCTGGACGTGGTGCGAGAAACTGCGCCGCAGCTGCTCTTCCTCGATATCTGTATGCCGGGCGTGGATGGTTTCGCCCTGCTCGACCAGCTCAATGCGCTCTCCGGCGTGGCTCTGCCGCGCATCATCTTTACCACCGCCTACGATACGTACGCCCTCCGGGCATTCGACATGAATGCCGTGGACTACCTGCTGAAGCCGTTCACCGCAGACCGGCTGCGCACGGCGGTGGATCGGGCCCGCGATGAAATTCGCAGCGCCGGCAAACCCACCGGCCAGCACGAAGCAACGGGTCAGAATGGCGGCCGGTACACGCGGCGCATCGTTTTCAAATCGCGCGGGAGAATCCTGTTTCTCCCTGTCTCCGATATTCGCTGGATCGGCGCCGAGGAGAATTACGTGCGCATCTGCACGAAAACGGAGACGCACCTGCTGCGCCAGACCATGACCGACCTTGAAGGAAAACTGGATCCGGAGATGTTCGCGCGCGTGCATCGTTCGGCGATTGTGAATCTGCAATACGTGAAGGAAGTGCGCACCGAATCACGGCGCGATTTCGCCGTGCTGCTGATCAACGGGCAAAAAATCCCGATGAGCCGCAGCTATCATGCGCGGATTCTGCAGTCCTTCAGGAGTACGCGACCCTCGCAGGTAGCCTGAGCAGGCCGCTGTAAGGGAAACGAGGACGTCCGATCGACGGAGTTATGTCGGCGGGCGTCCTCTTCGCATTTTGGGCGGCGACGCTTCGAGAATTTCCGGTTTATGTGTCGCCGTAGACGGGCACCGAAGCTCCGTGGATCAGTTTCGCGTCCTCGCTGCACAGGAAGAGAATCACCTTCGCGATGTCCTCGGGCTTCGGCCACTTCGTGAAGTCCGCCGTCGGCATCGCTTTGCGGTTCGCCTCGGTATCGATAATGCTGGGGATCACGGAATTGACGCGAATGCCCTTGCCGCGCACGTCGGCCGCGAGGGAATCCATCATGGCCACGGCGGCTGCCTTCGATGCGGCATACGCTGCCGCTCCCGCCGCATGATCGAACGCCGCGCGCGAGGCGACATTCACGATCCATCCACGGCCGCGGGTGAGCATCGCGGGGACCACGGCTCGGCACAAGGCATACCCGGAACGAAGATTCAGCGCCAGCATCCGCTCCCACACATCGGGCGAGGTGGACCACAGAGCCGTTCCTCCGGCATAGCCCCCGACGGCGTTCACCAGAATGTCGATCCCGCCGCTCTCGGCGCTCACCGCCTCGATGCGCTGTTGAGTGGCGGCTTCGTCGGTCACATCCAGTTCCAGCCCGGAAAGCGAGCCGGGCAGGCCGGCGGCATCGCGCTGCAAAACCGCAAATTCATCCGACCGTCGATACGTCACGATGACCTGTGCCGACTCCTGGAGAAACGCAAGGCTCACCGCCCGGCCCAGGCCGCCCGTGCCTCCGGCGATGAATGCAACCTTGCCTCGAAATCGCTCCGCCATTCCTGCTCCCTTCTTCTCCAGCGCCGCGGGCATTCTGGTCTGCGCCCAGGTCAGAATCAAATTCTACGGGAGCCGCGTGCGAGTTGAGCCGGAACCTTTCGAAGTTCCGTGAGTACGAACGGCGCCTACCGGCCGGGATCCCCTGGGTCCCGGCTATTTTTCCTGATGCCTGCGGGACAGATTCGCGGTTCGAGCCTGTCCTGCGTGCTGCCACCTTCATCCATGTGTGAGAATCGACCGGTGAAGCGTTCCGACTTTGTCCTGAGTTTTGCCCTCATCTTTTTGTCGGTTGTCGCGGTCAGCGCCCAAACCACCGCAACACGGCCCGCCCTCATTCCCCAGCCGCGCGAGTTCGCCTCGCGTCCCGATCTCTCCCTTTCGGGCGGGGTGCGCATTCTTGTGCCCGGCGGAGATTCCGGCGATCGCTTCGCTGCGAAAACACTGGCCGATGCGCTTAAGATTCGCGGCGTTCGCCTATCGGAGACAGCGTCTGCCCTGCGCGTCTGGCTGCTGCGCGACGGCAACGCCTCGGCACGCCGCATTCTTCATCGCGAAAAGATGACCTTCGACGTGGCGATGCAGCCCGAGGGCTACGTTCTGATTGCCAGCCCACATGAGGTCTTCATCATCGGGCACACGGTTGCGGGCGTCTTCTACGGCGTGCAAACGCTTATCCAGCTCGAGCGCCGCGGAGGCGCGGGCCCCATCCTCCAGGGAGCGGCCATCCGCGACTGGCCGGCCATGCGCTGGCGCGGCGTGCACGACGATCTGTCGCGCGGACCCGTGCCGACCCTCGCTTACCAGGAGCAGCAGATTCGCACCTTCGCCGCGTACAAGCTCAATCTGTACTCGCCCTACTTCGAAAACACCATGCAGTACAAGTCGAATCCGCTGCCGGCTTTGCCGGGCGGCTCCTTGTCTGCGGCAGACGCGAAGGCGCTGGTCGAATATGCGCGGCCGTATCACATCACCATCGTTCCGGAGCAGGAAGCCTTCGGGCATCTGCATAAGGTTCTGCTCTGGCAGCAGTACGCTCCGCTGGCCGAAGTGCCCACGGGCGCCGTGCTCGCGCCGGGCCAGCCAGGAACGATCCCGCTAATCAAGCAGTGGTTCGACGAGCTGGCTGAGATTTATCCTGGGCCGTTCCTGCACATCGGCGCCGACGAGACCTTTGAGCTCGGCCGCGGCCAGACCGCCGAGGAGGTGAAGCAACGCGGCCTTGGCGCCGTCTACGTCGACCTGCTGTCGCGGATTCACGAAGCGCTCACACCCCTGCATCGGCGGCTGTTGTTCTGGGGCGATATGGCGATGAACAGCCCCGACCAGGTCCCGCGCTTGCCGCATGACATGATCGCCGTCGCCTGGCATTACGAGCCCGAGCCGCAGGGCTTCGCGCGCTGGCTCGATCCCTACACGAACGCCGGCATGGAAACCTGGGTTGCGCCCGGCGTCAACAACTGGAATCGCGTGTGGCCGAACTTCGATATGGCGCTGAAAAACATTCAGGGCTTCGTCGCCGACGGGCAAAAGGCCGGCAGCACCGGCATGCTGAACACTGTCTGGGATGACGACGGCGAAGGCCTCTTCGCCGAGGACTGGTACGCCATTCTCTTCGGCGCGGCCGCCGCCTGGCAGCCGGGCAGCAGTGACATCGCCCGATTCCAGCAGGACTACGGTCCTGTTTTTCACGGCGACCCCAGCGACGCGGTCAATCAGGCGCAGCTCGCGCTGATCGCGGCGCACCAGGCCCTCGTCCGCGCCGGGCTCGACGATGCGCGCGACGCCTACTTCTGGGCCGACCCGTGGAGCCCCGAGGGACAGAAGATCGACGCAAAGATTCGCCCGGTGAGCGGCGAAGTCCGCCTCGATGCCGAACGCGCTCTCACTCTGCTGGCGCAGGCGCGCGCCGCCGGCAACCTGAGAAACCCCGAAGCGCTGGACGCGATGGACCTGGGCGCACGGCGCATCGACTTCCTCGCTTTCAAATTTCAGGTCGCCGATCAGATCGCCGATTCGTATCTGCTCGTTTACAACGGCCAGCAGAATCACGACATCGCCATCCACACATCGCGCGACCTCTGGGATCTTTCCGGCGTGAACGGCCTCTGCGAGGATCTGCGCGACGGGTACGACTATCTGCGCACGCGTTACAGCGAGGTGTGGCTTGCCGAGAACCGCCCCTACTGGCTCGACAACGTCACTGCGCGTTACGACGATGCGGCTCGGCTGTGGGTCGAACGCAGTGAAAAAATCGCAACGGCGCGAGCGCAATGGCAACAGACCCACACCCTGCCTGCGCCACAGGACATCGGCATCACGCAGTCGAGCAGCGCGTCCGGTGCGAGCGAGGCCCAGCCTGCATCCGCTCACCAGGATCACGTTGCGACCGGCATCGACGTTCTCGAGAAGGATCACTTCGCTGGGTTAGCCGCGCTTGCCCAAAGCCATTCGGGTCACTTGCGCCTTGGGCTGCTCACGAACCAAACCGGACTCGATGCCGCAGGCCGACGCACCATCGACGTACTGCAGCACGATGCCGCCTCTGCCGTTCCGGGACTGGCGCTGACGACGCTGTTCAGTCCTGAACACGGCATCGGCGGATCGTACGACCAGCCCAGCGTGCCCAACTCGACCGACGCCGCGTCGGGACTGCCCGTGATCAGCCTTTATGGTTCGAAGGATCAGGACCGGCGGCCTTCGCTCGACTCGTTGCACAAGCTCGATGCTGTCGTCATCGACCTGCAGGATGCCGGCGTTCGCTTCTACACCTACGAGGCGGTGGTGCGGTATTTCCTCGAGGCGGCCGCGCAAAGCGGCACGGACATTGTCGTGCTCGATCGGCCCGATCCCATCGGCGGGTCTTCTGTTCAAGGTCCCGTGTCCGATGCCGGCACGGAGAGCTACGTCAATTCCATGCCCATTCCCGTACGCCACGGCATGACCCTGGGCGAACTGGCTCGGTACGACAAGGAGCAACTGCACCTGAACGTATCCCTCACGGTCGTTGCTATGCAGGGCTGGCATCGGGGCGACTGGTATGATTCGACCGGCCTGGCATGGGTGAACCCCTCGCCCAACCTGCGCGACCTCGAGGAGGCGACCACCTATCCGGCGCTTGGTCTCGTGGAAGGCACCAACATTTCCGTGGGCCGCGGAACCGACACGCCCTTCGAGCTGTTCGGCGCGCCCTGGATCGACGGCCGCGCTCTGGCAGACTTTCTGAACCAGCGCGGCCTTTCCGGCGTGCGCTTTTATGCCGTGGACTTCACGCCTGAGAAGCCTTACCCGTATGCAGGCCAGGTCTGCCATGGTGTCCGCATCGAGGTCACGAACCGCAACGTCCTTGAAGCGCCAGAGGTTGGGGTGGAGATCGCGTCCGCGCTGCATCGTCTCAATGCCGAGCAGTTTCAGATCCAGAAGATGAATACGCTGCTGGCGAACCGCGCCACGCTCGATGCGATTATGGCTGGCGACGATCCGCGGCAGATCGCTGCGGCCTGGAAGCAGAGCCTGGCGGAATTCGGGCAGCGGCGAGCGGCGGCGATGTTGTATCCGGAGTGACCTTGACTGGCGGAGAGAGTGGGACACTCATCCGCCTTTTCTCTTGCCTTTGTAATCAATCATTTGCGATACTCTCACAGGACGTTGTCCTGCCGTTGTCCTGCGCACACTATGCGTTCAGAGAGGATCGAAGATGACCGTGAGAGCACCACGAAGGCCCACCACGAAAGCGCGAAAGATCAGCCTAATGTGGCACACGAAGACGCCACGGGGTTGGCGCTCATCCACCGGTGCTGCTCAAAAGCACCACGGCGTCACGCAACCGCGTCACGGCTGGGTGAAGGACCAGGGGCAAGAGGTGGAGTATCCCGAAGGGCGCTACTTCTTGCGCACCTACACCGACGGCAACAAGGTTCACACACCCATCGAGTCCTGCCATCCACGGGACGCCATGCTGGCCCTACAGCGTGCGCAGAGGGCTGCCACGGCTGATAGTGCAGCGCGGAACCCACTCCGGTACATCGAGGGCGCAATCGACGCCTACGTGAACGACCTGGAGCAGCGCAAAGTCTCCGAGATGGCAGAGAAGGCGCGGCACGTCCTGGGAGAGTTCCACGAGGTCTGTCGCAAAGCTGGAATCATGCACGTGATCAGCATCACCCGGCAACACGTTCTTGACTTCCATAAGGAGTTGCGAACGAATGGAAACACCGCACGCACGATTGCCGACAAGCACCAGCGCGTCAAGGCGTGGCTGCGCTTCCTCAAAGTCGATACCAGCTTCATGCCGCCAGTACCGAAGTACGAGCGCAAGAAGTCGTGATCTACACGCCAGCGGAGATTAGAAGCATTCGCGGCGCGGCGTACGCGGCGGGTGACGGATACATGCTCATGGTGATCGATCTGGCCCTCAAGCTGGGACGACGAGAGCAGGACTTCGTGCACGCGGAGTGGCCCGATGTTGAAACCCATCATGCTACGTTCAGGGTCCAGGGCAAGGTGCGGAAGAGCTGGGCGTTCGCACCGAAAGACTCAGAACAGCGAATCATCCCGATACCGGCTGATCTGCTTCAGAGTCTCTCCGCGTGGCAGGATCGCGACCAGGGAAGACCCTCATTGTCGGCAACGATGGAGACAGACCTGAGGGCCATCTCTTGCGGAAGCTGAAGCAATTGGTGCGCAATGCCGGTATCAATTGTGGTCGCTGCGAAGGGTGCCAGCGTGAAGGCAGCTTTGCCGAGTGTGAGCAATGGCGTTCTGCAAAGTTCCGCGAACCTACATCACCAAGATCGTGCGGAAGATGGACCTTGAATCAGCGCGAAAGTTTGCCGGTCATTCCGACATTCAGACCACGCAATTTTATTTAGAGGCGACAGACCCGGCGTCGGAAGAAACGCAACCGCGATCAACGCGATCAAATGGGATTGAGAGACTGAAGGGAAACACATGAGCAAAACAAGCAACATCGCATATCGGAACGGAGGATGGTTCCCGATGCCAAAAGCACTGATCGAGACTTTTACATCACTGTCGCATGCTTCCCTGAAGCTGTATCTGGCTCTTGCTGTGCTCCACAAAGGGCGCGTCAATCGGTTCACGGTCAGCAACCTCGATCTCATGAAGGCAGCGGACGTAACACGCAAGAAGACGTTCCTTCAGGCACGCGCAGAGCTGATCACGAAGGGATTGATTCAGGACGTGAAGGCGACGAATGGCAGCAAGCGGGTGTACGAGTACAGGCTTGTGGACGTGCGCATCTTTCCGGGTTCAATGACCAGCGCGACAGCGAATGCGACCAGCGCGACAGCGAATGCGACCAGCGCAGACGACTTGGGGATCACCGGTATCAGGTGGATACCGCGAGAAGAACTGCATGCCAGGTTGTCGCCGACACCATCACTCGAAGGCAGAAAAAGGCAGAAAACCGGCATCGAAAAGGGTTAATCATGTGGGGCGATAAACGCCTCGCATGTGGGGCGGTAAA
>CAVPCB010000070.1:0-3723 GCA_963702285.1 uncultured Acidobacteriaceae bacterium | reverse complement strand
TCATCCGCCACCATCTTCCCCTTGTGCAGAATCACCACCCGCTGGCTCACCCGCTCCACCGTGTCCAGTTCATGCGAGCTGAACAACACCACCTTCCCTTTCGCCGCCAGCTGCTGAATCAGGCTCCGCAGCATCAGCGCCGACCCCACATCGAGCCCCGAAAATGGCTCGTCCAGCAACACCAGCTCCGGATTGTGCAGCAGCGCCGCCGCGATCTGCTCCTTTCTCTCTCTCTCTCTCTCTCTCCCCCCCCTCTCCTTTTTTTTTTTCTCCCGCATCCCCTTCGAATACCCGCTGATCGATGCGTGCCGGTCGTCGTGCAGCGAAAGCAGCGTCAGCAATTCCTCGATCTGCTCCCGCGACCGCCGCTCCGGCAATCCCCGCAGCTCCGCCACCATCGTCAGATACTCCACACCCGACAAATGCGTGTACAGATACGGCTCCTCCGGCACATATCCCATCCGCCGCTTGTAGCCGATCAGGTCCTCTTCGATCGGCTTGCCGCCGAACAGAATCTCCCCGCCCGAGCGCGACAGCAGCCCCGTGATCATCTTCATCGTCGTCGACTTGCCCGACCCATTCGGCCCCAGATACCCCGTCACCTCGCCCGGCCGCGCCGAAAAGCTCACCCGATCCACCGCCGGAATCCCCGCAAACAGCTTTGACACCCGCCGCAGCTCCAGCACAGGCACACCTCCCCTATGTAGCATACTATGCCACGGTAGACACCGCAGCCGCCCTCAACGTTCCCGCCGCAATCGCGTCCCACGTCTTTGTTTTGTCCGCAACTCTGCAAGCCGTGCGCTAAAATACTGCGCATTTCACTGGGCACGCGTGAGTTGAGGGAAAATGATGTCCTTTGCCAGGCTGGCCGCAGCATTGGCGGCCCTGATGTTGACCGCGCCGGCAGCTTTCGCCAGGCCCAATATTGGCAGCCTCGAATACCGGTGCAACAACGCCCGCGACTCCAGGGCCTGCCGGGAACTGGTCAAACTCGCCGAGCATAACGGTGAGCAATCCATACGTATTGCAGCCGCGTTCCGCCTGAACTCGTGAAATCGATCTGGAAGAGATTGCAACGAGTGCCGATGACGCGGCGGTTCGACGCGCTGTAGTCCCAGGAATTCAGAACCCGCATTCCTGGCCACGTCGCAACAACGGATTCCGATCCCGGCGTTCGGATGCTGGCCACGCAACATCTGTCGGATTCCGAGGCCCTCTCGAAGATTGCTTCCACGGATGCCGACTCCGCCGTTCGCCAGGTGGCGGTTGCCAGGTTAGCAGGCCTGAGGCAGCAGGAGGACGAAAGACAAGCCAAAGAAGACCTCCTGGCCCGGCATAAGGCGATCGCTAACGTCGCGTATCGGCTCGAGATGGAACTATCCGGAAACGGAGTGAGCCTCTGGATCGGCAACGAGGCTCTGGAACGGGTTGCAGCGGTTAGCAACAACGCCAGCGCACTCGCCGGTCTCGCCATGGGAGATGCGGATCCCCAGGTGCGTCTTTTGGCCACAGCATTGGTTACCGATCAATCGGTTCTGGCGAAGATTTTGCTGCGGGGAAGGCTGGAATGGAATTTCGCAGGACCGCCTTCGCCAAACTTACCGACGAGGGCGCCATGCTGATTGCGCTTGCCGATGGCGAGTATAGCGATGTCCGCGACGACCCCCGGTTCGAGGCCACCGCCAGGATAAAGAATGCCGCGGTCTTGTCCAGGCTTGCGGGAGAAGCTCCCAACCCGTCTGTTCGCGATCTCGCTGCATCCAGGCTTAAAACATTAGCGGCCACCGCCGAACTGGCGGACGCGGCGGAGAAATCCGGCCGGCAACCGGTCGCCGACGCCGATCCTCTGCGACACAGCGCGACCAGCGATCCCGACATCGAGGTGCGCAGAGCGGCGCTCTCAAAAATTGCCGATTACCTGGACAGGGATCTTCCCGGCCCAGGCTGGCGCTTGTTCAGCATCAGCAGTAACGACGTGGAAAAGGTCGCAGCCATCAGCACAAATCAGGCGGCGGTCGAAGATCTCGCCATGAACGGACCCACCTCAGGGTGCTCGCGACCGCACTGATCGCCGATCAGGTAACCCTTGTGCGGCTTCTCTCACGCGGCGACCCACTGTTGAGCAGAGAGGCGATTGCAGAACTGACGGGCGAAGCTGTCCTGGAGAAAGTCGCAAAGAATGAGAACGAAGTGGTTCGCGAGTGTGCGCTCGAAAACCCCCACCTTACCGATGAGGAGATCGTCGCGGCGGCCGCTTTAACGGACCCTTCCCTGGCGGTTCGCAAAGTTGCCGTCGCGCGACTGACAGACCCTGAAATCCTGGCGAAGGTTGCCTCCAGTGAGAAGGACGACGCGCTGCGCGCCGGTGCGGCGCTCCAGCTCACGCTGTGGAACCCGCTCATTGACCGGCACATGCCCAGGTTGATTGTGACGGTCGAAGAGAGCCCGATCTATTTCCAATGCCTGACGACCCAGCAGCGTGGCGGGAGTATGCCCCAGTCGCACACCGATTCAGTTTCCGGAACAAAAGTCTCCGTCACAGTTTCTTTGCGAACGGAACCCGCCCTCGAAACGGAACAACGATCGCCTCTCAGGATGCGCAGAGCGAGCCTTCATTCTCGTCCCCGAGATGCTTCATCCCCTCACCGAAATTGAACCGGGTAGCCTTGTTCAGGAAAGTGCTGCAGGCTGCGCAAATTTCTCCCCCTCAGCCCCAACGATCTTGCCCAACATGCTCAAGACCCGGAATTGCGGCAACCGGCCGTCTCCATGACTGAAAATCAGTAGATGATCCCGTCACCTCGCCAGGCTGCGCCAAAAGCTCACCCGAACGACCGCCGGAAACAATTTCGACACCCGCCGCGCTCCAGCACAGGCCACACCTGACGGCATGAGACTTTCGACCTCTGCTTTTTCGTCCCCAGCCAAATGACTCCCGCCGTGTCGTAGAAAAGTGAACCGGGCCTTTCCTGGTCAAGCGCAGTGATGACATTTTTTGGAACGCTGCCCGCCAATCGTGCCGCCACGATGGATGATCGGCGCGATCCTCGGCCTCGCAATTACCTTCTCCGGTGCGCTTCTTCGCCGCTTACCGCGTGCCGGTTTCAGGGTGGTCCGCCGTCATCGGGCTGATCGCGTCAGCGTCCGTGGACATCACCAAGTGCCTCAACTGTCTGTTCTCACGCAGGAGGGTTCGAATCTCAAGGCCGCCTTTGCCTCACCAACAATTTGGCGCGCACGCCAAAATCCCACGCGCCCAGGTTCACCCCACAGCAAGCAGCGTCGGCCCTCGCCTCACGACCGTCAACAGGAATCACCCTGCATCCCCTGCCGAAAGTGTCTCCCCCGGTCCCGTTTCGGATAAGCATTCCCGCGCTCCCCAAAAAAGCAAAAACCTGCGCGCTCCAGGTTCACCCCACAGCAAGCAGCTTCGTCCCCCGCCTCACGACCGTCAACAAGAATCACCCTGCATCCCCTGCCGAAAGTGCCCCCCGGTCCCGTTACGGAAAGGCATTCCCGAGCCCCCGCGCGCACCCCTCCCAAAAAACAAAACATTCTGTACCCCAGGTTCACCCCATAGCAAGCAGCTTCGGCCCTCGCCTCACGACCATCAACAGGAATCACCCTGCATCCCCTGCCGAAAGTACCCCCCCAATCCCGTTTCGGAAAAGACTCCGCACCGCAACCGAACCGAGCAGGCACCGACGAACTCGCCCCCTC
>CAVPCB010000069.1:0-123962 GCA_963702285.1 uncultured Acidobacteriaceae bacterium | reverse complement strand
ATGCTACATTGCGATCCCGCTAACACCTCAGGCCGACGCTGAACGACGATGGCGAAGCTGGCTGGGCGCGTTCCAGCGGGAAGTTCGGATTGCAAGCGAGAAGCAATGGTCGTGGGCTCCATGTTCGCGGCGACGAGTTCGACGGCCGTGACGGCGAATCGGAGTTCGTCCACTGGCGGCAATGCCGAGCACAACATCGCCCTTTCCCGGTTTCGGCGCCGACCATTCCCTCGCGCCCTTGCCTCGCGTCTACTCCTCGCTGACCCCGGAGTCTGTGGCCAAAGCTTTGGCGCCTCCAGCGATGATGAATTGAACGCGATCCGTGTTGAACGTGGGCGAGCACTCGGCGGCATCCAGCGCGGCGATGCGGCCACTTGTCCCCGCGCCGACGTAAATCAGGCGTCCACCGCGGCGCAGTGCGGCAACGACCAAATCGATGGCTCGCGCAATCTGCGGCAGAACCTGAGCCACGGCCCCTGCAACGGTGGCGTCTTCTGCATTCATTAGCCGTGCAATCTCGAGCGAGGTCTTGCAATCCAGATCAGCGGCTGCGCTATTGGCTTGCTCGGTGCGAAGGCTGCGTAGGCGGGTTTGGTTCAGGCTACCCTGATTCAAATTAACTTTAGACTCGCGGGTTGATTTCAAGCAGGAAGCCTTTCTTGAGTTGTGCAGGATGTAGACAAATTTCGTGTAGTAACACTTCCTCAGAGTTCGGGGATTTACGCTCTATCGTCATTCGCACTTCTCCAGCGCCAGGATAACCGCATCGTGAAATCGCGGGCGCACCTGTTTGATCGCGTGATTGGAGCAGTCGGGCCAGGTGCGATTGGTGAGCAAGGCGATCGAGAGTTGCTCGGTCAGGATCGATCCATAGAAGATGCGCCCGGCGTCATATTTCGGAGAGATGCACGGCTTCGGGGGAAGGTTGAGTTGTGAATGATGGCAAGTGGTTGTGATGGAAATCTTCGGCCGTGATATCCGTGGCCCGCGCAATCGATTGGGTTTTGTTCGAGTGAGCAGATATGGGCGTGGGCGTCTGGGGGTGGATCTCTACCAAGCGGGGGCCGAGCCGCAGCTCCTTACGAATTTCCAGCCCGTGTGTGATTAGTTTCGCGTTGAGTCGCTTGACCGTGTTGTAGTAATTGTTTTCACCTGTGCTCTTGCGGTTAGGCCAGACTGTCTTGATGACGACATCCTTCATGGCAGGGTCGGGATACGCGTTGCGAACGCATTCCAAAAGCGTTAGCCAAGTACGGCTCACTATATAGATTGTTGTGCCCTTGTAGACCGCTCGCTTCCCATTTAGGTCAACAGATAAATCAATGCTCGAGGGTGCCTTACAGTGTACCGGGTCCGACATTTGTCAGCCTCCTGTCAGGGATTCGTCCGGTTTTGGGTGTTGCCATGTCCGGAAGGTTTGATCAAGTATCAAAAGTCCCGACCAGTCCTCAAAACTGATCGGGGCCCAGCCGCTTTCGCGGCGAGCGTCGATCTGGAATAGGCCAGACAAACGCTATTACGCGGACCACTCTGTTTGTGAGTGCTACTTGGACGGCCGCAACTCAGAGTGAAGCACGGCAACCGCTGTGGTGTCAATAAGATACCGGAGGTGCCGTGCCAATCTACCGCATAATCTGCGTTCCTGCCTGATCCAGCGCGGCGACTTCCTAGGACGATTAAGGAGAGGGAAACTTATGAAAGCGTTAATGGTGGAAAAATACTCATCTGCAACCTTTGCCTTTACGGAGGGTCTCAGTGAAGCCACTGGTTTCGGCGTGGTTCGTATGGACTCCGTTGAACGAGGGGCTCGATTCAATGTCCCAAAAACACTATGATCTCATTCTTGTGAACGTCGGCCAGCAATCGATGGATGGATCACAAATTGTGCGGAGAATTCAGGTTCGGGCGAAGGAGTTGTTTCTGCGGTGCCCGCAAATTATCTTGCTGAGTACTGCTCCGATGCCGCTTGAGGAGGCGGCGAAATGTCGTGGAATCCAAGCGATGTGCATGTTGCGTCAATATGCTCCCCCGATATACGAAGAGGTCCGAGTCCGGTTCTGGATGCGGCAGATCCGAACTCGCGGGTCTACAATCCGAATCGACAATTGTCACGGGCACTATTACTTGGACTTCTGCCTAGGAGTGTTTAGTTCGGCGATTGAGGTTGGACACCAACCGGCAAAGCTCGCGGCAATAATGGCGGGAGGGCTTCCTTCGTATCATCTTGAAACGCTTGCGGACGAATTGGAAGTGTGTCGTCAAAGCGTCAAAAAGTATATCTGGGAATTACGGCAGGGCAGTCTGCGCGCTCAGGAACGGCTCCAGATTTACGAGCCGGACTACGATGTGTTTTGGATGGCGCGCGGAACCGGCGGAACACGATGCGGCATCAAGGCTACGGTCGTCTGGGGTTAGGGTTGGGATCAATCTGCTTCACGATTCCATTGTGGCGGTGTCTCTCTCGTGAGCGTGGGTGAATTGCTCATCGCCTCCGCCGGCGTCGTGAGGCCACTGGGAAGCCTCTCCTGGAGGGGCGCGGATGCCGGTCGGGCTGCATGTCGCGACGTTAGTTTGATCGTATTCCGACGAAATCGCTGTAAGGGTTGTCAGCGGGAAATGCAGTGAACTGGCCGCAGCTACAAAATCGACGACACGGGTGTAGCGGTGAAAAGCAGATGCTCTACCAGAATCGTCCCCATCGCTCGATGTTTCTAGATGTTGGAATGGTCGGGGCGGAGGGATTCGAACCCCCGACCCTCTGCTCCTAAAGCAGATAAGCCGTCTTGTTTCAGTATGTTGGGAGCTGTTGAAACATATCTTCTTTGAGTTAAACCGTGAGGCACCTGCTTATCAGCTCTTATTGAGCCGAGTGGATCGTGGAGGCTTTGTCCGCTACAAAATCGACGACAGCTTACCTATATTCAATGTGAACCCATCGGGAAGGGAAGGAGGCTCCCCTTCTCGGTGCCCCGGCCGCCCGTCACAAGCGGACCAATGATGCCTGCCCTCGCTGGTCAATGAGCGCATTGGCCTGTAATCTCCATTGAAACTTGCGCAGAGAGTCTCAACAGCGCAATCAGGCTCTAGCCATGGATCATGGTGTGGCACTGTCTGACGGCGACACCTCTTGCTTATTAGGTGACTTGGTGTTCGTGGTTTCTACAACACTGAGTGCAGCTGGAGCGGGCTTCGCAATGCCAATGGCATGCAGCGCTGTGAGGATTCTGACAGAGGACCAAACGCCGCCGGCTGTTAGCAAGAGGGGCAGAACTCCCAAGGCGACAGCACCCATACTGCTGATCGTGCCTGCTCTCGCGCGCATCACAACGGTCATAAGGACCAAGCAAGGAGCGCCTATCGGCGCGATGATCGTGATCGCAAGCCACGTCGTTGACAGCACACGGGGCAATCCGGGCTTCGCGTCGATCAACAGCCACGGTTCTTCCCCCTCCTGAACGTTTTCGTCCCGGAGGCGATCGAGAGTGACCTGAAGCACCAGGCAATTGAGAATCACAAGGAGTGAAAGCACCCAAAGCGCATTTTGAGTGGGCATTTCGGTATCGTATGACCGGAACTTTGACAGTGGCGGTCATTAAAGCCCGTTCAACGTCTCGATAGAGAGCCGGCGGAAACGAATCCTTCGTTGCCGCAACTTTGGCGGCCCTTGCGACTTCCTCAAGCTGGAATGCCGCCTTGTCCATCTCAGATCCGAGGCACAGCCAGCGATTATCGACGCTCATGGGGTTCTTGAGGAGTGCAGGCAACCCGTCAGACAACCTGCGGATGCGTCTTCAGATATTCCTGGTCCAGAGCGAGACGCGCGCCCTCGATCGCCGCGCCGTCCCCGGGCAGAGGCCCGAGGATATTCTTATGCAACTCGGTGAAATCAACGTCGCGCCCCCACGGCAATAGGTCGGGAATGCTGGCTCGGATGTCCGGGGGTTCTGGAACCTCGGGAATGCCCTTCGGTTGGGGCACACGACAGTATTCCGGCGGCATTTGAGGCTCGTGTACAGATATAGACCAGGCAGTGGCGCCGATCGATCGAACACACGCCGAGCCGAATCCCAAATATGGCTGGTCCCGGCCGGTACGCAGCCAGGCGGAAAACGTGTATGGCTCGGTGATCGAGCGACCTTTGGTCTGTTGGCTGAGCCACCAATCCTCAAAATCGTCCTTGATGAGATCGGCAACGATCCACTGCGCGACCGCCGCTCGCGCTTGACTCAGAAGTAGCCATCGGGCAAATTCGGCAGCCCCGACTGCTGTGACGGCAACGGCGAGGGTCAAGAGTACAACAGAGTACGTGCGACCAGCTGCGACAATCTTGTCCACTTTCGCCATGATCTGCTCCGCTCAATTTGGGCTACTTCTTCGCAAAGAGAGCACTGAAGTCGTATGTGATGCCAAAATTTCCGCCAACCTTGCTGGCCTTGATCAGATCGGTTCGATTGGAAAAGGTCAGTGCGATTGGAATGCTGATGTTGGTGTTCTTCTTGCTCAGGGTGATTTTGCCCTGACCAATGTGGATGGGGCCGGTGGTGTTGAGCAACTGGGAAGCGTTGCCAGGCAATGGAATCGCGGTTCCCGGAGCCAGTTGGGCGGACGGAAGTGTGAGCAGGCCGTCGGCTGACATGTACTGGAAATAGTAGCCGCCACTGGCCGTAGCCTGAACCGATGCCGCCGACGGCGTAGCCGTGTAATCCAGTTGGAGCGCCGCCTGCGCACTGCGTACGCGGGAGGTCGTGCTGCCGAGCAGCGAATCATAGACGGTAGCCCCCGTATTGGCGGTGAACTGCAGAATCTTATCCTTGTTTGGGTCACTACGGTAGCTGTAGATCCACTTGAAGTCCGACTGATCCGGCTGACTCGCCACGCGGTTGTAGTCGTACTCGAACGACATCGTCCATTTGTTCAGAACCGCAGCGATTGCGGCGTCTCGCGCTCCCTGGAAAGTTGTCTCGGTGGTGGCAAACGTCTGCAAGGCTGCGGTATCCGCGGCCTTAGACGAGATGATTCCTGCAATCTTGACTTCCAGTCCGGTCAGCAGCGCGTCTACCTTATCGTCGGTGTCATAGGTTCCCGTGTTCTGCAAGTCCGTGAACGTTTGCTGCAGGATGGTCAGGTAGTCGGTATCCTTCACGATTGCCGTAGCGAGTTCACTATAGGCCTTCGCGTATGCTGCCTGCGCCGCTTGGAAAGAGGAATCCTGGAAAGGAACGAGAAGGTCGGTGGGTTTGGCCACGGATTTCCGGGCGTGGAAATCCATACGGGCGGTGACGCCGGTGAACGCGGGGTTATTGCTCCCGACGAGGCTGGCTAGGGCGGTCTGTGCAGAAGTGCTGTTGGTTGAGGTATCCGCCTGTGAGACGTCGTAGCTGGTGGTCACAGTGAGGGCACTGAGAAACTTGCGGCCTGAGCTGCATCCGGTCTCGATGATGTTGCAGGGTTTGATCTGGCCTGCACTTAGAAAATTTGCCACTTGTCCCGAGTTGATGGTGACCGTCGCTACGTTGCCGCTTGTCGTGCGGCTGATGGAGCCGCTTTCCAAAGCTACGGCGACGGCCGCGCCCACACCCTTGCTGACCAGCGAGGTCGTACCTCCGGAGCTATTCGAGGCCCCTGTCTGCGTGTCTAGGCGGTTTTGTTCCACGTAAGTGAGAAGCTGTTGAAGCATCTGTTGCTGCTGTTCGGTGCTGAACTGCGGTGGATGCTGAGTGAGGTACTGCTGAACCAGCGCGAAGTTGCAGGGAGCGGTGATTTCGATGGCTCGCCGCAGCTGGCTCGCCAGGGCAGAATTGTTCCGGTTCGCCTGCGTGAAAACCTCGCCGTTCATGCAGCGGCCATAGGTCGTTGCAGCAGCGCCTTGGGCAACAGCCGAGCTCGGCAATAAAGTGAGCAGGAAAGCGAGGATTAGAGAATGTCTCATAGACCTTTGATCTCGAGTGCATCAGGGGGCTGAGACGGCGTGTAGTTAAAGGCGTCGAGAACCTGGGAGCAGCCCGCAGTAACCTCGTCAATGGAGACGCGATCTCCCATGGAGAGGCTGACAACAACAAGGGTTAAAACGTTGACCCCGGCAACGACCTTAAACTGGAAGGGCGCTGTGGTGAGACCGGTGCCGTTGTAGAGTGCGTAGCTCAAAATCGCTGTGCCGGACGTGGAGCTAACTCCAACTTCGAACGTTGAACCGTTTGTTCCTTGATAGTCCGCATCCGCACTGGGGCAGACTGACAAAATGCAGGCCATAGAGTCTCCTTAAGCCTCGTGAGGAACACGTTGGCGTACACTGATGACGGGAAGTGGAACGGCGCCATTATCTACGATAAGCTGTTCTTTCCTGCCGATATGTGATTTGTCCAACCTCCGTCCTAGCTAGCTCGATAGGTGCAGCGAAGGACATAAAGGTAGCCGCAGGTTTATTTCAAAGGCCATCTCCTTATGCCACGGCCATATTTTGTGGACCATCGACAAACGGGTGCCCGGCGCGAACGTGGGTCCACAGGCTGATCAGCTTCACAGGTCAGAACACGAGCCGTTATCACACGGTACTCTCCGATGCTCATTGCGGATGGTTCTGGCATTTATTGTCGATAATGTTGAATTCACGGCCTGCTCTTTTTGCACTTTTGCGGCTTTCACAAAGTCAAGTGCATGGTTCCAGAACGCGGATCCGCCAGAAATGAGGATGCCTGAAAGCAGCCAGCTAATCCAATCACTCTTGGCCCAAGCTCCCCACTGTGCCCAATTCTCAAATGTCACGAATTTGGGGTAGCCGATCGGATTTTGTCCACTCAATACCGCTACTAGGACGCCGCTTACAAAGGCGATGAGGTGAGTCACAAAAACGGGCGGTGGTTGCCCTTTAGGGGTAAGCCAGCTGGTTCCTGTGAGCCACTGCTTAGCTATCTGAGTAACACGCTCTGTTGCGACGCTCAGAGTTACGAGTGCCGTCAGGGACGTGGTTAATGCGTCCGTAGGATTGCTAGACACACTGCCTCCCTTTGTGCGGGCAAGCTCGCCGACGCACACAGTTTGAATAAGTCTAAGATCTGGAGGAAAACAGCAGATAGGCAGAAACTATGTCGCGTGATCTATGGTCTGTTTGCGGACATTACCAAAACTCATCAACCGTGACAAGTAGTAATGTAGATAATGCCCGTGTATATAATAGTCGTGATCGCTGAGCAACGATGTCCGCTTCGGACCCCTCCGTGAACAGGAATCTCTGCTAATGTGGCAGGAAAATATGTGGCCCTGCAATCACGGAGCTGTGCTGTGCACGGGACAGCTGCTTGTCTGGCCGCGGCATCTCCCGCAACCCATTCCAACCCTGCTTCTTCATAACGGCTGGCGATGGCTCGAACCGTCTTCGGTGCTATGTCCACACTGAGCCCAACTGCGCGGCCTTTTGCCATTGATGCGGACTGCGCAGGATCAGCGCACGCCGGCAGCACGCGCCGACTTCGGGCCCCGGCTCAGCATCCCGGTGATCTGCTGCCGGTCCTGTTTCCCCCGGACACACATGCACGCGATGATATTTCTGTATGGCCCCATGTTCCAGCCCTTTTCAACCCCGATAGTGGCAGGCAAAGATCCGAGGCTAGTGCCGACGCCTGGGATGTAAGCGCGGAATCATGGGACGGCTGTAGTTTAGCAGGACGGATCGTAAGCCTTACTCAGGAGAAACCTTCGTGGCGAAAACGCATGGCTCAACATTGCCCGGCGCGGCCAACAGCGGCCACCAAAATGGGTGTCCGGACCAGCCAAGTTCCCGGGTTCCTTCTTGCTGAAGGAGAATTAGCGCAGGCTTCGAGCGCTGTGGGTCCTGTACAAGACTTCGGATTGCTGCCCCGCCGCCCAGAATGGACAGCCCTGACTTGTCGCCTGATTTTTCTCGCGATAGTCTTCTGCCGGTTTCCGCCAACAGCAATACTCGGCCGTCACCGCCCTCCCGGACATGCGCTTGCGCACCTGAAGCACTGCCTGCGGCGGATAAACGATCTCGCCTTGAAGCAAATTGACCATGTTCGATTAAAGCGGGAATCGGAGATTCAGCGCACAGCGGAACAGATGAAAGAACTCATCCGAATAAAAGTGGATCGCATGATCTCTGACGAGGAATTCCAACAGGGCCGAATGGCAATCGAAAGTCGGTCAATACCGAAGTCCGATGCATCGATGCTCGACGGGGAGCAGGCGGATTCAGTACTAAGCGACCTTGATGCGGTGAGATGGAAGAGTACCTGTACGGCCGCGATACGCTATGCTTGCCCGGCGAAACTATCGACCGCTGTTATCTGCAGTTTACCGAGCAGGAGATTCCGATCCCTCTCGCGCTGCCGAGCCTCATCCTATGCGACTGTTTGGTGCAGCATCATGCTACGCCGCTCAGCATTGCGCGCATGGAGCGCATCCTCACGTCCAATCCTTTTTACCGCCAGCTCGGCGCTCATTCATGTGAACGGATCGAGGACGCCCCGCACTTCACTCGCCCGTCGCTCCGGGTCTATATCGCTAGACTTCGGGCTCAAATCGCCAAGGGGTTGAAGAAGGGGTGCTCCACGCTGAGAGCGGAAGAGGCGCTCCGTTCCGAAACGACGGATTCGAACGTGGTTGTCCATAGCATCAGCCTGCCGGTCGAAGTGCTTCACCGGACGAACCGCCTGATGTAGCGGGAAAGATCACGATGCCAGCGGTCGCGCTCGAAATGGAGAGGTTGCCGATACGCCCGGTTCGGCTGGTACGCATCGGCAGCGGAGTGGCGCTTGCGGCAAACGGAGGATCTCATCGGTGGGAGACAATCCGTGTCACTGGCAAACCCTGATCTTCTTACTGGCCCGGCTGTAGAATCCCTACAAACGGACATAGGAACTCAAATTCCCACCTTCCTGATCGAAAGGACGATGGAGCAAATGCGGATTATGTTCAGCGGGTACATCAGTTTCGTCGGTGATATAGTGCTTGATCCGTTTCTCGGAACCGGCACCATAACGGCCACCGCCGCTCTCGTGGCCGGTAGACCCCCTTGCCCGGCGAGCGCAGTCAACAATGAAATCCGTCCCATCTCTAATGGAATCAACCGGGGGATTCGCATTGGTTACCTGTGATTACCGGAGGATAAACTCCGGTGATTCTGGCAAATTATCGTTTATTTTGACTTTTGGATTTGCCTGCGGTAACTTCGCCTCGCACCGAACATTCAATATACAACTTGACTATCAGGAATTCCGGCGATAGGAGCGACGATATGTCGAACCGTCTTTCAATGGTGGTCTCCCTGTGCCTTGCGCTGTCTGCTGCTCTTCTTCAAGGGCAAGAACAAGGCCTCACGCGTCTTACGAACGACGGGAGTACAGATCAGGTTCCCGCATGGTCTCCAGACGGCAGATCAATCGTGTTCGCATCCTTTCCTGGAGGTGCGAATCCTGACCTTTGGGAAGTGTCGCCGACAGGAACGAATCTCCAACAGCTGACCACGGAGCCACATCTATATGGTGGCATCATAAATCCTGCGTGGCTGGGATCTACCGGCGATCTCATTGTTCTCAATAACAACTTCTTCTGGGAGTGGGATCGATTCACGCTGTCCGCGAATCCGCCCCTTCCGGTAAACCGCCCTGTGTATAACGGAAACAGTCCCGACTTCGAAACGCTGATCTTCGTACCGGGCGGACTTGGCGGACAATGGCTCGCTGTGTCGCCCGACGGCACAACGGCTGCGTGGGACGCTCTAACATCCTATGCCGGTCAATGCCCGTCGCACACAGACCTCCACATCGCTCCGGTCAGCACATTGGCAGGACAAAACAACAATACATACGGGCAGATCATAGGCTCTTTCAATCTTAATTGTCCGAACATCAATACGGACTCCGTGGTCGGGATGTCATTTTCACCCGATAGCTCCATGCTAGTTGCTGCGACGATATCGGACTCCAACTATTATGCGTTTGATATTTATATTTACAAGCTCGATGGGACGCTAGTTCGTCAACTCACCACGAGCGGAGGAGGCCCAAGCCACGTCATTAACTGGCACCCGAGCTGGTCGACCGACAATCGAATTGCATTCGCATCGAACATCACGGGAAGATCTGAGATATGGACCATCAATGCCGACGGATCGGGACTTGCGCAGATAACGACGAACGGCGGTGATCAGCCAACGTGGTCGCCTGATTCGTCGAGGGTTGCGTTCGTCTCCTCTCGTAACGGCACTCCGCAAGTCTATTCGGTTTTGGCGGGCGGTGCGGTCGTTATTCCGCAACCGGCTCCTCCCCCTGCTGGAAGTGGGGCTCCTTCAAACAACGCGACTTCGGGATACTCTCCAGAACCCGTCAATACGGGAAGCGGCGACTATTATTACGAGCACACGGATTTCACAATTCCAGCGCGAGGTTTCCCGCTCTCGTTCCAGCGCCATTACAACTCCATCGACAGCTTCGCGGGTCCGTTGGGAGCCAACTGGAATCATGCATACAACATTTTGCTCGGCCAAACCGCGGCGGGAGTGGCGACCATCAGATGGGGCGACGGCCATGGGGAGACCTACACGCTTACGAGCGGCGCGTACGTCCCGCAGGCCGGCGTCTACAACTCGCTGGTTGCCAACGCAGATCAGACCTTTACATTGACTCAGAAGAGTAAGAGCCAATACCTTTTCTCGCCTGCGGGCAAACTCATCGCCATTCAGGACAAGAATGGAAACGCGATCCAGCTCGCCTACGACGGTAACGGAAATCTCGTTACCATTACCGCTTCTGGAGGCCGCAGTCTCACTCTCACCTACGACCCGCAAGGACGCATCCTGACCGTGAGCGACCCGACGGGCCGCAATGAGACCTACCGGTACGATGGAGCGAACGATCTCGTGACTGCCACAGATCCGTTGGGCGGGGTGACGACCTATGCTTATGACGCCAGCCATCACGTGACGCAGATCACGCTGCCCAATGGGAACACTCTGCTGGAGAATGCGTACGACACACAAGGGCGCGTAGTGTCTCAGACGAATGGCCAGGGGTATGGGTGGACATTCGCGTACAACACGCCTTCATCTGCCCAAACAACCATTACCGACGCTCGTGGCGCGGTCACCGTCCATACCTACGACAGTTCTTTGCGCCTCACGAACGTCCTCGACGCCCTCGGGCACGCAACGAGCTACGCCTACGACCTCAACAATAACCTGACGAACGTCACGAACCAGAACGGGAAAACGACCTCCTTCGCCTACGATGTCGACGGCAACGTCACGAGTGCGACCGACCCGCTGTTGGACAAGACGGCCTTCAGCTACGACGCGAATAATGATCTCCTGACAGTGACGAACCCGAAGGGCAAGACAACCAGCTTCTCCTACGATTCGCACGGCAATCTCACCGGCATTCAGGATGCGCTTGCCGACAAGACCGCCTTAGCCTACGACTCCTTTGGTGAGCTTACCGTCAGAACCGATGCTTTAGGAAACACCACAACCTTCAGCTACAGTGCAGCTGGTGATCACACCGGTATCAGGGACGCCATCGGCAATTCGACGACCCTCGCCTACGACGGCGACGGGCGCCTCACGTCGGTCACTGATCCAAACCTGCATACGGCGACTTCTGCATACGACGCGCTCGGACGTCTGACTACTGTCTCTGACCCTCTTGGCCATCAGACCAAGTTTGCGTATGACGGGGTCGGCAATCTGTTATCGATCACTGACGCCAACGGGCACAAAACAGCGTACACCTATGATGCGGTGAACAATCTGCTCACCGTGACCGATGCTCTTGGACACGTAACGAAATACGCATACGACGCGGACAACAACCGTGTCGGTTTCACGAACGCCAAGGGAAATGCGAGCACCTACCAGTACGACGCACTTAATCGGCTCACCAAGACCATCGATCCTCTCTCCTTTGCGACCGCCTACAGCTACGATCCCTCGGGCAATGTACTCGCCGTGACCGATGCCAAGGGGCAAACAAACCGATTCGCGTATGACGCGCTGAATCGACTCCTCTCCGTCGCTTATGCCGACAGCAAGAATGTGGCATACAGCTACGATGCCGACGGACACCGCACGAGCATGGCTGATTGGACCGGGACCACGGCGTACACGTACGACGATCTGGACCGGCTCGTTTCCGTGGTCTTTCCGGGAAGCAAGACCGTAGCCTATACCTACGACGCGAGCGGTCGCAGGGCTTCCCTCACGTATCCCGATGGGAAAGCCGTGGAGTACGGCTATGATGCCGACGAGAGGCTTTCAGTGGTGGCTGACTGGCTGTCGCATGCCACGCAATACACGTACGATCCAGCAGGCAATCTCACCTCGGTCCACTATCCCAACAAAGCCGGGATCACTTTCGCCTACGACGCCGCGAACCGGCTGACCTCGGTGGCGAACGCCGTCGTTGGGCCGGGGCTCACGTTCAACTACACCCTCGACCCAGTCGGGATCGCACGAAAGTGACGGAAGCTGGAATCCCCTCGGTGTACGGGTACGATGCGCTCAACGAGCTCACGAGCGCCCAGACCGGGATATTGAAGATGTCCTGGACCTACGATGCGGTGGGCAATCGGCTCACCGCATCGCTCCCCCGCGGGGCCGTCAAGTACAGCTACGATGCCTCGGATCGGATGCTCACGGCAGGTACGCGGACGTATACCTATGATGCCGACGGGAATGCGAGCTCGGTGGCAGACTCCTTGACGCATTTGAAATGGACCTACACGTTCAATGCCGCGAACCGCCTCGTCTCTGTGGCCAGCGCCGGCCTGACCAATTCGTTTGTCTCTGACGGGGACGGTAACCGGGTGGGCCAGTCCGTTGGGGGCGCGCAGCAGAACTACGTGAATGACATAGGCGCCGCCCTGCCGGTAGTGCTCCAGGACGCCTACAATGTCGGTGCCTCCAGCGACTATGTCTACGGCCTGAATCTGATCGAGTCCCTGCAGGGCCGCGACGACGATTTTTATCAATACGACGGTCTTGGCAGCGTGATTCAGTTGACAGATGCAGCCGGGAGACCGGAATGGTCGTACCTATACGATCCTTGGGGAAATTCGATTCTTCCGGCGCCGCCAACGAATCCATTCATGTTTACAGGGCAAGCGTTTGATGCAGGAAGTGGGCTCTATTACTTAAGGGCGAGATACTATGATGCAAATAGCGGGCGATTTATGACAAGGGACCAGTTTGAAGGCATGAGAAGCGTGCCCCTAACACTTGACAAGTACACATACAGTCTAAATAACCCGCAACTATACACTGATCCGTCCGGTTTTTCTGCTGCCGATTCCGGCCAAGGCAACTCGGTTCTCTTGACTGCTTCGATATCATCGACCGTCGGGGACAACTTGGGGGCGATTATTCAATCCCTAGCCAAGACTGCCGTAGGCTCCGTTGTCAATTTTGGATCAACGATTCTCGGATTGATACAGGCAAAGACCCAACAGCAGCAGATGCAGGCGGCAATCAACATTCCGGACTTAGCGCGTAGAGCCGCCAACTACTATGAAGCAGGGGGAGGGGCCTTCACGGCTACTCAGGCCATACGAACGGCTCTGAGCGACCAAAATTACGGATTTAGCGGCCTCTCATCTAGCCAATTGGAGCAGGTGGAGGCGCAGTTCAATCAAGACCTTAAAAATGACGGATGGGCACCAGCAAGTTTTTGAGAGACGGGGTGTTTGTCTGGGTGTTTGTCTTGACAGTCTTGTAGGGCGGCGTCGGCCGTACGGGCTTTTCAGTTGAAACCGAGGCTAGATATAGTACTGCTCAATGCGGAATCATCTGTGACATCTGGGTTCATATTCGGCATTACTACTAGTGTTTTGGCATCTGTCCCCGCGCATAACCGAATCGTGCTAGGAAGAGAAATATAGACAACTTCATATTTATTCCCGTCAGTGGCGTTCGCGACGCTGTATTGAATTGCAACTGCTCCTGCGATTATTTCATGCCGGATCGGGGAAAGACTGACGAGATCAGCGTGATGGGTTTGTAGCGCGGTGAGCGTATCTTCGATCTGTTCGATCGTTAGAGCCACGGGTGCGATGTATATGCTATGAGGCAGCGCTCCAGCCGGGTTAAGAGTGCTGGTGTTGTGGGCTGGTCCTTCTGCCGCCACAAGGAATTGTTGCTCTTGAGTCGGTGAGCTGACGGTGAGTACAACGGCCTGAGCGGTGGAAGGCGACCAATTCGCGAGAGAACATCCCAATTCAGCATTGACATATTTCATTGTATCGGTCGCCAAACGGTACCCGTTGGGGAGGGCAAAGGAAAGTCCGAGCTGTTGATTGTTGTAGCGACCGACGACTAGGTCCTGTTGATGAAGCGCGGTGCTAGATGAGCGATCGGATTGCTGGACGGAAAAGAATGGGTTGTTGCGAAGGAAAGAATAGGAAATTAGAGCAATCGTTATCAAGATCGAAAGAAGTAGTATATATCGTACCCGCGTATTGTCATGCATATAGTATAAGTAAAGGTCGAATTTATAATAACTTCAAGCCCAGTTGTACACAGGCGAAAGTGCCGACTGGCAATCGTCGGTAATTGTGGCAAGGAATGAAAAGCGAAAAAAGCGGGATATGAGCTAGCGGGAGACTCTGCTGGGCTTCCTGGCCGCAAAGTTTGAAGGATCTTGGACCGGCGGACCAGAGGGAATACCCGGAGGCTCCGACCGCTACAAAATCGACGACACCTGCTGTAGCGGGAAAAAGCAGAGGCGCGGCCAGACTGGCCTGTAAATCTCGAATGGCCAACGATTTGGAATGGTCGGGGCGGAGGGATTCGAACCCCCGACCCTCTGCTCCCAAAGCAGATGCGCTACCAGACTGCGCTACGCCCCGACTCGTCTGATTGTAGCCCAGCAATTCCTCACCCTCCCGACCCCTCCCGCGCCGTCCCACCGTGCTTCCCGCTTCCAACTTCTTCCTTCCCGCTCCCCATGACCTTCGTACCGTCTCCCCCTCCGATTCTTCTTGCATTGCTTCTTTCCCGCAAGCGATCCTGAAAATACTGGGAGAGGTTTCTCCCGGACGAAAGGCTCGCCGCCCGCGGCGAGCCTTTCTCGTTGCCGCCGATGACGAGCCACGACCATCCCGATGCCGGAGCCAAAGTGCCACCCGCAAGGTATTTAGATTCATATGTTTGCCGCAGTCCAAAACAGACCTCCTGCAACCCGAGCCAATTCAATGGTTTGCCACAGTCCTCTCCCCAGGGGGGAGGGGGGGCTGACGACGAGGGCCGTCCCGCATTCCGGAACGCCTACATCCGGTGCGCCACCCACACCAACAGCACCAGCAACACCACGAACGGCACCGCCAGGATGAACAGGATCCCCCCGACCAGGCTCGCCAGGAAGGCATAGTCCTTCCAGGTGTGCTGGCGAGGCTGCCGCAGATGCCGCACCATCAGTTTGTAGTTGCGCCGGTTCGCCTTCCACGCGATGTCGAACGCGTCGCCCAGCATCGGGATCGACCCAACCACGACCTCGATGCCGAGGTTCACCATCATCCGCACCAGGGTCACATACGGCACCCCTCGGATCCACGCCGCAAGGATGATGACGAACGACGCGAGGCCCGCAAGGATGTCGCCCAGCCCCGGGATCAGCCCGATCAGTCCGTCGAGTCCGATCGCGGATCGGCGTGAAGGGGATGTGGAACCAGTCGTCGAGCAGGTGCGCGAACAGGTCGATCCGCTCGTCGGAGAACCACCGCTGCGCGCGCTGCCGCAGCGTCGCGGTACCGGCGCTTTCGGGCGGCAGAATCTCGGGTTGAGCGGGCTCGGGCATGCGCTCCTGCACGTCGTCCAGCGTACCGGACGCTTCTGGCGCAATGCTACAATCAGGGTTGTTGTGGCGGATATAGTTCAGCGGCAGAACGCCTGACTGTGGCTCAGGATGTCGTGGGTTCGATCCCCACTATCCGCCCCAGAACATTCCCTTCCAGACTCAAGTGACCAGCGACGCAACACCACCGACCGGCGGCCGCGTGTACGTCGGATGCTCGGGCTGGGCCTATCCCACCTGGAAGCCCGCCTTCTACCCCGAGAAGCTGCCCTCAAAGAAATTCCTCGAGTACTACGCAACGCGCCTGAACTCCGTCGAGGTCAACTACACCTTCCGCAGCTTCCCGCGCCGGACCGCGATTGACTCCTGGCTCGCGCAGACCAGCCCGGACTTCCGCTTCTCCTTCAAGGCGCCGCAGCGGATCACGCACTTCCAGCGCCTGCAGGATTGCGGACCGACGCTGGAAGCCTTTGCTGGAGCCATCGCGCCCGTCGCCGAAGCCGGGCGTCTCGGTCCGGTGCTCTTCCAGCTGCCGCCGAACTTCAAGGCCGACGAAGCGCGCCTCGCACAGTTCCTGGCGGACGCAAAGCCCTGCCGCTTCCGCATCGCCTTCGAGTTCCGCCACGAGTCGTGGTTCGACTCCGGCCATCTACAAGCTGCTGGAGCGCCACAACGCAGCGCTCTGCGTGGCCGAGAGCGACGACCTGGCAACACCCGATGTTGCGACCGCGGACTTCAGCTGCTATCGGCGTCGTAAGACCGAGTACAGCGACGCGGAGCTGGCTGAGATCACCGCGAACCTGCAGGAGCGCGCGCGGCGGGGCGATGTCTTCGCGTACTTCAAGCACGAAGAGGAGCCGACCGGCGCGGTTTGGGCTGCGAAGGTGCTGGCCGCAGTACAAGGCGAGCCATGACAGCGGCGCTCGCGTCGTCCGGGATCGAAGAGCCGGCAGAGTGGTGGACGCAGTTCGTTCCGCGCCGCTGGCTCCGCAGCGGACATCTGCAGACGCTGGCCGGGAACTACCTGCCGCGGCGCCTTACCCTTCCTGAGCCGGAAGCCCTGCTGGTCGAAGTTGACGGCCCGGTAGCAGGCTACGGGCCGAGCCGTGTGCTGTGCCATTGTCACTGGCAGCCGGAACAAGTGCGGCGCCAGCGCCTGACGATCGTGCTGGTACACGGGCTCGAGGGCTCGTCGAATTCGAAGTACATCGTGGGGAACACAGCGCGCGCTCTGGCCGCGGGGCTCAACGTAATTCGCATGAACATGCGCACCTGTGGCGGGACGGATGCCTTGTCGCCCACCATCTATCATTCGGGCCGATCCGGCGACATAGGCCGCGTGGTGGAGACCATCGTTCGCGAGCACGGTCTGCAGGCCGTCGCGCTGGTTGGCTACTCCATGGGCGGGAACCTGGTGCTCCGCTGGGCCGGAGAAGTCAGCTGCAACCCGCCGCGGGAGCTGAAAGCCGTTGTCGGTGTATCGCCGTTGATGGACCTGGCGGTATCGTCGGCAGCGCTGCACCGGCCGCAGAATCGCCTCTACGAGCGGCACTTCCTGCGCTCGATGCTGGCTCGAGTGCGCCGCCGGATCGCAATGTACCCGCGGATCTACGCCGACGCGCAAATGGATCGCATCCACTCGATGCGCGACTTCGACGAGTACATCGTCGCGCGCTACGGTGGTTTCGCGAGTGCCGACGACTACTACTACAGCGTCGCCAGCTCGAAGTATGCAGGCACCCTGCGCGTCCCCGCACTGGTCGTCCACTCGGCCGACGATCCGTTCATCCGCTTTCTGCCGGAGACGAGCGCGGCGTTGGTCGCGAATCCCTGGGTCACGTTCATCGAGACCCAGCACGGCGGGCACTGTGCCTTCATCGCCCCCGCAACGGCGGTCGGAGACGACGGCCGATGGGCTGAGGCGACCCTGCTTCGCTTTCTGATGCAGGATGCGGCCGGAGCCCGTCATGGAGGCTGACTGGTCGGTCGAGATTGGCGCCGGTCTCCCGGTGATCGATGCCGACTGGCCAGGCTTTGTCGACCTCCGGAGCGGCCCCGGCTCCATCGATTCAGTTTCCGAAGCAGTCGCGGAACCCGCGCTGCGCGATGCCCTCGTCATGCTCAATGACGCTGCCTCGCCAGTCTTCACGAGCAAGTGCGATGTCTGGGCGCTCGGGACGGACGAGATTGACCCGGACGAGTTCGGCTGTGAATCGCAGGGCGCGTGTGCCGCAGGTTGGGCAAGCTGGATCGATCTGATCGCACGCGATCCGCAGCGGTTCGCCTCGTTTGTGACGCACGAAGCGTGGGTGCGCCAAACTGTGGCTCACTTGCAGGCAGAGGCCCTCTCGTGCGGTCGTGTGGATCTTGTTGTACGAGCAGCTACGACCAGTGGGCGCGAGGGGTTTGGCATCACGCTTTATGCCGCAGGTTGCGGAGTGGATACGCAGGCGGCCCGCGCTGCGTGGGAGCGGGTTCTCCGCGCGGCGGTCACCGCTACAATGAAACAGGCACGGGCGAGTAGCTCAATCGGATAGAGCACCGGCCTTCTAAGCCGGGGGTTGTGGGTTCGATTCCCGCCTCGCCCACCAGTGGCTCGTTCCCCAACGCCCATCCGTCCTCTCAGACAACGGTTGCGACTGCGCCCGGACTCGTCATGCGGGCATCGGCAAACGAATAGAACGCAATCAAAACGTACGCAAGAGCCGGGACGATATACGCAACGGCCAAGCCTCCGAAGTGAACCGAGAGCAGGCCCATCAGCGGTGTCAGCACGGCGCCGCCGACGATCGCCATCACAATCAGCGAGCCTCCGAGCTTCGCGGTTTCACCAAGCCCGCGAATCCCCTGCGCAAAGATGGTCGGGAACATCAGCGACATAAAGAAGCTGGTGAGCAGCAACGCGACGGTGCCAGTCCAGCCCGGAAACAGAACTCCGACGGCTGCCAGGAGCGTATTGATCACCGCGTAGATCGCCATCAGCCGGCTCGGCTGCACAAAGCGCATGAGCCACGCGGAAAAGAAGCGGCCCACGCCGAACAAAACCAGGCTCCCGGTAAGGCAATAGCCGGCGAACTTCTCCGGCTCGCCTGTATAGGTTTGAATGTAAGGAATGAGATAACTCCACGTGCCCACCTGGGCGCCCACGTAGGCGAACTGTGCTACCACCGCCATCAGGAAGTGCGGACGCAGCAG
Source organism: uncultured Acidobacteriaceae bacterium (assembly GCA_963702285.1). Lineage (GTDB taxonomy): Bacteria > Acidobacteriota > Terriglobia > Terriglobales > Acidobacteriaceae > Palsa-343. The sequence continues at coordinate 104,973 of CAVPCB010000069.1, read as the reverse complement.
GTCTGCCGCGCGATGCGATCCACGAGCGCGCTCCTCTTCCGCCGCCAGTGCGGATGGGAAACGCGTTGCGGCAATCAGGATCATCATGGTCAGCGTGATGCAGGCCAGCACCAGATAGGGAGCGATGACGCGCAGCGTCTCGGAGTGAAGGTAGGCGGCGTACGCATGGCGAGCCTGCAGGTCCGCCACTTGTTGTGGATTCAGTTCCACGCCGGAGAAGATGAAGATCGTCCCGATCAGCACGCCGGTGATCGAACCCAGTGGGTTGAAAGCCTGGGCCAGGTTCAGGCGGCGAGCGGCAGTCCGCACATCGCCCAGTTGGGCAATGAACGGGTTCGATGCTGTCTCGAGAAACGAGAGGCCGCTGGCGATGACGAACAGAGCCACAAGGAAGAAGGAATAGCGCCCCACCTCCGCAGCCGGCCAGAACAGAACCGCGCCCAGCGTGTAGAGGGACAGGCCGATCACGAAACCCGACTTATAGCCGAGGCGCCGCATGACAAGCGCCGCGGGAATGGCAAGGAGGAAGTATCCAAGGTAAAACGCGGACTGAACCAGCCCCGCCTCAAACCGCGTGATCACGAAGGACTTCATGAACTGGCGGATCAGAACGTCGTTCAGGTTGTTCGGAATCCCCCAGAGGAAGAACAGCGTCGTGACCAGGGCGAAGACTACCTTGTAGCCCTGCGGCACCAGAGGAACAGTTCCATCTGCGGGTTGCGGGGGAGCGTTCCCAGAGGCCGCGGAGTGTGTCATTCGCTCGGCTGAGCCGTCGTCCCCTGGTCGAGCGTAATCATGATCTTCGTAAAGCGGCTCGGATCCGCGCTCCACGCCCGCAGCAGCTCCGGAGTCCGATCCATCGGCGCAATCGTGCTAATGGCAGCCTCGACCGGATAGCGACGTTGCTCCAGCATCTGAATCGCCTGGCGGAAGTCGTCAGGAAGTGCGTTGCGCGTGCCCAGGATATTCAGCTCCTTCTGCACGAAGAGGCGCGTCTCGTAAGTCACCGGCTCCTTCGCGTACCCAATGTAAACAACGCGCCCGGTAAAGGCCACCAGCTCTACCGCAGCGCGGAACGTCTCCGGTGAACCGACGGCTTCGATCACGACGTCGGGTCCCTCGCCGCCGGTGAGTTCTGCCAGAACCTCGGCTGGATTCTGCCGGTGTGTATGAATGACGTGAGCGGCTCCTGCCTGTCGCGCGACAGCCAGCTTTTTGTCGTCAATGTCGATGGCGACCGTCGTCGCGCCGCGGAAGGCCGACGCCGCCACCGCTCCCAGCCCAACGCCGCCGCAGCCGAAGATGGCCACGACGTCCTTCGGGGTCACCTGCGCGCGGGCGATCGCATGGCACCCCACGGTGAGCGGCTCCACCAGACACAGTTCCTCAAGATTCAGCTGCGCGGCGTACAGTTTGTTCGTCGGAACGGAGATATACTCCGCCAGCGCGCCATCCCGCTGCACGCCCAGGGTCTCATTGTTTCGGCAAGCATTGTTGCGTCCATTGCGGCACGCCGAGCAGCGGCCGCAGCTGTTGTAGGGCGACAGGGTGACATTCATGGCGACACTGAGGTGAGGAGGATGATCCGCGTCGAACTCGACAATTGTCGCTGCGATCTCATGGCCGGGAATGCGGGGAAACGAGACGAGCGGATTCCTGCCGCGCCAGGAATTCAAGTCGGTCCCGCAGAGCCCGATGCGGCGCACGCGCAGCAAGGCTTCTCCCGGAGAACGCGCAGGTTCGGCCACGCTTTCGATGCGAACGTCTTCCGGACCATGCATTACTACAGCTTTCACAGACTTGTCCTAGCTGATCTCGAAGATGTTTTCGGTTTTGGCGGCCTGGGCGAGTGCGCGTTCGGCGAGGTGACTGGCGATCGTAAAGAACGGCGCGGCGTGCGGAGACTCGGGACCGGCCAGTGCGATGGGCATGCCGGTGTCGCCACCCTGGCGAATCTCAGGGACGAGCTCGATCGATCCGAGGAACGGCACGTTGAACTGCTTCGCAGTGCGTTCGGCGCCGCCGCGGGAGAAGATGTCGATTTCATGATGGCAGTGCGGGCAAGTGAAGTGCGACATGTTCTCCACGATGCCGAGGATTTCAACGTTGACCTGGTGGAACATCTCGATGGCCTTGCGCGCGTCCTGCAGCGAAACGTCCGACGGAGTGGAAACGACCACGGCGCCGGTGAGCGGCACGGTCTGCACCAGGGAGATGACGACGTCGCCGGTACCCGGAGGCAGATCGACGAGGAGCATATCGAGCTCGCCCCATTCGACCTGCTGCAGAAACTGCCGGATGATCTGGTGGAGCATCGGTCCGCGCATCACCAGCGGCTTATCGCCGGGCGAGATGAATCCGACGGAGATGACTTTGACGCCGTGCGCGACATTGGGCTGAATCTGATTATTGGGCAGAACCGTCGGCTGCCGCGAGGTGCCGAGCATGAGAGGGACGTTGGGTCCGTAGATGTCGGCGTCCATGAGGCCGATGCGGTGGCCGAGTTTGGCGAGGGCGATGGCGAGGTTGACGGCCAGGGTGGTCTTGCCGACGCCACCTTTGCCGGATCCGATCGCCACGATCGACTTGACGCCCGGCAGGGCAGCAGGAGGCGGCGGAGTGTGCGAGTGAGCCATAAGAACAGGGTATAGGCAACAGGCAATAGGGAGTAGTGGGTCTCCTGTAATCTGAAGAGGAAGGAGAGACGCATGGATGAGAATGGTCCCGCGCAGCCGGCGCGCACGGTGGCCCAGTCGCAGTCGGAGATGACGGAGCTGATCCTGCCCAACGACGCGAATACACTCGGAAACCTGCTGGGCGGGCGGCTGATGAACTTCATCGATCTGGTGGGTGCAATCGCGGCTTTCCGGCACGCGCGCAGCCACGTGGTGACGGCGTCGATGGAACACATCGACTTTATCGCGCCCGGTTCATGTGGGCGATCTGATCATCCTGAAGTCCTCGGTTAACCGCGCCTTCAAGACGTCGATGGAAGTGGGCGTGAAAGCGTGGGTGGAAAACACCATCGCCGGTATTCATCACCATGTCGCCTCGGCGTACCTGACATTTGTGGCGATTGATTCCCAGGGGCGCCGCGTACCGGTACCGCCTCTGGTTGCCCAGACCGAGGACGAGAAGCGCCGATTTGAAGAGGCCGGGCGCCGGCGCGAGATCCGGGAAGCCGAAGCGCGCAGCGCCGGCGCATCCCAAAATTTCGAACCGGCGAAGATCTGAGCAGGCGGCGTCATGGATGAAAGTTGACGGGATTGAAGGAGATTCTCCAGCAGGATTCGAAGAACGCCTTTGCGCGCTACGGCCTGGCGATGGAGTATTCGGGGCGTGGGGAAACAGAGGCGGCGCTGGCGGAGTTTGCGCAGCTGCTGCAGGATCATCCGGACTACACGGCGGGTATTTTATGGCGGCGCAGACGCTTGCGAAAGCCAGCCGCGATGCTGAGGCAAAACAGAAGCTGGTGGATGGGCTGGCCTGCGCGAAGCGGACCGGGAATCAGCATGCGGCGCGCGAGATGCAGGCCATGCTGGATGAAATGGAGATCCCCGAATAGAGGAACCCTCGCGAATTCCGACGCGCAAACGCGTCGAATTGCAGACGCTCGGGAGGTTCGTTCGACTGCGTCGGGCTGGCAGAGCCCGACATCGCTGAGCATGACAGCTCAATTGTGCAAGACGGGAACGCAGGACGCGAGCATAATGTCAGGATCATGAGAATTCCCCTGTTCCCCCTCAACACGGTCCTGTTTCCAGGCACGGCGCTGCCCCTGCACATTTTCGAAGATCGATATCGGGAGATGGTGGGCGAATGCCTCGCCGAAGAAAAGGCATTTGGCGTGGTCCGTGCCGACGGGGAACAGATGTCGATCGTCGGGTGCGCGGCGAAGATCGTGCGCGTAGTGCAGAGGTACGACGACGGGCGGATGGACATCCTCTGCGAGGGTGGACAGCGGTTCGAAATTGAAGGGCTCGACGAGTCGCGCATCTTCCTGCAGGCAGACGTGGAATTTTTCGATGACGAGGGGGCGCGCTCGACCCGGGACGATCGTGAGGACTGTGCGGCGCTGCACTTTGCGACGCTGCAGATGGCCGGGATCCAACCGCCGGCGACGCACCTGGACCTGAACGCTCCGGTGGCCTTCCAGTTGGCCGATGCGTTGCCGTCGGACCTTGGATTCAAGCAACAGCTGTTGGCGAGCCGCTCCGATGCGGACCGGACGAAGAAGCTGCGCGACTTCTACAACGAAATGCTGCCGCGTCTCAGCGCGAAAGATGCCGGGCACCAGGCAGGGCAGTCCAGCTTCCCCATACACTAGAAGCGGCGATGAGACGGTGGACGCGCCTCAGGCGTCCAACCGAGAAGGCGTCACTGACACACGACGAGCAACCAGGGACAGGAGCATCGATGGCGACTCGACAGAGCACGACTGAGATGGCGGGGCATTCCCGCGCGGCGCATCTGCCGCAGACACTGGGCGAGCTGCGCGCGAGCGCGGAGTACAGCGAAAAACGGCTGCGGTCGCGCGCCGTGAAAGACGAGATGCGCGAGAACCTGATCTGCCGTCTCAAGGCGAAGCAGCCAGTGTTCCCGGGGATCATCGGATACGAAGACACAGTGGTGCCGCAGATTGTGAACGCGGTGCTGTCGCGGCAGAACTTCATCCTGCTGGGACTGCGTGGGCAGGCCAAGAGCCGTATCCTGCGGTCGCTGACGGCGCTGCTGGACGAGCACATGCCCTATGTGGCGGGCTGCGAGATTCGCGACAATCCATACAAGCCGCTGTGCCGGCGGTGCCGCGATCTGATTGTGGAGCAGGGCGACGCGACGATGCTGGGATGGGTGACGCGCGATGCGCGCTACGTGGAGAAGCTGGCGACGCCCGACGTGACGGTGGCCGACCTGATCGGCGATCTGGATCCGATCAAGGCCGCCAGGGGCGGGCACGACCTGGCCAGCGAAATGACGATGCATTACGGCCTGCTGCCGCGCGCGAATCGCGGAATCTTCGCCGTGAACGAGCTGCCCGACCTGGCGGGGAAGATCCAGGTGGCGCTGTTCAACATCATGCAGGAAGGCGATGTGCAGATCAAAGGCTATCCGGTGCGTCTCGAACTGGATGTCGCACTGGTGTTCAGCGCGAATCCCGAGGACTACACCGCGCGCGGAAAGATTGTGACGCCCCTGAAAGACCGGATCGGTTCGGAGGTTCGCACGCATTATCCGGAGACGCTGGAAGAGGGAATCGCGATCACCGCGCAGGAGGCGTGGACCGTACGCGAGCAGAGCGATGCTGTGATTCCGCAGTATCTGCGCGAGGTGATCGAGCAGGTTGCGTTCACGGCGCGCGAGGACAAGAAAGTGGACAAGCGCAGCGGCGTAAGCCAGCGGCTGCCGATTGCGACGCTGGAGTTGGCGGTGAGCAACGCGGAGCGGCGGGCTCTGATCCATGGAGAAACGCGGGTAGTGCCGCGGGTGGGCGATCTGTACACGGCGTTGCCGGGAATCACGGGAAAGCTGGAGCTGGAATACGAGGGCGAGATGAAAGGGGCCGACACGGTTGTGCGGGATATCGTGCGAACCGCGATCGGGAAAGTGTTCGACCGCTATTTCGCCGATGTGAACACGCAACAGATCGAGCAATGGTTCAACCTGGGCGGGACGGTAAAGATTTCCGACGATCAGGCGGCGAAGGCGACGCTGGAGGAGCTGAAGCAGATTCAGGGATTGATGGAGAAGCTCGCTCCGCTGAGCGTGAAGCTGAGCGATGGGCCTGAATCTGTAACAGCGGCTGCGGAATTTCTGCTGGAGGGGATGTGCGCCCATCGGCGGATCAGCAGAACTGAGCAGCGGAGCTTTTCCGCGCAGAAGAAGGCGCAGGAGCGGCCGGAGAGGGTGGAGCGGGCCGATCCTGAGCGCGACTATGAGCAGTGGCAGTCGAAACGCAGCCGGCGCGGGAGCTTCAACTAACGCAGCACGAGGTCCTGTAGCCATCGTTTCTAACCACTCGCTACAGGCCACCGGCTACAGGCTACTGGCTTATCTATGAAAAGCGTTCGGTACACAAAGTTCACGGGCGATCTGGCGAGCGAGATGAGCATGGACGATCTGCTCAAGGCGCTCTCCGATTACCTGCTGGACTCTGGATTCCAGAATCCGTTTGCCGAGTTCCAGGATCTCGATCAGACGATGGAGGACCTGCGGGAAGCCCTGCGCCGGGCGCTCGAGCAAGGCGATGCGTTTGACGAAAGCCTCCAGCAGAAGATCGACCAGATGTCCGCCGAGGGCAAGCTGGATGAACTGATCGACAAGCTGATCGATCGACTGGAACGCGAGAACTACATCTCGACGACTTCACCGCAGCAGCAGGGACAGGTGACGCAGCAGGCTGGCCAGATGGGCCAGGCGCAGGACGCGCGATTCGAGGTGACCGACAAGAGCCTGGACTTTCTGGGATACAAGACGCTGCGCGACCTGCTCGGATCGCTCGGCAAATCGAATTTCGGGCGGCACGATACGCGGCACTGGGCGACGGGCGTGGAAACCAGCGGCGGATCGCAGCCGTATGAGTTTGGGGACACGCTCAATCTGGATGGGCCGGCAACGCTGAAGCGTGCGATCGCGCGCGAAGGGTTGACACTGCCGCTGAACCTGGAGTACAGCGATCTGCAGGTGCACCAGAGCGAGTATCAGAGTTCGTGCGCGACGGTGGTGATGCTGGACTGTTCGCACTCGATGATTTTGTACGGCGAGGACCGGTTCACGCCGGCGAAGAAGGTGGCCATGGCCATGGCGCACCTGATCCGGACGCAATTTCCCGGGGACACGCTGTCGCTGGTGCTGTTTCACGATTCGGCGGAAGAGCTGCCGGTGTCGCAGCTGGCGCGGGTGAAGGTGGGTCCGTACTACACAAACACGCGCGAGGGTCTGCGCATGTCGCAGCGTATTCTGTCGCGGCAGCGAAAGGATATGAAGCAGATCGTGATGATCACCGATGGCAAGCCGTCGGCCCTGACGCTGCCGGACGGGCGCATCTACAAGAACGCGTTCGGGCTCGATCCGCTGGTAGTGAGTGAGACGCTGGAAGAGGTGGCGCGCTGCAAACGGCAGAACATCATGATTAACACTTTCATGCTGGCATCGGACTTCGGTCTGGTTCAGTTTGTGCAGAAGGTGTCGCAGATGTGCCGCGGGAAAGCGTACTTCACGACGCCGGAGACGCTGGGCGAGTATCTGCTGATGGATTTCATGCAGCGGCGCATGAAGACGATCCACTAGGAAGCAGCTGAGCGGTTAGCGATCCGATGGTTGGCGAGACCGAGCACAAGGCGCGCAGAGGAATGTGGAGCAGTCGGCCGATCAGCCCTGCGCTTCCGCCGGCACATAGCGGACGTGGAATCCGCGAGGCGAAGGACGGAAGCCCGCGTCAAGCAGAAAGGGCGCGAGGAAATGCTCGTGGGCGGGCCGGCCGGCGATTGCGTCGATGAGGAGGCCGCCATGATGGCGGGTTTCCGGAATCTGTAACAGTTCCTGAGCAAAATTAGCGAGGAAGCGGGCGAGGTCGCGCGCCACTGTGGAGCGGTCCGGCTCGTCCGCGGGGAGAAAGACCTGCAAGGCCGGGTTATTGCGGCGAAACCAGGCGATGAGATCGCCATTACGCAGGATGACGTTGGCGCCGACGCTGCGGGTGAGGACGGCAGCGTTGTCAGGAGCGGCAGAGTCCGGGGCGGGCCAGCGCAGGATGCTGCCCCACGGGTTGGCAGGATCGGAGGCCGCGAGCAGAATCATCTCGGGCTGATCGGGCATGGAAGTACGCAGCGAGCGCAGCAGTTCGACGGCAGCCGGTTGACCGAATTGCGCGCCGCCCAGTCCGGCGACAAAGTAGCCGCGACGCACGCGGCCCTGAGCTTCCAGAGCCTTGAGAACTTCATAGATGGAGGAAAAACCGCCGGGGAGATTCTCCTGGGAGACGGTCTCGCGGGTGACGATGCCATAGCGCCGGAGGAGTTGCTGGGCGAGGTCGTGCGACCATGCGGTCTGTTGTGCCGGCATGGTTCGCTCCGGCGTGGGAACGAGTGTCCAGCGGCCCTGCGCGGCGGGCGGCGTAGTTCGGCGGGATCGAAAGGCGGGCTGGTTGTGAGCGCGCTTCGAGGAGCGCGAAGTTTCCGGTTTGGCAATGTAAGCGCGGAGAGCATGGAGTGTGTCGTTGGTGGCCAGGCCGCGCCAGACGAGCGACCAGAGCGCATCGACGGTTTCGCCGGGATAGCCGCCGCCTGTGGCATCGTGCAGATCGGCGAAGAAAGTGGCGCCAGCGCGGCCGAGGAAGTCGACGATCGTTTCCTCACGAGGTGAGCTCGGCGCGCTGGGCGTGTTCCGCGGTGGGAGCAGGTTCGCGATTCTGTCGGCGAGATAGAGGGCAATACGGCCGTCGTGCTCCCCGATGCTGTCGACACCGCACCAGACGATTTCGCCCGCCGCGATCAGCGTGTCCAGATCCGCGGGCGAATAGCGCGCGATACGATCCGGCAGGAGTCGCGACTCCAGGAGCGAAGCGGGAAGAGGTACGCCCTGAAGGGCCTCGATCGTATCGAGAAGGGCATCGAGGCCTCTGCGCTTTTGCAGAACGCCCTGCCAGTGAGTTTCGAAGCGGGCGAAAAGGCGCGGCTCGGCGGGCTCAATCTCCTTTCGTAACCGTGCCAGTGACTTATTCCGAATAAGGCGCAGGGATTCGGCGTCGCAATACTCGCGGCCGGCCGCCTGAGGACGGAATCCACCTTCAAGAACTCGGCCGTCATGAACAAGGGTGCGCAGGGCTGCTTCGACGGGAGGTGTGTCGAGTCCGAACCGAGCCGCAACTTCGCGCGGGGTGAAGGGTCCGTGCGTGCGGGCATAGCGACGAACGATTTCAAGAATCGGTGCGGCGACCGGAGCAAGGAGAGCTTTCGGAAGACCGCCTGGAAGTTTCAGACCGAGGGCGTCGCGATAGCGGGCAGCCTCTTCGACGGCGATGTAGCGGGCCCGCCCGGCGATCTTCACGGGGACGATGCGCCGCGCAACGACGAGCGTGTTGAGGGACTTGAGGATGTCGGAAGTGGCGACGCGTTGCGCAATTTCATCGCGTGAGAGATCGCCGAGGCGGAGCAGAAGGTCGTGCAGGCCATCCGCATTGCGGACGCGTTGATTTTCGCCAAGCAACTGGAGATTGGCTTCAACTTCGGAGAGGGCGATGGGGTCGAGGAGTTCGCGGAGATCGGCCTCGCCCAGCAGGTCGGCGAGCAGCGACTGATCGATGGAGAGAGCAGCCGCGCGGCGTTCGGCAAGCGGCGCATCGCCGTCGTAGATGAAGTTGCCGGTGTATCCGAAGAGGAGAGATGCCGCGAAGGGCGACGGCTTGGGCGTATCGACGACATGGACCTGAATCTCGCCCTCCTCGATGGAGCGAAGAACGTCGAGCAGTGCGGGCATGTCGAACGAATCGCGAAGGCACTCGCGATGGGCTTCCAGAATCATAGGAAAGTCCGGATAGTGCGAGGCGACCGCGAGCAGATCGGCGGCGCGTTTGCGCTGCTGCCACAGGGGTGCGCGGATTTGTGCGCGACGACGCGGAAGAAGAAGCGCGCGGGCAGAGGCCTCGCGGAATTTTGCCGCGAAGAGCGCGGTCGAACCGAGCTGGCGGACGACCAGGTCCTGGGCGCGGTCGGCTTTGGGCAGGAGAAGGGCGGGGTCGGGCGGTGCATCGGTATCGGGGAAGCGAAGAACGAAGCCGTCGTCGGTGGACATGGTTTCAATGTGAGGACCGCCGGCGGCAAGAATCTGCGCAGCGGCGGCCATTGCCCATGGGGTGTGGATGCGCTTGCCGAACGGGGTGAGGACACAGACGCGCCAGTCGCCAAGTTCATCGCGAATGCGCTCAATGACGATGGTGCGGTCATCGGGCACCGCCGTTGTGACGGCCTGTTGGTCAGTCAGGAACTGGAGGAGATTCTCCGCTGCCTGCGCGTCCAGGTCGTGCTCGCGGACCAAACGGCTGATGGCAGCGTTCGGCGGGAGGGCGTGAATTTCGCGTACCAGTGCGCCGATGCGGCGGCCGAATTCGAGCGGCCTGCCGGCCTGATCGCCATGCCAGAAGGGAAGCTTGCCGGGCTGACCTGGCGCCGGCGAAACCAGCACGCGGTCGTGGGAGATTTCGTCGATGCGCCACGTGGACGCGCCGAGAGCGAAAACCTCGCCGACGCGCGATTCGAAGACCATCTCCTCGTCGAGCTCGCCGACGCGGACCGGCTTCTTATGCTCGCCGGAGAGGAAGACGCCATAGAGCCCGCGATCCGGGATCGTACCGGCATTCAGAATGGCCAGGATTTTTGCTCCCTCGCGCGGGGTGAGGAGGCCGGCGACGCGGTCCCAGGTGATGCGCGGACGAAGCTCGGCGAATTCGTCGGAGGGGTACTTGCCGGAGAGCAGGTCGAGGACGCTGTCAAACGTGGCGCGCGTGAGCGTCGTAAAGGGAGCAGCGCGGCGAACAAGGTTGTAGAGTTCATCAGCCTGTATCGCGGGTTCACGCGGGGGCTGGCCCTTCAGGCGAGGTTCAGCGAGAGCAGGCGGCTGCGCCACGGTGGCGACAATCTGCTGGGCGAGAACATCGAGAGGATTGCGCAGAATGGAGGTGGCTTCGACATGGCCTTCATGCATGGCACGCGTAACCGCGGAACAGGCGATCAGATCGGCGCGGTACTTTGGAAAGATGATGCCTTCACTGACGACGCCGACTTTGTGCCCGGCACGGCCGATGCGCTGCATGCCGGCTGCGACCGAGGGCGGCGACTCGATCTGGATCACGAGATCGATGGCGCCCATATCGATGCCAAGTTCGAGGGAAGAGGTCGCAACGACGGCTCGGATGCTGCCCTTCCTGAGTTGGTCTTCGATCTCGGCGCGCTGCGCGGGGGCAAGTGAGCCGTGATGAGCGCGAGCCAGAGGTTCCTGGGCCAGATCGTTGATGAGGCCGGCGAGCCGTTCGGCCGTGCGGCGGTTGTTCACGAAGATGAGCGTGGACCGGCGGCGGCGGATGATGGCGAGCAGGCGCGGCGGAATCGTGGTCCAAATCGATGCGCGCTTCGCCGGTGAATCCGGCGGAAGAGCGGGGTCGGGATCCGGGCCCTTCATATCTTCGACGGGAACTTCAACTTTGAGATGGAGTTGCTTGGGACCTGAGGCGTTGACGATCGTGACGGGACGCGCGGCGGTCGTCTCGGAGAACTCCGCTGGAGGATCGCTTCCGCCCAGGAAACGCGCGACCTCTTCGAGCGGGCGCTGGGTGGCAGAGAGGCCGATGCGCTGGAGAGGTTTCGCGCAGATCGCTTCGAGACGCTCGATGCTGAGAGCCAGATGTGCGCCGCGTTTGGTCGGAACGAGCGCGTGGATCTCGTCGACGATCACCGTGTCGACAGTGCGAAGAGCGGAGGCGGATTCGGAAGTCAGCAGCAGGTAGAGCGATTCCGGAGTGGTGATGAGAATGTCGGCGGGATGGCGTCGGAAGCGGGCGCGCTCGGTCTGGGGTGTGTCGCCGGTGCGGATGGCGATTTCCGGGAGGCGAAAGGGCACGGCGGCGCTGCGGGCAAGCGGCGCGATCTGCTGCAGCGGCGTCTGCAGGTTGCGTTCGACATCCACCGCGAGGGCTTTCAGAGGACTGATGTAGACGACGCGAGCCTGGCCGGCAGCGGACTCCGGATCGCCGCTTTCGGGCGGAGAGCGAAACATGAGTCGGTCGAGGCACCACAGAAAGGCGGTAAGGGTTTTGCCTGTGCCCGTGGGAGCAAGAATGAGCGTGCTCTCCCCGCGTGCGATCGCAGGCCAGCCAAGGCGCTGCGGCGCGGTGGGTTCGCCGAGAGTCGAGCGGAACCAGTCGCGGGTGATGGGATGGAAGAGGGCGAGTGGATCCATGCCTGAGGTGAGGATAGCCGAGCGAGTAGCGAGCGGAAAGGCGAGTCAGAACCGAGCGAAAAACCGAGCGTGAAAACGAGCGAAGTGCGAGCGGTTGCTAGCGAATCGATTTGTACCAAACCGTTTTCGGCGTGAGCATCGTCTGCCAGTGGGAGTCCATACGGGGCTGCTCGCTGAGGCCGAGGAAGAGAATACCGTCGGCCGGCAGTGCGCGGTGGATCGTGAGAAGCACCTGACGGCGCGTGTCCTGATTGAAATAAATCATCACGTTGCGCAGGAAGACGACGTCGAAGGTCTCGGGCAGGCCGGCAGGCTGGCAGAGGTTGCGCTGCTGGAATCGGCAGAGCCGCTTCAGGTCGGGATGAACTTCCCAATCGTCGTCCGTGCGGACGAAATATTTGATCAGCAGGCGCGCAGGCAGGCCACGGTTCACCTCGATGCGCTGGTAACGTCCGGCGCTGGCGCGAGCCACCATATCGGCGGAGAGATCCGTGCCCAGGATATCGATGCGCCACCCGGCAAGAAGCGGGAAGTACTCACGCAGCATCATCGCGATGGAGTACGCTTCCTGCCCCGAGGAACTCGCGGCGGACCAGAAGCGCAGGGTACGCGTATCGCGGCGGCTTTCAATCAGTGCGGGGAGAAGCGTTTCGCGAAGGTAGTCAAAGGTTGCCGTATCGCGAAAGAAGCTCGTCTCGTTGATGGTCATGGCCTCCGCCACCGAACGTTCGAGGGCGCGGCCGTTGCCGGAGCGGAGGGCGGAGACGAGTTGGGTGAGCGAATCGAAGCCGCGGTTGCGAAGCAGCCCCTGCAGGCGCGACTCGAAGAGATAGTTGCGGCTCACGTCCACCTGATTGCCGGAATTGCGCAGGACGACCGTGCGCAGGTATTCGTAATCGATCGGGGAGGCGCTCATCGGGTAACGGCCCCCACGCGCAGAGCCGGCGCAGCCGGGGAAGAGGTGAGGCGCAGAATCTCGGCCGGGATGGCATCGAGGGCAAGGACTTTGTTCGCCAGTCCGGCGTTGGCGACGGCGCCGGGCATGCCCCAGACAACGCTGGTGGCTCCGTCCTGTGCCAGGATCGAACCCCCGGCAGTGCGGATGGCGCGCGAGCCCTGGAGTCCGTCGGAACCCATGCCGGTGAGGATGACCCCGAGCACACGGCCTCCACAGACCTGTGCGGCAGAACGGAAGAGGACATCGACCGAGGGGCGGCAGAAATTCTCCGGAGGATTTTGGTTGAGATGGAGGCGCAGGTCGCGCTGGATCTCAAGGTGCCAATCGCCGCGGGCGATATCGATCACGCCGGGCTCGGCACGGGTGTCCGGAGCGGCCTCGCGGACGCGGAGGTTGCAGAGACTGTTCAGGCGCTCCGCAAGGAGTCCGGTAAAGAGACGCGGCATGTGCTGCACGATCAGGATCGGCAGAGCGAAGGTGGCAGGAATTTTAGGCAGGATGACTTCGAGCGCGGCGGGGCCGCCGGTCGAGACGCCGATCACAACCATCTTCGGCGGATAAGCCGATGAAGACGTCGGGCCGGCGACTGGCCGCACGGCCGCGGGAGGCAGGGCGGGACGGGGCTCGGAAGGAAACAGGGCGGAGATCTTCGGGAGCAGCTCCCGGCTAAGCGTGTCAACGCCCTCACGGACCCCGTTCTGCGCAGCGGGCTTGGTGACATAGTCGGTGGCTCCGCGCGCCAGGGCTTCGATCGTGATGCGGGCCCCTCGTGAGGTGAGGGTGCTGCACATGATGACCGGCACGCGGCGATCGTGACGGCGAATGGCCGACAGGACCTCAAGGCCATTCATGCCTGGCATTTCAATGTCCAGCAGGACCAGGTCCGGATGGACCCTTTCAAACGCCGCCAGGCCGTCCTGGCCAGACGAGGCGGTGGCGGCAATTTCGATCGAAGGCTGGGGCTCCAGCACCATACGCAGCAGACTGCGCATCACCGCCGAGTCATCGATATGAAGGACCCGAACTCTGCGCGCTGCGGGCGGGGAAACCAGGGTCATAGCTCGTCGACCCCTGCCATGCGCAGTTTGTCGAAGAGCCCGCCCTCGTCGAAAGGCTTGACGATGTATTCGTCGGCGCCGGCCAGAAGGGCGGCTTCGATGTGGTCATTTTCGGCTTCGGTGGTGACCATGACGATGCGGGTCGCGTCCAGCGAGTGGTCGGCGCGGGCCGCCTGAAGCATTTCGAAGCCGGACATGACGGGCATGTTCCAGTCCACCAGCGCGACGCTGAAGGGGCCGGATGCGCGCAGACACGCCAGGCCCTGCTTTCCGTCGGCGGCCTCGATGCACTCGACACCGTGCTCGGTAAAGATGGAGTGGAGGTAGTTGCGGATGAAACGTGAGTCGTCGACCACCAGCGCGCGCATAGGTCTCCTTTCCGCAGCCCACCAGCCTCAGGCGGGGAAGGCGCCGGCGAGGCGCATCGGGTCGAGGCGCTCGGGTTCGAGTCCGACGAGGAGTCGATCCTTGAGCTTCCAGGCTCCATCGAAAAGAGCCTGACGGCGCGCGTCGAGCGTGGCCGGATTGGGCTCGTGGTCGGTGCCTGACACATGGAGCACTTCGCCCACCGAGTCGACGAAGAGTCCGAACAGTCCGCCGCCGGTTTCGAAGACCAGCACATCTTCCGGCGTCTTCGCCGGTTCCATGCCGAGCAGGCGGCGCAGCGAAACGGCCGTCAGGACCTCGCCGCGATAGTGCACCAGACCGCCGACGAAGTACGGCGCCAGCGGAACCGGCTGGGTTGCCGGTTTGCCGAGGATCTCGAGGACGTGGGCGATGGGAATCCCATAGAGCGTGTCGCCAACGACGACCGAGCAAACTTCCTCGGTGTGTTTTGCATGCGGTGGGGTCATCGTATTTCCTCCAGGGAGAACGCAGACTCCGCCGGGCTGCCGTCAGCAACGTTCTCCAGGGGCGGAATCGAAGTGAGATTGACGATGCTGGTGACTTTTTCGTGGAGGAGGGTGATGCCTTCAGCGGCGAGGCCGGAGCCTGCCTCCTGGAGCTGGCTTCCTCCGGTTACGTCGAGGACCTGGGACACGGTCATTCCGACGTGGCGGCGGCCATCGCGGCAAACCACCACGGTGGTCTGCGCGTCGGGATCGCTGCCCGCGTCGATGAAATCGCCGGCGGCATCGTCCAGCGGCAGCAGCGCCCCTTCGAAGCGAAGAACGGGCCGCGAACCGGCACGCTCGATGCGCGAGCGCGGGATGCGTTCGATACGGACCACGGTTTCCAGCGGCAACGCGGCGCGGCGACTGCCGGCTTCCACGAGGAGATAATCCTGCCGGTCGGCCTTCCTGTCTTCGCTGAGTGCCTCTTCATTTTCCGAAGAGAGACCGACGTTGGCGTTCTGAGCGATCGCGCCTGGATTCAGGATGAGCGCCATTTCGCCGTTGCCGAGGATCGTGGCTCCGGCGTAGTAGCCAATCTCGCGCAGCACAGCGGCCAGAGGCTTGACAACGATCTCCTCGGGATCCGCCAGGCCATCGACGACGAGGCCATAGCGGCGCCCATCGGCGTTGAGGATGGCGATATCGCAGGGAGTATCGCTCGGACGCGCAGACTGCTGCAGGAGCCGGTCGAGGAAGATGAGGGGAAGAAGGTGGCCGCGCAAACGATAGAGAGCGGCGTTCTCGATCCGCTCGATGCGGCTGTCGGACTCGCCGGCGCTCAGATGCACGAGTTCAGTCAGTGCGGTCTGCGGCACGGCGAAGTTCTGGCCCCGGCTGCGCACGATCAGCGCGGGAATGATGGCCAGGGTGAGCGGGATGCGCAGCCGCAGGATGGAGCCCCTGCCGGCCTGACTTTCCACATCGACCTTGCCGCCAATCTTCTCGACATTGGTGCGCACCACATCCATGCCTACGCCGCGTCCGGAGACGCTGGTAACCGCTTCGGCCGTGGAGAATCCGGGCAGAAAGATCAGCTGCAGGATCTCGCGCTCGTTCATCTGTTCGGCGCGCTGCGGCGTGACCAGCTGGCGTTCGACCGCTTTGCGGCGAATGCGGTCGAGGCTCATTCCGGCGCCGTCATCGTGGACTTCGACGACGACGTGGCTGCCTTCGTGAAGGGCGCGCAGGCGTACCACGCCTTCGGCCGGTTTGCCGGCGGCAAGGCGAACCGCGGGCGTCTCGATGCCATGGTCCACAGCGTTGCGAATGGAATGGGTGAGCGGATCGCGGATGGCCTCCAGCAGGCTCTTGTCCAGTTCCGTCTCCTGGCCTTCCATCTCGAGGCGGACTTTCTTGTCCAGCCCCAGAGCCAGGTCGCGGACCAGGCGCGGGAAGCGCGAGAAGACGTGGCTCACCGGCTGCATGCGCGCCTTCATGACGGATTCGCGCAGATCGGCGGTGACCATGTCGAGGCGGCGGCCGAGCAGGGCAAAGCCGGGATCGGCGCTGGTGGTCTGCAGGATCTGGTTACGCGTCAGCACCAGCTCGCCGACCAGGTTCATCATGCGGTTGAGAAGCTCGACATCGACCCGCAGCGTGGAGTCGGCGGTTCCCGACGACGAAGCAGCCTGCACTTCAGGTGCCGGCTCGCTCGCGGGCCGCCCAGGAAGCGCGGAGGCTGCGACGGCGGGAACGGAGCGAGGCTCCGGTTCCGGATCCCGCGGCGATTCGTTGGCTTCGCTGGACGGCCCTGCCTCCTCGGGAGAAACCGGGGAAGGCGGTTCCTGCGTCGGGTAATGGAGCGGAGTGGCGTTTGCGCGGAGCACGCGGCTTGTGCGGCCGGGCTGGACGAACGGGTGCAGCGACGGCGGCTTGCGCCAGAACGAGTTCAGCGACGGCGACCGACGCTCTGCCCGTCTGGAGTCGCTCCAGGCGCTCGATCATGGCACTGTCCTGCGCCTGGCTTTCGCCTTCCCCGCCCGTGGTTTCAATCGAGTGAAGGACGCCGCGCAGCATATCCATGAGGGAGAGCAGGCCGCTGATAATGTCGGCGTTGGCAGCGAGCTTGCCGTCACGCAGCAGTCCGAGGAGGTTCTCTCCGGCGTGGGAGAGGGATTCGAGGCGGCTGAAGCCGAGGAAGCCGGTGGTGCCCTTGATGGTATGCACCGACCGAAAGATGTCAGCCAGAAGCTCCGCATCGCCGGGGCGTGTTTCGAGATCGGTGAGGCACCGCTCCATGCGGTCGAGCCCCTCCTGGCTTTCGAGCAGGAATTCGCGTGTAAGGTCGTCCACGATGGGTTTATCGGACGGGGGAAGGCGGAACTTGAGTGCTGTTGCCGGGGGAAGACGATCCGGTTAGCCTCAGAATCATGTCCGGGATCGATGAGAGAACGCTGGAGACCTTGCGCGTGGCGGCTTTGAAGGCTGCCGGAAACGCCTACGCTCCGTATTCGAAGTTCTATGTTGGGGCCGCTCTGCTGCTGGACGATGGCTCCGTGGTGACAGGCTGCAATGTGGAGAACCTCTCCTACGGCCTGACGAGTTGTGCCGAGCGGAATGCTCTGTTCCGAGCCATCAGCGAGGGCGGTCCGGGACGGCGCGTTCGCGCCTTTGCGGTGGCCAATCGCGACGGGGCAGCGTGTTCACCCTGCGGAGCCTGCCGCCAGGTGATGAGCGAATTTGTGACGCCGGATGCGGTGGTGTGCTTCTCGGATCAGAACGGGCCCCAGACGCGGCGCTTTGCGGAGCTCTTTCCGTTTGCGTTCGCGTTCGAGCCGGAGACGGAGGCATGACCGCCCTCCATGCAGTCGATCTGATCCGGAAGAAGCGCGACGGCGAGGAACTGACCGGCGAGGAGATCCGGTTCCTCGTCGAGGGCGCGGCGCGGGAGACGATCCCGGAAGAGCAGCTGGCGGCCTGGCTGATGGCCGTCTTTCTGCGCGGGCTGACGCTGGCGGAGCTGGACACGCTGACGACGGCGATGCGCTTCTCTGGCGAGGTGATGGACCCTACCGGCCTGGGGCGCAGGACCGTCGATAAGCACTCGACCGGCGGCGTAGGCGACAAGACATCGTTTCTGGTGGCTCCCATCGCGGCTGCGGCTGGCCTGGCCGATCCGATGATCAGCGGGCGGGCGCTGGGGCACACGGGCGGGACGCTGGACAAGCTCGAGTCGATCCCCGGCTACCGGACCGGGCTGTCGCTGAGCGAGATGCGCACGGTGCTGGAGAAATGCGGCGCCTCGATCGTCGGACAGACGAAGAACCTGGTGCCTGCCGACCGGAAGCTCTACAGCCTGCGCGACCGGACGGCGACGGTTGAGAATCCGTACCTGATCTGCGCGTCGATCATGAGCAAGAAGCTGGCAGCCGGACTGGATGCGCTGGTGATCGACGTCAAGACCGGGTCGGGTGCATTTCTGCGGGATGAGGATCAGGCGCGCTACCTGGCGGCGCTGATGGTGGAGACGGGCGAGCGCGCGGGCACGCGCACGGTGACCGTGCTGACGGACATGAGCCAGCCGCTGGGCCGCATGGCGGGGAACTGGGTGGAGATTGCCGAGGCTGTGGAGTTGCTTCGCGGGGAGCGGCCGGCGCTGAGCGAGGATTTGCGGGAGGTGTCGCTGATCCTTGCCGGGTGGATGGTGTATCTGGGTGGCAAGGCTGGAAGCGCGGAGGAGGGAAGGGAGGTCGCGGAGGCGAAGCTGGTGGACGGATCGGCGCTGCGAATCTTTCGCGAGATGGTGGCCGCGCAGGGCGGCGATCTGAAGGCCATCGATGCGGGGATGGGGTTTCATCGAGCCGCGGTTCCGGAGAGAGTTTCGCGCACCCAGCGGCGGGTACTTTGTCGCAGCGGACTGCACCAAAGTGGGCTGGGCCGTCCAGCGGCTGGGAGCGGGGCGGGAGAAGGCGGGCGAGCCGGTGGAGGCGCATGCCGGCCTCGAGATGCATGTGAAGCTTGGGGCCAACGTCGAGGCCGGGCAGGTGCTGGCAACGCTCTTCGCGCAGGACGAGGCGCGGTTTGCCGAGCCGGAGCATCTGTTGGCCGAGGCGCTGACGATTGGCGATGCGGCGACTGCGTCGCCGGCGCTGGTGCGAGACGTGATCTCGGCCGAGAACAAAGATTCTTATCTGAAAGCCGGGCATCGCCCATAGAATTCGAGACAACCTTCAGGAGAACGCATTGGGACGTTTCACGGGTGTGCTGGGTCTGCTGACGATGCTGTTGCTGGCGTGGATCTTCTCGACCGACCGCAGGGCCATCCGCTGGCGGACTGTGGTCTGGGGGCTTTCACTGCAGATCCTGTTCGCGTTTTGCGTGGTCGAGTGGACGGTTGGACAGAAGGTGATGCATGCAGCGGGCGGCGCGGTGAACAAGCTGCTGGCCTATGCGTTCGATGGATCGACGTTCGTGTTTGGCGACCTCGGGGCGCAGCACTCGAAGATCGGGAACGCGTTTGGGACGAGCTTCTTTGCGTTTCAGGTGCTGCCGACGATCATCTTCATCTCGGCGTTCTTTGCGGTGCTCTACTACCTCGGCATCATGCAGCTCGTCATTCGCGCTTTCGCCAAGGCGATGCTGTGGACGATGAAGGTTTCGGGGGCGGAGAGCCTGAACGTGGCGGCGAGCATCTTCATGGGTCAGACCGAGGCGCCGCTGACGATCCGGCCCTTTCTGCCGGGGGCAACGCGCTCGGAGCTGATGACGATCATGACCAGCGGAATGGCGCATGTGTCGGGCGGAATCATGGCAGCGTATATCCTGTATGGCATTTCGGCGAGTAGTTTGCTGGCGGCGGTCATCATGACGGCGCCGGGCACGATTCTGATCTCGAAGATGCTGGTGCCGGAGACGGAGAAGCCGGCCACCGAGGGTGTGGTGCGGATCCCGGAGAGCGATGAATCCAAGAACGAGAATCTGATCGGGTCGATCGCGCGGGGGACGATTGACGGCGGGCGGCTGGCGTTCAACGTGGGCATCATGCTGATCTCGTTCCTGGCGCTGATTGCGCTGCTGAACGGGATTCTGGGCGGGATGCACAACTGGCTCGGCTATCATCACATTCCGTTTCCGCACTCGCTCGATTCGATTCTGGGGTTCTTCTTTGCGCCGGTGGCGTGGCTGATCGGGATACCGTGGCACGATGCGCCGACCGTGGGCAATCTGCTGGGGACGCGGATGGTGCTGAACGAGCTGGTGGCGTACACGTATCTTGGCAGCCTGGCGAAGAGTGGCGCGCTGGCGGCGCGGTCAGTGACGATTGCGACTTTTGCACTGTGCGGTTTTGCGAACCTGAGCTCGATCGGGATCCAGATCGGCGGGATTGGCGCGCTGGCGCCGAACCGGAGGAACGATCTGGCGAAGCTGGGATTCCGGGCCATGCTGGCCGGGACGATGGCGAACCTGATGTCGGCTTCGATTGTGGGGATCCTGATTCGGTAACTATGACTGATACATCGTTTGAAAAGGCTTCGGGGGCGGCGGGATTCGTAGCTCGGCGGACGGAGTTGCGGCCGAAGATCGCGATTGTGCTGGGGTCGGGGCTGGGTGCGTTTGCGGAGCAACTGGAAGAGAAGACCGCGATTCCGTTTGCGGAGATCCCGCACTTTCCCCAGTCGACGGTGCCGGGGCACAGCGGGAGGCTGGTGATCGGCACGGTTGCGGGCGTGCCCGTCGCAGTGATGCAGGGGCGGGTGCACGCGTATGAGGGATACAACTCCGAGGAAGTCGTGTTTCCAATCCGGGTGCTGGGGCGGGTGGGCGTGACGCAGGTGGTGCTGACGAATGCGGCGGGGGGGATCAATCCGGCGTTCCAGCGCGGGCAACTGGTGCTGATTGCCGACCACATTAATCTGTCGGGACGGAACCCGATCAGCGGGGCGGGCGACGATCGTCTGGGGCCGCGGTTCTTCGATATGAGCGAGGGGTACTCGGCGCGGCTGCGCAGCCTGGCGCATGAAGCGGCGCACGCAGAGGGTTTCAGGCTGGACGAGGGCGTGTATCTGAGCGTGCTGGGGCCGAGCTTCGAGACGCCGGCAGAGATTCGGGCGTTCCGGACCCTGGGCGCGGACCTGATCGGCATGTCGACGGTGCAGGAGACGATCGTGGCGCGGCAGATGGGCATCGAGGTACTCGGGATCAGTTGCGTGACCAACCTGGCGGCGGGGCTGCAGGCCGAGCCGCTGAGCCATGAAGAAGTGATGGAGACGGGGCGCGCGGTGGAGAAGCAACTGGCCGGACTGCTGACGCGACTGGCGCCGACGATGGGGTGAGGGCGGGCGCTCAGGATTTTCGGAATGGAGGGGTTGACCCCTCCGGATCTCGTTGATTTGGTTGAGAACGCTTCTTCGTCGACCCCCCCTGGTGTTAGCGATTCGGTTAACACACCTGGTGCGGAGTGTTGTGGATGGGTTGTGGCGCGACTCTTCGCGGAAAATCTCCCGGGACAAGATTGGGGGTCGTAGCTCGTACTTATTTGATTCTATTCGGTCGCGATTTTTCGAGTGGCAGTTATGCATTTGATTCCATGATGGTATGTTGGTAAGTACTGTGAGTTGTTACTCGTAAGTCGTGGCTCGAAAACAAGTGGGAGTTATGTATTTCATTTGAAAGTAGAAGTTATCTCCGCATCTGATTCCAAAGTACCGATCATGTTTGCCGACGATAGTGGCCCACAGCGGCTGGGCGCCCGCGGGGGAGATGCACGCGGACGGAACCTTCAGCCAGGAGATCGCGTTTCGCAACCGAAAAGAGGTGGCCGGGGCTCGACGGGTCAATGGGGAGGCAGCGATTTTGTTGGGTTTAACTTCGACAGGGGAATTCGGTCCTTTGCAGGCGTTGATCCTGCGCGATATCGCTCACGGGAAGGTCAACTGGAGTCACTCGGAAACAACGCCTGCGGGGGTCACGGCGGTTTCAGTACGACGTTCCGGAAGCGCAATCGCATTATGAGGTGGATTACTGCTGCGTGCGGAGCTACGAGGATCCGAATAACTACAAGGGTCTGGTATCTGGTGGCATCGCCAACTTTTATCATGGCAGACCGGGATATCACGGTAAGCTGTCGATCGATCCGGCCACGGGGGCGATTTTGCGCGTCAGGATCGAGGCGCTGCTCAGGGAATCTGACCCGATCACGGATGGCGGAGTCGCGATCGACTATGGTTCGGTGACCATTGAAGGGGATAAGAGCTACATCTGCCCGGTCCACAGCGTGGCTGTTTCGGTTACGCGGAGCCAGATGGAAGGCGATTTCGCGCCGCGGATGGTGCGGCGGATCAACGAGGTCAGGTTCGACAATTACCACCGGTTCGGGGCAACGGTGCAGATGGTGATACCGGCGGCGAGCCAGTAGACGCGAGTGGGAAACGACCGCATAAAAGCGCGCGGAGGAGTGAGCGAAAGGCGATTGAAGGCGGAGCGAGAGGCGTGGTACGTTGATGAGGATTTCCCCGGAGCCGGAGAATGATGCATGCGCTGATCGGTTTGATGTTTGTGGCGGGGCTGGCAGGCGGCCAGCCGTCGGATGGCAATCGGAGTGTGACCGTCGATCAGTTGCGGATGCTTCTGGTGGATACGTCGCATGAGCCCGACGCGAAAATCGCGCACAGGATTGTTTCGCTGCAATTGACGGAGCGGCTGACGGCCACCGGTCTTGAAAAGATCGACGATGGGCTGCACCCGGGTCCGGAGACGCAAGCGGCATTGCGCCTGCTGAGGGACTCTTCAGCCTTTCTCGATCCGCCGGCGGCGGAGATTCCGGCACGCGCCGCGCCGAGTATCGCCGAGCAGCAAACGATGATGAACGGGGCGGTGCATTTTGTGGCGGTCACGCAGAGGCGACTTCCGGATTTCGTTGCCACACGTACGACGTACAGTTTCGACGATCGGCCGACACTCCTGGCCGTCAAGGGCTGGGCCCAGGCCGGCACGATGCACGACGACGGCAAATTCAGCCAGGAGATCACCTTTCGCAAGGGAAAAGAGGTGGTCGGGGCTCAACAGGCAACGACTTCGCCAGGAGGGAAGGTCACGACTCCGCTGGGGCTGACGTCAACGGGCGAGTTTGGTACTTTGCAGGGCGTGATCGTGCTTGACATGGTGCATGGGAAGTTGGCGTGGAGTCACTGGGAGACAACGGGTGCAGGCGAAATGGCAGTTTTTCGATACGAAGTTCCGGAAGCCCAGTCACACTACCAGGTCGATTACTGCTGCGTGCGGCATTATGCGGACTCGGACAGCTACAGCCCAGTGTCCAGCAACCTGCCCAATTCGTATCATGGGACACCCGGCTACCACGGCACGCTGTCCATCGATCCGACGACCGGGGCGATCATGCGCATGACAGTGGAGGCCTCGCTCAAGAACTCCGAACCGATCACCGACGGAAGCGTGGCGATCGACTACGGCCAGGTGAGGATCGAAGGAGACAAGAGCTATATCTGCCCGGTCCACAGCGTAGCCATATCGGTCGTTCGCAGCGAGATCGAAGGCCTGTACGCCCCTCGCGCAGTGCGAAGGATCAACGAAGTGGAATTCACGAATTACCATGGCCTGGGGGCGGCGGAGCGGATGCTGGTGCCGGCGGCGAGCCGGTAGGAACTCGTCGGCGGAAAACGAGTGGTGAGGCGAGCAATCGACGAGTGGAAAGACGAGTGGAAAATTGACTTGCTCGCCGTTTCCTCGAAGTTCGCTCGCTGACTCTTCGCCGTTCGCTACTGCTTCCGCTTCTCTTCCCGGATGCGCCGAATCTCTTCCATGCGTTGGGCGAGGAGTTTTTCGCGGCCCTCCTGGGTCGGGTGGTAGTAGCGGCGGCCGCGGAGGGATTCGGGCAGGCATTCCATGTCGGCGACTTTGCCTTCGGCGTCGTGGGCGTACTCGTAGCCTTTGCCGTAGTCGAGTTCCTTCATCAGCTTTGTTGGGCGCGTTGCGAAGGTGGAGCGGGACGGGCTCCTGGCGGGTGTTTTCAATGTCAGCCATGACCTCGCCGTAGGCCGTGTAGACCGCGTTCGATTTGGGCGCGAGCGCGAGGTAGACGACGGCTTCAGCGAGTGCGAGGTCGCCTTCGGGGGAGCCGAGGAAGTCGACCATGTCGCGCGCGGAGAGGCAGAGGTTCAGAGCTTCGGGCGCGGCGAGGCCGATGTCTTCGACGGCCATGCGGACAACGCGGCGCGCGATGTAGAGCGGATCCTCACCGGCTTTGATCATGCGGCCGAGCCAGTAGAGGGAGGCGTCGGGGTCGGAGTTGCGAACGGATTTGTGCAGCGCAGAGATGAGGTTGTAGTGCTCCTCGCCGCCCTTGTCGTACATAAGGACGCGTTGCTGCAGGGCTTCGGTGGCATTCTCTCGTGTGATGACGCTGGTTTTCTCGCTGGCCGCGAGTTTGGCTGCGACCTCCAGAGCGTTGAGGCCGTTGCGGGCATCGCCTGAGGCGTAGCCGGCGAGGAGTTCGAGGGCACCTTCGGCGGCGGTGAAGTGCTGGGCGCCGAGGCCGCGGTCGGAGTCGGCGAGCGCGCGCTGGAGGAGGGTGACGATTTGGGCGTCGGTGAGTTGTTGCAGCGTGTAGACGCGGCAGCGGGAGAGCAACGCCGAATTGATTTCGAAAGAGGGATTCTCGGTGGTGGCGCCGATGAGGCGGATGGATCCGCGCTCGACCCATGGCAGGAAGGCATCCTGCTGGGCGCGGTTGAAGCGGTGAATCTCATCGATGAAGAGGATGGTGCGGGTGCCCCAGGAGGCGGCTTTTTCCGCGTCGGCCATGACCTGCTTGATTTCTTTTATGCCGGCGAGGACGGCGGAGAATTCGATGAAGGTGGCTTTGGTGGTTTCGGCGATGATTTTGGCGAGGGTGGTTTTGCCGACGCCGGGCGGGCCCCAGAAGATCATCGAAGAGGCGTCGTCGCGATCGATCTGGACGCGGAGCGGTTTGCCGGGGCCGAGGAGATGCTCCTGGCCGAGGAACTCGTCGAGCGAGTGGGGGCGCATGCGCTCGGCGAGAGGGGCGGCGACGGCAGTTCTTTGGTCGGGGGTAGGGGCGAAGAGGCTCATCGATGGACCCCTTCATCATCGCTCAGGCGCTGGTTGGCTGGGTGGGAAAATCCTGGAGTTTAGCCGAACGCGGGAATTTGCTCGAGGCGCTCGCGGAAGTAACCCTTCCAGCTTTCCGGCACGGCGGAAACGCGGAGGACCTGCTGGAGCGAGGCGACGTCGGCGGGGCTGTAGCGTTTCTCGGCGTACAAGCGGACGATCTCGGAAACCGGGACAGCGTTGGGGTCGCGGCTGACAATGTTCATCTCGTCGCCAGCGGCGACTTCTCCTTCGCGGGTGACAGCAAGGTAGAAACCCGTGCGGCGGCTGAGGAAGAATCGCTTGACCATGTCGTCGGCTTGAAATCGTATGCCGAGTTTGAAGCAGGGAAGGCGAGGCTGGGTTACGACGACTTCAGCCGAGCCGACGGAATATCGATCGCCGAGATAGACTGCGTCTTCCAGCGGGGAATCGAGGGTGAAATTTTCACCGAAGATGCCGATGGGGAGGTCCCGGTTCGGGAGTTCTTTCTTCCAGTAGTCGTAGTGGGCGAGGGGATAGCAATAAACAGCTTTGTAAGGGCCGCCGTGAACGCTGAGATCGGCCTGACGGTCGCCGTCGAGATTGAGGGTGCGCAAGGCAATGCGGCCCTGGACTGGCTCCTTGAAGATTCCGGTGGTCACGCTGGTGCCGTGCCACACGACCTCGCGGGGAAGGCCGGTGTTGAGGGAGATCAGCTTCATGGGACTTGTCGCCGCGCGTTGCGAGGGACTCACCTGGAGTATAGCGGGGTGGTGTGGCGGCGAGATTTCGGGATCGCCGGCCGCTTCCGGCCCTGAAGGCTCGAGATCTTGAGCTGCTTGTTCCCCGGCCTGAGGCCGCGGAAAAGCCGAGGGGCCCGGGGTGGGACCATGTTTTTTCCCAAAACGGTTCAGGACAGTACTTTTGGATGGGCGGAGCACCGAGTTTTGTTGACTTTCGAATGCCGTGAGCTTCCGCTACTTGCTGTGGGGTGAACCTGGTCGATCCAGCACGGGGGGCTTTGCTTTTGTTTTCGCGTTTTTCCCAAAACGGTCCAGGACAGTACTTTTGGATGGGCGGAGCACCGAGTTTTGTTGACTTTCGAATGCCGTGAGCTTCCGCTACTTGCTGTGGGGTGAACCTGGTCGATCCAGCACGGGGGGGCTTTGCTTTTGTTTTCGCGTTTTTCCCAAAACGGTCCAGGACAGTACTTTTGGATGGGCGGAGCACCGAGTTTTGTTGACTTTCGAACGCCGTGAGCTTCCGCTACTTGCTGTGGGGTGAACCTGGTCGGTCCAGCACGGGGGGTTCCTCGCTTTTTTTCCGCCGGCTGTGAGGGCGTGCCCGGTTCAAAGCAGCGACTTAATCAAAGGTCTCCTGGCGTCTAAAGTTGCACGATTCTTACGTTGCCGTCGGAGGTGTGGATGGTGAGGGGCGTGCCTCCGCCATTGATTTTGCCGTGCAGCTCGTGGCCGCCGCCGCCGGACTGGTAGTGGTCCATGGTGACGGGGAGAGCGCAGTCCACGCGGCCATCGCTGGTGTGCACGTCGAGGTCGGCGGCGAAGTTCTGCGGAACGTGAATGGTGACTGGGCCGTCGGACGATTGGATGGTCGAGGCCATGGTGAGCTTTGTTCCCTCACGCAGGTTGAGGTCGAGGCCGCCGTCACTGGTGTGGAGCGCGAGCGCGTGGAAGAGGCCGTCGACGGTGAGGCTGCCGTCGCTGGTGTGGGCGTCGATGGCGCCTTCGGCATCGGTGATGCGGACGTGGCCGTCGCCGGACTTGATGCGGAGGTCGCCCGAGACATGATCGAGGGTGACGTCACCGTCGCCGGTGGTGAGGCTGAGTTCGCCCTGGAGGCCGGTGAGGGTGACATTGCCGTCGGAGGTTCTGGCCTGGAGCGTGAGCTGGGCCGGGGTCTCGACAGTGACATGGGTCCGATCTACGGTGTGCCAGACGACGTGCACGCCGAGATGCGGCAACTGTTTCAAAAGGAAGTGAACCTCGTCGCCGGTCTGGCTTTCTTCGAGACGATAGTCGCTGAGCTTGCGGCCCTCGACCTCGACATGGATGCCGATCTGGTGGCAGTCGGCGCAGGGATGGAACTCAACGCTGGCGTCGGAGGTTTCGAAGATCAGCGTGGGCTTGCCGATGACGGTCCAGGTTTTGGACCAGGCGCGGTCGGAATCCTGCGCGAGGGCGGTGCACGCGGGGAGGAGGGCGAGCGAGGCCAGCGCCAGGACGAGCTTTGTCTTCATGCCGGATGGATACGGCGGGGGTGGGGGAAAGGTTCCAGGGAATGTTGCAGCAACTTTAACGCTCAGCCCTTTGGCGGGAGGCTTCGTAGAGGAGGATGGCGGCGGCGACGGCGGCGTTGAGGGATTCGACGGGGCCGGGCGTGGGGATGGCGATGCGGCCGGTGGCGCGGTCGAGCAGGTCGGTGGAGAGGCCGGCGCCCTCGTTGCCAATGAGAATTGCTGCTCGGCCGGCGAGGTCGGCGCGCGTGCAGGGGATGGCGTCGGGGTCGATGGAGTGGGGAACGGCGGCCAGGATGGGGATGCTGCGTTCGGCGAGGGCGGCGAATGCCGGGCCGGACTTCTCCGAAATTACGGGCACGCGAAAGGCGGAGCCGGCGGAGGCGCGCAGAGCTTTGGAGTTCCAGATGCTGACGGTGCCGGGAAGCGCGATGACACCGGTTGCGCCGAAGGCTTCTGCGGAGCGGACGAGGGTGCCGAAGTTGCCGGGGTCCTGCAGAGCGGCGGCGATGAGGATGAGCGGATTCGATCCCGAAAGAACTTCGGCAAGCGAAAAGCGCGGGGTTTCGACGAGGGCGGCGATGCCCTGAGGGGATTCGGTGTCGACCGCGCTGGCAAAGACGGCCGGGTTGAGAGAGACGATGGGAACGGCCGCGGGCAGGTCAAGGTGCTCGAGGCGGCGGAGGCTGCGGTGGTCAGGATCGGTCCGGACGAAGACGGAGCGGAGGTGGAGACCGCTGCGGAGAGCTTCGAGGAGCAGGTGCTCGCCTTCGAGGGCGATGGTTTCGGGCACCTCGCGGCCGCTCTGGGCGAAAGCTGCGCGCAATTCCCGGACCCTCGCGTTCTGGCGACTCTGTACAATGCTGATGAGGCGCGAGCGATCCGAAACCGTCGGCATGGGGGGATTCTAAACCTCCGCCTGACACTTTATGGATCAGGGTAGTTTCATCTGCGGAGAGGCAGCGCCGATGTGTTGCAACGGGAGAGCCCTTGACAGCAGAGATTCTGCGCATCCATCCGGATGAGCCTGAGCCCGACCGGATTCAATATGTTGCGACCAGCATTCGCAATGGCAAAGTTGTGGGCATGCCCACGGACACGTTCTATGGGCTGGCCGTGGACCCGGTCAACCTGCGGGCGGTGGAGAGCATTTACGAGATCAAGACGCGGCTGAAGCAGAAGCCGCTTTCGCTTCTGATTTCCGGGCTGGCGCAGGCGTACCAGCTGGCGCGGGAGTGCGGAATCTGTTTCGATTTGCTGGCGGAGCGCTTCTGGCCGGGGCCGCTGACAGTGATTGTGAAGGCCAGCTCGCGGCTGCCGCTGCGCAGCACGGCGAACACGGGCAACGTGGCGCTGCGGGTGCCGGATGCGGCGATTCCGCGCGCGGTGGTGGCAGAGCTGGGCATGCCGATTACGGCGACGGCGGCGAATTTGGCAGGGCTGCCGGAGTGTACGTATGCGCACTGCGTGCGCGACCAGATCGGGGACAGGATTCCGCTGATCGTGGACGGCGGGCCGACGGGACGCAGCGTGCCGACCACGATTGTGGATCTCTCGGGGCCGGAGGGCAGCTGGCAGATTCTGCGGGAAGGCGCGATTCCAACGCACGCGATCGTACTCGCACTGCAGGAGCGATGATTGCACCGTGATCGTGCCGAGGGACAATCTGCGATCGGTGCGCCGGATGCCGCATCTGACGCGGGGCAGAGTCGCCTGGTGGACGGCGGGCGTCGTGCTGCTGGGTGGCGTGTTTTGGGTGCTGTGGGTGGATGGGCAGATTCGGTACTACGCGCGGCGGGACGAGGCACGGCCCGCGGATGCAATCGCGGTTTTTGGTGCAGCGGAGTATGACGGACGGCCATCGCCGGTGTTGCGGGCGCGGCTGGATCACGCGCTGGAGCTGTACAAGCGCGGTCTGGCGCCGATGATCATCACCCTAGGCGGCGGAGAAGAGAAGGATGTGCATTCGGAAGGCGGCGTGGGGCACGATTATCTGCTGGCGCACGGCGTTCCGGAGCGGGACATCATCGCCGAGACCGAGAGCGATAACACGGAGCAGTCGGCGGAGCGGCTGGCGGTGATCGCGCGGACGAACGGGCTGCGGTCGATTGATGTGGTGAGCGACGGCACACATCTTTTTCGCATTCACGCAATCTGCCAGAAAGACGGACTCAGCGTCTATACGTCGCCGCGACCTGCCGGGCGCAGTATTCCCGCTCCTCAGAGATTCCAGCGGTTGGCGCACGAGATTCTTAGCTACACGGCGTGGTGCCTGAAGCTGCACTAGCCGCCGAACGGCGTTTCGACGTGTAGCTCACGCGCCACCGTGCCGTCTTTCAACATTTGCGCCGCCTTATCGATGTCGACGTCCTGCGGCACGCGGTGATAATCGGTGGTGACTTCGTCTTCCTGATCGCCGATGGTTTTGAAGAAGAGGGCGTGGCCGGAGATGTGGACATGCATCCCGGTAATCTGCCAGCTGCCATATCCGACGTCTTCGCGGACGATGTGGAACGTGCCGCCTGCGTTGATGCGGCCGAGCAGACCCCAGGCGAAGGTCACGTCGTGATCGAGCCGGCCGGAGAGATCCCTGAGGCGCATGTGGCTCTGGTTGACGGTCAGGGTGCCTGACATGGCGGCGAGGACCTTGCCGCTCATGCTGTCAGACGAAAAGTTGGGATCGGGCTGGAAGGTGAGTTTGATGTCGCCGCTGGAGCGGTCGACGATTTTCCAAATGAAGGCCTTCGGAAGAAGGTTGAGCATATCGCGCGCCTGCTGGCCGTCGTGTTGCTCGGCCTTCTTCATGCGCGCGCGCAGCGCCGGATCGCTGACAATCTGCTGGATATGGTTCAGGTCGTCCTGATGCATCTGCGCGCTGGGCGGCCGGCCGTGATCTTCGATCACCTCGGAGAGATTGCCCTGGGGCGTTTCGATCACGATTTTGACGATGTCTTTGTCGGGAGATTTGTAGGCGTCGCGATACATCCAGGGAGTGTGGTCGTTGTAGTCGGCGTCGAGTTCATTTTTGACGACGGTGCTGACGATGTCTTCGGCCGACTGCGCGTGGAGGGTGCGAACGGCAAGAACAGGGAGGAGCGCGGCGACCAGTGCCGGCGCAAGTAAAACGGCATTTTTCATGAACGATCGTCCCCAAGGCGGGCTTGGGGGACCCGAGAAATCCTCATAGGCAGAACTTCTTTATACGCTGCGAGAGTGCATGAGCCAAGGCAGGACCTTTCGTGCGGCGACGGGATTCCGGGGCGGTGATGGTGCGATGTTTGGGACGACAAGAGGGCGGCTCCAAAGGGCGGCAACCACGCGGAGGCGGAATGGCATGCCTTGTACAATATTCGAAGAGATGCCGACGATGCCGCACATGGTTTTTTGCGCCCGCTATAAAGAGGAACTGGAAGGACTGGACGAGCCGCCTTTCGACAGCGACTTTGGCAACAAGGTCTACAACAACGTGTCAAAGAAGGCGTGGCAGGAGTGGACAGAGCGGCAGAAGATGCTGCTGAACGAGTATCGGCTGCAGCCGTGGACTCCGCAGGCGCAGGAGTTTCTTGTCGAGCAGATGGAGCAGTTTTTCTTTGGCGAGGGTGCGGCGCTGCCGAAGGAGTACGTGCCGCCGTCGCACTGAGGGCGGTTCAGCCGGGAACCGGTCAGCTAAAGACGCGGTCAGCGAGGGACGGTTCTGGTACGCCGGGCGACAAACTCTCCATAATTGTTAGCTAGGCTGACTCTGCGGGGCGCCGCAGGCGAGGCGTTTCCTGACTCGATCTTCAGGAGTTTTCCATTTTTCAGGATGAAGCGTTCGTCGCGCCAGGAGATGGCGTTGGAGGCGTAGCTCCACGCCCAGACGGCGAGCGCGAGCAGGTCGCGCAGCGGCAGAAGCCAGAGATCGCGCAGGACCTGACGGTCATCGAGAATGCCCACGCCAACACCGAGTGCCAGCGCAACACGAAACATGAGCGCGAGGCTGAAGAGCGCGAAGGCGGGCAGGCTGAGGCCGGAGGCGACGAGATTGAGGATGGACCAGGCGAGTCCGTACGAAAAGAGCAGGCCGGCGTAGCCAGCGCGCCGCGAGTCGCGCATGGCGCGCGCCCAGCGCAGCTGGTGGCGCAGGTAGCCGGAGAAGGTCCACGAGGGGACGTGGGTTTCGACGATTTCAGCGCTGAGTTCGACATCGAAGCCGGAGCGGGCGATGTGGGCGCCAAGTTCGTAATCGTCGGCGAGGTATTCGGCGAATGGAGCGAGGCCTCCGACGGCATCGAGGGCGCTGCGCGAGACGGCGAGGGTGGAGCCGAGTCCGAAATGGATGCCGTGTTCGAGGAAGCGCGAAGTCAGCACGCCGGGAGCGAAATCGGTGGAGATGCCGAGGGCTTCGAGCTTCGATCCGAGGGTGCGAAGCGCGCGGCCGCGATAGAGCGCGGTGACCAGGCCAACGGGTTTTCGATTTTCATGCGGAGCAAAGGGCGCCATCACGTGCGCCAGGTAATTGGGTCCGACGCGAATGTCGCTGTCGCTGAAGATGAGGTAGTCGTAGCGGGCGTGATGCACGAGCTGGGCGAGGTTGCTGACCTTGCCGTTGGGTCCAAGGACGTCGGGAGTATGAATCAGGCGGATGGTGCGCTCAGGGAAATCCGCATGAAGCTGGTGGACCACGGCGGCGGCTGGATCGTCGAGACGCGAGACGCCGAAGAGCAGCTCGTAGTCGCCGGGGTAGTTTTGATGGCAGTGGCTGGCGAAGGCTTCGAGCATGCCGGGGTCGAGGCCATGCAGCGGTTTGAGGATGCTGACGGGCGGGGCGAATCCGACAGGGAAGCGGGCGCGGCGGAGATAGCTGCGGGCGCTCCAGAGGGCGATGAGGTAGTAGGCGAGCCCGGCGATGGTGAGGAGCGTGGTGGCGCCGGCGACGATGGTGGCGAACATCTGGTCAAGTGTATTGGAGGGTCCGGGCCGATGCACGTATCATGGTAATGAGGCAAGGTCATGCGAACGACCATTGAATTGCCGGATTCGGTTTATCGCCGAGGTGAACGCGCGGCGCAGAGCCGTGGAGTGACCGTAGAGGAGCTGATTGTGCGGGTGTTCGAGAATGCTCTGATCGGCGAGGCAGAGTTCACGCCTGCTGCGGGCGAAGTGCAGCTTCCGCTCCTGCATTCGCAGAGGCCGGGGGTGCTGGATCTGGAGCGGTTCGATCTCGATGATCTGCTTGCCTGACAGTCGCAATGGTTAAAGTCACAAACTTCGCATGCTTCGACCGGGAAGGGCATCCGGTAGCATGCGAGTCCTATGGAAACAATGTCGCTTTTGCTTGCCCAGGGTGCAAGCATCCGATGCTTGCGATCACTCGTGAACACCAGCGGGGATCTTCGTCCAACAATCCGTCCGTGTGTCCATCCTGCGGTTTTAGGTGTTGGTTGAAGGTAAAGGAAGGTGAACGGCAGCTGGTAGTGGAGCCCGTGCCGGACCACGAGACATCGTACAAGAGATGAATCCCTTCAGGGGCTAAAGCCCGATCCATGGTTGCGGCAGCAACGGCACGACTGAAAGTCGTGCCCTGATACAAAATCAAAGCGACAGACGTCTGGTCAGCTTTTTGATATGTTCTGGCGTGTCATTCGCCGAGGATGGGCATGTCGAGCGGGGGCTGGGCGAGCCAGGCGGCGTTGCCGATGCGGTCGAGCGCGCGGCGCAGGGCTGAGGCCGCGCAGGGCTCAACGGTGACGACGAAGGGCAGGTTGCCCTTCTGGTAGCCGGTGCGCTGGAAGAGCGCGTCGATGTTGATCTTCTCGGAGGCGAGGGCGCCGGCGATTTCGGCAACGATGCCAGGCTTGTCGCGCACGACGAAGCGGATGTAGTGGCGCATCTCGAACTCGCCGCTGACAGGGGTGGCGCGGCTGGGGAGATCGACGGCGCGAGAACCGTGGGCGAGCGAGATGAGGTCGGAGACAACGGCGACCGCGGTGGGATTGCCGCCCGCACCATGGCCGGAGAAGACGACATCGCCGCCGTACTGACCGGAGACGAGGACCATGTTCTCCGTACTGCGCGACCAGGCGAAGGGCGAGCGCAGCGGGACGAGCATGGGGCCGACGGCAGCGGAGACGCGATCGGAACGCAGCTCAGCTTTGGAGATTTGGCGGATGGTGCAGTTGAGATCGCGCGCGTAGACGAGGTCGACGGCATCGACTTCGGTGATGGAGCGGCAGGCGACGGACTCGACTTCGACGGCAGCGCGCAGGGCGATGCGCGAGAGGATGACGAGCTTGGCGCGGGCGTCGTAGCCATCGACGTCTTCGCTGGGGTCGGCTTCGGCGTAGCCGAGTTTCTGGGAGTCTCGCAACACGTCGGCGAAAGCGTCGCCGGCTTCCATGCGGCTGAGGATGTAGTTGCAGGTGCCGTTGAGGATGGCTTCGATGCGGGTGATGCGATCGCCGGCCAGGCCCTGCTGCAGGCCGGGGATGACAGGAATTCCGCCGGCGACGGCGGCTCCGTAGAGCAGATGCGCGCCTTTGGAGCGGGCGAGGCGGTCGAGCTCGATGCCGTGTTTTGCGATGAGCTTCTTGTTGCCGGTCACGGCGGACTTGCCGGCTTCGAGCGCGCGGCGGACCCAGGTTCCGGCCGGTTCGAGGCCGCCGACCAATTCGACGATCACGTCGGCGTCGGAGCGGAGGACTGCGTCGAAGTCCTCGGTCCAGATCACGTTGTTCGGGACCCAGTCGACCCTCTTGCGCGCGACGCCGCGGTTGAAGATGTGGGACAGCGAGAGGGCTTCGGGTTGGAGATCGCAGAGGATGCGGGCGACGGAACTGCCGACGGTGCCGAATCCGAGGAGGGCGACTTTCATGAACCTAGCGTATAGGGTATAGCGTTTAGCGGCCAGCAACAGCTGAGCACACTACAATCGACGTTTGGTTCAGGAGAGATCGTGGGGCTCTTTAAGAAGAAGCTGAAGCAGGAACACAAGGTGATGCTGCAGGCGGAGCGGGCGGCGGGCGCGCAGCTGCCGGAGTATCACCGGGCGACGCCGGAATGTCCTCACCCGGAGCGGTGGAGTATGTATGACTCGATGACCGCAGAGGTTGAAGTGCTGGAGTTTCTGGCGACGCTGGTGACGACCGTGAAGCCGGAGCTGATCGTGGAGACGGGCGCGTTTCTCGGGGTGAGCGCGGTGTGGATGGCGCAGGGGCTGAAGCGCAACGGATGCGGACGGATCGTGAGCTGCGAGTTCGATCCGGTGGTGTTTGAGAAAGCGAAGGCGAAGATTGCGGAGTCGGGCGTGGCGGAGTGGATTGAGCTGCGGAACGAGTCGAGCCTGACGATGCAGGTGCCGGGGACGATCGATTTGTTCTACAGCGACAGCGATCTGGAGATTCGGGAGCAGGAGGTGCGGCGGTATTTGCCGCAGATCCGGCCAACGGGGCTGATCCTGATGCACGACGCCGCTTCGCATCCAGGGATGGTGCGGGAGGCGGCGCTGCGGCTGGAGGCAGAAGGGCTGATCTCGGTGGTGCTGCTGCCGACGCCACGGGGGTTGGTGGTGGCGCAGAAGCGGGACGGGCGGAAGTGAGGCGAGCCTGGAGCTGGGAGCCTGGAGCCTGGAGCGAGTCTCTTAACCAGGGTCTTAAAGGCGGCGTGTGCGCTCTGTGGTGGATGGGACTGGTTCGTCTTCTGACCGGCTCGGTTCTTTTGCAAGAGCAGATTTTGTGGAGCTGGTCTCGGCCGTGGCTGGGCTGGGTTGCAGGAGCTGGTCGAGGCGATAGCCGGATTGAGCGGCGGCGGTGGTGGCCTCGTCGATCTGGCCTTCGAGGGCGCGGAGGGTGATGCGCGTGGCGGAGGTTTTGGCTGAGGAATCCTTTGTGGCGGCGGCCATGAGCTGCGGCAGAGCGGACCACCAGAGCAGCTGCTCGTGCGCTTCCTTGTTGAAATAGCGATGGCCCTGGGCGGTGTGCAGGCCGGTGAGCCAGACCGTGTCAGGGTCGTCCCAGGAGAGGAGCGGCTGGGTGGCGGAGGGCAGCAGACGCTGGGGCGCGGCGATAAGGATGTGGACGCGGGCGGCGGCGCGGAAGGCGGAGTCGGCGTCGATGCCGAGGGGCTGGAGTGCGTCGGCGATGGCGAAGCGAAGGTACAGACGGTCGAATATTTCGCCGGGGTTCTGCGTCGATGGAAGCGCGTCGATGAGGGCGCGGACGAGACACCAGGCGACGACGGGAGCGAGGACATTGACGGCTGTGGTCTGCGGGCTGTAGCTGGGCAGAACCAGGCGAGCGTCGGAGGGCCAACTGCGGGTGAAGGCCTTTTCGAGGTTGGGAAGTTTCTCGGCAGCGGTGAGGAGTTGGTGGTAGTGCTCGCGCGCTGTACGGGCCAGGTTGGCGGGAGTTTTTTGGACCGCCGGCTGCGGAATTTTAGGTTCAAGTACGGGTGGTTCGGCGGCTGGCGAGCTGCGGCCGTTGTGCCGGATGGCGGGCTCGGAGGTGGGTTGGGGAGCCTGGGGCAGGTTGACGGCGTCGATTGCGGCCTGGAAGAAGCGCTCGGCGTTTTTCTCGAGGGTGGCGAGGGTTTCTTCGCGGCTGCAGGGCGCCTGATGCGCACTGGGGAGACGGACGGCGGCGTCGACGGCTTCGGCTTCGATGACGTCGGAGAAGCAGCGCAGCGTGTCAGCGTGGAGCGCCGCGCGCAGTGCGTGATGCACGGGGCGGAGTTTGAATTTGGCAAGGGCGTCGTCGAGGCTCCAAACGCCGGTGCCGTTGAGGTCGGAGCAGAGCGCGTCCCAGGGATAATCGGGGGTGGGAATCATCTCGCGCCAATTTTGCAGTACGTGGTACTGGTACGCGTGGAGGTCGAGGCGGAGGCCACGCTCGCGGATCTCGCCAGCGCGGCGGAGATAGTGGAGGCTGGTGGCGTTGTCGTGATAGGCGAGGACGGCGTCGTGTCCGCCAGGAAGCGCGAGCGCGTCGTGAAGCTGCGTGCTGTAGAGGGAGCCGGTGTTCTTGTCGGTACGGTACGACGAGCGGTGCAGGGTGCCTGAGGTGTTGGCGAACTTGTTGTGGTAGACGATGAGAGCGCTCTGGTTGCCGGCGCGGTTGGACCAGGCGAAAACGTTTTCGTCGACTGTGCCGTTGTCGAGCCAGAAGTCAAAGAGGGCGAAGTTGGCGCTCTCTGTGAAGACGTGGCGATTCTTGAGCAGCGGCGCGATCTCGCGCATGTGACGATCGACGAGAGGCTGGTTTGGGTTTTCTTCGTAGCGGGGGCGTTTGTACTCCATGCCGTACTTTTCGGTGAAGGCTTCGACCTGGCCGTGGCCGAACATGGGGAGGCCGGGGAGGGTGGCCATCATGGTGCAGACGCCGAAGTATTTGTCGCCGGTTCCAAACTGGTCAATTGCCGTGCGTTCATCTGGATTCGACATGAAGTTGACGTAACGCTTGAGGATATCGGGATCGAACTCCACGGTGTTCTTGATGACGGAACGGTACTTCGCGTTCTCCTCGTCGCGCAGCATGTTCATGAAGGCGCTGTTATAGACGCGGTGCATGCCCAGGGTGCGAACGAAGTAGCCTTCCATGAGCCAGAAGGCCTCAGCAAGGAGCAAAGTGCCGGGGACTTCGGTTGCGACGCGATCGACGACTTCGCGCCAGAACTCGTGGGGCATGGCGCGGTCGAATTCTTCCTGGGTCATCGAGGACTCGGCGCGTGAGGGGATGGAACCGCCGGAGCCGGGGAGCGGGAACCAGAGGCGCTGGACGTGGCGCCGAGCGAGGGTCATGGCGGCGTCGAAACGGATGATGGGGAAGAGGCGCGCGACGTGGAGGATGGTCTGGATGACCTGCTCGCGGACATCGGCGCGGAGGTAGTTGAGCTGCGCAGTATCGTTCCAGGGGAAGCTGGTGCCGTCGTTGCCGTGGTAGACGTATTGAGTGTGGCCTGAGCTGTTGTCGCGGCGCTGAAAGACAACGGCGGCGTCGGACTGGTCGTAGTAATGGTCCTCGATTTTGATTTCGACGCGGCCGTCGGAGGAGAGATCGGGGCCGTTGAAGTTGTAGGAGGGCCAGGGGCGGTCAGGGCGGGAGAGAAACCACTCGGGGTGCTCGACGACCCAGGGGGAATCGATGCCCATGTGATTCGGGACCATGTCGGAGGCGAGGCGCAGGCCGAAGCGCGCGGCGCGATCGCGCAGATTGCGGTAAGCATGGTCGCCGCCGAGGTCGTCGGCGATGCGGTAGTCGAAGAGGGAGTAGGCGGAGGCCACAGCATCCTGCTGACCGCGCATGTGCTTGATGCGCTGCGAGGCGCGGGAGCGCTCCCAGAGGCCGATAAGCCAGAGGGCGTTGAGGCCGCGGTCGGCGAGGGTTTGGAGCTCTTCGTCAGGGACCTGGTCGAGGCGCTCGATGGGGTGACCGTACTGACGCGAGAGCTGGGCGAGCCAGACATAGGTGCTCTTGGCGATCATGACGACGTTGGGCATCCAGTCCTGATCGGGGCTGAAGCGCTCGTATTCGATGTCGCCGGGGTGGATGGAGCGGAAGTCGGGGACTTCGGAGTGCGGCGTGTCGCTGAGGGGAGCGTGCCAGCGATGCGCGTCGGTGGGGTGGAAGCGCATCCAGATGGCGACTTCTTCTTCTTTGAGGACGTCGGTGGCAAGGAGAATTTTCCTGAAGCTTTCGCCGAGGTAGTCCGCCCAATTCTCGCGAATCCAGGCAAGTTGGCCGCTGAGGGAGTCCGGTGCGGCCTGCATGGGGGCGATGAGGAGGTCGAGAAGATTGCCGCGGCCCATGCCGGTGGCGGGACGAGTGGCGAAGTAGCTGCCGAGCTGCGCGGTGACCTGTTTGTAGGCGGTGCTCTGGGCGAGCCGGGTGTCGTCGTAGAGTTCGCGGAAGGGTCGGAAGGCGGGGTTCTGATTGGCGAGCCAGAGGAGCATCAGCTCTTCGAGGACGGCTTCGCGATGCTGGAGACCTTCGGTGGAGTGGTCGAGCCAGCGGTCGAGGGAGACTTCGCCGCGATAGATGGCGACGTTGGGGAACTCCTGGACGAAGGTGCGGAGGAGCCTCTCGACGTTGTCGTCGCCGACGCGCTCAGCGAACCACTGCAGCGCGGCCTGGCCAACCTGAGGGTCGCGGCTCTGGCGGTAGCGGGCCACAATGGCGTGGCTGATCTCGTCGATGAGGCCCATAGCAAAGAGCGCACCGGGGTGGATGGGGTCGAGGCCGGCAGCAGTGCGGACCTCGGTCATGCGGTAGGCGAGTTCGCGACAGGAGGCGAGGTCGGCAAAGATAACGTTGCCGACGAAGTTGAAGAGGGTATCGCTGACCTGGTAGC
This sequence comes from uncultured Acidobacteriaceae bacterium, assembly GCA_963702285.1. Lineage (GTDB taxonomy): Bacteria > Acidobacteriota > Terriglobia > Terriglobales > Acidobacteriaceae > Palsa-343. The sequence goes on along the minus strand of CAVPCB010000069.1, from coordinate 66,489 downwards.
GGTCGCGGACCTCACGCGCAATGTGGAATTCCATCATTGGTTTAGTTAGACGCGGATTTGGTGGTGCGCCTTTGCCAGCGGGCATTTTATTCGGGGTTCGACGGAGGCAGGTGGGATGCGAGATACCATACGAATCGATGCCTGAATTGCCCGACATCACAGCGTACCTGAGTGCGTTGGAAAAGCGCATCAAGGGCCAAAAGCTGGAGAAGGTCCGGCTGGCCAGCTTTACGCTTTTGCGGACGGTGGAGCCGCGGCTGGAGAGCGCGGAAGGGCGCACGGTGCGCGAATTGCGGAGGATTGGGAAGCGGATTGCGATTGGACTGGAGGGGGAAATCTGGCTCGTACTGCATTTGATGATTGCGGGACGGCTGCACTGGAAGACGGCGGGAGCGAAGCTGGCGGGGCGGAATGGGCTGGCTGCATTTGATTTCAGCTCGGGGACGCTGGTGCTGACGGAGGCAGGGACGAAGAGGCGGGCATCCTTATATGTGGTGGCGGGGGAGGAGGGGCTGCGGGGGCTCGATCCAGGCGGGATCGATGTGTTGGGGTGCAGCCTGGCCGAATTCCGGAATGCGCTGACGGCGGAGAATCGAACGCTGAAGCGGGCGCTGACTGATCCGCGGTGGGTGAGTGGGATCGGGAATGCGTACTCGGATGAAATCCTGCATGCGGCGCAGCTTTCACCGGTACTGTTGACGCAACGGATGAAGGATGAGGAGTGGGCGCGGCTGTTTGACGCGACGCAGGCGACGCTGCGGTTGTGGGTGGACCGGCTCAGAGATGAGACCGGCGAGGGTTTTCCGGAGAAGGTGACGGCGTTTCGGCCGGAGATGGCGGTGCATGGGAAGTTCGGTGAGCCGTGCCCGCGATGTAGGGAGAAGATTCAGCGGATCCGGTATGCGGACAACGAGACCGATTATTGCGCGAAATGCCAGACAGGGGGAAAGCTGCTGGCGGATCGGGGATTGTCGCGGCTGCTGAAACAGGACTGGCCGAAGACGCTGGACGAGTTGGAGGCGCTGAAGCGGCGGTAGGCGAAATTTCGAGCGCGGGGTTGACCCTTTTGCAACGAGGCGTGAAGGTCGGCTAAGGTTGAGGCATACTCCTGTGCAGGCGCGTGCCCCAGCGAGTCCGGGCGCGCAATGCCCGAGCTAACAACCCAGGCTAACAATCTGAAAGGCGGAAACGTGAAAAAGATCGGTGTGCTTTTCGGGATGGAGAATACGTTCCCCGGCGCGCTCGTGGAGAGGATCAACAGCAGAAATATCGCTGGGATCAGCGCGGAGTTTGTGGAGATTGGTGCGATCCGGCTGGATAAGCCGCCGGCTTGGTCGGTGATCGTGGATCGGATTTCGCACGATATCCCGTTCTACCGGGCATTTCTGAAGCACGCGGTGCTGAACGGGACGACGGTGATCAACAATCCATTCTGGTGGTCGGCGGACGATAAATTTTTCAACTATTCGCTGGCGGCGAAGCTGGGGGTGGCGGCGCCGCCGACGGTGATCCTGCCGCACAAGCACTATCCGCCGGGGACGACCGACAAGTCGATGCGGAATTTGCAGTTTCCGCTGGACTGGGACGGGGTGTTTAGGTACGTGGGGTTCCCGGCGTTTCTGAAGCCGGTGAACGGCGGCGGCTGGAGGGATGTGCATCACGTGCATTCGAAGGAGGAGTTCTTCAGCGCCTACGACCAGAGCCGCGACCTGTGCATGATGCTGCAGCGGGCGGTGAACTTCACGGAATATTTCCGGTGCTATGTGGTGGGGCAGGAGAAGGTGCGGATCATGTATTACGATCCGCGGCGGCCGCATGCGGAGCGGTACGTGAAGAATCCGAAACCGGCGGAGAAAAAGCTGCTCGAGAAGGTGGAAAAGGATGCGCGAAAGCTGTGCCAGGCGCTGGGGTATGACCTGAACACGGTGGAGTTTGCGGTGGAGGACGGCGTACCGTACGCGATCGACTTTATGAATCCGGCGCCGGATGCGGACCTGCATTCGGTGGGGAAAGAGAATTTTGAGTGGATCGTGGAGGCGGTGGCCGATCTGGCGGTGAAGAAGGCGCAGGCGGCGAAACCGAAGGTGCCGGAGTTCCACTGGAGCGCGTATCTGGGGGCGGCGTCGGATACGGCGAAAGCTGCGGCGAAGAAGGCGGCAAAGCCGGCCGGGAAAAGCAGCCCGAAGAAGAAGCCGATGGCGGCAGCGACCCGGTAGCGGCTCGCGCGAGCGATCCTGCGCGGGGCTTGCACTGACAGGCGAATTCGTCATATAACGGCAGGCACGATGCGGCCTTCATTCACGCTGGGCATTGAAGAGGAGTACCAGACCGTCGATCCGGTGACGAGGGATCTGCGTTCGCACATTGCGACGGAGATGCTGGCGCAGGGCAAGGTGCGGCTGGAGGAGCGGGTGAAGGCGGAGATGCACACCTCGGTCATCGAGGTGGGCACGCGGGTTTGCCGCACGATTGATGAGGCGCGAGAGGATCTTTACCAACTGCGGCGGGAGATGATTAAGCTAGCCCACGAGCACGGCCTGGTGCTGGTGGCGGGGGCGACGCATCCGTTTGCGGACTGGCGGACGCAGGAGATTTATCCCGATCCCCGGTATCACCAGGTGGTGAAGGATCTGCAGCTGGTGGCGCGGTCGAATCTGATCTTTGGGCTGCACGTACACGTGGGCGTTGAAGACCGCGAGGCGGCGATTCGCATCATGAATTCGATGCGGTATTTTCTGCCGCACATCATGGCGCTGGCGACGAACTCGCCGTTCTGGCTGGGGCTGAACACCGGATACAAGGGGTATCGGGCGAAGGTGTTCGAGAATTTTCCGCGGACGGGGATTCCGGATGCGTTCTCGAGCTACTCGGAGTTTGAGAATTATGTGGCGCTGCTGGTGAAGACGAACTGCATCGACAACGCGAAGAAGATCTGGTGGGACATTCGGCCGCATCCGTTCTTCAACACGATTGAGGTGCGGGCGTGCGATATTCCGCTGCGGGCCGAGGAGACGGTGGCGATTGCGGCGCTGATTCAGGCGACGGCGGCCTGCCTGTATCGGCTGCACGCGGCCAATCAGGATTTTCGGCAGTATGCGCGGGCGCTGCTGATGGAGAATAAATTTCGCGCAGTGCGGTATGGGCTGGATGGAAAGCTGATCGATTTTGGGCGGCAGGAAGAGGTTCCGGTGCGGGAGCTGATGGAGGAGTATCTGGCGTTGATCGAACCGGAGGTGGAGGAACTGGGGAGTCGCGACGCGATTGAGTACATCCGGACGATTCTGAAGACGGGGACCGGGGCGGATCGACAGCTGAAAGTGTACGAAGAGACGAACGATCTGAAGGCCGTAGTGGATTACATGGCGGAAGAGACGAAGGCGGGACTGTTCGAGCCGGCGGCAACGCAGAGCGTGGCGTGAGCGGCAGGGCTGCGAGTTTTTCCTCAAAGACAATTCAGGTAGCCTGACCAGATGAGTGGTGAGTTTTTGTCGGTTCTGGAGCCGGGGTCGCCGGCTCGAGCGAAATTGCTGGAGATGGCGTTTCCGGTGGAGTTTGTGCTGGGGGCGCGGGCGGCGGTTGGCACGTGTCTGCGGGTGCAGGCTGAGGAGAAGGTGACGCTGATCTCGGATCGGGAGACGGCGCCGATTGCGGCGTCGCTGGCACAGGAGCTGGTCCGGGTTGGGTGCCGGTGGAATGCGTTTGTGCTGGAGGATCTCGCCGCCCGGCCTCTGACCGATATGCCGCGCGAGGTGCTCGCGGATATGGAGACGTCGGACGTGAGCATTTTCGCGGTGCAGGTACAGCGGAACGAGCTGAAGTCGCGGATGCAGATGACGGAGGTGGTGAACCGGCGGCGGATGCGGCATGCGCACATGGTGAATATCACGCCGCAGATTATGTGCGAGGGAATGCGCGCGGACTACGACCGGGTGGACCGGCTATCGCAGAAGGTGATCGAGAAGGCGCGGAAGGCGCGATGGATTCGGGCGACGACGGCGGCGGGAACGGATATCCGGGCGGAGATGAATCCGGAGTACAAGTGGCTGAAAACGTCGGGCATCATCTCGCGGGATAAGTGGGGAAATCTACCGGGGGGCGAAATTTTCACGACGCCGGGCGAGGTGAATGGGGCGTTCGTTGTGGATGGCGTGGTGGGGGATTATCTGTGCGCGCAGTTTGGGCTGCTGGAGCGGACACCACTGACGGTGGAGATCGAGAAGAACCGGATTGTGAGCTGCCGGTCGGAGAATGCGGAACTGCAGCGCGAGTTCGAGGCGTACACGCACACCGACGAAAATTCGGATCGGGTGGGGGAGTTTGCGATCGGGACGAACATCGGGGTGGAGCGCGTGATCGGGAACATCCTGCAGGATGAAAAGTTTCCTGGGATTCACATTGCTTTTGGGAATCCGTACGGGGAGCACACGGGCGCGGAGTGGCGGTCGTCGACGCATATCGATGTGGTGGGGCTGCGGTTCAATATCTGGATTGAAGACGAGCCGATCATGAAAGACGGTAAATTTCTGATTGAAGCTTAGGGATTGTGAAGCTTGCGCTGCGAGGGGCGCATCGAAACGATCATGGCAACGACTCTTTCTGCAACTGGAACGTCGCCGAAGTTTGCGACGAAGACGCTGGGGAATTCCGATCTGCATCTGACACCCATTGGTTACGGAGCCTGGGCGATTGGCGGCGGCAACTGGGAATTTGGCTGGGGCTCGCAGGATGAGAGCGAGGCGATCGCGGCGATCGAGCGGGCGCTGGGCAGCGGGCTGAACTGGATCGATACAGCGGCGGTCTACGGGCTGGGGCATTCGGAAGAAGTGGTGGGCAAAGCGCTGAAGGGTCGCGCGACGAAGCCGCTGGTGTTCACGAAGTGCTCGATGCGGTGGGATGCGAATCGGAAGATTTATCGCAGCCTGAAGAGGGAGTCGTTGCAGGAAGAGCTGGAGGGGTCACTGCGGCGGTTGGGCGTGGATGCCATCGATCTGTATCAGATTCACTGGCCGAATCCTGAGGATGAAGTTGAAGAGGGCTGGGAGACGCTGGCGCGTTTCAAAGAGCAGGGCAAGGTGCGGTTCGTTGGGGTTTCGAACTTCAGTGTGGAGCAGATGAAGCGTGTGCAGAAGATTGCTCCGATCACGTCGCTGCAGCCGCCGTACTCGCTGCTGCGGCGAGATATCGAGAAGGAGATTCTGCCGTTTTGTCTGGAGAATCACATTGGCGTAATCAACTACTCGCCAATGGTATCGGGGCTGCTGACGGGAAAGATGACGGCGGAGCGGGTGAAGAATCTGCCGGAGGATGACTGGCGGAAGAGGAGCCCGAATTTTCAGTCACCGAAGCTGGAGCGGAACCTGGCGCTGGCCGATTTGCTAAAAGAAATTGGCCAGCAGCATGGTGTGCAGGCGGGCGTGGTGGCGATTGCGTGGACGCTGCGGCATCCGGCGATTACGGCGGCGATCGTGGGGGCGCGGCGGCCGGATCAGGTGGATGGCGTGGTGCCGGCGGCGACGTTCCGGCTGAGCGATGCGGAGGCGGAGCGGATCGAGAATTGGCTGGCGGAGCATCCGTAGGTAATTCTCAGGAGCGAAAAGAGACCCCCGCGAATCGGGGGTCTTTTTGTTTCGGGAAAGAGCAAAATAGTTTCCTAACCGCGAACCTGGGGGTTTGTCTAAAACGCTGCATGCAGGGAAGCGATCACTCGGTTGTCCGGGCGGTGCTGGCCGGCGATAAGGACGCGTATGGCGCGCTGGTCCGCGCCCACAGCGCGACTGTGTTTCGAGCGGCGTTTCGGATTGTCGGCAACGAGGCCGATGCGGAGGAGATTGTGCAGGAAGCGTTTTTGCGCGGGTATCAGCGACTGGAGACCTTCGAACTTCGTTCCGCGTTCGGGACGTGGATCTACCGGATCGCGGTGAACTGCGCGCTGAATCGGGTGGGCAAGGCGGAGATTGCAGCGGAGTATCGGCATGGCGAAGAGAGCGATCCGGAGGAGAAGACGGTGCAGGTGGCGGCGCAGGACGCAGGTCCGGAGCGGGTGTTGCTGAGCCGGGAGATCAAGGCGGCGCAAGAGATGGCGATGCAGAGGCTGACGCCGGTGGAGAAGACAGCGTTTGTGTTGCGGCATCTGGAGGATCGTTCGATGAGCGAGATTGCCGTCGTGCTGGGCATTGCGCCGAACGCGGCGAAGCAGGCAGTGTTTCGCGCGGTGCAGAAATTGCGGCGGGAGCTGGCGCCGCTGCGGGGGACCGCATGAAGCATTTGAGCGAAGAAGAGCTGGTCGAGGTGTACTACGCGGAGGCAGGAGCGCCGGCGGTGGCGCATCTGGCGGCGTGCCGGGAGTGCTCGGCGCAGTTCGCGGAGTTGAAGCGTGATCTTGAGGGAGCAAGGAGGCGGCGGTTCCGGAGCGGGATGCGGAGTACGGCGAGCGGGTGTGGGAGGCGCTGCGGCCGCAGCTGATTCCGTATGAGAAGGCTGGGGGCTGGGACGGTTTTTCGTAGCGCTGGGCGCAGTGGAGGGTTGCGGTGCTGGCGGTTGGCTGCGCGGCATTGGTAGCGGCGGCGTTCGTGGGCGGGCGAATTTGGGAGCGGCACCAGAAAGTAACTACAACTGCGACAAATGCGGGTCCGCAGGCGAAGCAGCGCGTGGTGCTGGTGGTGCTGACGGATCATCTGGACCGGACGGAGCGGCTGCTGGTGGCGCTGGAGCACGCAGATTCTTCGGACCACGCGGAGAATGCGCAGTTGCAGTCGGAGGCGCGGGAACTGCTGGCGTCGAACCGGCTGTATCGGACGACGGCAACAAACGCGGGCGATCCGGCACTGGCCGGAGCGCTGGACCGGCTGGAAGGCGTGTTGGCGGAGGTTGCGAACGATCCGAATTTGACGGCGGCGGATCTGGAGCGGGTCCGCAACGAGATGAACACGGAGGGAATTTTGTTTGAGATTCGCGTCCTGCGGGCGCAGACGCCGGATCGGGAGAGCGGACCCAAATCCGCGAAGGGAGCGTCAATCTGATGAAAACGAATGGGTGGTTTCTGATTCTACTTGCGACTGCAGTGACGGTTGCGCCATGGCGTGGGCATGCGGAGGCGCCGCAGCCGTTGGCGGTGGCGGGAAGCGCTGGTGTTGGAGCCGACGATGCGAGTTTGTACGCCGATGGGACGCGCGCGATTAACGAGAGCCGCTGGCAGGATGCGGTGGGGCTGTTCGGGCGCGTGGCCGAGATGCGCGGCGAACATGCGGAGGGCGCGCTCTACTGGAAGGCGTACGCCCAGAACAAGGAAGGGCAGCAGGCGAATGCGCTGGGCACGTGCGGCGAGTTGCGGAAGCAGTATGCGAAGAGCCGCTGGCTGAATGAGTGCGGGGCGCTGGAGATCGAGATTCGCGGGAAGAGCGGCGATCCGGTGGAGCCGCAGGCCGAGGCGGACGAGAACCTGAAGCTGCTGGCGCTGAGTGCACTGATGCAGCAGGACCAGAAGGAGGCGGTGCCGATCCTGCAGAAGATTCTGGCGGGCAATCAGTCGGAGGAGCTGAAGAGCCGGGCGCTGTTTGTGCTGGCGCAGAGCGGGTCGCCGGAAGCGCAGGCGCTGATCAAGCAGATTGCGCAGGGGCAGTCGGGGCCGGCGCTGCAGATCAAGGCGATCCGCATGCTAGCCACCCAGGGCAAGCGTGCCAACGATACGCTGGCGGACATCTACCAGCACACGAGCGACACGCAGGTGAAGCGGGCGATTCTGCAGTCGTATCTGGTGAGCGGAGATCCGGAGAAGGAGCTGGCGGCGGCGCGGACGGAGACCGATCCGGAACTGGTGAAGACGGCGGTACACACGCTGGGCGCGATGGGCGCGGGGCAGGATCTGCTGACGCTGTATCGGCAACGAATAACGCGCAGACGAAGGCGGACATCATCAATTCGTTCATTCCGGCGGGGAAGAATGGGGTAGGACCGCTGACGGAGATTGCGCAGTCGGAGCAGGATCGCGGAGTTGCGGCGGAAGGCGATCCGGAATCTGGGGATTGCGGGCGGGAGCTCGGTGGCTCCGGCGCTGGTGGCGACGTACCAGAAGAACCAGGACGAGGAGACGCGGAAGGCAGCGGCGCAGGCGCTGTTTTTGGCCAGAGACGCGCACGACCTGGTGGCGCTGGCGCGGGCGGAGAAGGACATGGAAATGAAGAAGTACCTGGTGCAGCAGCTGAGCCTGATGCATAGCCCGGAGGCGACGGATTACATGATGGAGATTTTGAATAAGTAAGACGGGGCGCAGAGCACAGGTCACAGGTCGCAGGGCACAGGTCACAGGGCGCGCGCGAAGTGTAACGGTGATCGGCACAAATTCTGGAACGGGCAGCGAGGTGATCCCCAATGAGACAGGATTGGTTGATAGCAGCGGTACTCGGCGTGTCGTTGATGGCGATGGGGCAAACGACGCCGAAGGTAGTGAACGCGCAGTTTCACACTGAGCCGGCCGGCGCAGGACTGTCCGCGACGGTGGACCGATTTCAGCATTCGAATGGACCGCTCTGGCTGGGCTATGCGGTGGCAGCTGTTCCACGGTCGCGTTTCACTGTGTGCTCGGGCGACAGCGAGTGGATCGATGGACGATGGATGTTGCGGTGTCTATCGACTAGAGGATTCGGACAACACGTTCCGGAATTCCGACGCTGGGAATCCGGCGGTGGAGACGAGCGTGGATGTGCTGGTGCGGGTCGACCAGGGCAAGGTGGACAAGATTCGCTTCATCGGAACCGGGTGCCAGCTGGATGCGGGTGGGCTGCCGTTCACCTGGCTGACAGGTGTGCAGGCGGATGACAGTGTGGCGTGGTTGTCGAGCCTGGTGGCGGGTCCGGAAACAAGGGACGACAGGCGGCTGGCGGATCAGGCGCTGGCGGCGATTGCGATGCATGAGACGGGGAAGGCGACGGCAGCGCTGATGGGATTTGCTTCGGCGTCGAGCCCGCTGTGGTTGCGGGAGAAGGCCGGGTTCTGGCTGGGGGCGGAGCGTGGGCATGATGGTTTGCTGGCGCTGGAGAAGCTGGCGGGCGACTCGGATCCGGAGTTCAGGAAGAAGCTGACGTTTGATTTTTCGGTGAATCGCGATCCGGCGGCGGTGGACGATCTGATCCGGATGGCGAAATCGGACACGGACACAGGCGTGCGGGAGCAGGCTATCTTCTGGGTGGGGCAGAAGGCGAGCAGGAAGGCCGTGGAGCTGCTGAAGGACACGGTGGAGAACGATCCTGAGGTGGCGGTGAAGAAGAAGGCGGTCTTCGCGATCAGCCAGCTGCCGAAGGATGAGGCGGTGCCGGAGCTTCTGCATGTGGCGCAGACGAATCCCGATCCTGCGGTGCGGAAGGATGCGATCTTCTGGCTGGGGCAGACGCACGATCCGCGGGCTCTGGCTTATTTCGAGCAGATATTGGCGAAGTAGGCGGCGGAGCTAAGAATCGGTCGGCTGAAGTCCGGTCAGCTAAGAAGCGGTCAGCTGAGAAGTGGTCCGCACTGGTCGACTTGCATCGAAGGCGCTGGGAGACGGGATCGCGCTGGCGCGCGATGCCCACCCTGATCGCGCGAACTGCACGCGCGATCAGAATGGGGCACCCGGCATCAGGGTTGCTGTGATCGCAGGGTGCGAGTAGGTTGGAGGGCGTGAAAAACCTGCGCTGCTTCCGGGTTCTCTTTCTCCTTGGTTTCTTTGTTTCCACGACAACGTTTCTTTCCATCGCACTCTCGCGGCGCAGGCGAAGCATGGGTTTGTGCATGCGCGGGGCGAAGAGCTGGTTGATGGCGATGGGCGGCCGTTGATGCTGCGCGGAATCAATCTGGGGAACTGGTTCGAGGTGGAGGGGTACATGTTCCACTTCGACGGAGGGCCGCAGTCGCCGCGCGAGATCGAGGAGCTGACGAAGAATCTGCTGGGTCCGGAGAAGGCTGAGGCGTTCTGGAAGGAGTGGCGGGCGAACTATATCACCGAGGCGGACATCGATCGGATTCACGCGATGGGGTTCAACTCGGTGCGAGTGCCGCTGCACTGGAAATTCTTCACGAGTGACGATGCCGAAGGGTTCAAGCTCGTGGATCAGCTCGTACAGTGGGCGCAGAAGGACGGGATCTACGTGATCCTCGATATGCACTGCGCGCCGGGCGGACAGACGGGCGCGAATATCGACGACAGCTGGGGCTATCCATGGCTGTACACAAGCCCGGCGGCGCAGGATGAAACGGTGGCGATCTGGAAGAGGATCGCGGCGCATTACGGTAAGAATCCAACGGTGCTGGGCTACGATCTGCTAAACGAACCGCTGCCAAACTGGCCGAAACTGGCAGCCGCTGAAGCGCGAGCTGGTGCCGGTGTATATGAAGATTTCCGCTGCGATCCGGCAGGTGGACAAGAATCATGTGCTGATTCTGGGCGGAGCGAACTGGGATACGAACTTCGGGGTGTTCAGCGGGACGTTCGATCCAAACATGATGTTTACGTTCCACAAATACTGGACGCCGACGACGGATAAGAGCGTGATCCAGGAGTATCTGGATTTCCGGCATGAGCATCATGTGCCGGTGTGGGAGGGCGAGTCGGGTGAGAACAAGGATGCGTGGGTGGAGGGATTCCGGAAGACGCTGGAGGAGAACCATGTGGGGTGGGCCTTCTGGACGTACAAGCGGATGGACGCGACGCCGTGTGTGGTGACGTTCGACCGGCCGGCGCACTGGGATGAGATTGTGGCGTACGCGAAGCTGCCGAGCGGGACGGGTGATGCGGAGAAGCGGCTGGCGGCGCGGCCACCGCAGGAGGATATCGATGCGGCGTTTGCGGATTTGCTGAAGAAGGTTGCGTTCTCAGGCGAGAGGGTGAATGCGGGGTATGTGGGGGCGCTGGGGCTGGAAGTGCAGTGAGTAGGCGGTAGGCGGTAGGCGGTAGGCGGTAGCTAAAAAGCAGTCAGCCAAACTCCGGTCAGCTGAAACCGGTTAGCGGAGGAGCTCTCGCGTGTCCCTTCCTCCTCTGCAAGCGGACCCGGGTCTTCCATCTCGGCCTGATCGGAGAGATGCGGGGCAGTGGGAATCCGGGTTCCCTCCGATCTGAAGTCGCTGTTCGATTCTGAACAGGCGGGGACAAATACGGACAATCGAACTCGTCTCAGGCGAGCCACAGGTCTTTCTATTTCAGGTAATTACGGCCCGAAGAGACTGGCTGGACGCATGCTCTTGTCTCCATGAACTCATGTTCTGAGAGCAGGCTGAACTGTGGGAGGCAAGGGTGTTTCCTGAGCTGAGACAGGCGTTACGGCAGTTGCGGAAGTCGCCGGGTTTTACGGTGACAGCGGTATTGACGCTGGGGCTGGGGATTGGGGCGACGACCGCGATCTTCACGCTGGTGCAACAGGTGATGCTGCGGACGCTGCCGGTGGCGAAGCCGGGGCGAGTTGTGGAAGATCGGCGACAAGGTCCGGTGCTGTAACTGGGGCGGGTACACGCAGGGGAACGATGGCGATTATTCGCTCTTCTCCTGGGAGGCTTACAAGCAGTTCCGCGACAACACGCCGGCGTTCACCGAGTCTGGCCGCATTCCAGGCGGGAAACACGCAGCTGGGGGTGCGGCGCGCAGGGCAGCGCGGAGCAGGCGGAGACGCGGAACGGCGATTTTGTTTCAGGGAATTTCTTCCAGACCTTTGGCGGTGAGGGCCTGGATGGGGCGTTTGCTGACGCCGGCCGATGACCAGGAGGGCGCGCCGCCGGTGGCGGTGATGAGCTACCGGACATGGCTGCAGCACTACGGGGCGGATCGCGGTGTGGTGGGGCGGAGCTATCTGATCGATGGGCATCCATTCACGGTGGTGGGGGTGGCCGCGCCATCATTTTATGGAGCGATTCTGGCGGGATGGGGGATGCCGGACCTCTGGCTACCGCTGACGACAGAGCCGCTGGTGGATGGGGCGACGACGCGGCTGAAGCACACCAACGAGAACTTCCTGGACTTGATTGGGCGGGTCAGGCCGGGAACCAATCCGAAGACACTGGAGGCGCAGCTGCGTGGGGAACTCCACGACTGGCTGGCGAGCCATGTGGCGGAGATGAGTCCGCAGGAGAAGCAGACGTGGCAGAAGCAGACGCTGCATCTGGCGCCGGGGGGCGGGGCGTGGACACGCTGGCGGACAACTACGGCGATGGGCTGAAGCTCCTGCTGGCGGCCGCGGGTGTGTGCTGCTGGTTGCGTGCGCGAATCTGGCCAATCTGCTGCTGGCGCGCGGGCTGAAGGATCGGCAGCAGACCTCGATTCGCGTAGCGCTGGGTGCATCGCGCGGAGGCTGGTGCGCAAGGCTCTGGTGGAGAGCGTGACGCTGGGCGTGCTGGGCGGGGTAGCGGCGATTGGGGTGGCGTATGGGGGAGCGCGGCTGGTCATCCACCTGGCATTCCAGATTGGGGGAGCGCAGAACTGGGTGCCGATCGACGTGACGCCATCGTGGACGGTGCTGGGTTTTGCGCTGGGCATCTCGGTGGTGACGGGGATGCTGTTTGGGATTGCTCCGGCATGGATCACGTCGCACGCGGAGCCGGTGGAGGCACTGCGCGGCGCGCGGGGTTCAACCGGTTCGAAGGGCGCGGTGGCCGCAGAAGGCGCTGGTGGTGGCGCAGGCGGCGATGTCTCTGGTGCTGCTGAGCGCGGCGGCGCTGCTGGGACAGAGCCTGCGCAATCTGCAGCATCAGGACTTCGGGTTTGCAGTGAAGGATCGGTATCTGGTGTGGACGAACACGCAGCTAACGGGATATCCGGCAGACCGGATGCCGCAGTTGTTCCGACGGATCGACGAACGGCTGGCGGCGATTGCCGGGGTAAAGAGCGCGGCGGCGGCGACCTATGCGCCGATGAGCGGGGACAGCTGGAACACGGGCATTCGCGTGGAGGGGGAGCCGGAGCCGAGCGCGAAGGAAGACACCAGCGCGGGGTACACGCGGGTGACGCCGGGATACTTCGAGACGTTGGGCAACCGGGTGATAACCGGGCGGCCGATTACGGAGGACGACACGGCGGCGACACAGGACGTGGCGGTGATCAACGCGGCGTTCGCGAGGAAATTCTTCAAAGGGAAGAACCCGATCGGACGGCACTTCGGGGTTTCCCTGATGAAGTATGCGGGGATGTTCACGGTGGTGGGCGTGGCGGGGGATATGCGGTACATGGCCTACGACATCGACAAGCCCGTGGGGCCGATGTTCTATCTGCCGGAGGCGCAGACGGCGCACTTCGACGAAGCGCAGATGAACAGCGGGACGCATGGTCGCACTACCTGTACAACATCGTGCTGTGGGCGCCGGGGCATCCGGCGAATTTGCAGGCGCAGGTGAAGAAGGCGCTGGCGGAGATCGATCCCAACCTGGTGGTGCAGGGCGTGGACAAGTACTCGGACGTGCTGGACGGAGATTTCCAGCAGCAGAACATGATTGCGACGCTGACGCTGTTGTTTGGCGGGTTGGGTCTGGTGCTGGCAGCGGTGGGGCTGTACGGCGTGACGGCGTACACGGTGGAGCAGCGGACGGGAGAGATTGGCGTGCGCATGGCGCTGGGAGCGGATCGGCGGAGCGTGGTGCAGATGGTGCTGCAGGGCGCATTCGTGCAGGTGGGCGATCGGGCTTGCTGGTGGGGATTCCGGCGGCGATTGGAGCGGGCAAGCTGATCGCCGATCAGCTGTTTGGCGTGAAGGCGTGGGATCCGGTGATGCTGGGCGGGGCGACGTTGATGCTGGGGCTGGCCGCGCGGTGGCGGCGATTATTCCGGCGCAGCGGGCGGCGAATCTGGATCCGGTGGAGGCGTTGAGAAGCGAGTGAGGCGTGGCCGGGGTCACGTCCCTTCGAATCCTGGCGAGCTGGGCTGCCGGGATACCGAGTAGCGGGAGCCAATCGACAGTGGCTAAACGAGCGGAACGACGAGCGACGTCCGAGTGAAACGACGACACGGGAGGGCGATGAGTGCTGAGTGATTTGCGATATGCGTGGCGGCAGTTGAGGAAGGCGCCGGGGTTCGCTCTGACCGCAATCCTGACTCTGGCGTTGGGGATTGGTGCGACGACGGCGATTTTCACGCTGGTGTACGACGTGATGCTGCGGCCTCTGCCGCTGCCTCATGCCGAACAGCTGGTGCGGGTGCAGGAGAAGGTCGCGGAGTGGACGGAGATGTATCCGACGCTGCCGGTAAGTGCCAATCACTTCACGTTCTGGCAGCAGCACAGCAAGAGCTTCGCGGCGATGGCGGCGCTGGAGGAGTATGAGATGCCGCTGCAGACCGCTGGCGCGCAGGGTGGTCGGGCCATGCAGGTGGACGTGTTGAGCGCGACGCCTGGGATTTTTGCGGTTCTGGGTGTGCAGCCGTCGGTGGGTCGCGCGTTTAACGAGAGCGAAGGACAAAAGGGGCACGAGCGAGTGGCGGTGCTCACCGATTCGCTGTGGCGGGAGCAGTTTGGCGGGGATGCGGAGATTGTCGGACGGACGGTGAAGCTGAACGGCTTCCCGTACACGGTGGTGGGGGTGATGCCGGCGTCGTTCCGGATGCCGTCAACGTGGGGCGGGAAGGATTCGCTGAGCGCGATCGTCCCGATGGCGTTCGACAAGGACCTGCTGGAAGAAACGATGGGCGACCTGAACTACTTCGGGCTGACGCGACTGAAGCCCGGAGTGGCGGTAGCGGCGGCGAATGCGGAGCTGAATGCGGAGCAGCAGGCGATTGCGGCGACACTGCCGGCGAATGAGAAGGCGACGTTGTCGGCGATATTGACGCCATGGCAGGAGGATCTGGTGGATGGCAGCAGGAAGCCGCTGATGATCCTGCTGGGGGCGGTGGCGGGGTTGCTGCTGGTGGGTTGTGTGAACATCGCGAATCTGCTGCTGGCGCGCGCGGCGGGGCAGAAGCAGCAGATGGCGGTGGCGGCGGCGCTGGGTGCGAGCCGCCGCGAGATGCTGCGCATGGCGATGCGGGAGACGGTGGTGCTGGCGGGCGCGGGGTGCGGGTTGGGAATCCTGCTGGCGATGCTGATTGTGCCGCTGATGCAGCACTATCTGCCGCCGGAGCTGAATTTTCGGGGAGCGCTGGAACTGGACTGGGCGGGCGCGGGATGCGCCTTGCTGTTGGCGGTGGCGGCGACGCTGCTCGCCGGGGCGGCTCCGGCATGGATGGTATCGCGCACGGCTCCGCAGGAGGTTCTGCACAGTGAGTCGCGGCTGGCAAGCGAGTCGCGCAGCAGCAGACGGGCAAGGCGCGTGCTGGTGGGCGTCGAGGTGGCCGTGAGCGTGGCGCTGGTGCTGATGACCGGGCTGGTAGTGGCGAGCCTGACGAAGCTGATGCGCGTGGATCGCGGGTTCGATACGGAGCGCACGCTGGCGGTGAGCGTGAAAATGCCCTGGGAGGCCTATCCGAATCGGGCGAAGCGAGCGGAGTTTTATCGCGATGCGCTGGCGAAGCTGAACGCGCTTCCGGGTGTGGAGCAGGCGGCCCTGACCTCGATTCTGCCGCTGCATGGGGAAGGCTGGGGGGACATGGCGCAGCTGCCGGGGGACACGCGGCCCTGGACGCAGCTGCCGGGAGAAAGCTGGCGCTGGATCAGCCCGAATTACTTCGAGGCGATCCATCTGAAGCTGCTCGCGGGTCGCTTCTTTAGCGACAGCGAGTGGGGACGGAACGAGGCGGTGCTCTCCGAGCGCACAGCGAAGGCGCTGTGGCCGGGGAAGAATCCGGTAGGGCAGCAGTTCCGGCGCGCGGGTGCCGAGGGTGAGGCGCCGTTCACCGTGGTGGGCGTGGTGGCGGATGCGCGGACGGTGACGCTGGCGAAGCCCGATCCGATGTTGATTTACGTGCCGTACTGGTTCCGCGCGGATGCGAACGGGGGACTGGTGATCCGGACGCGGCAAGCGGCAGGGGCGATGGCGGAATCGATTCGGAAGGCGATCTGGAGCGTGGATGCAGGTGTGGCGGTGCCAGAAGTAAGGCTGCTAAGCGGACTGGTGGCGGATTCGGTGGAAGACCGGCGCTTCGAGATGGATCTGCTGCTGGTGTTCGCCGTCAGCGCATTGCTGTTGGCGGGACTGGGCGTGTATGGCGTGGTCACGTACTCAGTGGTGCAGCGGCGGCGGGAGATCGGACTGCGGATTGCGCTCGGCGCGCAGCGGGCGAATATTTATCGGCTGATCCTGCGCGAGGGGCTGCTTCCGGTGGTGGCAGGCGCGGTGGTGGGGATTGCCGTCGCGCTGGCATCGGCACGGCTGGTAGGGAGTTTGCTGTTTGAGGTGAGCCCGTACGATCCGGGAATCGCGGTAGCGGCGGTGGGTGTGCTGTTGATCGCGGGGACTGCGGCGTGTTGGTTGCCGGCGCGGAGGGCGGCGCTGGTGGAGCCGATGGAAGCGTTGAGGAGCGAGTGAGGCGTGGCGTCACTCGCTCCAGCCGGTAGGCGGTAGGCGGTAGCGGAAAGACGAGCACAAACCGAGCGAGAGGCGAGTGAAAGGCGAGATTCAACTGCTTGATCAGAGGTGATGGGAAATGTTGAGTGATTTGAAATTTGCGGTGCGGCAGTTGCGGAAGTCGCCGGGGTTTTCACTGACAGCGGTGCTGACCCTGGCGCTGGGGATTGGCGCCAACACGGCGATCTTCACGCTGGTGGATTCGATCATGTTGCGGCCGCTGCCATTTCCGCAGCAAGACCGGCTGATGCGGATCGAGTATGGCGGTGGCGAGAGCCGGACCGCGTTCTTCCCCAAGGGATGGGTGCGCGCGCTGGACGAACATGCGGCAACGTTCACGGCGGTGAGCGGGTTCGGTCCGGATGCGGAATCGAATGTGGGGGAGGCGACCTCGGCGAATCGGGTGTTCGGCGCCGAGCTGATGGTGAATGCTCTGGACACGCTGGGCGTGCATCCGGCGCTGGGGCGGTTCTTTGCGGCGGAGGACGCGCTGGGCGGGCACGATCCGGTGGTGGTGCTGAGCTACGGCTACTGGCGCGAACATTTTGGGGGAACCCCGGCGGTACTGGGCGAGACGATACGGATCGACGGCGTTGCGCGGCGCGTGATCGGCGTGATGCCGCAGGGAGTGAAGTTTCCGTATGCGGATACGCAGTTTCTGACGCCGGTGACGTTTAAGGGTGGGGATGCGATCGATCCGTGGAGCAATTTCAACCTGCGCGCGTTTGGGCGGCTGAAGGCGGGGGTGACGCCGGCGCAGGCGCAGGGTGAGATTCGACGGCTGCACAATCAGCTGCTGCCGCTGTTTCCCTATCGAATGCCGGATATCTGGGCTTCGGAGATGAGGGTGGTGCCGCTGCTGGAGGCGGAAGTGGGCGCGATGCGGCCGCGCCTGATGCTGCTGTTTGGCGCGGTAGGACTGATCCTGCTGATCGCGTGCGCGAACGTGGCGAATATGATGCTGGCGCGCGCTTCAGGACGGGAGCGGGAGATTGCAGTGCGCAGCGCGCTGGGCGCGACGGGCTCACGCCTGGTGCGGCAACTGCTGGCGGAGAGCGTGGTGCTGGGGGCGGTGGCCGGAGTGGTGGGGCTGATTTGCGCAGCGGCCAGCCTGCAGGCGCTGGTTTCGCTGCTGCCGGCCGATACGCCGCGGCTGGCGGATGTATCGCTGCACTGGCCAGTCTTTCTGTTTGCCGCGCTGGCGTCGGTGGTGACAGGCGTTTTGTTCGGGCTGATTCCGGCGTTGCGCATGGCTTCGCCGAACCTGCGCGAGTCGCTGCATTCCGGCAGCCGCACCGTGGCAGGGAAGGCGGGGCAGTTCCGCGTATCCATGCTGCTGGTGATGGGACAGATTGCGCTGTCGGTAGTGGTGATTACGGCGGCAGGCCTGATGCTGCACAGTCTTTGGAGCCTCTCGGAGGTCAATCCCGGGTTCAGGACCGACCGCATTGTGACGGCGGAAGTGTCGATGGATGCGAATGCATGCAAGGCAACGCCTGTTCAGGGGGGAACGCCGCTACCGTCGGGACGTTGTGCGGCGTTTTACAGCGTTCTGCTGGATCGGCTGCACGGGCTGGCGGGGATGGAGGATGTGGCTCTGGCCGATGCGCTGCCGCTGACGGCTCGGGAAGGGAACTACATCTATGACGCGGAGGGACATCCGCGTGAGGCGCGCGAAGGAGCGTCGCTGGCGACGGGACGCATCGTGACACCGGAGTATTTCGCGACGCTGGGCGTGAACCTGATGCGGGGACGGCTGCTCGACGCGCAGGACGCATCGGGGACGAGTCGAGCGGTGGTGATCAGCCAGAAGATGGCGGAGAAGCTGTGGCCGAACGAGAATCCGCTGGGGCGGCATTTGCTGAACGTGGCGGATGAGCCGTCACCGGCGGTGTGGAATGACAAGGCGGCGGTCAACGTGATGGGGATTGTGAGCAACACGCACGACGCGAGCCTGGCGGGTGGTGTTGGCGACGATGTTTATCTGCCATTGACGCCGGGGCGAGAACAGCCGGTGATGTACGTGCTGCTGCGGACGCGGGCGACGACTGAGGTTGCGTCGTCGGAGTTACGGGAGGCGGTAGCGGCGGTCGATCCTGAGGTGCCGGTGACGCGGGTGCGGACGCTGGACGAGGTGGTGGCGTCGTCGCAGTCGGCGTCGCGCTCGCTGACGATTCTGCTGCTGGCGTTTGGCGGACTGGCGGTGGTGATTGGCGGGGTGGGTGTCTACAGCCTCATTGCTTATATCGTCAGCTGGCGCACACGGGAGATCGGGATCAGACTGGCACTGGGAGCGCAGCGCTGGCAGATCGTGCAGGGCGTGGTGCGGCAGAGCCTGGTGCTGGCGCTGGGTGGATCGGCGGCGGGACTGTTGGCAGCGGCGCTGGTGGGTCAGCTGCTGCGGAGCTTCCTGTTCGGCGTGAAGCCGGTGGATCCGGTGACATTCTGCGCGGTTCCTGTGCTGATGACGGCGCTGGCGCTGACCGCGGCGTGGATTCCGGCGCGAAGGGCGGCGAGTGTGGATCCGATGAAGACATTGAGGAGTGAATGAGGCGTACGCCTCATTCACTCGGGCTGGGAGCTGGGAGCCGGGAGCCGGGAGTGAAACCGAGAGCGAAGAAGCGAGCCGAAGTCGAGTAAGGGGCGAGAAATGCTGAACGATTTGAAGTATGCGTGGAGGCAGATACAGAAGGCGCCGGGTTTTGCAATTACAGCGCTGCTGACGCTGGCCATTGGGATCGGCGTGAACGCGGCGGTCTTCAGCGTGATGGACGCGATCGTGTTCCGGCCGCTGGCGGTGCCGGACCTGGACCGCGTGATGACGGTCGCGGAGGATCGCGGGAGGGGAGGGTTCGCCTACGAGTGGGTCGCCGGGGCGAACTATCAGGACTGGAAACAGCAGAGCAAGTCGTTCGAGAGCCTGGCGGTGTTCAAGCGGTATTCGATGGCGCTGACCGGTTCAGGCGAAGCGGCACACGTTTCGGCTTCGCGTTCGACGGCGAATTTCTGGAACGTGCTTCGCATCGACGCGTTCCTGGGGCGCGCGTTTCGCCCCGATGAGTGCCAGCCGGGGCGGGATGCGGTTGCGGTGCTCAGCTACAGCTTCTGGCAGAAGCAATTGGGATCGGACGGCCAGGTACTGGGACGGAAGATCCGGCTGGACGATCGCGAATACGAGATTGTCGGCGTGATGCCGAAGGGGCTGGTGTATCCGCCTTCGGTTGATTTGTATCTGCCACTGGCACTGACTCCGACGCAGCTCAATGACCGGGCCGATCACGACTACATGGTGGTGGGACGGCTGCGGCCGGGAGTGACGACGCGCGAAGCGGACGTGGAACTGCGCGGGATCGCGGCTCGGCTGCAGAAGATGTATCCGGCGACGAATCTGGGGTGGTCGGTGAAGGTGGAGCCGCTGCTGGACAATATCAGCGGCAACCTTACGCCGCTCTACATGCGGCTGATGATGGGCGGGACGCTGTTTGTGCTGCTGATTGTCTGCGCCAACGTAGCGAACCTGCAGTTTGCGCGCGGCATCGCGCGGCGGCCGGAGATCGCCATGCGAACCGCGCTGGGAGCGCCGCGCAAGGTGCTGCTGCGGCAACTGCTGACCGAGAATATTGTGCTGGCGCTGGCCGGGGCCGCGGCGGGGATGCTGCTGGCGTGGCTGGATCTGCACCTGTGCCTGATGTACATGCCACCGACGGTGGCGCGCTGGGTAGCGGGTTGGTACACGATTCATCTGAACGTGCGGGCGCTGTTGTTCTCAGCAGGGCTGGCGGTAGCGGCGGGAGTTATATCGGGGCTGGCGCCGGCGCTGGAAGCCATGCGGGTGAACCTCGCGGATCAGTTGAAGGCGGGTTCCCGGACGGGGACCGGCGGAAGAAGTCACAAGCTGAGGAATTTCTTTGCAACCGCGCAGATTGCGCTGGCGGTGGCGCTGGTGATTGGGTCGGCACTGATGTGCAAGGGCATGTGGTTGACGCTGCAGTTTGCCAATGCGTACAGGCCGAAGCAGGTGCTGACGTTCGGCGTGACGCTGTCGGCCGCGCACTATGGAGACGCGGTGAAGCAGCAGGCCTGGTATAAGGCGAGCCTCGAGAAGCTACAGACGCTGCCGGGCGTCAAACAGGCCGCGACGACCACGATGATGCCCTATGGCGACGGCGGGTGGACGGACGATTTTCGCATTGAGAACCGGCCGCTGACGCCGGGTAAATTCAACAGCGCCGTGCGCGTTTCAGTGAGCCCGGGATATTTCTCCGCTTTTCGGATCGGTATTGTTGCGGGGCGGGGCTTCAGCGGCAGCGATGGACTGAATACCGATCCGGTGGTGGTGGTGAGCCGGAAGTTTGTGCAACGCTATTTTCCGGGAGAGGATCCGATCGGGCATCGCATCCAGATGAACGCTGCGAGCGACAGTCATGAGCCGTGGATGCGAATCGTCGGCGTGAGCGAGGATGCGGCCTACCAGTGGGTGGAGCAGACGCCGCAGCCGGCGATGTACCTCGACGCGCTGCAGTCGCCTCCGGCGTTCTCGGAGTACGTGGTGACGACGGACGGAAGCCCGTCGGCGCTGGGGCCGGAAGTGCGGAAGGGGCTGGCATCCATCGACGCGACTTTGCCTGTGGATGCGATGCGAACCTACGCGGAGGATATTCGCGACCAGACGACGGGGCTGATGTATGCGACGGCGATGCTGGGTCTGGACGCGGTGATCGCGCTGCTGCTGGCGGCGATCGGAATCTACGGAGTCATGGCGAACCTGGTAGCGGAGCGCCGGCGCGAGATCGGGGTGCGGCTGGCGATGGGCGCGCGGCGCGAGGATGTGCTGCGGATGATCCTGCGGCGGGCGGGTGTGCTGACGGGCATCGGCACCGCGGTGGGGGTGGCGATGGCGGTGCTTTTGGCGCGGGGCATTGCGAGCCTGTTGTTTGGCGTGAAGCCAAATGATCCCACGGTATTTGGGAGCATCGTGCTGTCGGTTGCTGCCATTGCGCTGTTGTCGAGCTGGATTCCGGCGCGGCGCGCGGCTGGCGTGGATCCGATGGAGGCTTTGCGCGAGGAATGAGGGCGCGCGGCGCCCGAGCCGGTAGCCTGTAGCCAATAGTCCAAGTGCGTCGGACGCGCAGGTGAGCTGTCTCCAAAGTGCTTTGCATCAGTTACCGAAGGCAGGCGCGGGGCGAAGAAATAGCGATACAGAGGGGGAACAGAGGCGTAGGGTGGAGCGTACTGCGTAGCAAGACACGGGGGCGAATCATGTTCGCGGACGTGAAGTACGCACTGAGGCAGTTGAAGAAGTCGCCGGGGTTCACCGTGACGGCGATTCTGACCCTGGCACTGGGGATTGGCGCAAACGCGGTGGTGTTCAGTGTACTGAACGCCATTGTGGTGCATCCGCTGAACGTGCCGAACGCGAAAAACCTGTACATGGTGCAGCACTTTCGGTTTCCATCGCAGTCGATTCCCGATTATCGCGATCTGCGCGACCGGAACCACAGCTTCGAGAGCCTGATTTCGTACAACATCATGGGACCGGCGGGGCTGGAAACGGGCGGCAACCCCATCACAGCCTGGCCGTACGAGGTGAGCGGGAATTACTTCGACGCACTGGGGATTCATCCTTACCTTGGAAGCTTCTTTCATGGCGCCGATGAGCGCGGCGTGAACAGCGCACCCTTCGTCGTGCTGAGTTATGCCCTCTGGCACACGCAGTTCCATGACGACCGCGGCATGGTGGGGCGGAGTGTGCAGATCAACAAACATCCGTACACGGTTTTGGGCGTGGCTCCGCCGCAGTTTCGGGGGACGGAGTTATTCTTCGCGCCTGGTTTCTTTGTTCCCATGGCGGAACAGCCGCAGATGGAGGGATACAACAGCCTGGAGGAACGGGGCAACCACTCTTCCATGGTGGTGGGGCGGCTGAAGCCTGGGGTGACGCCGGAGCAGGCTACTGCGGATCTGAACGTGATTGGGGCGTGGCTGGGGAAGACGTATCCCCACGACGACGACGGGATTCAGTTCACGCTGGCGCGGCCGGGGCTGGTGGGCGACGCGCTGGGCGGACCGGCGCGGGCCTTCATGGCCGGGCTGATGCTGCTGGCGGGGCTGATCCTGCTGGCGGCGTGCGCAAATCTGGGGAGCCTGTTTGCGGCGCGGACTGCCGATCGGGGCAAGGAAATCGCACTGCGCATGGCGCTGGGTTCGAAACGACGGCTGATCCTGCGCCAGCTGATTGTCGAAGCGGTTCTCGTTTCTCTGGTCGGCGGCGTGGTGGGGCTGGCGGGTGGCATCGCGATCCTGCGCTGGCTTTCCGCATGGCAGCCGATCCCGAATGTTCCGATTAACGTTCCGGTGAATCCGGATCTGTGGACCTATCTGGTGGCGCTGGCTTTGGCGGTGCTGAGCGGATTGTTGTTTGGCCTTGTGCCGGTGCGTCAGGTTTTGAAGTCGGATCCGTGGCAGATCATCCGCGCGGGGGGTAGTGTGATGACGCACCTGCGGCGGTTTACACTGCGCGACGTGCTGCTGGTGGTGCAAATTGCCATCTGCGCGGTGCTGGTGACGTCGTCGCTGGTGGCGGTGCGCGGGCTGGCACGGTCGCTGCACAGCGAGTTTGGCTTTGAGCCGGCGAATGTGGTGCTGGCGGCCACCGATCTGAAATGGGCGGGGTACACCGGCGACAAGGTCCCGATCATGCAGCGGCAGATCGTGGACGCGTTGGGTGCGATTCCCGGCGTGAGCGCGGCAGGATATTCGAGCGGGCTGCCACTGAGCATGGGCAGCGGGGACTCGTTTGTCTATAAGGATGCGACAACGGATTTCCGCCCGACGAACTATGCCGCGGATGCAATGGACTACAACGTCTCGCCGGGATACTTTGCTGTGACGGGCACGAGGATGCTGGCGGGACGAGAGATCAGCTGGCATGACGAGAAAAATGCGCCGGTGGTGGCTGTGGTGAACGAGGAGTTTGCGCGAAAAGTGTTCGGATCGGTGAACAAGGCGGTCGGCGGATATTTCAAGTTCTGGGATGGACATCGGGCGCAGGTGGTGGGCATCGCGGAGAACGGTAAGTACCGGTCGCTGACGGAAGATCAGCAGCCGGCGATGTTCTTTTCCATCCTGCAGCATCAGGCCAGCGGCACTTATTTCCTGGTTCGATCGCGTCGCGATCCCGGCGAGATTGCGGGGGCGTTACAGCGGACGCTGCACGGTCTGGATCCGTCGTTGCCGCTGACCATTGAAACGCGGAATCAGGAGCTGCGTTCGGCATTATTCCCGGCGCGCGTTGCCAGTGTGGCGCTCGGCGTTCTTGGACTGCTGGGAGCGATGCTCGCGGTGACAGGCATCTTCGGCATGAGTTCTTATGTGGTGAGCAAACGGTTCCGGGAGCTGGGCATTCGCATGGCGCTGGGGGCGCGGCGGCAGGAGGTGCTGCAGGCGGCGCTCGGCCGGGCGTTTATGCTGCTCGCCGCCGGCTCCGTGGCTGGGATTGGGCTGGGTGTGCTGGCGACCAAGGTACTGTCGTCCATCGTGTACCAGGCGACGCCAAAGGATCCCGTGGTGCTGGTTGGCGTGGTGCTGGCGATGACTGCGCTGGGGCTGATCGCGGCATGGATTCCGGCGCAGAAGGCGCTGGCGGTGGACCCGATGATGCTGCTCAGGCAGGAGTGAGGGCAAGAGCCCTCGCGAATTCCGACGCGATTGCGTCGGAATTGCCGGCGCTCGGGAGGTCCTTCGACTGCGTTCGGCTCACGGAGCCGAACCTCGCTCAGGATGACAGGCGCGACTTTTTTAGAGTTGCGCGGGTTAGCAGGGGAAGGACAGACTGTCCCAGAGGACGTCCCCGGCATGCCCACGAACTGCTCTTCTGGATTTCAACGCTCGCTGACTGTGTTTCTCGTCGCTCTGCTGGTGTTGCCACCCTGCGAGCCCCTGGCCTTTGCGCGCAAAAAGAAGAAGCCCGACATGAGCGCGGCGAACGAGTCCGCGCTGACGCAGGATCAGCGCGCGCTGCATGCGCTGAACCGGCTGACATTTGGGCCGCGGCCTGGCGATGTGGCTGCGGTCGAAGCGATGGGCCTGGAGAAGTGGATCGATGAGCAGCTGAATCCGGAGACGATGGACGATGCGGCGCTGGAGGCGCGGTTGGCAGCGTATCCGGCGATGCGGATGAGCCGGCACGATCTGATCGAGAGGTTTCCTTCGCCGGCGATGATCCGGCAGGCGGAGCAGGGAAAGAGGGGGCTTCCGTGGAATCCGGTGGAGCGGGCCATCTATCAGGATCAGATTGCGGTGTTGAGAGAGAGGCAGAAAGACAGGGCACAGAGCACAGAGCTCAGGGCTCAGAACGTGCCCCAGGACACCGGGCAGCGGGCATCGGAAACAACGACGGGCACCGGGCTCAGGGCACCGGGCACCGGGGACGATATGGTCCCGCCGCCAGCGCCGGACATGATGCCGGCGAACGATGCGGCCAAGCCGGCTGAGCCGCCGATCGAAGAACAGGAAAGGAAGCTGTATGCGGATCTTTATGCGACCAACGTCGTGAATTTGCCGCCCGACCAGCGCGTGAAGAAGCTGGTGGAGATGAAGCCGGAGGAGTTCCGGGACTTTCTGAAGCGGCTACAGCGGCCCGAGCGGGTGGCGCTGTTCATGGGCATGACGCCGGAGCAAAAGGAGACAGTATTTGCGCTCATCAATCCTCAGCTGGTGGTGGGCGGCGAGCTGCTGGTGACGCGGGTGCTGCGCGATGTGTACAGCGCACGGCAGCTGGAAGCGACGATGACCGATTTCTGGCTGAACCATTTCAATGTGTATCTGCGCAAGGGGCCGTTCGCTGCCTGGTATCTGGCGGACTATCAGAACAAGACGATCCGGCCGCATGCGCTGGGGAAATTTGAGGACCTGCTGGTGGCGACGGCCCAGAGTCCCGCGATGCTGTTCTATCTGGATCAGACCGAGAGCGTGGGGCCGCATTCGCTGGCGGCGATGCGGGCGCAATGGTTCCAGCGGGACGCGAACGGAAAGGCGCGGACGCTGGGGATCAATGAAAATTACGCGCGCGAGCTGATGGAGCTGCATACGCTGGGCGTGGATGGCGGCTATACGCAGCGCGATGTCACGGAAGTGGCGAAGATCTTTACCGGGTGGGGAATCGAGCGGCCGGACGAGGGTGGAGATTTCGTGTTCAACCCGCGGCGGCACGAGCCGGGGCAGAAGTTGGCGTTGGGCCACAAGTTCTCGAACAACGGGGAGTCGGAGGGACTCGAGGTGCTGCACTTACTGGCGACGAGTCCGGTGACCGCGCATCACGTGTCGCTCCAGATCGCGCAACGGTTCGTGAGCGATAATCCACCGGCCACACTGGTGGATCGGATGGCGGCGACGTGGGTGAAGACGGGCGGGGATATCCGCGAAGTGATGCGGACCATGTTGCAGTCGCCGGAGTTCTGGTCGAAGGATGCGTATCGGGCCAAGGTGAAGACGCCGGAGGAGTACGTGATCTCGGCGGTGCGCGCGACAGGTGGCGACGTGGTGCATCCGGCGGCGCTGGTCGAAGCCATCGGGCAACTGGGGATGCCGCTGTATGGGTGCCAGACGCCGAACGGCTACTCGTGGATGGCGGATGCGTGGCTGAACAGCGGAGGGCTGCTGGATCGGATGAACTTCAGCATGGCGCTGGCGGACAACAATGCCGGCGCCGTGATGGCCTGGGACAAGCTGATGGGGCTGGACGGCCAGGCGGTTGCGACTGCGGACGCGAAGGAAGGCAAGCTGGAAAATTTGTTGCTGGACGGGGCGGTGTCGGACCACACGCGGAGCGCGGTACTGGGGCAGCTTGCGCAGCAGGCGTCCGGCAACGATGCGGGGGTAGTGGGTGGACCGCGGAAGATGGCACGGCCCGTGAACTTCGTTCGTCCCAGGGAGTTTGGGCAGTTGCTGAATGCGGTGGCGCCGCTGCCTCCGCCGGCGGACCAGGATGCTGCGCTGCTGGGCGGGCTGCTGTTGGGATCGCCGGAATTTCAGAGAAGGTAAAACAGCTGGGAGCCTGGTCAGGAGTGGTGGCTTCCGGTGCCTGTGGTTGCGTAAGCGCCGGTGTCGACGCTCTGCGCCGGACGGCGCGTGGAGCGTCCGCCGCCGAATTTGCCAAGCAGTGTTTGCAGCATGATATAGAGCACTGGGATAAAGAAAAGGTTTAAGAGGGTGGAGACCAGCATTCCGCCGATGATGGTGGTGCCCACGGAGCGGCGGCCCTGGGCTCCGGCGCCGGACGCGATGGCCAGAGGAATGACGCCGAGGATGAAGGCGAAAGACGTCATGAGGATGGGGCGGAGGCGGAGTTCGGCGGCCTCAACGGCGGCGTCGACGATGGAGCGGCCCTTGGCGCGGAGCTGTTCGGCGAACTCGACGATCAGGATGGAGTTCTTGGCGGCGAGACCGATGAGCATGACGAGGCCGATCTGGCAGTAGATGTCGTCGGAGTAGCCGCGCATGGACTGCGCGAAGAGCGCGCCGAGAACGGCCATGGGGACAGCAAGAAGAATAATGAAGGGCAGCGCGAAGCTCTCATAGAGAGCGGCGAGAGTGAGGTAGACGACGAGAATGCCGAGGCCGAAGATGATGACGGCTTTGCCGGCGGACTCGATTTCCTCGAGGGCGAGGCCGGTCCACTGATACGTCATGCCGTGCATCATGTTCCGATCGGCGACGTGTTCCATGGAGTGGAGGGCGACGCTGGTGCTGACGCCAGGGGCGGCGGAGCCGTCGATTTCGGCGGAGCGGAAGAGGTTGTAGTGGCTGATGACCTGGGGGCCGGAGGTGTTCTCGATGGTAACAAGGTTATCGAGAGGGATCATCTGGCCGGTGCTGGAGCGGACATAAAACTGACGGATGTCGGAGGCATTCTGCCGGAATTGCTGGGCGGCCTGAACGTAGACACGATAACTGCGGTTGCTGAAGTCGAAATTGTTGACGTACTCGGAGCCCATAAAGACCTGAAGGGCGTCGGAGATCTGGCTGAAGGGAACGCCGAGGGCTTTGGCTTTCTCGCGATCGATGCGGACCAGCACCTGGGGATCGTTGGAGGTGAAGCTGGTGAACATGCCGGTGAGGTCCGGATTTTGAGCTGGCTTTGGCGACGAGCAGGTGCGCGGTGCGATCGAGATCGGTGATGGAGTTGCCGCCGAGGTCCTGCAATTCAAACTGGAAGCCGCCGAGGGTGCCGACGCCTGAAATCGCGGGAGGCGTGAGGGGAATGATGAGGGCTCCGGGAATCATGAAGAATTTTTGCCGCAGGCGCGCGACAATTTCAGCGGCGGAATGGCCCGGACCGCGGCGCTGGTCGTAAGGCGCCAGCGCGCAGAACATCATGCCGAAGTTGGGGGCGTCGCCGGAGAAGCTGAATCCGCCGACGGCAAAGGCGCCGAGGACGTCCTTGTCCTTGCCCAGGACAGCGCTGACTTCGGCCTCGATGTGGGTGGTGTAGGCGAGCGAAGCGCCCTGCGGGGCCTGGACGAGCACCATCATGAAGCCCTGGTCTTCTTCAGGGACGAAGGCGGTGGGGACGTGGGTGTATTCCCAGTACGCGCCAAAGAGGCCGACAAAGAAGAGCAGCAGCATGACCCAGCGGATGCGGAGCGACGCCGTGAATGGCGCTGGCGTAGCCGCGGCCGAGGGCCTTGATGCCGCGTTCGGCGAAGTGGAGGATGGAGTCGCTTCTCGTCTTCGCGGCGGAGCAGCAGGGCGGCCAGCGCGGGCGAGAGGGTGAGCGCGTTGAAGGCGGAGATGGCGATGGAGAAGGCGATGGTGAGCGAGAACTGTCGATAGAGAATGCCGGTGGTGCCGGGGAAGAAGGAGACAGGCACGAAGACTGCGATGAGGACAAGCGAGGTGGCGATGACGGCGCTGGTGACCTCGCCCATAGCGGCGGAGGTGGCGTGGTGCGGCTCGTTGTCGCCTTCCTGGATATGGCGCTGGACATTTTCGATGACGACGATGGCGTCATCGACGACCAGGCCGGTGGCGAGCGTAATGCCGAACAGGGTCAGAGAATTGATGGAGAAGCCAAAGATCCTGATGAAGGCGAAGGTCCCGACGAGGGAGACGGGGATGGTAACGGCGGGAATGAGGGTGGCGCGCCAGTCCTGCAGGAAGAAGAAAATGACCAGAATGACGATGATGATGGCTTCAATGAGGGTCTTGACCACCTCATGAATGGAGGCGCCGATGATGGTGGTGGTATCGAAAGCCACGACGCCTTCATGCCGGGCGGGAAAGATTCGGCAAGGCGGGCCAACTCGGCTTTTGCATCGCGGTCCACTTCGAGCGCGTTGGCATCGCTGAGTTGCTGGACGCCGAAACCGACGGCGGGGATTCCATTGAAGGTGAGGGTGCTGGCGTAGGTGTCCGCACCCAGTTCGGCACGGCCGACGTCTTTGATCTGCACGATGCCGCCGGGGGTGTTTTTGACGACGATGTCGTCGAACTCCTGCGGCGTGGTGAGGCGGCCGACCACGTTAACGGTGATCTGGAAAGCCTGCTTCTGATCGGAAGGCGGCTGGCCGAGCTGGCCGGATGGAACTTCGACGTTTTGTTCGCGAAGTGCGCTGACGACGTCGGTGGCGGTGAGCTGGCGGGCAGCGAGCTTAACCGGATCAATCCAGATGCGCATGGCGTAGGTGCCGATGCCGAAGATGGTGACGTCGCCGACGCCTTTGATGCGTTTGAGGTCATCCTTAACGTAGACGTTAAGGTAGTTGCTCATGAAGAGGTTGCTGTACTGGCCGTGGTCGGCATAGACGCCGGCGCCGAAGACGAAATTGCGGTTGGCCTTGGAGATGGAAATGCCGGACTGATTGACTTCGGCGGGCAGCAGTCCGGACGCGGAGGCGACGCGGTTCTGCACATCGACGGCGGCGACGTCGAGGTCGTAGTCGGTATTAAAGGTGGTGGTGATGATGCTGGTGCCGTCGTTGGCGCTGGTGGACTGCATATAGCGCATGCCAGGGACGCCGTTGATGGATTCTTCCAGCGGGATGGTGACAGCGGATTCGACCTGGCTGGAGTTGGCGCCGATGTAGGCGCTGGCCACCGTGACCTGGGGTGGCGCGAGCTGCGGGTAGAGAGAGATGGGGAGGGAGGGTATGACGACGGCCCCCGCGAGGATGATGAGGAGCGCGCAAACGGTGGCGAAGACCGGGCGGTGAATAAAGAAATCAACCAAAGGAAGCCTCTCCGTACATCCTGGTTCGGGTCATGCTGACTAGCTGCCGGCGTGTGGCTGCGCGCCAGGCGGCGGGCCGGGGGGCAGGGGCATCACGGGCATGTTGTTCTGCAGGAACTGCGTGCCGGAAATGATGACTTTGTCGCCGTTGTTGAGGCCGGCCAAAACGGCGTAATCGTTGCCGACCGTGTCGCCGAGATCGATCGCCTGTTCGTGTGCGACAAACTTGCCGGGGGCGGCTTCCTGGGCGAGGAAAACGAAAGCCTGTCCGCCAAGGCGGGTGACCGCGAGCACGGGAACGACGGGTTTCGGCGACATGCCCCAGATCACCCGGGCCTTGACCAGCTGCTCATTGCGCAGCAGCGGGGAATGCACAGGAGCTTTGACGAGGATTCCCTGAAGCTGGTCATCGACCTGGGGAGAGACGAAGTCGATGGAGGTGGTCTCGATGGGCTTGCCGTTGTTATCGACGATCTGAACGCCGAGGCCGTTGCGGACCTGAGAGGCGCGCTCGGTGGGGATATAGATGTAGGCTTCAAGGTCCTTGTTCTCGTCGACGGTGGTGAGCATGGTGGTAGTCGTGACGTAATCGCCCACGTGAACGGGGATGTCGCCAACAACGCCATCGGACGGCGCGGCGATCTTGTAGTAGCCGAGCTCCTTCTCCTGCTCGTGACGGGTAGCGAGGGCGGCTTCGTAGTCGGCTTTGGAGTTGGCGTAGGCCTGCTCGGCCTGGTCGAGGGCGTCCTTGCTGATGATGCCGGCGGCGAAGAGCTTGCGCTGGCGATCGACCTGGAGCTGGGTGTACTGGTAGACGGCGAGCTTCTGCTGCTCGGTGGCGGTCTGGGAGGCGACGGTAGCCTCCTGTTTAGACGGGTCGACCTCCATGAGGAGCTGGCCCGGGGTCACGTGCTGGCCGGAATGGACGAGGATCTGAACCAGGTTGCCGCTGATCTGCGGATTGATGGTGGCGGAGCGGCGGGACTTAATGGTGGCCTGGTACTCGTCGGACTGCGGGACCGATACTGCGGCAACCGTGAGTGTCTGGACGGGAAGGGCCTGCATGCCGGCGCCAGCTTGCGGCTGGGGCTGGGCCTTATTGCAGCCCACGGATCCGGCGATCCAAAGCGGCAGAGCAAGGAGCGAAACAGCGGAATAAGTTTTCACTGCGGGACCTCGAACCAGGGTCGATCAGGACCGAAATCAAACGATTCAGAAACAATTCAGGATACAGGAATTGACGAGCCTTTTCTGTATCCGTTGAACTCTTTGACTGGGCGATTTGAGCGTTGGATTCGAGAGTGGGAGGCGGAGCTTCAGAAAGTGACGAACGAAGTGGGGAGATCATGCGGAGTGGAGGGGGACTCGCGGGAATGCAAAACGGGCTGTCCGTTTCCGAACAGCCCGTTCGATGGACTCGGTTTTGACTCCACCCGGGTCAGGAACTTCGTCGGCAGGAGAGGTTTGCGCCTATGCTGCCTTTATGCTGCTTCCACGGCTGCCGCTCCCCGGTGCGGCGGGGCAATCTTTTGGAGGGATTGCCGGCTGAACCAGACCGGTAAGAGCGTGCTCCTGCCGGGAAGCTTAGGCGCCCGCCCTCGTCTCGCCTCCGAAGTAGAGGGTGCACCATTTCGTGGTGCCTCCGGATGCTCCGGTGTATTCCAGCAGCGGCCCCATGGTTGGGGACTCGGCTCGAGACACTCTGCCCTTCCGGGCCCGCAGGTCCGCGAAGACATCGCGCCCTGTTGCCGATTCAGTTGGTTTCGTCGCCTGATTGCGAACGCTGGACATCCAACCTCCTTCTTCGGGTTAAAAGCGTTTCCGCTTTCTACTTGTTTCGATTGCGAGACAGAGGATGGCGTTGCCAGTTTTTGCGAGGCTTGTGTGGAATACGAAAAAGAACCGGGGCGTGGTTACTTTTGTTGTCGCGTTGGGGACTACTGTTTTGCAGCGGCGCGCTCGTTGCGCGCGCGAACCTTAAACCATATTGGTGTGCCCTCAAATCCAAACGCGGCACGGATCTGGTTCTCGAGGAAGCGCTCGAAGGCGAAGTGGAGCTTCACGTCGCGATCGGTAAACAGGACGAACGTGGGGGGAGCGACGGCGGCCTGGGTCATGTAGTAGATGCGGACCCGCTTCGACATGGGGACGGTGGCGCGCTGGAAGTCGATGCGATCGAGGAACCGATTCATCTGGCCGGTGGAGACACGCTTGCGCCGCTCGGCCGCGACCTTGAGGACGGTGTCGAGAACGCGCGGGACCTGGCGGCCCTCAGTGGCGGAGATGAAGAGGACGGGCGCGTAGCTGAGGTATTTGAGGACGGAACGCAGCTGCCGCTCGAAGATGGCGCGATCGGCGGGTGGCTTGCCGTCTGTTCTGTGCGTGGTGACAAGGTCCCACTTGTTGACGACGATGACCACGGAGCGGCCGCTCTCGTGGGCGTAGCCGCCGATGGTGGCGTCGGAGGCGGTGACGCCTTCGGTGGCGTCGATGACCAGCAGCGCGACGTCAGCGGCTTCGAGATGACGCCGCGCCATGACGACGGAGAGCTTCTCGGCCATGAGGTGAGTCTTGCCTTTGCGGCGGATGCCGGCGGTGTCGACGATGCGCAGGTCGTGGTCCTTGTAGCGGATGACTTCGTCGACGGCGTCGCGGGTGGTTCCTGCAATGGGGGAGACGATGGCGCGGCTCGATCCGGTGAGCGCGTTGAGCAGGGTGGATTTGCCGACGTTCGGGCGGCCGATGATGGCGACCTTGGTTTCGTGCTGGTCAAACTCGGCATGCGTGCGCGGAACGATTTCCTCCACAGACTCCGCTTCGTGTGAGACAGCCTCTTCTGCGTGCTCGTCGGGCGGCAGCACCGCGAAGACTTCATCGAGCAGGTCGCCGATGCCGTGGCCGTGTTCGGCGGAGACCGGGACGAGGTTGCGGATGCCGAGACGGCGAAAGTTCTCGGCGGCGGCCTCCATGGATTGCGCGTCGATTTTATTGACGGCGAGGAAGAGAGGCTTGCCGGTTTTGATGAGGAGGCGGGCCAGGTCGATGTCGGGGGCGGCGAGCTCGGTGCGGCCGTCGACCACCATGATGATCGCGTTCGCCTCGTCGAAAGCGAAGCGGGCCTGGCGGAAGATTTCCGCGGGAATCTGCGCATCGTCGTCGGGGACGATGCCGCCGGTATCAATGACGCGGGCGGTGCGGCCCTGCCAGTGGATTTCGCCGTAGATGCGGTCGCGGGTGATGCCGGGCTCGTCGCCGACGATGGAGCGGCGAGAGCCGGTGAGGCGGTTGAAGAGGGTGGATTTGCCGACGTTGGGGCGACCGACGATGGCGACTCCTCCGCGGAGGGCGGCACGCGGCTTCGGGACTGGCCGTCCAGGCGGACCGGCCTTCGGCCGAAAATCTCTCTCACCGGCTTCGCTGGAAATCCTCGACTCGGGATCGCGATGATGAGGTTTCGCGCTGGGCGGATGGGCGGTCGTAGCCGGCGTAGGGGTATGGGCGGGAAGCTCTATTGGATTTGCGAGCAGCTCGGGGGCGGCCTCGTTCTTCGGCGCGCGTTTGCGTTTTGTTATCCGGAGCGGGAGCGTGTCCGCGGCGGATGGCTTTCCTCTTCGCCTGGACTTTGCGCTTTGTTTTTTTGACGCCTTCGCGGTTTCGCTTAACGGGTTTCATGGCTCACCTGATGCCGTGGGTTCCGGACGCAGGGAGCCGGTGGGCACGCTTGTTCATTATAGGGAGCGGGGTTGGAGGTGTGGGTCTTTTGGAAGCCGTGACGCCGAGGGCGGGATTCAGGGCGTGGCGGATGCTGCCGGCTCGTAGCTATAGAGGATGTGAGCCCCGTCGGAGCGGTTCACCAGCCAGCGAAGCTGCGAGCCGTGAAAATCGAGGCCTTCGAATTCTCCGTTGACGGGCGACTGCATGAGGAACTGCATCGAGCGATCTGCGAGGCACAGGCGGTAGAGTGCCCCGTTGGTGCCCGAGATGTAGACGAAGCCGTCGCGGTAGCTGACGCCCTGAATACCGGAGACGGGGATCTGGAGAGGAAGGGTGCCAGCGAAGCCCCAATCCGACGATGCGGAAGAGGTAAAGGTGGTGGGGATCGCAGAAGGAGCTGACGATGGCCTGGGCGGTGTCTGGATCGATGGCGATACCGGAGGCTTCGGGAATGAAGGAGGTGATCTCGATGGTGCTTTCCAGTGCGAGGGTCGTGGCGTTGAAGGTGGCGATGAAAATTGGAGCGCTGCTGAGACTGCAACTCTGCCAGTGCTCGATGACGGCGTAGACATGGCCGTTGGAGTAATCGCCGGCACCCATGTGGGTGGTTCCGGAGGGGAGGAAGTGGTTGTTCTTGGCGACGGGTTCGAGGGTGTCGTAACTGCTGCTGCGGTAGAGGATCTGCGTATCGAAGAAGAAGTTGAGCGGAGTGCCGTCGGTGGCGGTGCCACTGGCGTAACCCTGTCCGACATTGAGGTTCGCAGACTGATCCACGAGGGTAAACGAGGGGATCGTGGGCGCAGTGGCAGGCGATGGAATTGCCCGATCGCCGCAACCGGTGCAAAGGGCGGCCACAAGCATGAAGACCTGGAATCGAACGCGAAAAGGTGGCAAGCAGGGTCCTGCATCGGAATGCTGCGATGCCCGATGCGTCCTGAGGATAGCAAGGATGAAGGGCGCGGACCGCGATCTATATCGGGACAGAGCGGTACGTCGGAGAGAATCTTTCGATAGGGGTGGTCCCGCCTGGTTTAGCTGACGGTTTCTGCCGAATAGCGGGCGATGAGGCCGGTGCGGACCGCGTGACGGTAGACCGCGGTGAACGCGCGCGCCATGAGCAGCAGGTAAACGAGGGCCAGGGCCGCGCCGGCGATGAGGTGGGTTGCGGCGAGGGTGTGGGGGGAGCCGAAGCGCCCGTCTGTCGCGCCAGGATCTGGCGCATGCCTTCGAAGACATAGCTGGGCGGGATGATGCGGGCGATCCATTGCATCCAGTGGGGCAGCACCGAAAGCGGATAGAAGACGCAGGCCAGGGGCGAGATGAAGGCAGGAATGGGCCAGATGAACCACTCGGCTGCTGGACCGAAGCGGAGGACAAGCGCGCTGCCGAAGATGCCGAGGGAGATTCCGAAGAGGAACAAGACGAGAAGAAACGCTGCAAGCATCGCGCCATAAACGAAGAAGGAAAGCCCGAAGACCAGCGTTGCCAGAGCAACCATGACGACGAGGCCGATGGAGCTGGTGGCGATGGAGGAGAGGACGAGGCCGCCGAGGTACTCCGAAACGGAGAGCGGGGAGGCGAAGAGGTTAAGGAAGTTGCGCGACCACACGTCTTCAAGGAAAGCGGTGGTGATGCCCTGCATGACGCGGGCCGTGAAATCCCACAGGAGCACGGCGCCCAGCATGGTGGGGACAAAGTTAAAGCGCGCGCCGGAGACGGAGTTGAGGTAGCGGGTGATGAAGCCCCAGAGGACGATGTCGATGGCAACCCAGGCGAAGAGGGGAATGACGCGGGCGGGCGATCCGCGCAGCAGATAGAACTGGCGCAGGAGCAGGGCGGCGGTGCGGCGCAGCGATGGCGGCATCAGTTCGCCTCCTCCGCGTTGCGGATGGTGAGAGGCTCGCGGGCGACGGCGACGAAGAGGTCTTCGAGGGTGTCGCGATTGTTTTCACGAGGCAGGGAGCGCGGATCGCCTTCGAGGAGAATCTTTCCCTTCGAGAGGAAGAGCACGCGATGGCAGACCTCGGCGACTTCGATCATGTTGTGCGAGGTCCAGAGCACGCCGACGCCGGTGCGTTGGGCAAGGTCGCGGATGGTGGCGCGAATCTCGCGGGCGATCGCGGGATCGAGCGAAGCGGTTGGCTCGTCGAGCAGCAGGAGGCGCGGTTCGTTGAGCATGGCCTTCGCGAGTGCGACTCGGGTCTGCTCGCCGGAGGAAAGCACGCCGCACTTCGTGTTGCGGAAATGGCGGAGGTCGAATTCCTCAAGGACGGCTTCGACGCGTTCGTTCAAATGCTGAACCGCGTAGAGCATGGCGAAGACGCGGAGGTTCTGTGCGACGGTGAGGTTGCCGGGGAGCGGCGCGTAGACCGCCGCGAAGTTGGTGCGGCCCAACGCCTGGCGGCGACGGTGGGCGAGGTCGCAGCCGTCGATGGCGATGGCGCCGGAGGTCGGCTCGAGGACTCCGAGGATCATATTGATGGTGGTCGTCTTGCCGGCTCCGTTAGGGCCGAGGAGTCCGAGGATCTCACCGGGGCAAACTTCGAAGGAGAGATCGTCGACGGCGTGGACTTCGCCATACTTCTTGCAGAGGTGGGAGACGGAGAGGATGGCGGTGGTGGCGGGCATCTGGATTCAGTTTAGACAGGGGCCCCCCTGGGGGGGGATAGATCCTGGATCTTCTTTGTTTTCAAATTCGCGAGGGTAATACCCTTGGGGTATTACCCTCCAGCGGGGTCTTCAATCACGGGGATCTGCCCTCCACGAAGCGTTGTGGGTCGCGTCCGGTTCTCAAAATTGCCAAAGAGCGAAATCAGGGCCGCAAAACGGCGATGGGGATTTTCCGCCTGGGCGGAGAATCCCCACTATCTAAAAGA
Organism: uncultured Acidobacteriaceae bacterium; assembly: GCA_963702285.1. GTDB lineage: Bacteria > Acidobacteriota > Terriglobia > Terriglobales > Acidobacteriaceae > Palsa-343. The sequence continues at coordinate 30,225 of CAVPCB010000069.1, read as the reverse complement.
GTGCGACGGAAGGAGGGTAAGAAGCAAGGGAAATCCGCAGCGGTGAGGGTACGGAAGTACCGGGATACGGTTGGGGCAGCTGGTACTCAGGGGCTGAAGCCCACGTTTGGGTGGGATTCGGTACGGGTGAACTCGTGCCCGGATGCGTGGGCGGCTGGTTCAGTCTGTTCATCCCACATCTGCCAAAACCGGGCAGATATGGGGCACCCTTTGTGTCGTGCCCTTCTACAGAGGCCGCTGGTTGAGATTCCTCAGGAGCCGCTGAGCGGATTTTGCTGCTGCAGCTTGCGGTTGACCAGGATGCGCTGGTCTTTCTGGTAATTGGCGAAGAGGCTGGAGGCGAAGACGGAGAACATCTGCTCGCGGCGCTGGTTGAGGAGGCTGTCGCGCGTGGAGTCCAGGTTCTTTGCCAGGTCCGCACCCGTGGGCTGCTGCTTGTCGATGATCTGAGCGACGGCGCCAGTGGTGCCGCTGTTGATGGCGTTGCTGATTTGTCCGGTGTTGAGATCGAAGAGCGACGGCGCCGACTGCGCGATGGAGCCGATATCCGGAACCTGCGCATCGCGTCCGACCAGGTCGCTGGTCTTGATGGTGGCGCCTGCTTCTTTGGCGGCCTTCGCCAGGTCGTGCTCGGCGTGCGCTCGATCGGCGAGCTCGTTGGTTTTGCGCGCGAGCAGGGAAGTGACCTGCTGATCGCGGAAGTCGTCGAGCACGTGCGATTTGTATTCCTGGAAGGTGGGGGTGTGCGCGGGCACTACACCGGTGACCTGGAAAACGCCGAAGCTGTTATCGCCGGTGCTCGCCACCTGAGCGGGGCTGCCGGGTTTCGTGGAGAAGGCTGCGGAAAGGAGCTTCGAGCTGTCGCTTAACCCGGGGAGAGTGGCATTGGCGGCCACGTCATTGCTGGTCATGACGGGGACGTGATGCGCCTGCGCAGCCTGGGCCAGGGAAGACTTTTGTGCTTCGGTGGCGAGTTGGTTGGCGAAGGCCTGCTCGGCCTCGGCTTCACGCTGTTTGGTGAGGGTGTCGACGATGGTGGATTTCACCTCATCGAGTGACTTGGTATGCGCGTCCTCTTTGGCTTCGGTCTGGATGATGTGGTAGCCGAAGCGGGTGCGGACGAGGCCGGAGATTTGGCCGGGCTGCTGCGCGAAAGCGGTCTGATCGAACTCAGGGACGGTAACGCCGTGCTTGATCCAGCCCAGTTCGCCGCCCTGGTCTTTGCTGCCGGGATCGTCGGAATTTTTCTTCGCCAGGTCGGCGAAGTCCTTGCCGTTGTCCTTGCGCAGCTGGTCGAGAATGCCCTGGGCTTTAGCTTTGGCCGCTGCGTCGGCGTTGGCCCCTCCGTTGGGATCGACCGAGATGAGGATGTGGCGAACCTTCACCTGCGGATCGACGCGATACTGCTGCTGATTCTGGGTGTAGTACTGCTGAATGTCGGCCTGGGTGATCTGCGGCTTGCCGCCGGGCAGATCGGTGTCCACGATGTTCACGTACTGAATTTTGCGGGTCTCGGGATCGGCGTCTTTATACTTCGCGGCGTTCTGCTTGTAGAAGGTCTCGAGTTCGGTGTCGGTCGGATTGATAGTCTTGCGCAGGTCGTCGGCGGAGAGGACCGCGTACTGGAACTTGATCTTCGTATCCTGCTTCAGCTCCGCGTCCCGCACCTCGGCGTCGGAAACGGTGATGCCGCCGGTGATGAGGTCGCGCAGGCGGTCGGCGACGATCTGCTGCTTCACTTCGCCCTCGAATTTCTCCACCGTCATCTGAAGCTGATCGGAGATCAGCTCGGCGTAGCGGGCGTCGCCAATATATTTGCCGTCGGGAAAGAGGATCTGGCCAAGCTGCCCGGTGTGCAGGAAACGGCGGACGTCTTCATCGGACGCGGTGAGGCCGAGACGGTGGGCTTCTTCGATCAGGATGTGCTGCTGGATGAGGCTCTGGCCGGCCTGCTGCATATAAATCGGCATCAGCATGTCAGGAATCTGCTGGCCGCGGGCCATGCGACGAACCGCCTGCTGCACATCGACGACGGCGATGGTCTCCTGAGCCGGCAGAAAGCGGCCGAAGAAGCCGCCATGCCGGATGGTGGCATAGGTGTCGTTGGAGCTGGTGGTGTCGTTGAAGATGCCGGGCACCAGGAAGATGACCATGGTGATGCAAGTGGCGCCGATGATGACGCCGAAGAGCCAGCGGGTGAGGCGAGTGTCTTTTTGCAGGAAGCGAATCATGCGATGGGTGACAGCCTTTTCTGTAGCGGCGCTCTCCCACGCCGGGCGATTGGCTCGCGGCGCGGAGAGGCAGATGTCCTGCGGGCAGGAACTGGTAACAGTATAGCCGGTAGCCGGTAGCCGGGGGCCGGTAGCGAAAGCCGGTGGCTGAAAGCCAACCCCGGTTGTTCACTTCGCCGAGTCAGAGGATGTTCACGGCGCGGGCGGCGAGCAGCGCGACGGTGGCGAGGGAGATGAGGGACTGGATCATCATGAGAATTTTGGCCCAGCGGGAGAGGACCGGGACATCGGTGGGGGAGAAGGCCGTTGAGGTGTTAAAGGCGACGAAGAGGTAGTCGACGAAGCCGGGGTTCCAGCACTGCTCGCCCATGGCGATGCGGGCCTGCTGGTCGAGGGTCATCTGGGGGAAGAGGAAGGCGCCGTCGGTATGAACGCCGCGGACGTCGCGCGCGGAAGGGCCGCCGCCGTCGAGGCGCCAGTACCAGGAGGCGAAGACGATGATGTTGATGAACCAGAGGGCGGCGGCGGATCGGAGGAGGTCCAGCGGCGGCTGCTTATGGGAGGGGAGCGCGGCGACGAGGAGCCAGAGGGACCAGATCATATCGGCGGTGACGACGGAGCTGATGATGTAGCCGAGGATGCGGTTGAGGGTGTTGAGCCCACTGCGGTGGGTGATGACGATGGGGACGGTGAGAACGCCGACGATGGCGAGGATGAGCCAGTCGGGTCCGATGGAAAGCGAATGCGGAAGGACGAAGCGGAGGCCGCCGACGGCGAGGAGTGCGATGGTGGCGGGCCAGCGCGGTTCCGGGTCGGGGTGGTGATGGTTGGGAGGCGAGGGGACAGGCGTAGTCATCGAGCGGCCAAGGACATAGTACAGGGATGCCAAAAGACCGGAGAGAGAAGGAGTGTTCGTCGATCGCGCTGACGCACGATGCCCACCCTAATTGCGCCAACAGCGGGCGCAATTAGAGTGGGGCACCCGGATCATCGCCGATGAGGTCAGAGATTGCGGAGGTAGTTCATGATTTCGGGGCTGGTCCAGTCCTGAGCTCCGATGAATTTGCGGACGATGACACCGCGGCTGTCGATGATGTAGGTCTCGGGCGGACGGCTGGTGTCGAAGGCGTGGTTGGACTGCTGGGAGGCATCGAGGATAGTGGTGATGCCGGCGATGTGGTTATCGGCGATGTATTGGCGGTAGGCGTTGGCGTCGGTGTCGAAGCTGACGGCGAGGACGACGACGTTGGGCATGCGGCGCTGCAGATCGATGAGGGAGGGGAACTCCTCGAGGCAGGGCGGGCACCAGCTGGCCCAGAAATTGAGGACAACGACTTTGCCGCGGTACTGCTTGAGGCTGACGGTTTGGGCGCCGTCGTGAATGATGATGGACGGGGGCGTGTTCGCCGACCTGGGCGGGGCGACTGGTGCGATTACACGCACAGGGCACCGAGCACAGGGCACCGAGCACGGTAACTGCGGACAGCGTCGAGCGGATAGCGGACAGGCGCTGACGTCGGGATGATGCGAGCACGTTCCTATAATAAGGTCCAGACCCGTGGACGCCTCGCTCGCTGCAGCTTTCCGTTATTATTCCCGCGCGCAATGAGGAAGATTGTGTGGGGGAGTGTGTGCGGTCGCTGGTGGTGCAGGAGGAAGACGGGTGGCGGCTGGGTGTGGACTGGGAGATTCTGGTCGTCAACGATGCTTCGACGGACCGGACGCGGGAGATTGCGGCGGGTTTCGAGTCACATCGGGAGTGACGGTGATGGACGCGCCGAAGCTCGAAAAAGGCTGGACGGGAAAGGCGAACGCCTGCTGGGCGGGGTATCAGCGATCGCGGGGGAAGTGGCTGCTGTTTACGGATGCAGACACCGTGCATGAGCCGGGGAAGGTCAGGATCGCGATCATTGAGGCGGAGCGCCATGAGGCGGGGATGCTGTCCTACTCGCCGCGGCAGATTGTGCGCGGGCTGGCGCAGCGGGCGCTGATGCCGCTGATCTTTGCCGATCTTGCGGCGACGTATACGCCGGCGAGGGTGAACGATCCCGCGAACCGGGTGGCAGCGGCGAACGGACAGTTCCTGCTGGTGCGGCGCGATGTCTACGACCAGATTGGCGGGCATGCGGCGGTGAAGGGCGCGGTGCTGGAGGATGTGGAACTGGCGAGCCTGGTGAAGCGGCGGAAACTCGGGCTGCGATTTCGATATGCACCGGAGGCGGTGGCGGCGCGGATGTATCGCAGCTTTGGCGCGATGGTGGAAGGTTGGACGAAGAACCTGGCGCTGCTGTTTGGGAATGCTCCCATGCTGGCGGGGGTCCGTCTGCTGCAGTTGGGGGTGCTGCTGGGAGTGCCGTCGCTGGTGTGGTTTTTCTGGTGGCTGCGGACGGTGAATCCGGCAGCACGGACTGGAGTATTGGGGACGCCGCTGGCGACGGCGGCGCTGGCGCTGGTGTGGCTGCGGGCGCTGTGGGGGCTGTACGGACGAGTGGCGAAATCGAATTTTCCGTTCAGAGACTGCGTGCTGGCGCCGGTGGGGATTCCGTTGTACGCGTGGCTGCTGTGGCGGAGCTGGTTTCGCGTGACGGTGATGAAGCAGGTAGTCTGGAAGGGCAGGACACAGGGAATAGGGAACAGGGAATAGCCCTCGCGAACTACGACGCATTCGCGTCGTAGTTACTGAACGCTCGGGAGGTCCATTCGACTGCGTCCGGCTCATACGAGCCGGACTTCGCTCAGGATGACAGGATGATTCTGTTGACACGCAAGGCGGAGTTTTCGGCGGCGCACTACTACTGGAACGAGGCGTGGAGCGCGGAGGAGAACGCGCGGGTGTTTGGGAAATGCGCCAATCGTAACGGTCACGGGCACAATTACACGCTGGAAGTGACGGTGGCGGGGATGTGGATCCGGTGACCGGGTTTGTGGTCGATCTGAAGCAACTGAAAGACGTGATGGAGCGCGAGGTGGTGTCGGTGTTCGACCACCGGCATCTCAACCTGGAGGTTCCGGAGTTTAAGACGGCGATTCCGACGACGGAGAATATTGCCGTGGCGGCGTGGAAGCGGCTGCAGGGCAAGATTCCGGGCAAGGCGCGGCTGCATCGGGTGCGGGTGTATGAGATGCCGGATCTGTTTGCGGATTATTTTGGGGGACCTGATGGGCAGGACTCAGTGGTGTTTCGGGCATCTGCGAAATGCAGGTCCTTAGCGAGCTCCGTCAGGCGCATGGCGCCTGCACTTCGCTGCAGGATGATCACGATGAGGGCGTATCTGGGGCGGAGGTATCGGCTGAGCGCTTCGCATCGGCTCTTTTGTGAGTCGTTGAGTGAGGCCGAGAATCGGAACGTGTACGGGAAGTGCGCTAATCCGCACGGTCACGGTCACAATTACATCGTGGAAGTGATGGTGGGAGGCGAGATCGACAAGGCGACCGGCATGGTCTTCGATCTGGGGCAGCTGGATGGTTGCGTGAGCCGGGAAGTGCTGGAGCCGTTCGATCATCAGAACCTGAATACGCTGGGGTGCTTTCGCGAAGTGGTGCCGACGACGGAGAATCTGGTGATCGAGATTCGAAGAAGGCTGGAGAGAACTTTGCCGCGGAAGCTGACGCTGACGGTTCGGGTAGAAGAGACGTCGAACAATTTCTTTGAGTACTGGGAAGAGGCGCGATGCCTTAGTGGCAGGGAACGGTGAGCTAGAAACGCCGATCGCAGCGCGAGAATTTGACTGGGTCAGGTCAGGGGACATAGAAATGGCAAGAGCAGCGGTGAATGGGAATCGACAGAAGCTGGACAGAGAGATCATCGGGACGACTGGGCTGGAGAATGTCTCGACGCAGGATATCTATCGCGAGATCATCCGGCGATACGATGCCGATCCGTCGCGGGAGGGCCTGGAAAAGACGCCGGAGCGGATCGAGAAAGCGCTGGAGTTTTTGACCAAGGGGTATCACGAGGATCCGAAGGATGTGCTGCACGGGGCGCTGTTCGATGTGGCGTACGACGAGATGGTGATCGTGAAGGACATCGAGATGTACTCGCTGTGCGAGCACCACATGCTGCCGTTTTTCGGGAAGGTGCATGTGGCGTACATTCCGGACGGGAAGGTGATTGGGCTGAGCAAGGCTCCGCGGCTGGTGGAGGTGTATGCGCGGCGACTGCAGGTGCAGGAGCGGCTGACCCGGCAGATTGCGGAGGCGATTCAGGAGGCGATTCATCCCCAGGGCGTGGGCGTGGTGATTGAGGCGCGGCACCTGTGCATGATGATGCGGGGGGTGGAGAAGCAGAACTCCTCGACGGTGACGTCGGCGATGCTGGGCGTGTTCCAGAAGCAGAACACGCGGGCGGAGTTTCTGTCGCTGATTCGGGAGCGGATGGGAGAGAGAGTCTAGGGATTGAGTTTGACAGGCGGACTCCCTCGCTCCGCGATGCGCGCTCACGGTCGGGATGACACGTCGAGCGTGCTGGAGCGCGGTATCGTAGTGGAGTGAATGGGCTGCTGATTCTGGATAAGCCGGGTGGGATGACGTCGCATGACGTGGTGGCTCGGGTGCGGCGCGCGACGGGCGAGCAGTCCGTGGGCATCTGGGCACGCTCGATCCGATGGCGACCGGCGTGCTGCCGTTGCTGCTGGGGAAGTACACGCGGCTGGCGCAATTTTTTGGCACAACCGAGAAGGTATATGCGGGGACGATCCGATTCGGGTTCGCGACCGATACGTATGACGCTGAGGGGCAGACTGTCGGGAGAAGCCGGCCCGTCGCGTTGACGCTGGATGCGGTGCGCGCCGAGGCGGCGAAGTATCGGGGCGAGATTGAGCAGATGCCGCCGCCGTATTCGGCGAAGAAAATCGAAGGAAAGCCGGCGTACAAGCTGGCGCGGGCGGGGAAGACTCCGGAGCTGAAGCCGGTGAAGATTACGGTGGAGGCGTTCGTGATCGAGAGTATCGAGGGAGACACGGCGCGGTTCTCGATGCGGATTTCGGCGGGCGGCTATGTGCGCGCGGTGGCGCACGCGATGGGACAGGCGCTGGGGAGTGGCGCGCATCTGGCAAGTTTGCGGAGAACGGCGGTGGGGGGATTCACGCTGGACCAGGCGCTGACGGTGGAGCAGATGGAAATGCTGGCGGCGGAAGGGAAGCTGGAGGAAAGAATGCCGCATCCGCGCACGCTGCTGCCGGAGATACCTGCGGTGACGGCGGATGAGGGGACGGTGGGGCGGATTCGCAACGGGATGCAGGTGAATCTGCCGGAATATTCGAGCGCGGCGCTGGTGAAGGTTTTCGAGGGGCAGCGGGAGTTGGTGGCGGTTGGGAGAAGAGTGGCGGGTACGCTGTTCCAGCCCTTTGTAGTGCTGGCATAGATGCGAGCGCTCAGCGTTCGGCTTAGCGTTCAGTACTGCGAAAGCCATTCCATTCGACTGAGGGTCCCTGCCCTGGCATAGATGCGAGCGCTCAGCGTTCGGCGTTCAGCGTTCAGTACTGCGAAAGCCGTTCCATTCGACTGAGGGTCCCTGCCCACCACAGGGACACTCAGGTTTGCACTGCTATGTTTGATTACCGGACGCGGGGGTTGTGCTTGTCGCGGTAGATGGAGCGCGAGACGCGGTTCTGGCGGCGATATAGTTGCTGCGAATTGGGCGCAACAAAGCAGCCGGTAGTGGGTAGCCAATGGCCAACAGCCGATAGCGACTCCCGATCTATTTGTGCAGTAAGGGCAGCAGGAGCGGGAGGAAGTTGTCGGCGAGGAGCTGGGAGCCTTTGGCGGTGGGGTGGATGCCGTCTTGCTGAATGGCTCCGGGGACAGTGTAGATATTGGCGTAGAGCATGGGCAGCAGTGGGACGCGATATTTCGCCGCGATGAGGCGGTAGGTTTCGTCGAAGGGCTTGATGTAGTCCGAGCCGTAATTGGGAGGCAGGGTGATGCCGGCGAGGATGACTTTGCTGCCTGAGTGGACCAGCGTGGCGACGATGGTGTCGAGGTTGCGGCGCGTGTCGGCGATGGGGAGGCCACGGAGGCCGTCGTTGCCGCCAAATTCGACAATCACGATGGCGGGGTGAAGGCGGATCACGTCTTTCAGACGGTCAACGCCGTCTTTGCTGGTGTTGCCGCTAATGCCGGAGTTGACGACCTTGTAGTGATAGCCGCGCTGGCCAAGGGCAGCCTGGAGGGCGTCGGGCCAGGCCTGGCCGGGTTCGAGTCGATAGCCAGCGGTGATGCTGTCGCCGAAGCAATCGATGACGGAGACGCGTGGGACGGGAACGGAAGGCGGCGGGGCGGCGTATGTGCAGAGTGAGACAAGGAAGATTACGGCCAGAGTGAGGTGACGGCGGAACACATGGGTAGTCTAGCAACGCGAGGGTGAGGGCCGAGGGCGGCGAGGCAGAGAAGTATTCTACATAGCTATACAATGGAGTGAGGGCACAGGAGATCGGATGATCGAGGTCAAGGGGCTGAAGAAGTCGATCCGGAACGGGGCGCGGGTGGTGGAAATTCTGCGGGGGATCGACCTCATGATTCCGAAGGGGCAGTTCGCCGCGATCATGGGCGCGAGCGGCAGCGGGAAGAGTACGTTGCTGGGGCTGCTGGCCGGTTTGGATTCGCCCTCAGAGGGAGAAGTGATTCTCGACGGCATCGCGATCAGCAAGCTCGAAGAGGACAAGCTGGCGGAGGTGCGGGGGCAGCGGATTGGGTTCGTGTTTCAGTCTTACCAGCTGATCCCGACGCTGACGGCACTAGAGAACGTGATGCTGCCGTACGAGCTGAATGCTCGGGGGACGCGCGAAAGAAAGCGGAGGCGTTGCTGGCGGCCGTTGGATTGCAGGACCGGCTGCATCATTATCCGGTGCAGCTGTCGGGGGGTGAGCAGCAACGGGTGGCGCTGGCGCGGGCGTTCGTGCTGGAGCCGCCGATTGTGCTGGCCGATGAGCCGACGGGGAATCTGGATTCGGCGAACGGGCAGCATGTGCTGGAACTGCTGAGCGAGCGGCAGCGGGAGAGCGATACGACGCTGGTGCTGGTGACGCACGATCCGCAGATTGCGGAGCGAGCGGACCGGAGAATTGTGTTGAAGGATGGACTGGTGGTGGCCGATGTGATGCAGGGACTCGCGGTCCAGGGGACTGGCGGTCCTGGCAGCGGCGCCATTGGCGCGGACGTGGTGGGGACGCGATGACGACCGGTCCAGAGAGGGCGGCGGGCGCGGGTGTGATCCGCGAGAAACAGCCATTGCCGTGGGGAAATGCGGCGAGGATTGCGTGGCGGGAGGTGCGCGCCGGTAAGGCGAAGTTCATGTTCGTATTGCTGTCGGTGGCGATTGGGGTGGCGGCGCTGACGGGCGTGCGGGGATTCAGCCAGTCGTTTGCGCGCACGCTGTTGCTGCAGGCGCGAAGCATCATGGCGGGGGATCTGTCGGCGCGCATGTTCCGGCAGGCAACGCCGGCAGAAGACAAGCAGCTGAATGCGCTGGCCAGTCCGCAGTCGGGTCTCGATGTGCGGCGCACGGTGGTTACGGAAACAGTATCGATGGCGATGGCGCAGGGCGATCCTGTGCCGCTGCTGGTGACGCTGAAGGCGGTGGATCCGGCAGAGTATCCGTTCTACGGAACGGTCGTGTTGTCGACGGGGCAGAGTTTGCGTGATGCTCTGACCGACGACACGGTAGTGGTGGATGACAATTTGCTGGTGCGGCTGCGCGCGAAGGTCGGCGATCGACTGAAGATTGGCGGGCGGTGGTTCCGGATTGCGGCGGTGATTGTGAAGGAGCCCGACCGCATGACGGCGGGCGTGGGATTGGGGCCGCGGGTGATGATGACGCGGCAGGCGATGGAAGATACAGAGCTGCTGCAGCCGGGCAGCCGCGCCACGGAGCGGTATTTGTTCGCGCTGGGCGACAAGCTGAAGGTGGCCGATGTGCGCGCGCAGATCGAGAAGATTCTGCCGGAAGCGCAGGTAACGGATTTTCGCGAGACGAGTCCGGCGCTGACCCAGGGCGTGGATCGGGCAACGGGGCTGTTGAGTTTGATTTGTCTGGTGGCGATGGTGCTGGGGGCGATCGGCGTGGCGATGGCGATGCGCGCGCACCTGCAGCAACGCATCGAGGTTCTGGCCATCATGAAGTCGGTGGGGGCAAAGTCGTCGGATATTTTGCGGATCTATTTGATCCAGACCCTGTTTCTTGGAATCGGCGGCGCGCTGATCGGCGTGGTGCTGGGGATGGGCGTGGAGTATGCGTTCCCGACGGTGCTGGGGAAACTACTGCCGCTGCGGCCGGAAATCCGGCTGCCGCTGAATCCGGTGCTGGCGGCGCTGGGGACAGGGATTCTGACGACGCTGCTGTTTTGTTTGCCGCCGCTGCTGGATGTACGGAGCGTGCGGCCGAGTCTGGTGCTGCGACGGATGGTGGAGAGCGGGGATGGGACGGGGTGGATTGGCTGGCTGAAGGTACACAAGCTGCAACTGGGATCGATCCTCGTCATCCTCGGCGGGCTGGGTGGGATCGCGGCGGCGCTGGCGGATTCGGCTGCTGGTGGGGAAATGGTTTGCAATTTGCCTCGCGGGATTACTGGTGTTCATCCTGGGTCTGTCGGCGGCGACGCTGCGGGGGCTGCGGGCCTTTCTGTCACGGACACGGTTACATTTGCACTCGGCGCTGCGGCATGGGCTGGCAAATTTGTATCGGCCAGGAAACCAGTCATCGGCTGTACTGGCAGCGCTGGGCACCGGCGTCATGCTGATTCTTAGTGTTTTTCTGATGCAGCGGTCGATTGTGAATGCGCTGCATGAAGATTTGAGGCCGGACACGCCGAACCTGTTTCTGATCGACATGAGCACAGAGGAGATGCCAGGAATCCGAGCCGAACTGAAGAAGCAGCCTGGGGTGATTGGGGATCTGGAGGCGATTCCGATTATTTCGGCGCGGCTGGAGTCGATTGACGGGACGCCGGTGGACCAGCTGAAGGGGGATTATCCCAGGCGGATGATGAGGACGGCGACGCTGTCGTGGGCGAACGCGGCGCCGGCAGGAACGAAAGTGGCGGAAGGGAAATGGTGGAGCGGCGACGGCGGAAACGATTTAGCGGTAATTGATTTTGTCGCGAAGCGGTTGAAGCTGAAGGTGGGTTCGCAGATCACGTTTGTTGCCGGGGAGAAGGAAATTCCGGTGAAGGTGGCGGCGATCTATAAGGTGGTGGGCGAGAATGCGTTTGCGCGGAGCTCGTACATTCTGCCAAAGGCGCTGCTGGAAGATCAGCCGACGGTATGGTACGGCGACATTCACGCGCACCCGAGCGCGATTCCGGAGATCGAGCGGGCGCTGTTTGCGACCTATCCCACGGTGACGGTGATCAACATTGCAGACATTCTGACGACGATCGGTGATGTAGTGGACCAGATCACGATGGTGATCCGGTTCCTGGCGGGGTTCTCGATTCTGTCGGGGTTGGTCATTTTGGCGTCGAGTGTGGCGAGCACACGGTTCCGGCGGATGCGCGAGGTCGTGGTGTTGAAGACGCTGGGTGCAACGCGCAATCGAATCGCGACGGTATTCAGTGTGGAGTTTGTGGTGCTGGGGTTGCTGGCAGGCGCCGTGGGCACGCTGTTTGCGAATGTGTTGTCGCGCATCCTGCTGCATCGGATGGATGTGGTTTTCCAGCGCGACGTGCGCGGATCGCTCACGGCGGTGCTGGGAACGGCGGTGCTGGCGGTGGTGACGGGATGGATCGCGAGTTTCAGGATTCTTGGACAGAAGCCGCTGGAGGTTCTGCGGGAAGAATGAGGGAGTCTGCAGGTGATCGGAGTGCCTGGCTTGGGTCTGTTGGCAGTGCGCTCGTAACGCGCAGGCGCATTGACCGGTGCGGACGACGCCGATAGTATGAAGAAGCAGCCATGCGGGCCGCATCTCAGCGCACAAAACTGCCCCCTCGTTCAACGGCAGGACAGCTGACTCTGGATCAGCATATCGGGGTTCGAATCCCTGGGGGCAGCCAATCAACTCAACAACTTAGCTGCCTTCCTCACTGGACCGTCCCCTCACTGTGCCGTAAACTGTGCCGTAAAACCTCGTTCGCGTTGGTGCTGTTTCGTTCATTGATCAGCGCTGCAATTCCCTTTACGTCGGGGTGCAGGTAGCGTTGGGTGGTTGTCACTGACTCGTGCCCGAGCACTTTCTGCACCGGGAGATGTTCCCAGTGCGATCGAGCAGATCGGTGGCAAAGGAGTGCCTGGCGGAGTACAGAACCAGGCTGTCAGGAAGCCCTGCCGCTTTTCTCGTCCCGACGAAATCCTTCGCGAACATGAAGTAGCTCATCGGTGCCCCCTTCTTCCGCGGCGATGGGAAGACCCAGGGGCTGGTCGATCCCTCGATACGAGTCCGCAGTAGGGTGCGGACCCGCTCGCTTAACGGGACGTAGCGGCGGGACTTCTTCGTCTTGCCATCGGGGTTGAAGATTAGATTCTTCTCCCACAGGATGTTGTCGACGCGCATCCGGACGGCCTCGTCCGGACGCAGGCCCGTGTCCTGCGAAACCAGGAACACGTCTTTTAGCGGTTGGGGAGCCACGGCCAGGAAAGCCTGCTCCTGCTCGGGAGTGAACACAGCTGATCGTTCATTCTCCTCCCGAAGTTTGATGGTTGGGGCAGCTGCCACCAGACTCTTCTCCTTCGCCAGCGAAAGCATCCGGCGAAGGGTTCGGAGAGCGCAGTTGGCATTCGAGCCACTCCCGGGTAGGCGGAGGATCTCGGAATCGGATGTGGTGATCCGATCGATCCACTGCCCCGCAATGGGAGTGTTCTTCAACAGTCGCCAACCATTCTGGTAGTACCGCTTGGTGTCAGGGTCAAGCTGGGAGGCTTCCACGAACGGCAGAAACGTTTCCTCGGCGAAGGTGACCAGACGCGGCGCCGGTCCTTTACGGCTCGGCGTGTCCCCCCTCTGGGCCTGCTGGATGATCTCTGCCGCAGCCTCCATGGCTTTGGTTTTGGTTGTGGCCCGTGTGCTCCTGCGCTGACGTTCACCGTCAACGACGAAATCCACGAGCCAGTACTTGGAGCCCTCGCGTTTATAAACCTCCACGTTTAGTCCTCGGATGCGGCCCGCACTGAGGAAGTCAAAACGTGACGACCTTGATCGATGAACCGAGCAAGATCACGAAGATCATAGCGCACAGCCGACTTCTTCCCGCGGCCGAGTTTCACGAAGTGTGGTCCGATGCCGCGGCAGCGCCATGAGCGCATCGTAGAGGGGCTGATTCCCAGGAACTCTGCAGCGGCTTTATCGGTGAGGAGACCAGGTCGTGTGGCGTCGTGGATTATCACTTCCTCTTCTCCTCTCCGTGCCGGGCGTCAAGCCAAGCTTCCATTGCATTCACACCGGAGCTCTCGTTGAATCTTGCGCCATAGATCCGGATGGTCGTCTCAACCCGACGGTGCCATAACAGCTTCGACAAAGTGAGGTAATCGTCCGGGTGTTCCTTCAACCACTTGAAGGCGACGGCGTCTCTAAATAGGTGTGGGGTCGTACGCACGCCGGTGAATTTAGCCGTCCAGTTGCCGATCAGCTGTCCGATCCTGGCGACGCTGAGCGGACGACCCTTTTCGGTAATGAATAGAGTTTCGGCATTCTGACCCGATACCAAGTTCGGCCGGTGCTGCGCGAGATATTCCTCTAATGGACCGACCAGCTGTCGGGGAAGGAGGATATGGATTGCAATATCCGTCTTCGTTTCCTCTGGTGAGAACCGAATCTGCCAGAACTCGGCACGTGGATTTGTCGCCTCTTCCTCAAGTACCCAGCGAGGCTTGTCCAATTCGCTGAACGGCGGAATCGCGCTCTTGAAGAGGTTGGGCGACGATCCAGCTACCCGACACTCCCGGAGATTCCGCTGACGCCATGGAAGGATTAAGAGCCAACGGAATAGCAATTCCTCTCCCGCCAAACGGCTGCCCTGCTTAATTGAGCCTTTCCGGTCACTCTGGTGGAACATCCTCAAGTCACGAATCTTTGCGGGAACCGCTTCCAATTCGTCGTATGCCACGTACTTCTGCGCCTTTCTCTGCTTCCGTTCCGATTCGCCCTCCATCGGGATTCCGTCGCAGAGTGGCTTCAGCCAGCTGAAGTCATGCGATGAGAACGCGGGATGGTATTTCACGACCGCAATGATCATCACCAACTTGTGGTGAACCGAAGCTCCTTTGACCCCCCTTTCGTTGATGCACCAATCCACGAACGCCTCCACGAGCTGCTTCTGAAGCAGGTTGACGAGTGAATTGAGCTGGACGCCACAGTTCTCGATGGCGAATCCGGCCAACTGACAGAGCGCAACTCAAGACCCTTGGCTGAAATTGCCCTGACCTTCCCGCGTTTAGGACGGCCGGGTGCATACTTTGCCGTTTTCCACCTCAATACCTTCTGAATGTCCGATAGGAGTCCAGCAGGAAGTTCGTCGAGCGCGAGCCCGTACTTGCCATGCGTTCTCAGGCCTGGGGGGAGCACGGTAGTGACGCCGGAGGTTCTGAGCAACCGCCAGAACCGGTATTTGGCCCGTCTCACAGACGAGAACGAGATGCCTCCCTGAAGCCTGGCCTGTTCCCACTTTTCCACGTCCGCTACTGTTACTTCGGCAGGAGTCCTCACGAGCCGTGAGAAGTGCCTAACCATGTGGACCACCTGCCGCTGGGCCGCGGGCCCAAGCAGAGCCTTCCATTCACCCGTTGCGGCCGTTTTCGCGGTCCAACCGAAGCTCAGGGCGGCTTTCACTAGCATGCGAATCTGGAAGATGTACGACCGGACTGAATTCTTGGCGTACTTGCGGCTGGTCAGAAATCGACGGAAGCCGTCTCGCGCGGCCTCAACGGTGTCCAGTCGAACCGCGTCAGGGGGCTGCTCCAGGTAAACGCTAAACAGCCCACATGCAGTCTTCATTACCGAGAAGTTCGACGGTGGGTCATCGCGAAGGATCGCGAGCACATCACTGATCGTATTAACCCGAACGTCAGCGCCGTTGTCAGAATCCTCGCGAACTCCGCCAGCAATCTCAGCACCAATTGGCAAAACAGTGCCTCGGCCGATCCTCAACGGGAAGCCGGGACGCTCTATCAGGCGGCGCTCGTCTACTCGCGCCTGCGTGCTCGTTTTGCCTGGCCGTTGGCGGAGGGAAGGGGCGGGGGCGGGGTGTTGATCTCGAGGTCCTGGGCGGACTGGGCGCGGGTGAGGTGGCGCTCCATGACAGAGCGGGCTTCGGCGGCGTTGCGGGAGCGGATGGCGCGGAAGATTTCGCGATGGAGGTCGGCGGATTCCTTGAGGTCGCGGGAACGCTCGGCGGTTTTGCGGCGCTCGTCGTAGAGGGCGGAAGTGATGGTCTCCATGAGGGCGGCGAGGATGGGATTGCCGGAGGCCTGGGCGATGACGCGATGGAAGCGGACGTCGTGGATGAGGTACTCCATGGGATTGTTGACGGTGGCGTACATTTCGGCGACCTCTTCGGAGAGGGCGGCGAAGTGCTGCTCGCGGCCGCGTTCGGCGGCGAGGGCGGCGAGCTCGCTCTCGAGGATGCGGCGGGCTTCGAACATCTGCCAGGACTGAAAACCGTGGAGGGCGCCGAGCAGGCTGAGGGAGGATTTGCCCAGCTCCGGGGGGCCGTCGGCGACGAAGGTGCCCACACCGTGGCGGACATCCATGACGCCCATAGCAGCAAGATAACCAATGCCGGTGCGAAGGCTGGCGCGGCTGATGCGCAGCTTGCGGGCAAACTCGCGCTCGGGGGGAATGCGGTCCCCGGGCTGGAGGTCGCCGGATTCGATCATGCCGCGGATGTGGTTAACCACCCGCATGGTCATGTGCGTATCGGATTTGGGCATGGCGTCCTCGCCATGCGGGCCTCCGTTGGGGGCCATCATTTGCCTCGCTCTGAAATTTACAGTACCTTACGCTGTATTTGTTGTAAGGTCCAACAAAAGCTGGGGTAATTTTGCCCCTTGTCGGTGTATTCTAGTGGTCGGACCACGGCAGCACAATGTTTTTCTGAGGGTCCGGGGAGGTCAACCAGTCCGATGTCAACCGGCGCCATGGCCCTGATCCACGACGATCGGCTCTTTCCTGCTGATCCGACGATGCGCAACATTGCCCGCCGGCTCTATGCCGAGGTGCGGGACCTGCCGCTGATTTGTCCGCACGGGCACACGCAGGCATCGTGGTTTGCCGCGAACGAGTCGTTCCCGGATCCGGCGAAGCTGTTCGTGCAGCCGGATCACTACATTTTCCGGATGCTCTACAGCCAGGGCATCACGATGGAAGAGCTGGAAATCGGCGCGGAGCAGATGAAGGACCCGCGGCGGGTGTGGCGGATTTTTGCGGAGAACTACTTTTTGTTCCGGGGGACGCCGACGCGGATATGGCTGGACTTCGCGTTCCACGAGCTGTTTGGGCTGGATGAGCGGCTGTCCGGGGCGACGGCGGATCTTTATTACGACGTGATTGCGGAGCGGCTGAAGACGCCGGAGTTTCGTCCGCGGGCGCTGTACGAGCGGTTCCGTATCGAGGTGCTGACCACGACGGAATCGCCACTGGACTCGCTGGCGACGCACCAGGCGATTCGGGATTCCGGCTGGAAGGTGCGGGGCACGGCTCCGAGAATCATTCCGGCGTTTCGTCCGGATTCGGTAGTGGATCCGGAATATGCGGGTTTCGCGGAGAATCTTGCGAAGCTGGGGCGGATGAGCGGCGAGGATACCGGCACGTGGAAGGGATATCTGCGGGCGCTGGAGAAATCGCGGGCACGCTTCAAGGCGCTGGGTTGCACGTTGACGGATCACGGGCATCCCACGGCGCAGACCGCCGATTTGCCGGTGGCGGAGGCTTCGGCGTTGTACGACGCGGTGCGGCTGGGGCGCGCCGATGCGCGGCAGGAGGAGCTGTTCCGGGCGCAGATGCTGACGGAGATGGCGCGGATGAGCGTGGAGGATGGGCTGGTGATGCAGCTGCATCCGGGGTCGTTCCGCAACCACAACACGAAAATCTACGAGCGGTATGGGCGCGACGTGGGGGCGGATATTCCTGTGGCTACGGATTACGTGCATGCGCTGCATCCGCTGCTGAGCCGGTTCGGGAACGAAAAGAATTTCACGCTGATTCTTTTCACGCTGGATGAGACGACGTACACGCGCGAGCTGGCTCCGCTGGCGGGGCATTATCCATGCCTGCGGCTGGGGCCGCCGTGGTGGTTCCACGACAGTCCGGAGGGGATGCTGCGGTTCCGGGAGCAGGTGACGGAGACGGCGGGGTTCTACAACACGGTGGGATTCAACGACGACACGCGGGCGTTTCTGTCGATACCGGCGCGGCACGATGTGGCGCGGCGCATCGACTGCGTGTGGCTGGCGCGGCTGGTGGCGGAGCATCGTCTGGACGAGGACGAAGCGGTGGAGGTGGCGCACGATCTCGCCTACAATCTGGTGCGGAAGGCGTACAAGCTGTGAACAGCAGCCGGTAGCCGGTAGGCTGTAGCCGGTAGCTTGCGGTCGGCGGTATCGGAGATTGAATGGCGACACGAAGCCCGGCATCACGGTCGTTTTTTGGCACTTTCGGCTCCCCGGATCGCGTATCGCACCAGCGCTGGGTGATCTGCGGGTTCCTTTTTTTTGCCACGGTTATTGCCTACGTGGATCGCGGCGTCATCGCCTATCTGGAGAAGTTCCTCGAAGGGGTAATCCCCGGCCTCAACAGCGTTAAGTACGGATACATCCTGGCAGCGTTTCAGGTCGCGTATGCGATCGGCATGGTGGTGGCCGGGGGGCTGACGGACAAGCTGGGAACGCGCAAGGCTTTTGCGATCGCCATCGGTCTGTGGAGCGTGGCGGCAATGCTGCCGGGGGCGGCCTTTTCGGTGGTCACGTTTGGCGTCGCGATGTTTTTGCTGGGGCTGGGCGAAGCGGCGAATTTTCCGGCGTGCATCAAGACGGTGGCGGAGTGGTTTCCGAAACGCGAACGGGCGCTGGCGACGGGGATTTTTAATTCCGGAGCGAATATCGGGAACATCGTCGTACCGCTGGTGGTTCCGGCGCTGGTGGTGCTGGTGACGTGGCGGGGGGCATTTGTCGTCACAGGCGGCGCCGGGGTTGTGTGGCTGATTGGCTGGCTCATCTACTACCGGCGGCCAGAGCGGCACCGGAGTGTTTCGAGAGCCGAACTGGAACTGATTCTGAGCGATCCGATTGAGAAGCTGGAAACGGTTCCGTGGAGCCGGGTGTTGCCGCGCAAGGAGACGTGGGCGTTCGCGATCGGCAAATTTCTCACCGATCCGATCTGGTGGTTCTATTTATTCTGGCTGCCCCGGTATCTGCAATCGACGTTTGGGCTGAGCCTGGCTTCGAACCGGCTGCCGCTGGTGATTGTGTACAGCGTTTCGACGGTGGGCAGTATCGGAGGCGGATGGATTTCTTCCGGTCTGCTGAAAGCAGGCAAGAGCGTGAACGTGGCGCGCAAGACGGCGATGCTGATCTGCGCGCTGTGTGTTGTGCCGGTTTTTGCCGCGCCTTACATTCATCATCTTTGGGTGGTGGTGGGGCTGGTGGGTTTGGCGACGGCTGCGCATCAGGGGTGGTCGGCCAATCTGTTCACGCTGCCCTCGGATATGTTTCCCAAGGCGGCGGTGGGCAGTGTGATTGGAATTGGCGGCATGGCGGGGGCCATGGGGGGGCCTTACTGCAGCTGGCGACGGGGTACATTGTAAAACTCACCAACAGCTACGTGCCGCTGTTTGTGGTGGCGTGTGTGGCATACGTGCTGGCGCTCGCGATCATTCATGGGATTACGCCGAGGCTGGCGCCGGCACAGATTGAATCGTAGAGAGGAGGGATCACAGCCATGAGTCTCTATTGCAACGTGGGAAGCGCCGATACGGATCTCTCCGGGCAGTTGAACGATCTGCTGCTGGAAGCCCTGGACAAGCTGGGGCCGCGGAAGCGGGTGCTGGTGATTCCGCCGGACATCACGCGGCTGCACTCGCACGCGGGCGAGCTGACGAGGTATGCGTGGAAGTACTATGGCGATCGGCTGGCAGCGATTTTGCCGGCGCTGGGCACGCATGCGGCGATGTCGGCGGAACAGCTGACGCGGATGTTCGGAGATGTGCCACAGTCACTGTTCCATATTCACAACTGGCGCACGGATATCGAGACGATTGGGGAAGTGCCGGCGGCGTTGATCGAGGAGCAGTCCGAAGGCAAGCTGCACTATTCGTGGCTGGCGCAGATCAACCGGCTGCTGCTGGAGGGGAACTTCGATCTGATCCTCTCCGTTGGGCAGGTGGTACCGCATGAAGTGATCGGCATGGCGAACTACAACAAGAATGTGCTGATCGGCACGGGGGGAAGGGAAGGCATCAATCGTAGCCATTACCTGGGCGCGGTGTACGGGATGGAGCGCATCATGGGGCGCGCGGACAATCCTGTGCGGCGGGTGCTGAATTATGCGTCGGATCGTTTTCTGAAAAGTCTGCCCATTGTCTATGTGCAGACGGTGGTGGGTCGCAGGGCGGATGGGGGCCTGGCGACGCGGGGGCTATATATCGGAGACGATGCGGAGTGTTTTCTGCGCGCGTCGGAACTGAGCCTGCAGGTGAATTTCGAGATGCTGGACCAGCCGCTGCGCAAGGCGGTGGTCTATCTGGATCCGCATGAGTTTCACAGCACGTGGCTGGGGAACAAGGCGGTTTACCGCACGCGCATGGCTTTGGCGGATGGCGCCGAGCTGATCATACTTGCGCCTGCGGTGAAGGAATTCGGCGAGGATCGGACGATTGACGCGCTGATCCGCAAGTATGGATACCGGGGGACGCCGGCGACGCTGGAGGCGGTGGCGAAGAATGCCGATCTGGCTGCGGACCTGAGCGCGGCGGCGCACCTGATCCACGGGTCATCGGAAGGGCGGTTTACGATCACGTGGTGCCCGGGGCATCTGACAAGAGAAGAAGTGGAAGGCGTGGGATTCAACTACGGTGCGCTGGGTGTGGTGATGCGCCGCTACGATCCGGCGAAGCTGCGGCACGGTTTCAATACCGTCGAGGGGGAAGAAATTTTCTTTGTTGCGAACCCTGGGCTTGGGCTTTGGGCGCATCGCGACCGGTTTAAAAACTGAGGTACATATGGCAATCGTTGAGCTGGGAAAATTTTCTATCGGGGTGGGCGACCGCTTCGCTCACCAGGCGAAGGCACAACTGCAGGCGTGCATTGAAGCGGAGCACGCCGGCATCGAAGTCATTCCGGTCTGGAACAAATCGAATCGGGAGCACAACATTATTGGCTCGGAGCCGTATTCCACGCGCGCGGCGGCCGATGAGGCGGTGCAGGCGCTGGGGTGGAGGAAGCCTTACTTCTGCGACGCGGACCATATCAATCTGACAACGGTGGACCGGTTCCTTGCGCCGTGCGACTTTTTCACCATCGATGTGGCGGATTACATCGGCAAGACGGCGGAGGCGGCCTCGATCGAGAGATTCCTGAAGCGGCGGTCCGATCTGACGGGTGCGATTCGTCTGGAAGGCGTGCGGGAACCGATCCACATCACGCCGGAATTGCTGCGCGCGACGGCTACGAAGTTTCTTTTTGCTGTGCAGGAGGCGGGGAAGGTTTACCGCAAGATCGAGTTGTCGAAGGGGAAGGGAAATTTTGTTCCCGAAGTTTCGATGGATGAGACCGACGCTGCGCAGACGCCTGCGGAGTTGCTGATTATTCTGGCGGCGATCGCCGATGAGGGGATTCCGATCCAGACCATCGCGCCGAAATTCACGGGACGCTTCAACAAGGGCGTCGATTATGTGGGGAACGTGGATCAGTTCCGGCGCGAGATTGTGCTGGACGTTGCGACCATTGCCTGGGCTACGGCGAATCTTGGGCTGCCGAAGAATCTGAAGTTGAGCGTTCACTCGGGCAGCGACAAGTTTTCCATCTACGCGGCCATTTATGAAGCGACGAAAGATTCGGGTGTTCACCTGAAGACGGCGGGCACGACGTGGCTGGAGGAGATTATCGGTCTGGCCGAAGCGGGCGGGGCGGGCCTGGAGCTGGCGAAGGAGATTTACGCGCAGGCGTACGACCATCGCGAAGAACTTTGCGGGCCGTATGCGACGGTGATCGACATCGACCCTGCAAAACTCCCTGCGCCGGCGGTTGTCGCGCAGTGGACGTCGGCACAGTTTACGTCCGCGCTGCGTCACGATCCGCATTCGCCTGCCTACAACCCGAGCCTGCGGCAGCTGCTGCACGTGGGTTTCAAGATCGCCGCGAAGATGGGCGATCAGTACCTTCGTCTGCTGGAGTCAAACGAGAAAGTGATCGCGAAAAACGTGACTGAAAATCTGTACGACCGCCATATTGCGCCGGTATTTCTCGGCAAACCCTCACCCAGTGCGGCTCTGGCCCACGCGGAGGCGCGATGAGCATTCCGGCTCTGCAGCTGAACGGCAGAACCGCTGTCGTGGTGGGCGGGACTTCGGGGATCGGTCGAGCCATTGCGATCGGGCTTGCTGAAGCTGGCGCCGATGTTGTGGCTGCGGCGCGACGCCAGGAGCAGGTGGACGAAACCGCCGGGGCGATCGAGGCGACGGGTCGCAAGAGCCTGCGCCTGACGTGCGACACGCAGGATCGCGCTTCGCTGCAACGGCTGCTGGACGAGTCGGTGAAGGCGTTCGGCAAGGTGGACATCCTGGTGAACAGTGCGGGAAAGATCAAGCGCGCGCCGACGCTCACATTTCCGGAAGACGAGTGGCGGGACATTGTGGATACGAACCTGACGGGGACGTTGCGGGCCTGCCAGATTTTCGGCGCGCACATGCTGGAGCGCGGGTATGGACGGATCATCAACATTGCTTCGCTGAACTCGTATGTGGCATTGGCTGAAGTGGCGGCGTATGCGGCGAGCAAGGCTGCGGTGGCATCGCTGACGCGCTCGCTGGCGGTGGAGTGGTCGAAGAAGGGTGTGCTGGTGAACGCGATTGCGCCGGGGGTGTTCCGCACCGCGCTCAACTCCGACCTGCTGGACAACACGCCGCGCGGCAAGGAACTGCTGATGCGGACGCCGATGGCGCGGTTCGGGAAGACGGAAGAGCTGGTTGGTGCGGCGATCTATCTGGCGTCGGAGGCGGCGTCGTTTGTGACCGGGCAGGTGCTGGTGGTGGATGGCGGATTTTTGGCTAGCGGGGTGAATCAATAGGGCAGCGTAAAGCGGATAGCGGATAGCGTTTAGGCTGCGTCGAATGGGTGTTCACCGGGCTTTCTGCCGGGATGCTGGCATACTGGTAATAGCCAGTATGTCCCTGAACAACACCATTGCTGTTGCTATGTCGGGTGGCGTCGATTCGTCGGCGGTCGCGGCGATGCTGCGTTCGGACGGATACGAGCTCGTTGGGCTGACGCTGCAGCTTTGGAACCAGCGACGGCTGGCGGGCAAGGAGGGGATGCCGGAGCAGGTGACGGGGCGGTGCTGTTCGCTCGACGATGTGTACGACGCGCGGCGCGTGGCTGAGGCGCTCGACATTCCTTACTACGTGGTGAACGAGCAGGAGCGGTTCGAGGAAGACGTGGTGCGGCCATTTGTGCGCGAGTACCTGAATGGGCGTACGCCGATTCCGTGCTCGCTGTGCAACAACCATTTGAAGTTCGATCAGCTGCTGGTGCGGGCGCGGCAGATTGGCGCGGACCGCATCGCGACGGGGCACTATGCGCGCAACGGGTACGATCCGGTGCGTGACCGATGGATCCTGTCGCGGCCTGTGGATGAGTCGAAGGATCAGACGTACTTTCTTTTTGGACTGACGCAGGAGCAGTTGTCGCGGACGCTGTTTCCGCTGGGTGGGTATCGCAAGCCGGAGGTGCGTGCGCTGGCGGCACAGCATGGGTTGGCGGTGGCGATCAAGCCGGACTCGCAGGAGATCTGCTCGTTCCGGGAGGCGACTATAAGAAGTTCATCAGCGCGTATCTACATGAACAGGGCTCGGAGATTCCGGACACGGCGGGGGAGCTGGTTTCGACGGCGGGTGAGGTGATCGGCGAGCACGGTGGAATTCACAACTTCACCATCGGGCAGCGCAAGGGGCTCGGAGTGGCGTCGTCCGATCCGCTGTATGTCATCCAGATCGAGCCTGGGTCGCATCGGGTCACGGTTGGGTCCGATGCGGAGGCGACCACGCGCACGCTGCGGGCAAGAGAGCTGAACTGGATTTCGATTCCTTCGCTTGAGGGCGACATGCGGGTGCGGGCGAAGATTCGCCATCGGCACGAGCCTGCGTGGGCGACTCTTCGGATAGTGGGTCCGGATGAGGTCGAGGCTGTCTTTGATGAGCCGCAGCGCGCGGTCACGCCTGGGCAGGCGGCCGTCTTCTATGACGGCGATGAGGTGGTGGGCGGGGGATGGATCCTTTAAGGCAGGGAATAGGGAATAGCCAGTAGCCAATTGCTTTCCGGCTCCGGGGCCAGCTTTACCGAACCTCGTTCACGAGGGCACGCATTGCGGGCAGGATTGTGAAGCGGGTGAGGGCGACGGGCTTTTCCGCTTCGTCCAGGATGGCCAGCTTTTGCGCCTTCCATGCTGGTGGCGACTGCACGCCCGAGGTTAAATACGACAGCGCCTCGAGGCCCATGGCGCCTATCTCTGCTAATTGCTGTGCGCGGGGGAGGGCCTCGGCGAGTTGCGGTGAGCTGGACAGGAGCTCCATCCGGCGCGGGTCGGCGGACCAGGAACGGAAGGTTTCCTCCAGGGCTGCCTCGATCTCCGGGTGTCCGACTGGATCCTGCAGATACGTGCTCATGAGGTCTCCGAAGTCGTGGCGCGAGGGGGGATCGGGGGGCAACGCGTTGACCAGGTTGTCGAATGGCGAGAGCGTGGTGACGCTGTTGTGCTGGGACCAGCGCGAGCGTGAATCGAAGTCGACGGGCTCGAGGACGGACGTGAGCGGGCGCAGGGCGTCGATGTCCGGTGTGCCGGCGAGTGCGCGCAGGCTCGCGGCTTCCTGCGAGATGTGGGTGAGGCCGAACTGCTCGAGTCGCAGCGACTCGGCGGCGAGGCGGCGGTACATGTCGTCTTCACTGGTGACGGTGCGCGGCGACCAGAGGCGCTCGGCGATGGCCGCGGTGCGAGGCCAGATGCGGGAGTCGATGGTGCGCGGGCCGACGTATTCGCTCCACATGCAGGCTTCGCCACCGAGGATGCGCGCGGCCTGCTGGGGCGTGAGATCGCTGTTGGCGGGCAGGGGGTCGACGCGGTAATGGGCCGATGCCGGGTCCATGTGGTCGAGGTAGTAGCCGGCCGAGAGGATGCCGCTGTATCCCTGTTTCGCTCCGGCGGCGAGGGAGTCGAATCCGCGCCACGACTGCACCATCACGTCTTTTGGCAGGTCCGGCGTCAGGACTTCGTCCCAGCCGATCATTTTCTTGCTGTGCTTCGTGAGAATGGGTAACAGTCGCTGATTGAAATACGCCTGGATCGCGGCAGTGCCGTGCAGATTGTGGGCCGCTGCGAAGGCCTGAATCTTCGGGTTCTGCTTCCACTCCACGCCGTTGTTCTCATCGCCGCCGATGTGCAAGTAGGCGTCGGGAAAAATGTCGGCCATCTCGCCGATGAATTTGTCGAGGAACTCGTAGGTGCTGTCGCGCGTGGGATCCATCACGGGGTTGAAGACGCCGAAGTGCCGCTCGATGGAGAATGGGCCGGGGGCGCTGGCCAGGTCGGGATAGCCGACCATCCACGATGTGGTGTGGCCTGGGATGTCGAACTCGGGTACGACGCGGATGCCGCGGGCGCGCGCGTAGGCGACGACTTCTTTAGCTTGTTGCTGTGTGTAGTACTGGCCGTCAGAGCCCATTCCGGTGAGCCTGGGATAGAGCTTGCTTTCGATGCGGAAGCCCTGGTCGTCGGAGAGGTGCCGTGGAAGACGTTCATCTTGACTTCGGCCAGGGCGTCGAGGGTTCGCTCGATGACGCTGACGGGCTCGAAGTGGCGGCCGACATCGATCATGAGGCCGCGCCACGGGAAGCGCGGTGCATCCTGAATGGAAACGGCGGGCAGCGAGAAGCCGCGCGCGTCGGCCTGGATCAGTTGCAGAAGAGTCTGAAGACCGTGCATGGCTCCTACGTCGGTGGCCGCTTGCAGATGTGCGTGCTGTGGGGTGATCTCGAGCGTGTACGACTCGTCTTCGTCGATGCCCTGCACCTCTTCGCCAGGGCCGTCGACCGAGATCGCGAGCGTACCGGCGGCGCCTGAGGCCGCGGGCTGAAGCATCACGCCGGTTTGGTATTCGAGACGCTGCAGGTCCCGTCGCACGGCGGCCTCCAGGCGCTCATCGTGCGTCTTGTCGAAGCTGACGGAAAATCCGGGTGCAATGGGCAGCCATCCTTCGCCGACGGTCAGGTGGGATGGTTGCGGCATGAGGGTATTCACAAATACGAGTTGTGGAGTGCTTGCGGTCTGCGCCGCCGCTGTTGAAATCGTCGCTGCTGCCGTCACTGTCATCGCTACCCACCACCGCCACCAACCAACGCGCATTCTTTGCCCTCGCAGGAGTCCTGCATCAGCTTACGCAAAAGGTCCGGGGCAAAGCCAGCGCGCGAGAGACGCGCCATGATCGCGGAGTGAATCTGTGACCTTGTTTCTTCGTTTCACCAGGAGCCCCGCCTCATGCGAAACCGTTTCGCCGTGCTGCTTTTGACTACTACGATCGCAGCATCCTCGGCGATCGCGCAGTCCGCACCCGCTTATACGCCGCCCGATCCCGCTACGAAGCAGCTCGCGCTCGACATTTTCAAGCAGCTCATCGAGATCAACACGACGGATTCGGTCGGCAGCGTCACGGCTGCGTCGAAGGCGATGCAGCAGCGCTTTCTCGACGCGGGTTTTCCGGCCGAGGACATCTATGTGGGCGGGCCGAACGATCGCAAGGAGAATCTGGTTGTCCGCTACCGTGGGACAGGCGCGCACGCGCCGATTTTGTTCATCGGTCATGAAGACGTGGTGGAGGCGAAGCGCGAAGACTGGAGCACCGATCCGTTCCAGTTCATCGAAAAGGACGGCTACTTTTACGGACGCGGCACGCAGGACATGAAGGAGAACGACGCCGATCCTGGTGACGACGTTTCTGCGGCTGCACAAGGAGGGCTTCAAGCCGGATCGCGATTTGATTCTCGCGCTGACCGCGGATGAGGAGGGGGGTAAGTCAAACGGCGTGGACTGGCTGCTGAAGAATCAGCCCGAGCTGGTGAAGGCTGAGTTTGCATTCAATCCTGACGGGGGCGGCGTCGAGCTGCAGAACGGCAAGGCGGTTTCTGCCGATGTGGACGCGAGCGAAAAACTTTACGCGGACTATCAACTGATCACCACGAACCCGGGAGGGCACAGCTCGCTGCCGGTGCCGGACAACGCGATTTATCACATCGCCGACGCGTTGCAGCGGGTACAGACTACACGTTTCCCTTCGAGCTGAATGCGATCACGCGCGGCTATTTTGAAAAGCTGGCCACGCTGGAGCCCGGCAGCCCGCGGCCGACATGCACGCGATGCTGGCGACGCCGCCCGATGCGGCAGCGATCGCGCGGCTGTCGAAGTCGCCGGAGTGGAACTCCACGATGCACGCCGCCTGTGTGGCGACGCGGCTGCTGGCGGGGCACACAAACAACGCGCTGCCGCAGATGGCGCAGGCGAACGTGAACTGCGCATTCTGCCGGGGCACTCGCGGGAAGAGGTACGCCAGGACATCGTCCGGATCATCGACGACAAGAAGATCACGGTGAACTACGTTGACGATCGCGGAAGGGTTTCCCCACGGCTCCGGAAGCGAAGGGCTTGCCGCCGGTGGCGCTCAAGCCTGAGGTGATGAAACCGCTCGAGGATCTGGTGGCCGTGTACTGGCCGGGGACGCCGGTGGTCGCCGACATGGCGGACGGCGCTTCGGACAGTATTTCCACGAACGCCGCGGGGATTCCGACTTACAACTGGTTGGCGATTGAGCTGGAGACAAGCGACGTGCGGGCGCACGGGAGGGATGAGCAGCTGCCGGAGGCTTCGTACTGGAAGGGCGTGCAGTTTTGGTATCAGTACGTGAAGATGATTGTGGGCGGGAAATGAGCGGGGAGAGCTATTTTGTTTTTGCGTTTTCGGCGGGGGTGGTGACGATGCTCACGTTCGTGATGCCGGCTTGTTTCACCGCGTCCATCGGCATGGCGAAGGCGCCGGAGGAACGGCCTGATCGGCGCGCAGGTAGATCACCTGCTTTGTGGTATCGGAACTCTGCGAGCGCAGAATGTTGGGCAGATCGTTCAGGTTGACGAGCTTGTCGTTGAGGAAGACCTGCTGGTCCTTATCGATGGTGAGCACCATGCGCTGCTCGGTAATTTCGCGCACGGTTTTGGTTTTGGGCACGTCGACCTGGATGCCGGACTGCAGCACGGGCGCGGTGAGCATGAAGATAACGAGCAGCACGAGCACCACGTTGAACGAGCGGGGTGATATTGATTTCCGCCAGCGCGGTTTGAGTGTGGCCGCCTCTACTTGTGAAGGCCACAGCAGGCCTCCCCTGGATCCTGGCCGGGTGCGAGCGCGGCTTCTTCCATGCTGTTGAGGAGCTCGCGGCGAGGTCGGTTGCCCATGCGGGCGGCGAAATCGCGGCAGCGCGCGGTGAACTGGTTGTAGGCGATGACGGCCGGATGCCGGCCGGATCGAGCAATCCGGCAGCGGTGGTGATGAGGGCTTCTGAGACGCCTGGGGCGACAGCACGAAGCGTTGCCGTGCCCTCGGTACCGAGGCCGTGGAAGGCATCGACGATGCCCATGACGGTGCCGAAGAGGCCGACGAAGGGAGGATGGAGCCGATGCTGGCCAGCCACGTCAGGCGCTGCTCCATGGCGGTGAGGGATTCGCTGGCGGCGGTCTGTCCTGCGCGCTCGAGCGCGGTGATGTTGCGGGGCGGGCCGATCCGCCGGTATGGCGCCGGTAGGTCTCGTAGACCTCGTGAAGACATTCACGAGGGGGCTGGGCTTGAACTGCTCACTGACGGTCGCGATTTCCTGGAGGCGGTTGGCCTTGCGGAAGGCGCGAAGGAAGCGGTGGCTCTGGGCGCGGGCGCGGCGGAAGCTGGCCCACTTGCCGAGAATGATCACCCACGAAAAGAGGCTCGCCACCAGCAGGACGGCGAGCACGGTCATGGCGATCACGCCGCTGTTCTGGAGCATCTCCCAGACCGCGCTGCCGTTGTTGGTGGGAGGCGCGACGGGGCTCGTATCCTGAAAAAGAAGTAACGCGGAGAGGAGACTTATCATCGTCTGACTATCACGTTACCAGAAGCGGGAATGGGCGTGGGGTTGCACGCGAAGCCCCAGAACCTGCTTCGTTACACCTCAATGCGGGAGAAGAGCCAGGCGCTGGTGCCCAGAAAAATGGCTGCGAGGGCGGCGAGCAGGAGGAAATCGAGCATGAAATTGAACTGCCAGTTGAAGCCGAACTGCCAGTTGCCGATGAGGACGCCGCGGAGGCCATCGATGCCGTAGGCCAGGGATCGAAGCGGGTGATCCAGGTGAGGATGGCGCCCAGGTTCTTGAGCGGAAAGAGCGCGCCGGAGAGGAAGAAAAGGGGCATGACGAGGAAATTCATGAGCATCTGGAAGCCCTGCATGTCCTTGATGGTGGAACCGAAGGAGGCGTCCAGAGCGGCGAAGACGATGGCGATCATGCCGATGAAACGCCGGCGGCGGGGAGAGCGATCCAGTTGAAGCCCGTGCCGCCCTGATGGATGGGGCGGAGTCGGCGATAAGGCAGACGACCAGCATGAGCAGTCTGAGGTCGCGAAGGTTGCGCCGCCCAGGGTGCGGCCGAAGATGATCTGGATGCGGGGCACGGGGGCGACCAGGGTTTCTTTGAGAAAGCCGAACTGGCGATCCCAGAGCATGGCCATGCCGGAAAAGATGGAGCTGAAGAGCACGGTCATGCCGATGACGCCTGGGGCGATGAACTGGATGTAGTTGCCTGCGCCGGCTTTTGCGAAGACGGGACCCAGGCCGAATCCGAGGGCCAGCAGATAGAGCGTGGGCTGGCCGAGCGAGACGACGATCTGCGCTTTGGAACGGAAATAGCGCTTGAGTTCGCGCAGCCACATGATGTAAATCGCGCCCATAATTTTTTCTCCCTGCGGCGTTGAATGGCCGCGGTTGGCTATCGCTTTTGCCACATCTGCGCAAACCGCCGCATGGCGTCGGCGGAGTTGGCAGCTTCGTCGCGGATCGACGTTCCGGTCAACGCGAGGAAGGCGTTCTCCAGCGAGTCAGTGTTGGTCTGAGCTTTGAGCTCGGCCGAAGTGCCGGTGGCCACGATCGCCCCGTGATCCATGATCGCGATGCGGTGCGCGACGCGATCGGCCTCGTCCATATAGTGCGTGGTGAGAAAGACGGTGGTCCTCTCTTTTCGTTGAGCCCCTTGACGTGGGTCCAGAGCTGGTTGCGGCTCTGCGGATGAGGCCGAGGGTGGGCTCATCGAGGAAGAGGATTTTCGGCGTGTGCAGGAAGCCGCGGGCGATTTCGAGCCGCCGCTTCATGCCGCCGGAGAAGTTCTTGACGAGGTCTTTGCGCCGATCCCAGAGCTCGAACAACTTCAGGAGTTGCTCGATGCGTTCCACGCGACTTTGTGGGGCACGTGGTAGAGACGCCGTGCAGCTCCAGGTTTTCGTACGCGGTCTGTTCGCCGTCGAGGCTGGGATCCTGAAAGACGATGCCGAATCGCTGCGCGCCTCGCGCTGCTTGACCCGGGATCGAAGCCGTCGAGGTGGATCGTCCCTGCTGTCGGGCGCAGAAGGGTGGTGAGCATCTTGATGGTGGTGGTTTTGCCCGCGCCATTGGGGCCGAGGAAGGCGAAGATCTCGCCCGGAAGCGACCTCGAAGGTGATGTCTTTGACGGCGGTGAATCGCCAAATGTTTTGGTGAGGTTTTCTACCGAATCAGGCCTTGGGCCTCCGGAGGAACAAAGCTGCA
>CAVPCB010000068.1:0-13306 GCA_963702285.1 uncultured Acidobacteriaceae bacterium | reverse complement strand
AGCCAAGCGGCGGTGGGCGGGGCAAGCGTTGCGGCGCACGCTACAATCCGTGCGAGGGAAAACGCGGATGCGACGAATGGCGTGGCAGGTGGCGCTTGCTTGTACGGGGTTGATGGGATCGGTTGCGGTGCTGGCGCAGAGCGCGGCGCAGGCGCCGGAGTGGGCGCAGCCGGGGTCGGCGACCCACCAGCAGGTGGCTCCGCCAGCGGATTTTCACCTGCCAGCGACAACGTTCAACACGCCGATTGGAATTTTCGACGGCCAGTCGGATGTTGGGAGCGCGCTGGCTCCGGGCAGCGCGAGCTATGACGCGGCGACTGGTGCGTACACGATCCACTCTGCCGGATACAACGTGTGGTACACGCGCGACGAGTTCCGCTATTTGTGGAAGAAGATGAGTGGCGATGCGTCGCTGGCGGCGGATATCTCGTTTCCTGATCCGAAAGGCTATGGCGATCGCAAGGCCCTGCTCGTGATCCGGCAGAGTCTCGACGACGACGCAAAGGAAGTGGTGGTGGCGCTGCACGGGGCGGGCATGATCCAGCTGGCGCAGCGGCCGGAGCAGGACGTGCGCGTGAAGGATATGGAATTTCGCATCGGCGGGCGAGGGCGGCCGGGGGGCGTATCGCCGGACAGCCTGGTCACCGTGATGGCGCAGCGGATCGGTGTGGAGAAACGCGGCGACCAGTTTTCGCTGTGGGTGAGTTTGGAGGGCGAGCCGATGCATGCATTCGGGCCTCCAATCGAACTGCATCTGGATCCGCCGTTCTATGTGGGGATCGGATTCTGCTCGCATCTTCCGACGACGGTGGATACGGCTGTGCTGTCGAGGGTAGTGCTGGAAAACAGGGCTGGCGACGTCAAGTAGCAGTCGGCAGTTAGCAGTTAGCAGTCAGCGGCCAGCGGCTGCTGCTTTCGTATCGGATGGTGCCGGCCCCGGTGCGAGGTTGCGGTAATTCATCAGCGTGTTGAACATCATGCGGTACTCGCCAAGATTCTGCCAGCGCCAGATGGGATTGGTGGTGAACATCACCACTTCGCCTTTGCCATCGGGCACGATGGCGAGCGCGGCGCGGCCCTTGATGTCGTCGGCGCCGTTGAAGAGGCCGCTGAGGACGGATTTTTCGCCGCCGGGATAGCGCATCAGCACGTCATTCTTATCCATCTCTTCCGACATGCGGAGGAGCGGGCCGTTGGCGTAGCGAACCGGGACGGTCTTCTGCGAGTAGCCGTAGAAGATGGGATTTTCGGGGCGGAGGATATCGGCGTCAACGATCGGGCCCGGCGCGTAAAGCTTTGCACTCGGGTTGCTGGTGTCGATGGTCGGAGTCAGGCCGAAATCCGGGGAAACTCGCTCGATGCGCCTAGGGTGACGAGCGTGCCGCCGGCTTCGACAAACTTCTGGAACTCGGCGACGCCCTCGCCGCCCATGCCGCCGGAGATGTCGGGCGATGAGCCGTAATCGCCGAGGAACTTGAAGCGATCGGTTTTCTCGTAGGCCAGGGGCTTGTCGGATTTCGGAATGTCGAACACCAGGTACTTAGCGGAGCGCGCCTGCGTGGGGATGAGGATGAGGTCGTAGTCACTGGCGAGATTGCCCTGGAGGACGCGCTCCTTAAAGATGAGGTCGTAAGGCACCTTGTACTGATCGAAGGTGTAGCGGACCCAGCCCACATCCTGCGTGCCGCCCCAGGTGCTGAAGATAGCAAGACGCGGAAGCGTGGAGGCGTGCGTGGCGACCTTGGGAGAGGCGGCGAGGGCGACGACGTTGAGGCCGAGCTGCTTCGCCAGAGGCTTCAGCGCATCGCCGGCGCTCGCGGGGACGAGGAAAGTGCCGGCGGGAAAGGTCGTGTCGCCGGCGGTGAAGGATTTTTCTGCGATCTCGATGGCGGCGTCTTTCAGTCCGTAGCGGAGCGTGATGAGGTTGGGCGAGCCGTGATCGGGCACGGCGTAAACGGCGGCGGCGGGCAAATCTTTCAGCGTGCCTTCGGGCGTGAACTGGTCAACCGGATCGACCGCCACGTCCTGCACGGCTTTGTCCGTGATGGGCTTGATGTCGGTGTGCGTCATCAGGCCCATGGTCCACGCGCTGTCATCGTAGGTGTGCAGCTCGGGGTCGGGGTCGGTCTGCTTGCCAAGCAGCGTCTTCGCCAGCGGGCCATACGGCTGGTTGGTTTTCACGATGAAAGAGCCGGCGGGATAATCGCCGTCGCTGAGTTTGACGGCGGCTTTGGCGCGGCCGACTTCAATGCCCTGCATGCGCAGGATGTGAATCATAAACGCGACGCGGGTGAGGTCTTCCTGATTCGACGGAATGACGAAGCCGTACGGCGCTTCTTTCGTGCCCGCGGCAATGGCGTCGCGAGTCTTGACGTAGAAATCCTGCAGGATGACCTGGGGGAACGCGGCAACAAACTGGAGCGAAGAGAGGACGCCGGTTTCGGTGAAGTTGGTGTTGTCGCGCATCGACCAGAGCACGGTTTTGTAGGGCGGGTTGGGCCGATACCACTGGCGCTTGGTCATATCGCCGAAGCCGCCGCCGCCGCCGAGCAGGGCGGGGTTGGGTTGCGAGATGATGCGTTCCATGGTGGTGGCGCCGGCGTTGCCGAAGATTTCGTAGAAGCGCATCAGGCCGTTGTGATTTGTAGCCATCTCTGCTACATATCCGGGCGACCAGGCGTCGACATAAGCGTGCGTCCACACGCCAGGCATACCGTAGCGGGTGAGCTGGGTCATATCCCAGTTGGAGAGCATGGGCAGCTCGGAGTAAACGATGGGGTCGTACAGCGGATTCTGCGGCGCCTGGCCTGAGTAGATATAGAGGAAGGGCACGGACTCATGCAGATCGTGGATGATGGGCGGATGCCACTGCAGATACCAGCGCAGAAAATTCTGGTTGGCTTCGGCGGAGTAGTTGATGTCGCGGTTGTTGTCGTGCTCGATGTACTTGCCCCAGTAGGGCACGCGCGACATTTTCTCGTAGTCGGTGAGGTTGACGTTGTGCGCGAAATACCAGTCGATGGAGCGGTCGCGGCCGTCGGGATCGGCGACGGGCAGAATGGCGACGATGACATGGTCGCGAATGCTTTGGATGAGGGGCGAGTCTTCGGTGGCGAAACGATAGGTCAGCTCCATCAGCATTTCCGGCGGCCCGAGCTCGGCGCTGTGGAGTCCGCCGGAGAGGGTATAGATGGGCTTGGTGTGGGCGATCAGGTCCTGCGCTTCGGCGTCGGAGAGGCCACGCGGGTCGGCGATGCGCGCGAGGTTCTGGCGTTCCTGGTCGAGATGAGCGATGGAGTCTTCGGAGCCAACGAAGACGATGGCGGAGTCGCGGCCTTCCTCGGTCTTGCCGATGCGGAGGACTTTGACGCGAGGCGTGTGCGCCGCAAGCGCGTCGTAGTAACGGAGAACGTCAGCGTAGTAGGTGAGCTGTTTGGGCGCGCCGATGTCGTGTCCGAGGACCTCTTTGGGAGAAGGCACAGCGCCGCCGGCGGGGAGATGATCGACCAGTGGGCTGAGGAATTCGGGTTTGGTGGTCCACTCCTTCACGTGCGCCGCAAAGTCGGGATCCATGGCCTGGGTGGTTTGGGCTGGGGAGGCGGGGGAAAGAACAGCAACTAAGAGAACCAACAGCACCACAGCAACATGCTTAAACATGGGCTCGCTTTTTCCGTGGAAAGAGGATTGCGTAATAGTAACGCGCCGGGCCGGAAAACACGGAATTCACCGCCGCAGCGCGCCAGAGCCGCCCCGGATCGGATACGGTAGTGGGTTCGCGATTTTTCGCTTTGAGAGAATTTCGATCATGGGCATTTCTACTCTTCCTGATTCCGCGGTTGCAGGGTCGGCGCGGGCGGTCTCTTATCCAATCCGACGCGTTGCAGTGCTGGGAGCCGGCACCATGGGCTCGCGCATCGCTGCGCACGTGGCGAACGCGGGCTTCCCTGCCTTGCTGCTGGATATGGCAAAGGAGGGCGACCGCAACCGGCTCGCCGCGCAGGCTCTCGAGGGGCTGAAAAAGTCGAAGCCCGCGGCGCTGGCGGCTCCTGAGTTTGCAGCGCGGATCACGATTGGGAATTTCGATGACGATCTTGCGAAGCTCGGCGATTGCGACTGGGTGATCGAGGCAGTTGCGGAAAACCTGGAGATCAAGCGGAATTTGCTGGGGCGGGTTGTACCGCATCTGCGCGCCGATGCGATTCTGACCACGAACACAAGCGGTCTGCCGGTGGCAGAGATTGCGCGGGAGTTGCCGGCCGAGGTGCGGCGGCGGTGGTTTGGGACGCATTTTTTCAATCCGCCGCGATACATGCAGCTGGTGGAAATCATCGCAACACCGGAGAGCGATCCGGCGGCGGTGGACGCGGTGTCACGCTTTGCGGAGATCGATCTCGGCAAGAGCGTGGTGGCCGCGAACGACCGGCCAAACTTCATTGCGAATCGCATTGGCGCGTTCGCCATGCTGAACACGCTGCGCGTGATGCAACAGCAGGGGCTCACAGTTGAAGAAGTCGATGCGCTGACCGGCAAACCTCTCGGCTGGCCGAAGACGGGGACGTTCCGTCTCGCGGATATGGTGGGCCTGGACGTACTGGGGAGCGTGGTGCGCAACTTTGCGGCGAACGCGAAGGACGAGCGCGCGGATGTGGGGCTGCCGGCGTATCTGGAACAGATGCTGGAGCGGAAGTGGTTCGGCGATAAGACGGGGCAGGGATTTTATAAGAAGGTGAAGAGCGGCTCGGGCGGGGATGACGAGCGGCTCGTACTGGATCTGGCGACGCTCGAATATCGCGCGGCGCAGAAGGCGAAGTTGCCGGCGCTGGATGCGGCGAAGCCGATCGAGGCGCTTCCGGAGCGAATTCGCGCCTTGCTCAGCGGGAATCCGGAGAAGGACAAAGCCGCGGCGTTCTACGGGGCGATTCTGCCGGAGCTGTGGCAGTACGCGGCGCATCGGATCGGCGAAATCAGCGGCAGCGTCGCGGACATCGATCGCGCGATGCGGACCGGCTTTAACTGGGAACTGGGGCCTTTCAAGATGTGGGACGCGGCGGGGGTCGACGCAACTTCGACCAGGATGAAGGCGCGCGGCGTTGCGTTGCCGCCGGCACTGGAGAAGTTGTTGCGTGCGGGCGGCGAGGGTTGGTATCGGAACGGCGGGGCGGAGGTATTTGATCCGCGGACGGATACATATGTCGCGGTTGAGTCGCCGCACGCGGTGGTATCGCTGACGCGGGCGAAACGGTCGGGCGGCGTAGTGCGGGGAAATCCCGGGGCTTCGCTGCTTGATGTGGGCGATGGGATTGGGTGCATCGAGTTCCACACGAAGATGAATGCGCTGGGCGGCGATATTGTAAGTTTCGTGCGCGAGACGCTGGGTGCGGGGTCGGAGGCGGTGAGGCAGTTTCGCGGATTCGTGATCACGAACGACGCAGCGAATTTTTCTGCCGGGGCGAACCTGGTGCAGCTGCTGCTGGCGGCGCAGGACGAGGAGTGGGATGAGATCGATGCGTACATCGCGGCGTTTCAGCAGATGACGCAGGCGATCAAGTTTTGCGCGAGCCCGGTGGTGGTGGCACCGTTTGGGCTGGCGCTGGGCGGCGGCGCAGAGGTGACGCTGCATGCTGCGGCGCGGCAGCCGCATCTGGAACTCTACATGGGCCTGGTGGAAACGGGCGTGGGGCTGATTCCGGCCGGCGGCGGATGCAAAGAGATGACGCTGCGGGCGCTGGAGTTTGCGGCAGGAGCGGCGCCGGCGGGCGCACGGGATTCGGTCGAGCTGCATCACGCGATGCGGACTATTTTTGAGAACACGGCGCTGGCCAGGGTATCGACGTCGGCGTATGAGGCGCGGGAACTGCGGATGCTGCGCTCGTCGGATGGGATCACGATGAATCGGGATCGCGTCTTGCACGATGCGAAGGCGAGGGCGGTGGCGCTGGCGGAGTCGGGATACAAGCCACCGCTGCCGGCGATCGACATTGCCGCGCCCGGGGAGAGTGTGCTGGCAGCGCTGAAGCTGGGAATCTATATGTTGCGCCAGGGTGAGTACGCGAGCGATCACGACGTGACGGTGGCGACGCATCTGGCAGAAGTGTTGTGCGGTGGAGCGATCACGCCGGGGACGCCGGTGAGCGAGCAGTATCTGCTGGATCTGGAGCGGGAACACTTCCTGAAACTGTGCGGCGAGAAAAAAACACAGGAACGGATCGGGCACACATTGAAAACGGGAAAGCCGCTGAGGAATTAGTAACAGTCTGGAGAACCTATGCGGGATGCGGTAATTGTAAGCGCGGTGCGGACGGCGGTGGGCAAGGCTCCGCGGGGAGCGCTGCGCACGACGCGGCCGGACGATCTGGGCGCGATGGCAGTAAAGGGCGCGCTGGAGCGGGTGCCCCAGCTGGATGCGAGGGAGATCGAGGACGTCATCATCGGCTGCGCGATGCCGGAGGCCGAACAGGGGCTGAACGTGGCCCGAGTCATCGCGCTGCGCGCGGGATTGCCGGTGGAGTCTGCGGCAATGACGATCAATCGGTATTGCGCGTCGGGCTTGCAGGCGATTGCGCTGGCTTCGGAGCGGATTCGCGGGGGCGGAGCGGAGGTAGTGGTCGCGGGCGGCGCGGAATCGATGTCGATGGTGCCGATGGGGGGCAACAAAATCGCGGTGAATCCGTGGCTGGTGGAGAACCATCCCGGGTCGTACTTATCGATGGGCCTGACAGCGGAGCGAGTCGCGGCCAAATACGGAATTTCGCGCGAGGACAGTGACAAATTCGCTCTCGAAAGCCACCAGAAAGCCGTGGCAGCGATCGCTGCGGGACGTTTTGCCGACGAAATTGTGCCTGTGACGGTGACGAATACGGTTCCGAACCGGACCACGCCGGCGACAACGACGGCGGAGTTCAGGGTGGATGAGGGTCCGCGAGGGGACACGACGGCGGAAGCGTTGGGAAAACTGGCGCCGGTGTTCCATGCGAAGGGCGTGGTGACGGCGGGCAATTCGTCGCAGACCTCGGATGGGGCAGCGGCCGCGGTGGTGATGTCGGCGGAGCGTGCGCAGGCGCTGGGAATCAAGCCTCTGGCGCGGCTGGTGGCGTTTGCGACGGCGGGATGCGATCCAGAACTGATGGGAATGGGGCCGGTGTACGCGGTCCCGAGGGCGCTGAAAATGGCTGGCCTCACTCTCGACCAGATCGACGTGATCGAGCTGAACGAGGCGTTTGCGGCGCAGGCGCTGGCGGTGATCCGGCAGTTGGGGCTCGACGGCGCGAAGGTGAATATGAATGGCGGGGCGATCGCGCTGGGGCATCCGCTGGGGTGCACGGGGGCGAAACTAACGGCGACGATTCTGCGTGAACTGGAGCGGCGGCAGGCGCGCTACGGGCTGGTAACCATGTGCGTGGGCGGCGGGATGGGGGCGGCGGGGGTTGTCGAGAGGCTTGGGTGATTGCTTGCCATTGTGGCACAACTTGTGTCACAATGTTGGCATGGATTCGATAACCCTGCGCGAAATCCGCGACACAAAAAAGCTCAAGGCGAGGCTCAAGGCGGGTGAAACCCTTGAGCTGAAGGAGAGGAACGAGCCGCTGGCCCACATCGTTCCGATTCGGAAAGCTCCCGCCGAGAAAGACTGGCCTGATTTCGAGGCGCGCCTCAAACAGATTTTCGGGGATCGCGTTTTGCCCGGCGCCGATCTGCTGATCGAGGAGCGCGGCCGCTATTGACGATCTACGCCGACTCCAGCGTCTTCGTGTCGTTGTACATCAACGACCAACATTCGCCGGAAGCGCGGAAGGGGTTTGCCTCGCGTCCATCGGTCTGGTTTACCCCACTGCATCGAGCTGAGTGGACACACGCAGTGGAGCAACATATATTTCGTGGCTATATGTCCGCGAACGAAGCCCGCAAGGTTTATCTCCACTTCGAGCTGGATACGGATAAGAAACTATGGCTCGACTTCCCGCTGCCTGAGACAGCCCTGAAGGTTGCGGTCGATCTTGCCCGCAAGCACGTGGCCCACATAGGAACGCGGACGCTGGATTCCTTGCATGTGGCGTGCGCTCTGGAGCTGAAGGCAGACCGCTTCTGGACCTTCGATGAGCGGCAGAAGAAGCTGGCCAAAGCGGCGGGGCTGAAGACGAACTGATTCACGCGGCCGCGATGCGCGCAGCGTAGGATGGTGGGTTCGGAACACTCGGAGAAGCGAGCCATGGCTGCGATTGCTTTGCCTAAGATCATTCCTGGTGGACATTTTCTGCTCGTGAATGCGGCGCCGGAGGATGTTTTCACGCCGGAGGATTTTTCCGACGAGCAGCGGGAAATTGCGCGAACCACGGCGGAGTTCGCGGAGAAATCGGTGCTGCCGCGGGTGGCCGAAATCGAAGCGAAGAATTTTGCTGTCACGCGAGAGCTGCTGCTCGAGGCCGGTGGGCTGGGGCTGATGTCCGTCGACGTTCCGGAGGCGTATGGCGGGCTCGCGCTCGATAAAGTAACGTCGGCGCTGGTGGCGGACCGCATCGCGGTGTCGGCGAGTTTTTCGGTCAGCTTCAGCGCGCACACCGGGATTGGAACGCTGCCCGTGATCTGGTACGGGACGCCGGCACAGAAGCAAAAATATCTTCCGAAGCTGGCAACGGGCGAGTGGATTGCGGCCTATGCGCTGAGCGAGGCGTCATCGGGCTCGGATGCGATGAACGTGCGCACAGTGGCGCGGCTCTCGGCCGATGGGAAGCAGTACGTGCTGAACGGCGAGAAGATGTGGATCTCAAATGCGGGCTTCGCCGATCTGTTCATCGTCTTCGCGAAAATTGATGGGGAGCACTTCTCGGCGTTTCTGGTGGAGCGCAACACCCCGGGGCTGACGGTCGGCGCTGAGGAGCACAAGCTGGGGATCCGCGGGTCGTCCACTTGTCCATTGGTGCTGAGCGACTGCGCGGTGCCGGTGGACAATCTGCTGGGCGAGGCGGGCAAGGGACACCACATCGCGTTCAACATTCTGAACGTCGGCCGTTACAAATTAGGAGCAGCGACGCTGGGCGGGGCGCGGCATACGCTGCGTAACGCGGTGAAGTATGGCAAGCAGCGGATGGCGTTCGGCAAACCGATCACGTCGTTCGGGCTGATCCAGGAAAAGATCGCCGAAATGGCGGCGGGGATTTTTGCAGGCGAGGCGCTGGTGTATCGCGTGGTGGGTGCGATTGATGCGGCGCTGGCGGCGCTGCCCCCTGATGCGACGGCAGCCGAAGTTCAGAAGCGCATCGAGGAATATGCGGTCGAGTGCTCGATCGTTAAAGTGTGGTGCTCGGAGATGCTGGACTGCGCGGTGGATCACGCGGTGCAGATCTACGGCGGCTACGGATATGTAGAGGAGTATCCGGCGGAGCGTGGGTATCGCGATTCGCGCATCAACAGAATTTTCGAAGGGACGAACGAAATCAATCGGCTGATCATCACCGGGTTTCTGCTGAAGCGCGCGATGCAGGGGCGATTGCCGCTGCTGCCGGCGATCGGCAAAGTGATGGATGAGGTGATGGCCGGCCCCGGGGCGCGCGTGGAGGCGACGGGTCCGTTGGCGGCGGAGAAGGCGCTGGTGGCGAGCGCGAAGAAGCTGGCGCTGTTCTGCGCGGGCGCGGCGAGCCAGAAGTATGCGACCAACCTGCAGGATCAGCAGGAGGTGATGGGCGCGCTGGCCGACATTCTGATTGAAGCGCTGACGATGGAGTCGGCGGTATTGCGCGCGGAGAAGTTCGCGGGAAAGAGCTCGACGGCCATCGGACTGGCGCAGCTGAGTGTGGCGCGGTCGTTTCGAATCATCGAGGATGCGGCGGAGCGGGTGCTGGGCGCGGTGGCGGAGGGCGACATGCTGCGCACGCAGATGGCGATCTACCGCAGGCTGGCGAAACATGACCCGGTGAATACGGTCGCGATTGGGCGCGCAGTGGCGGAGAAAGTGATCGCGGCGGAACGATACACGCTGTAAAAACAGCCTATAGCCTGTAGCCCGTAGCCGGTAGCAACGCGGATGTCATCAGATATTCGATGACGGGGGACCGTGCTGGAGGAGACCCTCGACGAGGGCCTGCCATTCCTCATCGAGCGCGGAGCGATAAAAGATGCGGCCGGCGCGGGAGTACCAGTAGTCGGCGTTCGAGAGCGAGCCTTCGCGGCGGTGAAGATAGGCGTGGACCGCCATGCCTTCCGTGCTGTCGAGCTCGTCGACGAGGGCGTGGGCGCGCGTCCAGTCGCCTTTCTTATCCCACCAAAGAGCGGCCAGCGGCGCGGAGAGGTCGCCGGCCGGCTCAGCGGATTCCAGCGATGCATGAAATTCGTTCGGCGTCATCGTGGTGCGCGCCTCCATGCGGACCCTTCCTGAATACCACGCCGGATTGGCCGGATGATCGATTTTGCCGCTAGCTGTGGCTACTGCTTGTTATAGACGTAGATCTGCTTCTCGTTTTCTTTGCCCGGCGTCCACGAAGTGTCGGTATACGATTTTCCTCCTGGGGCCAGCACCTGTTCACCCTGTCCGATCACGGTCCCGCTGCTCTTGACCTGGTAAACCAGCTGGCGGTCGCCGTCGGCCGTGAAGCAGATGGTCAGCCCTGCGGGCACGGTGGGCCCGTTGATGGCAAGATCGGATCCGTCGCGTTTGCCTTCGACGGTCTCTTTCCAGCCGGGGACCTCCCATTTCCAGGCGTCGGATGATGAGCCCTGCGAGATGACATAGCTGGGAGGGGCGCTCTGGGTGTTCTTCGTACTTTTCCAGGTCCCCTCGAGGCAGCCATCGCTCTTCGTTTTAATGTAGACGGCCTCGTCGTGAAACGCCGTTCCATCGGGGCGCGTGCCGGTCGAGGTAATGCTCAGGGTTTTGCAGTTCGGGGTGAGCTTGATGTCGGATGTAGCCGTGACGGTGCCGTTCGTCTTGTCGGTTTCCTTCCACTGATTCGGTCCGCTCGCCACCCATGCGGTGGTCGCGTTGGCCATCACCGGGTAGTCGATGCCATTCGCCGTGAAGTCGAACGAGATCGGGCCATTGGAATAATGATCCATTCCACCAGCCACCTTGCTGTAGGTGAAGGTGTCGCCGGTCATATGGCTCTTCGCCGGATCGAGTTTCCAGGTGCCGAACCAGGGATTGTCGGCGGCGAGGGCGGGAAGGGTGACCGCTGCGATGGTGCAAAGGGCAAGGGTCCGAATCGTGGTTTGCATGGAGTTCCTCCGAAGGCTGCGCTCGATTGGGCCTGGGGGCGCGGTTCGGGACACAACAGCCGCATCCACCCGTAAGGGGCGGCACGAAGTGTAGCACCACGGGCCGACCGGAGTCTGGACGTTTTATGATCCGCTCAAAATGAGCTTTCCGATCGTCGCCAGCTGCATGTTCGATGTGCCTTCGTAGATGGAGCCGATCTTCGCGTCGCGGTAGAACTTCTCCATGGGGTAGTCGCGCACGAAGCCGTAGCCGCCGTAAATTTCGACGGACTGGCTGGCGACCTGTTCGGCGACGCGGGAGGCGAAGAGCTTGGCGATGGCGGCTTCCTTCACAAACGGAACGCCGGCGATTTTCATGCGGGCGGCGTTGTAGACGAGGATGCGGGCGGCTTCGATCTGCGTGGCCATTTCGGCCAGTTGAAACTGCACAGCCTGGAATTCGGCGATGGGCTTGCCAAACTGTTTACGCTCCTTGCTGTATTTGACGGCGAGCGACCAGGCGCCTTCGGCGAGGCCAAGCATTTGCGCGGCGATGCCGATGCGGCCTTCGTTCAGGGTTTCGATGGCAATCTTGTAGCCCTTGCCTGGCTCGCCGACGACGTTCGACGCAGGGACGCGGCAGTCGTCGAAGAGCAGCTCGCAGGTGGAAGAGGCGCGGATGCCCATCTTGTCTTCTTTGTGGCCAACGGTAAAACCAGGCGTGCCCCGCTCGACGACGAAGGCCGTGATGCCGCGATAGCCGGCGGCTGGATCGATGGTGGCGAAGACGAGGAAGAGGTCGGCTTCCATGGCGTTCGAGATCCAGAGTTTGCGGCCGTTGAGGACGAAGTTATCTCCTTCGGAGCGGGCCTGGGTGGTGAGCGAAAAGGCGTCCGACCCCGAGCCGGCCTCGCTCAGCGCGTAGGCGCAGACGGTTTGCTGCGCGAGGCGCGGGAGAAACAGGCGCTGCTGCTCCGGCGTGGCCCAGCGGAGGAGCGCGTTGACGGCGAGCGTGTTCTGCACGTCGA
Organism: uncultured Acidobacteriaceae bacterium; assembly: GCA_963702285.1. GTDB lineage: Bacteria > Acidobacteriota > Terriglobia > Terriglobales > Acidobacteriaceae > Palsa-343. The sequence goes on along the minus strand of CAVPCB010000068.1, from coordinate 1,094 downwards.
CGATGACGGCGACGGCGGGGTCGACACGAGAGATTTCTTCGACGGCGACGACAGCGGAGAAGAAGGAGGCGCCGGCGCCGCCGAGCTCGAGAGGGGCTTCAATGGCCATGAGGCCGAGCGCAAAAAGCTGACGGAGGATGCCTTCATCGAGGTGCTGGGCTTCGTCCATCGCGCGCACGTGCGGCGCGATCTCCTGCTGGGCAAACTGGCGGACGGTGTCGCGAAGCAGGGTCTCTTCTTCGGTGAGCGAAGTGAGCGGCGGGATGTTGTCGAATGTTGCTTCTGGCATGCCTTAAAGAGTACAGCGCGTACAAGTCTCCGGGGAGACGTATCCGGCGGACGCTGTTGCGGTATCGGAACACGGCCATGCGGCGGACGCAGCGTTTTGACTGCAGGGCCGGGTGATGCCGGCGCGGTTGCCGGATGCGTAGCGACATCGGATAGTCTATCGGCGACATTGACCCTCTTGCCGGGGAAAAGATAGGATCGGTAGTAACTTTTCCTCGCGGGTATTGCAAGCGTTACACTCACCGACGATGGAGTTAAGGATGGGAAACGTGCCAAGCGAGCAAACGGCCGTGAAGGATCGCGAAAGAGAGTTTCACGATCAACGGTTTGGGGCGGATGTTGACCCGCGATCCAGCCTTTCGAAATATTATTCGATAACCGATAAATCCCAGAGCTACTTTCGTCACCTGATCCAGGAGACCGCTCCTGAGGGAGGAAGACTGCTCGAATACGGCTGTGGAAGCGCCAGCGGAAATCTAGCTTTCAATAAATCGCTAAAGTCGGACTATTACGGCATCGATCTTTCGGCGGAGGCCATTAAGAAGAGTCAGGCCAACGCTGCTGCACAGGACTTTCCCGCCACCTATCTCGTGGCCGACGCCGAAAACACTGGCTTAGAGCAGGGAACCTTCGATTTCATTATGGGTGCTGCTATCCTTCATCACCTTGATATCAACAAATCGATGACGGAATTAACAAGGTTACTCAAACCAGGCGGATCCTGCGTATTCTTTGAGCCGCTGGGCTACAATCCGGCGGTCAATTTGTATCGATTTCTGACGCCACGAGTCAGATCGAAAGATGAA
>CAVPCB010000067.1:0-17495 GCA_963702285.1 uncultured Acidobacteriaceae bacterium | reverse complement strand
CAGCCCCCCAGCTTGTCCTTACCCCAGAACCCGCGTGATGCTCCGCGCGATCGTCTCCTTGGGCACGTAGCCCACGATCTGGTCCGCCACCTTGCCGCCCTTGAAGATCAGCAGCGCCGGGATGCCCCGGATCCCGTACCGCATGGGCGTCGCCTGGTTGTGGTCCACGTCCATCTTGGCCACCTTCAGTCGCCCGCTGTACTCCGTCGCCACTTCGTCCACGATTGGCGCCAGCGCCCGGCACGGCCCGCACCACGTTGCCCAGAAGTCCACCAGGACCGGCTGCTCCGACTGCAGCACCTCCTGGTCGAATGTCGCATCAGTCACTTCAGCGATCCCCAATGCTGCCATCTCTCTCGTTGTCCCCTTCAGCGCTTTGCGCGCCTCTTCAGTTTACTCGACCAGGGATTAGATGCGGGCGCGTCGCGAGGGTCGCAGGGGGCTGGGTCTACGCACCGTCTTCGGTGCAAAAAGTTAAGGCGCCCGGATCCTTTAAGGAATCACGGACGCCGGAGCAGCCCTCCCCCAGAACTGCCCACAGATGCGAAAATAGGGCTTCAAGTCGCTTGTGGCAAGCAATCTTCGGTAATTTTTGGTAATAGACTCAACGAGTTACGGTAGGAAACCAATTTGCATTACTTTTGGGGCATGCCACCCTGGCCGGGTTTGCATGCCATTTCGACCCCGCCAACGGCCTCAGTAGCGCACCGCTTCGTCTTCCAGCTCAGCCACCAGAAACTCGACCGTCCCCAACCCCTCCAGCGCTTGTCCCGCCAGATTGATGGCGTCGGAAGCTGCCTGTTGTGAGGTAGTTAACAGCAGCACGCCGGGACCTGCGCCGCTCAGCGCGACGCCGGCAATTCCCCCCTGTCCCGCCAACGGAAGCAGCCGCGGCAGCAGCGGACACGCCTCGGATCGGTACGGCTGATGCAGCCGGTCCCCCATCGCCATGGCGATCATGTCCGCCTTCCCGGTCGCAAATGCCGCGGTCAGCAGCCCCACTCGCTGCAGATTCTCGACTACATCCTTTCGTGTGTAGGCGTCGGGAAGGAAGCCGCGCGAAGCATGCGTGCCCAGCGGCTGCTCCGGGATTGCGATCACCGCCCGCCAGTCGCGCGGCGCCGGGATCGAGATCGCCCGCACCAGGTCGCCCTCGAACGCGCTGGCCACAAACCCTCCAAGCCAGCAGGCAGCCGTATTATCCGGATGCCCTTCCAGCCGTGAAGCTTCCGCCAGAACCTGATCCCTGCCCCAGCTCAGTTTGCCGAAGTGCGATGCCAGCGCCACGGCCGCCAGACGCACCGCCGCGGACGACCCGCAGCCCATCCCCAGAGGAATCTCGTTCCGCACCCGCAGCCGCAGCGGCACAAACGCGCGCCCGTGACTGGCCAGAATCTCCCCATAGGTGGACAGAAGCAGGTTGTTCTCGGTCGCCCCGCAGATGTCCGCGTTCCGCCCCGTCGCCTCCACCGAGACGTGCTCCGCCGCCTCTGCCTCCACCTCGAGGTAGATCTTCAGCGCCAACGCCAGCGCGTCAAACCCTGGTCCCAGATTGGCCGATGTAGCCGGCAGCCGCAGTTTCATCGCGCAAACCGCTCCAGTTCGTTCAGCACTGCATCGGCCGAGGCCTCGATACGCACGGCATTCCGCCGCGTCGCTGCCATCGCGGACCCCAGTTCCGCGGACGCCTCCTTCGGCCACTCCCCGCGGTGGTATTGGATCGTGTAGTCCGGGTCCTTGAGCGTGTGCCCGGTCAGCAGCAACACCACGGAATCCTGCGCGCCCACCTTACCCTGCGCGATCAGCTTCTTCAGCCCGGCCAACGTCACCGCCGAAGCTGGCTCGCAGCCAATCCCCTCGGCTCCGATCTCCGCCTTCGCCAGCGCGATCTCCGCCTCGGAAACCTGCTCGACCCAGCCCCCGGTCTCTTCGATTACGCGGACCGCCTTCTTCCACGAAGCCGGGTTGCCGATGCGAATCGCCGTCGCCCGCGTCTTTGCCTCCACCGGCTCCAGCTTCCTGCCGCCAAATTCGTTCACCGCCCGCACCAGCGGGTTCGCGCCTTCGGCCTGGATCACTGAAATCCGCGGTGCCCTCGGCGTCAGCCCCAGCTGCTTCATCTCCAGGAACCCTTTGCCCAGTGCGGAGCTGTTCGCCAGATTGCCCCCCGGCACAATCAAATGATCCGGCACCTGCCAGTCCATCTGCTCAGCGATCTCGAACGCCGCCGTCTTCTGCCCCTCCAGCCGATACGGGTTCACCGAGTTCAGCAGATACACCGGGGCTCGGCGCAGCACCTCCATCAGCACGCGCACGCAGCCATCGAAGTCGGCTTGGAGCTGGAGTGTCAACGCGCCGTAATCCATGGCCTGCGCCAGCTTGCCCCACGCAATCTCGCCATCCGGCAACAGCACCAGGCTGCGCATCCCCGCGCGCGCCGCATACGCGGCCATCGACGCAGAGGTGTTGCCCGTGGACGCACACCCGACCCACTCCGCGCCGCTCTCTCGCGCTACGGAGATCGCCGTGGTCATGCCGGTATCCTTGAACGACCCGGTGGGATTCATGCCCTGATGCTTCGCATGTAGCCTTGCCACTCGCAGCCGGTCGCCCGCCCGGGGCAGATCGTAGAGCGGAGTGTTGCCCTCCGCGATCGATACGATGTTTTTCTCCGAGGTCAGAATCGGCAGCATCTCCCGGAACCGCCATACCCCGCTTCGATCCGCGGCCTCCATCGACATGCGCCGTTCCTTCCACAGCCAGCGCAGCGCGCTCGGATTGGGCCCGGTTTGCTTGAGTCCCGCCGATTTCGGCCCCGTCCACCCGGGATACACAACCTCAAACAACTCGCCGCACTCTGCGCAGCGAAAGTTGCCGGGAAGAGCCTGCGGTTCCGCTGTTTGCGCGCAGCCAATGCATCGCAGCTGAAAAATCTCACTCATCGTGTGCCGATGAATTCAGCCTACCATCGCGATGCGCGGTTCCATCCGGGGCGTCGCATTTGCAACGGCGCGAAGAACGCTGGGACTCTCCTAGAGAGCCGCCTCCGCGTGCGGCCGTTCCGCCAACCGCTCCGCCACCCGTTCCTGATCCCGCAGCCGCGCCGCATCCACCAGCATCTTTCCCGCCCAACGATACACATTGAATTGCGCCAGCAGCGACCGCATCGATCGCATCCGGTCCTGTTGCTCCTCCACCGGCATCCGCAGCGCCGTCGCCAGCGCTTCGCTGCTCCCCTCCAGATCGTAGGGATTCACGATCAGCGCTTCCGTCAGCTCCCGCGCCGCCCCCGTGAACTCGCTTAGAACCAGCACGCCCTTCAGATCCGTGCGCGCCGCGACAAACTCCTTGGCCACCAGATTCATGCCGTCGTGCAGGCTGCTCACGTAACACACATCTGCCGCTCGATAGAACCGGAACACCTCCGGCGGCTCGTGATGCGACCGCAACAAGATGATCGGGCGATAGTCCCCGTGTCCGAACCGCTCGTTGATCCGCGCCGCCAGCGCCTCCACCGCATCGTTCAGTTCGCTGTACCGCGCGATCCGCATGCGGCTGGGCTCTGCCAGCTGCGCAAAGCTGAATCGCCCGCGAAATTCCGGATACCGCTCCAGCAGCCGTTCCACGGTGAGCAGCCGCTCTTCCACTCCCTTCGTGTAGTCCAGTCGATCCACGCCCACGCCCAGCAGCGCATCCGGTTTCAGCCCCCAGTCGCGCCACACCTGCGCCCGGCATTCTTCCGCGCTCGGCGCCGTCTCCACCCAGTGGTTCGGCCATTCAATCGCGATCGGATAGGGCCGGATCAGCGTACTGTGCCCCTGCCTGATCACCGCGTTGTTCTCGCGGTCGATGCGCGTTTCCAGATACCGGTCTACCGTATCCAGAAAGTTGTTGCAGTGCTGGCGCGTATGAAATCCGAGGATGCTGCTGCCCAGCAAACCCTGCAGCAGTTCGTTGCGCCACGGACAAATCCCCATCCGCTCCCCGTTCGGCCACGGAATGTGCCAGAACATCAGGATGGTTGCCGCCGGCAAACGCTTCCGGATCATCGCCGGCGCCAGCGCAAAATGATAGTCCTGCACCAGAATGATGGGGTCCCGCGAGTCCACCTCACCGCAGACCGCATCGGCGAATTTCTGATTCACCGCCCGGTATTGCCGCCAATCCTCCGCCCGAAACACCGGCCGGGCATCCGCCACGTGGCACAGCGGCCACAGACCCTCGTTGGAAAAGCCGTAGTAGTAGCCCTGCAGCTCTTCCTCGGTCAACCACACCCGGCGCAGCCGGTACGATTCCTCGCCAGGCGGCACGCTGATGTGATCGTTGCGATCCACGGTTTCGCGATCGGCTCCGCCGCTCCCGTGCGCCACCCACACTCCGGAGCAGGCGCGCATCACCGGCTCCAAAGCCGTCACCAGACCGCTTGCCGGATGCTGCACCTCGATTCGCCCGTCCGGCATGCGCTCGTGAACGTACGGCTCTCGATTCGCCAGGATCACGATCTGCTCTCCATGCAGATGCCGGTTGAGCGTCTGCTTCAGGCTTGCCGCCGTCCACTGGCCTGAAAATTCCTGCTGCTCGCTCGACACGCGCCCGACCAATTCACGCAGGTCGCTCAGGATCGGCTGAAACTCCCGCCGGTTCCTGCCGCCGCCGCGCAGCAGCCGCCGCAACTCCAGGCTCCAGTCGTACCGCGCCCGTCTCGCCGCCACCAGCGGCACTCCAAACGCCGTGATCGCCAGCAGCAGCGAAATTGCAATCAGAAATGTCCGCGCCCGGTCTTCCCGCTTCTCGATATATCCCAGGTCCTGCACCAGAATCGCGAATCCCAGTTCCTGCCCGTTCGCCCGCACCGGCATCGCGCTCACGTGCACCCGTCCCGTTGGCAGCGTCGCAATCGTGCTCCACTCCCGGAACAACGGTTGCTCCGCCCCTCCCCGCGGCGCATCGATCAGCATGCGCGGACCCACCTCAACGCAGTCGAACTCAACCGGAAACGCCGCCGTCGCCGCCCTCGTGCTCAGATCCGATCCACACGCTGCCGTTGCCATCACGTGCTCGTCGCGCGCAATCGCCACCAGGTCGCTGTGCAGTTCCTGAGGATTGTTCCACGCCTGCGCCAGCGAGCGGTTTGCCCCGGTCAGAAACAGATGCGCCCGCGCGCTCACATCGCGCTCGAACCACTCCCGCGCCGTGGTCTCCACCACGCCCGACGCCACCCACGTCAGCAAGGCAAGCCCCGCCAGCAGACCGAGAATCAACCGTGCAAGTCGCGACATAACTATTTAAGGCTACAACCCCGGACTCCCTCGCGCCGGTCGTTCTGCGTTATGCGATCGAAGCCTTTTCTGGAAAGCATCGCGCCAACTTTGCCTCACTGCTTCTCTATCGGGCGATCAATCGGCCCGCGAACGCTCTGCGCCCAATCCATATCGTCTGGTTTCATCTACAGAAAACGCCCATTTTCGTCTAAAATCGCCGAATGGCGCCCCTCCTCACCCCGCGTGAAGCGGCTCTGCGGCTCGGCATCTCCTATGCCGCCATCAAACAGTGGATCTACCGCGGCAAACTCAAGGCCGTCAAAACTCCGGGTGGCCACTACCGCATCCCTGAAGCGGAACTCGACGCGTTGCTGTTTAAGGCGAAGCGTCCGGAAACCCCGAAGCGCCAGATGATGCGCACCGTCAGCGGCCGCAATCAGCTCGTCGGCCGCATTGTCGAGCTGAAAATCGAAGGCCTCCTCGCCCAGGTGCGTCTTTCCATCGGCGGCCAGATCATCACCTCCATCATTACCGCCGACGCCGCGCGAGAGATGCGCCTCAAAAAAGGCGAGACCGTCGCCGCGCTGATCAAATCGACCGAAGTCATGGTGCTCCGTGTCTGATCTGATCCTCGAAATAACTCCGTGTGCCCCATTCTGGCGCGACCCGGTTTTGGTCGCGTCAGGGTGGGCATCGCGCGCAACGCGATCCAGACAGACGCGTCTCATCCTCCTCGCGCTCCTCTTTTTCCAGGTCGCACCGTTCGCCCGCGCCCAGCAGACCCTCCGCATCGCTGCCGCTGCGGACCTGCAACCGCTGCTCCCCGCGCTTCTCACCCAGTTCCAGCAACAAACCGGCATCCGCGCCGAAGCCTCGTATCAATCCTCGTCGACGCTCGCCGCGCAGATCATCGACGGCGCGCCCTTCGATCTCTTCCTTGCCGCCGACCTCTCGTTCCCGCAGCGCGTGATCGATGCCGGCCGCGCCGAAGAATCGCAGCCGATCCCTTACGCTCGCGGCACGCTCGTCCTCTGGACCCGCAACGACTCCGGTCTCGCTGCCCTCTCCCTCGACGCTCTTCGCGGACCAACAGTCAATACCATCGCCATCGCCAATCCGGAACACGCCCCCTATGGTCGCGCTGCTCAGGCCGCGCTCGAGCACACCGGCCTCTACGACAGCCTTCGCCCGAAACTCGTCATCGCGGAAAACATCGCGCAAGCCGCGCAATATGCCGACTCCGGCAATGCCCAGGCTGGATTCATCTCTCTCACCTCAGCCCTCACGCCGCGCCTCCGCGCCAGCGGCCACTTCATGCAGGTTCCTGACGAAGACTACCCGCCAATCCTGCAGGGCGCGGTCGTGATCCGCAACAGCTGCAGCCCATCTTCCGCCCATCGCTTTCTCGACTTCCTTGCCCAGCCCGCAATCCGGCACATCCTTGCCGCCGAAGGCCTCGAGCCTGCTCGCTGAATGGACCTCCAGGCGCTCTGGCTGACCCTGCGTCTTGCGGCGACCACCACCGTGGTTCTGCTCGCCATTGGCATCCCGCTCGCATACTGGCTCGCCTCCACTCCTGCGCGCCTGCGCCCGCTCGTCGAAGCCGTCACGACGTTGCCCATCCTTCTGCCGCCCACCGTCCTCGGCTTCTACCTCCTCGTCCTTCTCGGACCCCACACCGCTTTCGGCCGGCTGGCCACCCGCCTGTTCGGTCATCCCCTCGCCTTCTCTTTCTCCGGCCTCGTCGTCGGCTCCGTCCTGTACTCACTGCCGTTCGCCGTCCAGCCCCTTACCGCCGGATTCCGCTCGGTCGACAGGACACTCCTCGAGCAGGCCCGTCTGCTGGGCGCCGGACGCTTCCGCACACTCACCTCGGTTCTGCTTCCCCTCTCGACGCACTCCCTCATCGCAGCCGCCGCGCTCTGCTTCACGCACACCGTAGGCGAATTCGGCGTCGTCCTCATGATTGGCGGCGACATTCCCGGCTCCACGCGCACCCTCTCCATTGCCATCTATGACCAGGTGCAGGAATTCTCCTATGCCGCCGCGAACCGCACCTCGCTGCTGCTGATCGGCGTTGCCGTCCTCGCGCTCGTGCTGCTGTACGCGCGCCGCGCCCCCAACGGAGCCTCGAATGCCTGACGTGCAGCCCGGCATCGCGATCCGTCACCGCCAGGGCGGCTTCACCCTCGACGCCGAGTTTTCTATCACGCAACCGTGGACCGTCATCTTTGGTCCCTCCGGCGCCGGCAAAACCACTCTGCTGCGCATCCTTGCCGGCCTCGCCGAGCCCGCATCCGGCCGCATTCACCTTGGCGATCGCACCCTGCTCGACACGGCCTCCAACATCAGCGTTCCCGCCGGCAAGCGTTCCATTGGATTTGTCACGCAGCAGCCTGCGCTCTTCCCGCACCTCACCGCCCGCGAGAACGTCGCCTTCGGCATCCGCCAGCTCGACGGCGACCCGCGCACCGCCCGCATCGACGAGATGCTCCGCCTCTTCGGAGCCGAGTCGCTCGCCGATCAACCGGCTCCGCAGCTATCCGGCGGAGAAGCCAAGCGTGTCGCCCTCGCGCGTGCTCTAGCTCCGGCTCCGGACTTCCTTCTGCTCGATGAGCCGCTCGCCGGCCTCGACGACGCCTCCGCGCACGATATTCTGTCGCGCCTGCTCTCGCTTCAGGTCCGCGTCGTTTATGTCTCGCACGATCTGGCCGAAATTTGGCGCCTGCCCGCCGAAGTCGTCTTCCTCGAGTCCGGCCGCGTCGCTGCTATCGGACCGCTGCAGCAGGTACTGGCGGCCCATCGCGAACATCTGCTCCAGCAACTCCGCTAATGAGGTTCGCTACTGGCTACCGGCTGTCTTTTTTCCCCAGGCCCCCTGCAGGAACAGCCACTGGTCGCGATGATCATCCGGCGCCGCATGCGAGTCCACATCCAGATGCATCACAGGCCAGTTGCCCGCCGCGTCATACTTCGGCCATTGAGGAGCGCCGCCGCCGTTGGGATCACCGGTCCGAGCGAAGTTCGTCCAGTACGTCTGCATCAGATCGCTGATCTTCTTGTCGTCCGGCTGCCAGACGGCCTCCGGCCGCGAATCGAGCGTTCCGAAGACGTACTCAATCTCGTCGGAGTGAAACGCTCCCGATCCGGCCGGGTGGTATTTGTCGGCCGGTGCGGGCCGCTCGAAGTGATAGCGAAAGGCTGCGCCGCCGTCCGCTACCTGAGCCTCGATCCACTCCCATGTCGCGAGCGTCAGGAAGCGTGCCCCCGCGTAGTCAATTGCCGAGCGCACCGCCTCCGCATCCGTCGCCGCCGGATACACCTTCAAAAACTCCGGCGCCTGCTCTCCGAAATCCTTCTGCGCCAGCTGCTGGAAACTCTGCACCGTGGGCGGCTCGGGAGTATTCACGACCAGCGCGCTCGGCTCGTCGCGATTCCACCCCGCCAGCAGCGGCACGTGCGCCTGCTTGTTCTCCTTAAAGATTTGCGGAATGCTCTCGGGCAGGAAATAGCCGTCGATATCCGGAACGGTGCCCGCGCGCGTGGGAGGCGTTCCCGGCGTCCTCGCCGCTGCAGCCGTCGCCATTTTCTGCATCAGATCCTGCGCGCTCATCGCCCGCAACGCTGCCAGATCCGACGTCCCGAACGTTGCCATCGCCCACGCCGGGTCGATCTTTTCCCGCTCTGCCAGCGTGAGAACGACAGCCCACGGCTGTCGAACGCCGCACCGCTCTCGCCGATCGCGCGCTCGAATAATCCCTGCGCGAGCGGCGACGCCATCTGCGCGCTCACCGAAAACGATCCTGCCGACTCTCCAAAAACCGTCACGTTGTTCGGATCGCCGCCAAATGCCGCAACATTCTTCTTCACCCATTCGAGCGCCGCCGTTTGATCCATCAGGCCGTAGTTGCCGGCGGCATGCTGCGGCGACTCCGCCGCCAGATCCGGATGCGCAAAGAATCCGAAGACCCCGAGCCGGTAATTCATCGACACCACCACCACGCCCTTGTGCGCGAGATACTGCCCATCCTGCCGCGGCTCCGACGTAGCCCCGGCTACAAACCCGCCGCCGATAGATCCACACCATGACCGGCAGCTTTGCGTGTTTATCTTTCGCGGGCGTCCATACGTTCAGGTTCAGGCAGTCCTCGCTCGGGCCAGGATCGCGAAAGTGCATGTCGTGATAGATGTCCGGCTGCATGCAGCGGGAGCCGAAGTCGGTCGCCTCGCGCACGCCGGACCATTTCTCCGCCGATTGCGGTGGCTTCCAGCGCAGTGGACCAACCGGCGGCGCTCCATAGGGAATCCCCAGGAAGATGCGGACCTGGCCGTCGTCGCTCTTTTTGCCGTGAACCTTGCCCTTGTCCGTCTTGATCGTCAGGTCGTCCGCCCTCGCGGATACGGCGAACACTACGCACAACGCGCACAGCAACGCACCCAGAAATCTCCAACGAGAAACCATCGCTCGCCTCCCGTCGCCCGGCCGATTCGTTTGGGCAGACGAACCAAAATACCAGAACGGCTAGCGATTTCGTTCCACCTGCAGCATGTCGTGCACGGTTTCCCTGCGCCGAATTAGTTGCGCTTTGCGTCCGCGCACCAAAATCTCCGCTGGACGCGGACGCGTGTTGTAGTTCGAAGCCAGCGACATTCCATAAGCACCCGCATCGAGAATCGCCACCAGATCGCCCCGTCGCAACGTGGGCAACTCGCGATCGCGAGCGAGAAAATCGCCCGTCTCGCATACCGGCCCCACCACGTCCACCACCGTCTTCCGCGCAGACCGGGGCTTCTGCACCGGCACAATCTCGTGATACGCCTGGTACAGCGCCGGCCGGATCAGGTCGTTCATCGCCGCATCGACAATCACAAAAGTCTTCGCGCCATTCTTCTTCACATACAGCACGCGCGCCAGCAAGGCTCCCGCCTGCGCCACCAGAAAACGCCCCGGCTCCAGCAGCAGCGTAAGCCCTCCCGCCTTTTCCACCGGCGGAATCAGCGCCGCCGCATACTGCCGCACTTTCTCCGCCGCATCGAAAGTCTTATCCAGGTGATACTCCACTCCCAGCCCGCCGCCCAGATCGACATACCGAATCGCGTGCCCGTCCCGCCGCAGCTCCGCAATCAGCCGCACCACTCGCTCCGCCGCCGCGCCAAAGGGATCGGCGCTGCGGATCTGCGAACCGATGTGTACGCTCACACCGGCTGGCTCCAGATATTTCCCCGCTTTCCTGTACACGGCCCGCGCGCGCCGAATATCGATCCCGAACTTGTGCTCCTGCATGCCCGTCGAGATATAAGGATGCGTCTCCGCAAACACATCCGGATTCACCCGCAGCGCAAACCGCGCCCGCCGTCGCAGCTTCGCCGCGCGCTCCGCGAGCAGCTCCAGCTCTTCCTCGCCCTCCACGTTGAAAACCAGGATTCCCGCCCGCAGCGCCAGATCCATCTCCGCCGCCGTCTTGCCGACTCCGGAAAACACCACGCGCTCCGCCGCTGCTCGATCTACCGCCAGCACCCGCTCCAGTTCGCCGCCGGAGACGACGTCAAACCCGCAGCCTTTCTGCGCCAGCATTTTCAGAATCGCCAGCGCTGAATTGGCCTTCACCGCGTAGCACACCAGATGCGGAACGGCCCTGAACCCCTCCTCGAAAAGCATGAACCGTTCAAGGATGTGTCCGGCGGAATACACATACAGCGGAGTCCCGTACCGGCGCGCCAGTTGCTCCAGGCCAACGCCCTCGACGGACAACGTCTTCGCAGAATCGGAGTAAGAAAACGGACGAGTCGGAATCGCAGAACCCTCAACAGAACGAATTTCCCTGAGACTATCCGGCTTGCGCACTCGCGTAAAGCGACGCCCGTCGCCAACTCATCAGGTGCGCCAAGCGTGAACCGCTTTACGGATGTTGGTCCAGTTCGAATGTCAGCGTCGCATCCCCCGTCGCGGCCATCACCAGCAGCCGCGCCGCCACGCCATTGCCGGACAGAGGCGTCAAAGTCACCAGACCGTCGATGCCGGAAGTCGCCTGGACGATCTGCTGCCCCAGAACCGGTGCCGGCGGACATGTTCCCTGGATCGGACACGGCTCGGTCCAGCCGAAAAGCAATTCGGCAAACGTCACGTTCGCCCCGGCCAGCGGATGCCCGAATTGATCCGTAACCCGCAACACCACCGGCGCAAACGCCTGCCCCGCCGCGATGGACTGCGATGTCCCGCTCCACGCCGCCAAAGCGGCGGTTTCCACATGGACCGGTGTCACTGTAAATGTGGTGCAGTTCGTCGTTCCGGCGAGACACGCGGTCGCCGTCGCGTTGACGCTCGTGGAAAACGGGCCGACAGAAAGCTGGTTTTCGACCAACCCGCTTGCGTCGCTGACGCCCTTGCCTGTCGCAACTGTGATGCCCGCATCGGCGGTCCACAAGACCGTCTGCCCCGCCTGCGCCGCACCCCGCCCCGTTGAGCACCAGCGCCTGCACCGGCCATTGCGCGGTTGCACCCAGAGCGACGTACAGATTTGGCGTCAGAGCCGCGATCGCAGGCGGTGTTGTCCCTACAAACTCGGCCGTCACGGCGCTTGCATTCGTCAACGAGGCCGTGACCTGCGCCATCGCCGTCGAACTCGGAGTGATGAGCAGCCTCGCCAGTCCATCGTCGCCTGTCACCACGCTGCACAAAGCCTGCCCGCAGCCGAGTGCCGCCGCACCCTGCGTGAGCGCGAACGCCACCGTCACGCCCGCAGCCGGAGTCTGGCTGGTGACGTTGATCGCCCGAACCGTGAAGGGCTGCGGCACCCCGATCGACACCATCCCCATCGGTGCGGCAAGGATCGAGATCGCATCGTCAGGCTCCGCGTCATAGCTCACACCGGTGTTGATGGCCGCAATCCCCAGGGTCTGGGGATCCTCGACCTGGACGATCGCTGTTCCCGTTGCGCCGCCCGAAGCCGGAGCCGTCGCGACAATCGTTGTCGGCGTCACTTCGTTCACCGGCGCCGCCGCGCCGTTGACGGTCACCGTCATGCCCGGGCGAAATCCCATCCCCTGAATCACCATCGGGCCGCCGCCTGGCGGCAAACGGGCAGGCGTGACGCTGTCCGCGTAGAGAACGCGTCCCAAATAGCCGTAGTCCGGCCTGCCATCGCCGCGCAGATCGGCTAAGCCGATGCGTACCTCGCTGTCGGCGATGGTGAGTACAGGCAGCGTGGTCAATCCCGCCACGTCCCCGTTGAAGGGCTGCGCCGTCCCGGTGACCGGCGCCGTGCCGGGAGCGTCGGTCCCGTTCCAGGCGCCGATCACCACCTGAGCCTTGTTCGCCGTCGGAGTTCCGTTTTCGTCCAGCGCCTCAGCCTCGATCGTGAACTGCCGCCCGCCGCGAGCCCACCACTGGAACCACGCCGAATGCGCATAGCCGCTGATGCGCCCGGTCCATTCGCCGGTCACCGGAACCGTGGCTGGCGAGCCTTCAGCTCCATCGGCCCCGTTCTCTGCCCAGTCCGCATCTTCCACCGCCACGTTCTGCGTCATCGCCGTTCCGGCGCTCAATGTGCCGAGCTGAATCACCGGCATCGTTCCGGATGGACTGACCTCGCCGGTTGTGTACGGCCCCACAGAGGAAGACCCCAAATAGAGAGGGTTCAGAGCTTCGAACGTCAGCTGATACTGCGCCGAGGTCGCACCCGGCGGAAGAGGAACGCCACTGAGATCGAAAGATCCCTCGAGTCCCGGATCGTCGCTGCCGAAGCGGTTCAGCGGATTGCCAGCCGAATCTAAAGCGCCCGTCACCGGATTGCCGGCGTTGCCCTGAAAATACACACCACTCACCGCCGTCACCGTGTAGCGCAGATCGGGCAGACCATTTACAAGCGGCTGCAGCACCACGTTCACGCCCTGCATTCCCTGACCGCTGGAAAACTGGAGGGTGCCTCGCACCGAGATCGTCGCCGCAGCCGTGATGGTCTTTCCCGGAAAGCTGGCGACGTTGGCGGAGGTGACAGGATAAAGCCGATTCAGCGCGGCAACGTCGTCGCTGCGCAATTGTGTTGGGTTGGTGAAGCACTGCCCGCTGCCGCCGTTACAGAGCCGCTCGATGGGGTGCATCAGAGGCCAGCCGGTCATGCCGCCGGTGCTGAACTCACCCGTGTCGAACATCTCTTCGTTGGTCTGCGACCAGTCGAGGCCGAGGACGCGGCCGAAACCGCGGATCAGCTCATACTGCAGATTGGCGATCTGATTGGCGGTCGTGGCGCAGAGCCCGTTGACCAGGATCAGCGCATGCACGATATTGCCGGTAACGGAAAAATTGTCGACCGAGACCATGACGCCATCGTTCTGGCACACCAGCGGCGAGCTGGCGCCCGCGCCGTAGAGCGCGTCGATCACCGATCCATCCGCGTCGTAAACAACGGCGACCGGAGTACCCGTAGCGCCTCGACTGGATATCGGCCGGCATCGCGAAGCCGTTCACGCCCGCAGTGACATTCGTTCCATTCACATCTTCGGCAAGGTTGCCGCCCGCCTGGATGGACAGCGCAGACGTAGGAACGCTGCTCCACACCCCCGCAGCCGTTGCGACCATGGCGTTCGCCTGTGCCTGATTCACCTTCGCGCTCAGATTGCCGAGGTCGGTAAAGTAGGTCACCTGACCGTTGGCCCAGACAATGGGCTGACCTTTGGCCGAGGCATCGAAATAGCTTGAACCCGCCACCCAGCGCGGGCCGCTGGCCTGAGCCCCCTGAACGGCGAAGACGAAGGCCAGCGCCAGCAGAACGAAACGGCCCCAGCTTCGACCCGACGAATCTGCGCAGTCTTCGGACCGGGTGCACGCCGCATCGGCGGGACCTCCGGAAGCACCAGAGCACACGACCGCAGGCTTCCGATTTTATTCCCACATACCCGGAGGCACACCGGCAGAAGAATCGAATGCCAAGCGAGCGGCATCAGTTCAGTTCGGGACAGGCCTAGCGCCAGATCCCAAATCGGGAGAGCGCAACCCTGCCTCGTGATCCAGCCGGTTCAGGGCCGGATCGCAGGTACAATCTTGAAAGTTCAGGAACATGGCAGACAACATTCGCGACACCGTCATCATTGGCTCGGGATGCGCCGGGCTCACCGCAGCCATCTACTCGGCACGCGCCAATCTTCACCCGCTCGTGCTCGAAGGACATGAACCCGGCGGACAACTGTCGATCACCACTCTGGTGGAGAACTTTCCAGGCTGGCCGGAAGGCATTCAGGGGCCGGAGCTCATCGAGAATATGCGCAAGCAGGCCTCGCGCTTCGGTGCCGAGTTCCGTCTCGGCCACCTGGCCACAGCCGACCTCACGAAGCACCCCTTCGCGCTCAATCTGGGCAACGAGACGATTCACACGCGCACGCTGATCCTTGCCAGCGGCGCCTCGGCACGCTGGCTCGGGCTGCCGTCGGAGCAGGCGCTGATCGGGCACGGCGTCAGCTCCTGCGCCACCTGTGATGGCTTCTTCTTCTCCGGCAAGGAGATCGCCGTGATCGGCGGCGGCGACTCGGCGATGGAAGAGGCGCTCTTCCTCACGCGCTTCGCAACCAAAGTCACGCTGATCCACCGCCGCGAGCAGTTCCGAGCCTCGCGCATCATGCTCGACCGCGCCATCGCGCATCCGAAGATCGCCTTCATGACCAATACGGTGGTTCAGGAAGTGCTCGGTGTCGAGCAAAAGGAAGTCACGGGCCTGCGTCTGCTCGACACGTCGACCGGCGTCCCGTCGGAGCTCGGCGTCAGCGGCGTGTTTCTTGGCATCGGGCACATTCCGAATGCTGCAATGTTCGCCGGCCAGCTCGATCTGGACGAGGACGGGTATATCAAGACGCATAACTACGTCTTCACGCGGGTGCCGGGCGTCTTCGCGTGCGGCGACGTTCAGGACCGGCGCTACCGCCAGGCCATCACCGCGGCGGGAACCGGCTGCATGGCGGCTCTGGAAGTAGAAAAGTACCTCGAGGAGCACGGCCACTAAGGCGAGGAGTCAGGCCGGTGGTCCGCCTGTTGCGGCCGGACGATTCTGCCCGTGGGTTGCGCGCTGGGAAAAGAACGGAGAGTTACGCACCGGTCATCCATCCTTCATCTGTAAAATGGCCGCATGAAAGGTAACGCAAAAGTTCTCGACCAGCTGAATAAGGCGCTTCGTGATGAATTGACCGCGATCAACCAGTACTTCCTCCACGCGGAAATGGCGGAGAACTGGGGTTACGAGAAATATTCGAAGTCCATCAAGAAGCAGTCGATCGACGAGATGCGCCATGCAGAGGCGTTGATGGAACGGATTCTGTTCCTCGACGGAACGCCGAGCATGGAACCCCTGGGGCTCTCGATCGGGCAGAACGTGAAGGACATGATCGAGTCCGACCTGAAACTGGAACTGGGTGCGGTCGCTTCCTACAACGAGTCGATCCGGATCTGTGTGGAGAACAAGGACAACGGCTCGCGCGATCTGTTTGTGAAGCTGCTGAAGGACGAGGAAGGCCACGTGGACTGGCTCGAGGCGCAGATGCACAAGATCGGTGAGATCGGCTACGAGCGGTACCTGATCACCCAGACCGAAGAAGAGAAGTAGGCAGCCGCAGGCATAACTCCTGTCCAGATAGAGCGGCCGGCCGGCAGACTGCGCCGCGACCCTACTGGTAGTGCAACCACTTCCACGTGCTGCCGTCGAGCTGAAAGAGCGAGTGCCCCTCGTGCCGCGAGCCCTGGCTCAGGACCTTCTGCACTTCGGCGGGAAGGCCGGAGAAGTCGTACTCCCAGGTGTAGCCGACGAGGCGCTGACTGTGATCCTCCGTGGGATCGACGATTCCGCTGATCTCGACGATGTGCCAGTGGAAGGTGCGCCCCACTTTCAGATAGACCCCAGGATTCTGATCGGAGATTCCGGCCGGAAAGATGCCCTGGCACGCGGCGAACTGGTGGCGCTGCACGCGCTTGTCGCCAGGATTCGGCAGGCACGGCTGGTTGGTCTGAATCTGGAGCTGGCTCAGCAGGTCCGGGCTGAGGGCGGTCAGCGCTCGAGCCTGATCCTGGGTCAGCGTGAAGTCGCTGGCGTCGGTCGCGGCGCCCTGCTGGTCGAGCATGGCCTTGGCGGCGTCAGGGGTCAGATCCTGCCCGGCGCGAGCGCCGAGCCGACCAGAATCGGAATGAAAAGGACCCAAAGACGGATTGCGCTTCCGTGCATCAGGAAAACTCCATTTGGTTTGTTGGGCCTGGTGACGAAGTGTCCCCTATCGTACGACGGATCGAGGCCGCCGGAAGGAAAGAATCCCTCTGGGAGCAAAAAAATCGGGGATCAGAAGAAAGATTTATCGGGCGAACAAAGCCGAGCGCAGGGACCTCTTCGGCTCGGTGGGGGTAGGGAGGAGAGACCTGGTCAGTATTCGTAAACGTCCTTGTAGCCCAAGATCTCCAGTTGCACCCTCGTCGGAATATGGGCGAAGCAGTGTCGCGCGAGATCCGCCTTGGACCTCAACTCGAGTTCGCTCATGAGAATGTCGTACAGCTCAGGAAGATAGATAACGTCTACACTTGCATAGGCGACTTGGCGGTCGGAAAGATCCCAAGTAAGCCAATCAGATTGACGCTCGGTTTTGCTGATTCTGACGTTCAAATACTTCACTAGGATTGCACTGAGTGAATGTCCTTCTGTTTTTTCGGGATCTATTAGCTTAGACGCGATTTTGGTACAGACTATGTTCTCTGGCTTTGCCTGCCAGTGGTACACAAGAAATCGCAGATCGAACATCGCATGGTGAAATATTTTCTGCACAGAAGCGTCCGACAGAAGCTTGAGCAAGTGAACCGGTATGGTCCCTTTTCGAGTCTTGATTAAGGCCGGCTGGGAGCCGGGAACATATACTTGGCATAGCCCAATTCTCTGAGACCGCCAGTCAAGTCCAGAGGTCTCAATGTCAACTGCGGCGAGGCCGCGTTCTTGAGCCTGGCGCAACTGAGTTTCACTTAAGTCGAATGCTGTAGTTCGAGGCTTCTGATCAACTTCAAACATTCGAAGCGTCGTCTGTGTGCTTCTTTGCGTTAGCAACGATTCCCTCGAATTCTTCTGTTAGATACTGGAATAGATATCCATCCTCATCGCAGAGGAGGGTTGGAACGGGTAGCCGGCCCTTTCGGTGGTTGTAAAGAGCGATCATCGCCACACTGCTGAACAGGTAGATTGTGAATATCGGAAGGACGGTCGCAAGGTATATTTCTGT
>CAVPCB010000066.1:0-11864 GCA_963702285.1 uncultured Acidobacteriaceae bacterium | reverse complement strand
CACGCCACGCCGGGCACCCCGCGCAAAACCACAATCGTGATCAGCAATCCGGCCGCGGCCGACGGCAAAAATTGCTCCACCGCCATCCGGATCATCTCGTCCGACATGCCCGAGTGGACTCGCTGCGAGCGGCGATAGACCTCCACGCTCGTCAGAGCGGACGCCACAATCGCCGTTGAAACCCAAACCGCAAGATATCCGCCCAGATGATGCGCCGCGTCCGGGACAACCCAACCCTGCACACCAGCCGCGATCGCTGCGAGGACCGCGGTCGTGGCCAGCGTCGCTGGCCCGTAGCCGCGGAACTCCGTCGAGCGCGCCACCTGCCGGCGAATACTGCTGATCTCACCCAGCGCTTTGTGCAGATCGTTCATGGCGGTTAACTTTACCATGCAAAGTTAATTGCCCAGGCCACCCATGTCAATCGCTAAATTGTCGATTCACCATCTCTGCCGCGTGCTCTGTGTGGTGAAGTTTCACCGTTCCGGGCGCGAAGCGCGTCCGCCTGAACGGCCAGTCCAAAAAAATGAGGGCGACCGCTTTCGCGATACGCCCTCTGGCAACGATTCATGAGAACTTGTGCGGGAATACCACCTCGTCCCGCAGATCCCACAGCCCCGGGGGAGGGACTTTTCTGCGAACGTTGACCGGCCTTACTGGCCGATCACCATCCGCGTCGGCGCCTCGCGGTACTCCTTCTTGTCGAGCCTGGCTGTGATCAGGCTGCGATACTGCACCGACTGCAGCGTGTAGCCGCCCTCGATCTTGTCGAACCGCAGGACGATGCGGCTGTCTGTCGGAGCCGGCTCGCCCGGCCCTGCAAGCCACGCAAAGGCGCGCAGCCAGGTGCCGTTCCTCAGGGTCACGATGCCCGTTGTGTCGTCGCGTCCGACGGAGTAATAGCCCGCCGGGCAGACCTTGCCATTTGCTGTGAAATTGAAAGGGACGTTGACCTTCACGTCAGCCAACGCGCTGCTGGCGGTCAGCGCTGCCATCGCTGCGACTGCCGATGCCAGGAAAAACTTTTGAACCAGGGATCTCATGGTGATGTCCTCCTGTATTGCTCACCACACTAGCGATCCCACCCTGCGCCTGTCGTTAAGATCCCGTCCAGAATTCGTCAAGCTTTTCCTGACACGATCTGCAACTTTCGGCTCCCTCGTCCATTCGTCCCTTCGCCTGCCGCATTCGTCCCGCGTTCCGCTCCCGGACTCGTACTGCGCCCGTTGCTGTCACGCGTCCCGGTTAGCCGCTGCGCGTCCTCCAGCAGCGCGGCCGCCTCGCCTGCAGCCCCGTTCGCCCCCGCATGACGCGCCGCGTGTCGCAACGCCCCAGCTGCCGCAGCCCACTCGCCCGCGGCCTCCAGATGCATCGCAACCTCGCGCGCCACCGCCCACTCTCGCCCGCGGAACATCGCACCAAACTGATCCGCGACACGCTTGTGCCACTTCGCTCGCCGCGTGGCGGCCAGCCGTCGGTAAAGCACTTCGCGATAAAGCCCGTGCACAAACACGTAGAACTCCGATCGCGTCCCATCCGGCAACTCGTCCTGTCCGCCGCGTTCGACAAAATGCACGCGCCGCGCCAGTCCCGCGCACGCTTCCTCGATCCCTGCCTGGTCCTCGCCCAGCGCCGCGGCCACCGCCCATGCCGGAAACGCAATGCCCATCACGCTTCCCGCGCCCAGCACGCGCTGCTCCTCGGCGCTCAAACTCTGGATCTCCAGCTCGATCATCTGCGCCACACGATCCGGAACCTCGGCCTCCATCTCCTCGATGGCTCCGGCTGGCTGCCACTCGAGCGCGCCCTCCCGCTCCTGCCGTATCAGGAACCGCCGCGCGATCAGGTGCTCCACAATCGCAATCGCAAACAGGGGGTTGCCCTCCGAGTGCTGATGCACGAAGCCCGTTAGTCCCTGCGGCAGGGCTTCCTGCGCCAGTTCCCTGGTCAGCAACTCCCGCACAGCCGATTGCGTCAGCGGCCCCAGCGCCACTTCCGTGGCCAGCTGCCGCATCAGCAGGTTTTGCCGCATCGCGCGCTGCGGATGCTCCGCATCCCCGGCGCCGCACGTCGCCACCATCATCAGCTTCGCCGGAGCGCGCCTCCGCGCCAGCGCAGCAATCAGCTGCAGCGTCGATCCATCCGCCCAGTGCAGGTCTTCAAAAACCAGCACCAGCGGCTTCTCTTCCGCAATTTGTTCCAGTGACGCGCACAAATCCCCCGCCATGCGCTCCGTATTTGTCACAGTGGCTGTGTCATGACCGCGCCCCAAAGCCCGCAGCCACGCCGGCGCCACCCGTGCCAGCACCGCACTCACTGCCTCGCCGCCTCCCGACGAGCACAAACGTCCCAGCGCTTCCATTACCGGGTAATATTCTTCCTTGTCGCCGAAGCCCTCGACACACTGCCCGCGCGCCACATTCCATTCCGCGCCCAGCTCCTGGCAAAAAGCGTCCACCAAAGCTGTCTTCCCGATCCCAACCTCTCCCGTGACGAAGACGACGCATCGTTCGCCGCCAGCAGCCGTCTCCGTCTGCCTGCGCAGCCAACCCAGTTCCTCGTCGCGCCCGACAATTCCTTTTGCGGCCGCCCTGGTGGCATCCCGCGCGTGGCTCGACCCCGCGCCGTGTTCGGTCTCCGCACAGTCGGACACCGCCGCCACAAAACTGTATCCGCGTTTTGGCAGAGTCTGGATGAAGCGCGGCTCCGCGGCATCGTCGCCCAGCAGTTTCCGCAGCTCCAGCATGTAGGTGCGCAGCACCTGCGGCTGCACGTACGTCTCCGGCCACAATGCATCCAGCAATTCGTCGTGCGTGATCAGCCGGCCCGGATGCTCCACCAGATACCGCAGTACCATGAACGGCCGCGGCGGCAATGCGAGCTGCTCACCCTCACGCCACAGGCACTCATTCCCCGTATCCAGACGAAACCGGTCGAACTGCTTCATTCCGCCGGACCCCTCACCGGCCACCCTATACCCATATTGTGATCCTGACAGCCCAGGTGTTACGGGTTGCGGTCCATCATCTTTCCACAGCAACCATCCTTCCACATCGCCATGCACCCGATGTCACGACATCTTCAATCCCTGGTTGCCGGATCGTGACGATTCAGAGAACCCCAATGTCCATTCCCGAACATGGCTGTCCGCCTTTCGATGACGCACGTGGCTGCAATCGACCGCGTTTGTGACCAAAATACGAAACCAGGGGATGCGATCGACAAATCCACAGCCGGGAACCCGTGTCTCCGCAACCTCTATCTATATGTTATGTACGCATCGAGACCCGTTCGCCGTTCCCATTCGATTCACGCGCTTCACCATTACCAACGTGACCCGCGCTGTCGACGTCACCGGGGTCCTCGATTTGCGTTCAATCCGGCGCAGTTTTCCAGTTACTGATTGCAGCCATCGCACCCCGACCGCAAACCGATTTCTCCTCCGAATCCCGAAGCTCCTGTCTCCTATCCCTTTCTCTTCTGACCCTTACCGCCATTGTGATTTGTGTCACAACTCACGTCACATTGGCGTGTGACCCGGAGCACATACAGCCCGGTCGCCACGGATCAACAATCACTTCGTTTCCAGATTGCGGATGACGCCCGTGCCTGCACCTCTCGCCCCGCACCCGCCAGCACCGCAACGTACTTATCCCGATACATATCGCCCACGCGGCGGCAGAACGGAGAATTCCAAATGAGCACCAATCCTCACGTCGGTTCCCAGGTACTCGGCAAAGAACAAAAAGTCGAAGCCCCGGCCCCATACGTCTTCTTCTTCGGCAACGGAGTCGCCGAAGGCAACGGCAAAATGCGCGACATTCTCGGTGGCAAAGGCGCAGGCCTCGCCGAAATGACCAACGCCGGCCTTCCCGTGCCTCCCGGCTTCACCATCCAGACCGAAGCCTGCCGCGAATATATGCGCGGAGCCCTCTCCCCGCAGGTTACCGAGCAGATGGACCTCTCCCTCGCCCGCCTCGAAAAACTCCAGGGGCAGCGTCTCGGAGCCGGCGACAATCCACTGCTGGTCAGCGTCCGCTCCGGCGCAAAGTTCTCCATGCCTGGCATGATGGACACCATCCTCAACCTCGGCCTCAACGATAAGTCCGTCGAAGCCCTCGCGAAGAAATCCAATAACCCGCGCTTCGCCTACGACTCCTATCGCCGCCTGGTCCAGATGTTCGGCGATGTCGTCCTCGACATCCCCAAGAACGAGTTCGAGCATATCTTCGACGAAGCCAAGAAAAAGTACGGTGCGAAGCAGGACACCGAGCTGACCGTGGTCGCCCTGAAGGAAATCATCTCTTCCTATAAGAAGCTCGTCCTCCGCCACACCGGCGCCGAGTTTCCGCAGGATCCCGACCGCCAGCTCACGATGGCGCGCGACGCCGTCTTCAGGTCCTGGAACAATGAGCGCGCCAAGACCTATCGCCGCCTCAACCACATCGACGACTGGCTCGGCACCGCGGTCAACATCCAGGCCATGGTCTTCGGCAATCTCAACGAGACCAGCGGCACCGGCGTCGGCTTCACCCGCAACCCCGCCAATGGCGAAAAGGAATTCTACGGAGAGTTCCTCATGAACGCGCAGGGTGAGGACGTCGTGGCCGGCATCCGTACGCCTGTTCCGATCAGCGAACTGCGCAAGGCCATGCCGCACGTCTACGACCAGCTCCGCGACCTGACCTCGCGCCTGGAAAAGCACTACCGCGACATGCAGGACTTCGAGTTCACCATCCAGGATGGCCGCCTCTATATGTTGCAGACCCGCAACGCGAAGCGCACCGGCCTCGCCGCGGTCCGCATCTCCATCGATATGGTGCGCGAGAACCTTATCTCCATCGACGAAGCCGTTCTCCGCGTCGAGCCCAACCAGATCTTCGACTTCCTCGTTCCCCGTCTGGACGAGAAGGGAACCATCGAAGTCCTCGCGAAGGGCCTGCCTGCTTCACCCGGCGCCGCTGTCGGCCAGATCGTCTTCACCGCCGCTGACGCCGTGAAGGTCCACGAGAAAGGTACCTATAAATCCATCATCCTCGTCCGTGCCGAAACCTCGCCTGAGGACATCGCCGGCATGAACGTAGCCTCCGGCATCCTTACCTCCCGCGGCGGCATGACCTCGCACGCCGCTCTGGTCACCCGCGGCATGGGCAAGTGCTGCGTAGCCGGCGCCGGCGACTGCACCATCGACGAGAAGAAGAAGGAAATGCGCGTCATGGGCAAAGTCTTCCACGAAGGCGACTGGCTCTCTCTCGACGGCACCACCGGCCGCATCATCAACGGCAAGCTCAATACCCTGCCCGTCAATCCCGACCATCCCGACCTCATCCAGTTCATGGGTTGGGTCGACGAGCGCCGCCGTCTCCGGGTCCTCGCCAACGCGGACATTCCGCGCGACGCGAAACAGGCCCAGATCTTCGGCGCCCAGGGCATCGGTCTCTGCCGCACCGAGCACATGTTCTTCGCCGAAGATCGCCTGCCCCACATGCAGGCCATGATCCTCGCCAAGACCGAGGAAGACCGCCGCGCCGCTCTGGCGAAACTGCTCCCCATGCAGCGCGCCGATTTCCAGGGCCTCCTCAAGGTCATGGGCTCTTACCCGGTTGTCGTCCGCCTGCTCGATCCGCCGCTGCACGAGTTCCTGCCCAAGCGTGAAGACCTTCTCGTCGACATCGCAAAGCTCGAACTCACCAAACCCAAGTCGCCGAAGCTGAAGGAACTGCGCAGAATCCTCGAGCGCGTCGAAGAGCTGCATGAGCTCAACCCCATGCTCGCTCTGCGCGGCTGCCGCCTCGGCATCACCTATCCCGAGATCACCGAAATGCAGGCCCACGCCCTCTTCGAGGCCGCCGCGGCGGTCAAGAAGTCCGGCCAGGATCCGCACCTCGAAATTATGATTCCGCTCGATCACCGGCCCCGAAGAGTTCAAAGCCCAGGCCGCGATCATCCATGCCGTCGCCCACGACGTCTTCATCAAAAAAGGCCTCTCGGTCGACTACAAAGTCGGAACCATGATCGAGCTGCCCCGCGCCTGCATCGTTGCGGACAAGATCGCTGCCGACGCTGAGTTCTTCAGCTTCGGAACCAACGACCTCACCCAGACCACCTTCGGGATCTCCCGCGACGACTGCAACAAATTCCTGCCCGCGTACCTCCAGCAGGGAATCCTGAAACAGGATCCGTTCGCGGTTCTCGATCAGGAAGGGGTCGGCACCCTCATCAAGATGGCCACCAACAAAGGCCGCTCCGCCCGCCGCGATCTCGAAGTCGGCATCTGCGGCGAACACGGCGGCGAGCCCGAATCGGTCAAGTTCTGCCATCGCGCCGGACTCGACTACGTTTCCTGCTCACCCTACAGGCTGCTCACCGCTCGCCTCGCCGCAGCTCAGGCCGCGATCGAAGAGCAGAAAATCTTCAACCCGGATTTGCGTACCGGAAACTCGAAATAGCTTGTTGGCCCGCCACCGATTTCGCTCCCGGGGCGGGTTGTAGTCCTCGCTGAGGTAGTTGTACAGATTCCGCCGCGTTTCCTCGTACGTTCTCTTCTATTCGAACGAAACGCGGCGGGTTTGAAGCAAGTCTTTTTGCAGGTTGCTCTGCTGCGCGGGCGAACGCCGAACGCCGCTTTGTACCCTGTACCCTGTTCTGCCGCATGTGGTGTTCATTTGTCTTTCTTGTAGTCATTCCCGCCGCGCTCCCGGCAAAGGAGCGCGGCGGGCCTTCCTCCGCCAACCCCTGTGGATCACGACATCCCCGCCCTCGATGCCTTTCTTGCTAGTGACCGCAGTGATCCGTCTCCTCGCCTATATACCTTCGTAATCTTGCGGATTCCCCCCGTTAGGCACAAACTACTACCCAACCTTCTCGACAGTGTCCTTTGCGGATTCCTGGTCCCTGAAAGTGTCATGGGATCCGGATTCGATTCGTCTCATCATGATTCACGACCGATGGGAACAACTGCTGTACCCCAATCAGGAGTTGTCCATGAAATACGTTCTTCTGCTTTGCGCTTCTTTCCTGCTCAGTGCCACCATCGCAGCGGCCTCTGAGCCGAACGCGCTTCACAATCGGATTCTGCACGACACCACCATCCAGGGTTATCCGTGCGCGAAGGGAGATGCCTGGTTTTATCCCGATGGCTCCCTCAATCAGTGCACCCTTTCGCGCTCCGCCGCTCTGGGCGACCTGCCGGTTCCGCGCGGCTCGGTCGTCGAGTTCTGGCCCAACGGCGCAGCCCATTACCTCATGCTCCAGCGCCCCGCAGATCTTGCCGGTTACAAAATCCGCGGCGCCACGCGCGTGGGCCTCTCCCGCGGCGCAACCACTTCCTTTTACAGAACCGGAGAGCTGCGCTCGTTCTTTCTGGTCTCCAGCGAAAGCGTCCAGGGCGTACCCTGCCGCGGTGGCGCCTGGGACACCTTCACGGATCCCCAGGGAGGCGAGAACCTTGTCGAGTTGTACCGCGACGGCAGGCTCGAATCCTGCAAACTCACCCATGAATACGACGGCTTCCGCGCCGGCGAGCGCATCGTCCTGCCCCATCTGACCGTGGTATCGGACAACAAATCTCGCCCCGCCCAGTGAAGCGCGCCCTGCCGATCGCCTTGGCTGATCGTGCCCGCCCGCGACCGTAGCCCTCCCCTCAAAACAGGATCCTCGCCCGCCTTTCACAAATTGACTGGCAATTTTCTGGCTCGGCTGTATATTGTTGCCGATCCTCCACTGCCAGGCGCACCCCCGGAAAGGACTTCCCATGGAAGCCACCCCGATGTTCGTTCTGATCGTCCTCGTCGTCATCGGCATCTTCGTGCTCATCACCATCGTCAAGACCATGTACACCGTCCGCACCTACACCGCGGGCATCGTGGAGCGCTTCGGCAAATTCAATCGCGTCGCCCAGCCCGGCCTCCACATCCTCGTGCCCTGGTGCGAAACCGTCCGCTTCATCGACCTCCAGATCCGCCAGGCCGACGTCAACGTCGAAACCAAATCCAAGGACAATGTCTTCGTCACGATTCCTGTTTCCGTCCAGTACCAGGTTTTGCCCGACAAGGTCTTCGAGGCCTACTACAAGCTCAGCTCCCCGCAAAAGCAGATCGAGAGCTACGTCTTCAACTCCATCCTCGGACACGTGCCCACCCTCACCCTCGACGAGGCCTTCGAGCAGCAGGCGCAGATCTCCGCCGCCGTAAAGCGCGAGCTCGACGCCGTCATGAGCGAGTTCGGCTACAACATCCTCAAGGCGCTCGTCACCGACATGGTGCCCGACGCCAAAGTCAAAGCCGCCATGAACGACATCAACGCCGCGCAGCGCGAACAAACCGCCGCCCAGGCCCGCGGCGAAGCCGACAAGATTCTCAAAGTCAAGCAGGCCGAAGCCGAAGCGCAGTCCAAAGCCCTTCAGGGCCAGGGCGTCGCACAGCAGCGCCAGGCCATCATTCAGGGTCTCCAGGCCTCGGTCGAGCAGTTCCAGACTGCCGTCGAAGGCTCCACTGCCCGCGACGTCATGTCCATGGTCCTGCTCACCCAGTATTTCGATACGCTGCGCGACATCGGTACCACGGGCCGCTCCAATACGATCCTGCTGCCCAACAATCCTGGCGTCGTCAACGACCTGCTCACCCAGATCGTCGCCGGCTTCAGCGCCAGCACCGCCAACTTCGACGGCAACGGCAACGCGCCCCGGCCGCCCGGCGTTAAAACCGCCTCCTCCTGATCCGATCCGAATCCCCGTCCACCAGCGAACTGGACAAAAAACGACACGTCCCGCGGAACCATTCGCCGCCCCCCGGGTTATTAGCATAGAACCCCCAGTAACCTCCACGGGCACCCTCGCTCGCGCCCGTTCCCTGGGGATCGCCGGCACGGCAGGAGCGGTTCTCCTGCAAATCGCCAGAAGACACAGGGTTTCCAACCCCTGTGCGGGCCACGAGGGCGTATGAATTTCCGAACGCTGTCTTCCTTCCTTATCCCTCCTGAATCTCTCCGCCACTCCAATCCGGCCCAACCCGCCGAGCCCCATTTCCGGCTCTGGCGCCGATCCGTAGCCCTGGGCCTTGCCGTCCTTCTCGTGCCTTTTGTGCCGATGGGACTCGTCGCTCAGTCCGGCTACCCTCCCCAGGCCCAGCAGGGCTACCCGCCCCCGCCTCCCGACTACGCGCAACCCCAGGCCGATCAGCCCTATTCGCAACCGCAGTATCAACAGGCTCCGCCCCTCACCCAAGATCAGGGTCAGGATCAGGGCCAATATCAGGATCAAAACCAGCAGCCTTACCCCGACCCGTCCTACAGCCAGCCGCCGGAAGAACCCTACGATCAGTCGTACGCCGCGCCCCACCAGCCGCAGCCTGCGCTCGCCCCCGATCAGCTCGCCCAGCTCGTGGCGCCGATCGCTCTCTACCCCGATCAGCTCATCGCTCAGATTCTTGCCGCCTCCACGTATCCGATGCAGGTTTCCGAAGCTGACCGCTGGCGCCAGTCCATCGGCGACGCTCCTCCCGACGCAATTGCCGCCGAAGCGAATGCTCAGGACTGGGACCCCAGTGTGAAGGCCCTCACCGCGTTCCCCCAGGTCCTCGACGACCTGAACCGCAACCTCTCCTGGACCACCGAGCTCGGCAACGCGTACTACAACCAGCCGCAGGACGTCTTCGGCGCGATTCAGGCCATGCGCCAGCGCGCTCAGTCAGCCGGCAATCTGCAGTCCACTCCGCAGGAACAGGTCACCGACGATCAGGGCTACATCGATGTGGCTCCCGCGAATCCGCAGGTCGTCTACGTTCCCACCTATAATCCGTGGACCGCCTACGGCGCCCCCGTCAATCCCTGGCCTGACTTCACCGTCCTCGGCGCCATCGGTGATTTCGGCGTTCAGTTCGGACCCGGCCTCGTCATGTCCGCCTTCACGGCCATGCCCTGGGGCTGGCTGGGATGGGGACTGAGCTGGCTGGGCAACTGCCTCTCCTTCGATAACGCCGGCTACTACCCACATGGCCCCGGCCTCCGCGACTGGGGACTCCGTTACGGCGGCCCGCGCGCTGGCTGGGGCAGAAACTTCGCCTATGCTCGCGCCTACGACCGCGGATTCAACCGCGGCTACGATCATGGCGGCTGGAACCGCGGCTACAGCGCCCGCGGCGGCTATGAGAACCGCGGCGGATACGCGAACCGCGGCGGATACGCGAACCGCGGCGGATACTATGCACGAGGCGGATTCGATGGCCGCTCCGGCTACAACGGCAATCGCGGATACGCCGAGAATCGCGGACTCCAGAACCGCGGATCGCAGCAGGCATGGAATCGCCAGCCCACCTACAGCGCGCGCTCTTCCAGCGGATACGGCAACTACGGGCGCACCCCCGGCTATTCCGCGCCGACCTTCCGCTCCGCGCCCGGCTACGGCCGTCCCTCAGCACCCAGCGGACTCAGCCGCGGCTTCAACAATTCCTTCCCGTCAGTCGCAGCCAACCTATCGTTCTGCGCCCCGGTCCATGCCGAGCTACCGCGCCTATAACAGTGGCTCTTCCGGCTATGCCAACCGCAGCTTCAGCCAGCCCCGCTCCTACAGCGGCGGACACAGCTTCTTTGGCGGAGGCCACTCCCAGAGCACGCCTCACTTCAGCAGCCACAGCTTCAGCGGTGGTGGACACTCCTTCGGAGGCGGAGGCGGCCACAGCTTCGGAGGCGGAGGCGGCCACAGCTTCGGAGGCGGTGGCGGTCGCAGCTTCGGAGGCGGTGGCGGTCACAGCTTTGGCGGCGGTGGCGGTCACAGCTTCGGAGGCGGAGGCCACTCCGGTGGTGGACACGGCGGAGGCGGGGGGCATCACCACTAGTCTCCTGTCTCTGAAGTTCGTTCGAGAAGCGCTCTTTGCCCTGTATCAGGGCACGATTCAGGCAGCGATTGAAAACACATAAGTTATTGATTCTTCAATTTGCGAGATTTGCAACGATTTGCAGGATTAGCAGATTGGTAAGGCAAATAAACGCAAATTTCGCCTG
Organism: uncultured Acidobacteriaceae bacterium; assembly: GCA_963702285.1. GTDB lineage: Bacteria > Acidobacteriota > Terriglobia > Terriglobales > Acidobacteriaceae > Palsa-343. The sequence goes on along the minus strand of CAVPCB010000066.1, from coordinate 866 downwards.
CCCCGCAAGGGTGATCCGCGCCTGCCTTTCCGCTACGGCTCTTAGACCTCGTATAGCCCGGCATACCTTCCACGATCAGGCTCCATAACGGGACTCACATTTTTTGCGGGGCGGTGCCGGAATTGTAAAGGGCTAGAATCGACTCGTGTCTGGACGAGTGATTAGCGCGAGGACCGCTCCTGTCTGGCTGCCTTTGCTTGCGGTCGCCCGCGATTTCCTAGCTATCCAATACATCTTCTTCCACGAACCCGGGATCACCCAGCAGGATGTCAAGGTCGGCTATATGTTCATGCTGCCAGGCTCTTTAGTTGGAGTTGGTTTCTTTTCAACGATGGCCGCCAACATGTCGTTGGCACTCGGAATTGGACTGATCAGTTGGTGGTATTCGAGAAGGCGGCCGAAGAACATTCGCCCTGCCGCACAAAGGTAGCCATGCCTTAATTGTGTGCGGTCGGCCTTCGAGAAGTTTGGCCACGTAGTTTTGCTCCACGAAGTGGTAAGGCAAAATTAAGGCAGAGTGCCGCAACCTGCGCAAAATTCACCCCGGGCTTTAGCCCCTGCCGCTTTGAAGGGGCACGGCTTCAGCCGTGCCGTAACGGCCGCAAAACAAATCCGGCTTTAGCCGTTGAGGGATGGGCTCCTCTCCAATCGCCGCGCCCTATGCAGCTACCGGCTACAGCCTACAGGCTGTCGTTAGCGCCCTTGTATCAGGGCACGACTTCACAGCTTTACGGAAAAACAACACGCCCCCCCCCAAAAAAAAATATAGGGCAGGCCAGGTTCACCCCATAGCAAGAAGCCTGCTCCACCTCCGGCCCAACATCAACGCAAATCGTTAGCGGCCCCACCCCAAAGTACTGCCGTGT
>CAVPCB010000065.1:0-13431 GCA_963702285.1 uncultured Acidobacteriaceae bacterium | reverse complement strand
CCGGTGCATCGGCGGTCGGGGTATGGGCCGTGATCCATGAAGGACAGAAATGCCGCAGAGGAGTTCCGGGCTGTACCGCCCGCGACCGGATTGGCTGGACTGGGGTGCGGGGGCAGATTCAAAGGCCCGCACATCGTCCTGACCCCGACGCGAATTCAGGATGACAGGTTTCGCGCGGGTTCCGCGATGGGGATGTGCACCTGTTCGACGATTTCGACGGCGAAGCCCTGGAGCGCCGGCACGTGCGTCGGTGTGTTGCTGATCAGACGGATGCGGTGGATGCCGAGGTCGGCGAGGATCTGGCCGCCGAGGCCGACTTCGCGGAGGATGCGCTGGTGGCGGTCCTGGTGGCGCTCGCGCGCGCGAGCCTCGCGATGGAAGACGATGCGGTGCGGGGTGGCGGTGCGGTCGATGTCGAAACCGCGGCTGGTGTTGTGAAGGTAGATGAGGGCGCCGCGTCCGGCCTCGGAGATCATCTTCAGCGACTGGCGCAGCGTGCGCTGACAATCGCAGAGGGTCGTGCCGAAGACATCGCCGGCGAGGCAGTGGGAGTGGACGCGGACGAGCACGGGCGGCTCGGATCCGGCGGGGCTCTGATGGACGTCGCCGCGAACGAGGGCGACATGGCTCTGGCCGCCGTGAACTTCGCTCTCGTAGGCGATCATGAGGAAGTCGCCGAACTCGGTGGGCATGGGGCTTTCGGCGACGCGAACAATGTAGCGCTCGTGCTGAAGGCGGTAGCGGATGAGCTCGGCCACGGTGAGCATTTTGATACCGTGACGGTGACAAAATTCGATGAGGTCGGGGACGCGGGCCATGCGGCCGTCGTCCTTCATGACTTCGCAGATGACGCCGGCGGGGATGAGGCCGGCAAGTCGGGCGAGGTCGACCGAAGCTTCGGTTTGGCCGGCGCGGACCAGCACGCCGCCTTTGCGCGCGCGGAGCGGGAAGACGTGGCCGGGGCGGGCGAGATCCTGTGCGGTGGAGCGGGGATCGATGGCGACCTGGATGGTGTGGGCGCGGTCGTAGGCGGAGATGCCGGTGGTGACGCCTTCGCGGGCTTCGATGGTCTCGGTGAACGCGGTGCCGAAACGCGAGGAGTTTTCCTGGGTCATGGGGCCGAGGCGGAGGTAGTCGGCGCGCTCTTCGGTGAGAGCGAGGCAGATGAGGCCGCGGCCCTCGCGAGCCATGAAGTTGATGGCTTCGGGGGTGATGTGCTCGGCGGCGAGCATGAGGTCGCCTTCGTTCTCGCGATCCTCGTCGTCGACGACGACGATCATGCGGCCGGCTTTGACTTCTTCGAGGGCGCCGGGGACGTCGGTCATGACGGTGGGGGCGTGCATGGTTCTATTGTCTGATAAGTGGGGGTTGGGGGCCAGGTTGGGGGTGGTGGGGATACTTCCCGTCTGTTCCCAGGTTTCTCCCCCAGGTTCCGCACCCCAGGTTTTCCATGAACTATCCTGTCTGTGTGCGGGGTGAACAACCCAGCGAGAGGACTCATGAAGATCAACGTTCTGCCTTCCGACAACATCTTCCACGAACTTGGACAAAACACGTATGACTATAAGGATTTGTTGTCAGAGCTAATCGACAACTCGTTAGCGGCGAGAGATGGCAAATCCGTCCGGGTGAACGTGGAGATATTTGTCGATAAGGATCAGAAGGCACACAGATTCCTGATTTCGGATGACGGTGCCGGAATCCCTGCTGACAAGCTCGGAAGTGCTATCACCCCTGCAGGGTTGAAGACCGAAAACTCCCTGAACGAACATGGGCTCGGGATGAAACAGGCTGTCGCTGCACTCGGCCGTTTGGAATCGTTGATCACGAAAACGGAGGACCGGGAGCTTGCACTGGAGGTTACCGAGTTTCGGTTCGGCGAGATCGACGCGGCAGAAAAGACGTTCGACAGGACCAGAGGAACAACGATCTCGGTCCGGAGCTGAAACCTATCGTGAGCACCAACGCGACGAATTACACGCGGTCGATAGTACCTTATCTTGGAGCACGGTATCGGCGCTTTCTTCGCCCCGACAACCCGATCCTCGACCTCACGATCTCAATCAGGAATGTGGATACGGGGGCTGTGCTGTTCGGTTGGCCAGTGAAGGAGATCAAGCCAACGTATTTTCATCCAAGCACGCGCGAGAATCGGCCTGTCTTCAGCAAATACGGCATTGAGGGCAACGGATGGAGAGCGGAGCTTACCTTCGGCTACGCGCCTAACGACGCCTCAGAATTTGAAGAATTGGGGATCGACGTACCGAACAAGTTCCACCCCTACTGTAGTGCACCCTGGTAGAACTGGACACGTGAATTAGATAAGGTTGAGGCCTCCGCCGAGGAGGCATGATGGGACGCAAGGCACGGGTACAGAGGACACCTGAAGAGAAGTGGCAGATCGTTCTGGAGGGTCTGAAGAGCGGCAACATCGCCGAGACCTGCAGGAAGTATGAGATCGCGCCGAATCTTTACTATCGCTGGAAAGACGAAGTGGAGCAGGGCGCCAAGGCTGCGCTTGGGGGGAGAAGCGCAGCCGCGCGCCCGGACGAAGATCAGACCCGGAAGATCAGGCAGCTGGAGCGGGCGCTGGGCCGCAGCGCGCTGCAGATCGAGATACTAAAAAACGTGCTGGGCGAGTGAGCTGCGGGCAGGCTCATTCGCAGGCCAGAGAACTTGTAGCCCGAGGCAAGGAGGCGAAGCTGGTGGCCGAGACACTGTCGCTCAGCCGCTCCAGCCTCTACTACCGCAAACGAGCGCACCGGAGCCGCGCCGACCGCAGCGACGATGAGCGGATCGTGGCCGCCCGGCGAGAAGCCGGCCTACGGCTATCGTCGTGTGGCCTGGTGGCTGCAGCGCAAGCAGGATATGGAGGTCAACGGCAAGCGCGTGCTGCGGGTGATGCGCGAGCGCGGTCTGCTGGTTCGCCAGGACGTTATCGGATCTCGCGCAGAAAAGACTGGAGCCGCGTGGAGGCGCCCGAACCGAACCTGGTCTGGCAATCCGACATGACTAAGGTCTGGGCCGGGCCCTCCACCGGCTGGTCTTATCTGGTCAGCGTGATCGACTGCTGTACGCGCGAAATCGTCGGCTGGGATCTGAGTCTGCGCTGCCGCACCGGGGAGGCTCTTTCGGCGCTGGAACGGGCCGTGCTCAACCACCTGCCTCATGGTCCGCGCGGGCTGGGACTTACTCTAACTACGGACAACGGCACGCAGTTCACTTCGGCGAGTTACATCGAAACTCTCAGCCGGCTCGGCATAGAGCATCGCCGCACCGCTTACAACCACCCCGAGGGAAACAGTTACATCGAACGCTTCCACCGCAGTCTCAAAGAAGAGGAGGTCTGGATCAACGAATACCAGAGCTTCGACCACGCACGGCGGTCCATCGCTCTGTGGATCGAGGAATATAATCACGACCGTTCGCACCGTGGACTCCACGGCCGAACGCCGCACGAATCCCGTGCCGCGTTCCACGCTACAACCCTTACTTCAAACCTGGCCCAACCTGTCTAAATCAGCAGGGTGCACTACACCTACCGTGTAGCCCTGGCGACGCAGGGGATCGACATCATATTTCATGATCGTGTAATTCTATTTCACCAATTATCAGAACTCGGAATTGTGAATCAAAAGCACTCCGACTACAACGCGGTTCGGGGCGAGATAGTCCTGCTCAGCGGATTCGCAACCGCCATCACCAAGAACTCCGTCATTCTCGACGAACACTTCCGAGAATGCATTGCGCAGACCACTAGGGTCCTCACTGGCGAGGAAGAGGGGCCAAACGGGCGAAAAGACAACTACATCCAACACAAGTCGTACCCAGAGGAGATTCCGGAGTCGCTCCTTCGGGATCGCCTGATTGAATGGCTCAAGAGACAATCCCCTCCAAAAAGAAGCGCCTCCGTCTCGAAGGAGTACGTGGTGGAGGGGGTGGAGGGGTTCATCGATATCCTGGCTGACGGCGAGGCATGGGAGTTGAAGCGAGATCAAGCGACTGCCCTGGACGTGTACCAACTGTTCATGTACATGGACATTGGAAACCTCACCAAGGGTTTCTTGGTTGCCAAGTCATACACGCCGGGTGCGCACATCGCGGCGAAGGCCGTAAAGGACAAACATCAAAAAGAGATCGTGTTGTCCGCAAGGGAGCAGTTTCCCATAAATCACCAGCCGACAACCCAAGAGCGTGAGGACTATTATTGAGCGGCTCGCACAGAAGTGCTGTCCCATCGGAGAAACCGTTCCTAGAGAACCTGGAGACATCCGAGCTGCCGCGGCTGTCAGCGTCTGAGAAAGTACAGAAAGGCCGGGTGCCCCCACATCTGCTGCAGTGGGCAGATGTGCGGTTGTGGTGCGGCACAGGTCCCTCGCGCGACGAAAATCGCAGGTTTCTTTCACCTCCCCGCCTCGCATCCATCGGCGGTCCACGCCGTCGCGATCGATACCGTGCCCTGCTCGCCTGTCAGGTAGTACCGATAACTCGACCACACCCATTCTTCCGGTGTCAGAACCGATCCGCGGGTCACCGGATTTCGGTGGATATATCGTATCTTCTCTATCTGCTTCCGGGTCGTAAACACATTGAAGTCATAGTATCGGGCCTGCCAGAAAGGACGCTCCTTTTGCCTCCTCGACACCGAAATCTTCAGCGCCTGGATGGCCCTTGCCAGCGTTTCCCTGCGGGGCTCGGTAACCAGCAGATGGACGTGCTCCGGCATCACCACATACGCCAGCACCACCAGCCCATAGCGCGCACGCGTCCAGTCCAGCGATCGCTCGAACACGGCGCGCGCCTGAGCGCGGTCAAGGTTGCGCTGCCGCCGGAAACAACTGAACGTGATGAAATGCTGGTGTCCGCTTTCCTGGTACCTCACCAGCCCACGCGCCATACCCTGAGAATGTACCGGCCTTCACCTGGGGGCAAGATTACGCCGGATTCACGCCGGCTATGGATGAGGATTCCACCCGCGGACCCACATCTGCCAACTGCAGCAGATGTGGGGCACCCGCATTCTGGTGGGACGGGAGACCTAGGCCACCCTGCCCCTTTGTTGCCGGCAAAGCGAAAAGGCCGGCCCTGATGGGGCCGGCCTTCTCTGTTGCGATGGTTGGGCGTTACTTGCTGCTGCCCTCCATTGCCTTTTTGTGGTGATGGTGCGGCTTCGGGTTGCGAGGCTGCGCCTTCACTGCGCCTTCGTCGACCGCCGTCGTGCCGGGCACGTCGTTGTCGAAGTTGGCGCCGGAGGGAACGAGGTAGTCCTGCACCTCATCGGTGCCGCTGGCGCCGGTTTTGACCTGGATGCGGCTGGCGTCGATGCCCTTGTCCGTCACCAGGTAGTCCTTGGTGTTGACGGCGCGCTGCGCGGCCAGGTCCGCCGCGGTCATTTCCTTAGCGTGACGATGGTGGCCCTTCTTCTCCGGCAGCGGAGCCGAGTTGCCGACCACCACGACGGTGGCGTCCGCCTTCTGCTGCGCGTTGAGGGCGACGTCATCGAGGCACGCCTTGGCTTCGTTGTTCACACGCTCCGGACGCCGCGCATCGGTGAACTGGATGGCGCAGAGGGTCTGCGATTTCGGCGGCGGTGGCGGCGGCGGAACCTGAACCTCGACCGAGGTGGTCGCCGAAACCGTGTGCGCCTTGTCGTCCTGCACCGTGCAGGTGACGGTGATGTTGCCCGCCGGAGCGCCCGTGGTGGCCAGCGTCGCGGTGTTGCCGCTGCCGTTAATCGAACCGCTGGAACTGGAGAAGTTGTAGGTCAGCGTGCGATTCTGCGGGCTGGATCCGGTAGCCGTGATGGTGGCGCTGGTGCCGGACATCACTGTCGTGGGATTCGCCGAGCAGGTGAGCGTGGGCGGCTCGAAAGGCTTGACGGTAAAGTCCGAGGAGCAGGAGGCGGTGGTGTTGGGCTTGAGGCCCTCCTTGCCCTTCTTGCCTTCTTTGGCTTCGGCCTTCACCGTGTAGTTGCCGGGATCGAGCGAGGCGGTGTTGACGGTGGCGGTAGTGCCGCTGCCGGTGACGCCGGTGCCGCTCCAGGTATAGACCACGTCCCAGTTCTTCTTCTGGGCGACCTGGCCGGGAGTGGCGGTAACGGTTTGCGCGTCGCCCGGGTAGATGGAAGGTGCGCTCGCGTTGCAGTCCACCTTCAGAGGCTCAATCTTCTTGCAGCCCAGAGACAGGAAGATCAGGCCTGTCGAGGATAGGACCAGACAAGCTGCTTTGAGAGTTCGTGCATTCATAGATTGTTTTCTCCGCATTCGAATACGTTCAGTTATACGATGGGCCACTCGTGCGAGTGCAGGTTACAAATACGGCGGGAACCCGGTCCGGGCGGCGATGCGAAAGCACGGCTGAGACGAGCCGCAACGTCCGTCCAACAGTGTAGCTCTGGCTGACCCCTCCGGCATGCGCAATCGCCAACCCTTCCAGGTACTGGAGTGCTCACTCGATTCGGCGGAACAAGAACAGCGATTGCCGACAGCTTGCACATGTCCTTCAGTTGAGCCCGGCAAGAGCGGCCAGAAGTTTACTAAGTGGGTAATAGATAAAATTTGTGAGTGCGATGGAGAGCGGGTTTCGCGCAATCGAGTCATGGAATAACTCTGTGGTTACTATCGGAAGATTGCTCCCCGGGGAGGGGCGCTGGAGGGGTGCTGGCGTCTACGGCCGCTGCGGCTCAGAAGAGCGGCGGCCGGTGCGAAAAGTTTCTCAGGCCGAGACGGGCGCAGGCAGCTGGCCGAGGAGATTGCGTTCGGCGAGGTCGCCGCGGAGCTGCTCAACCGAGCGAAACTGAAGAGCCTGTAGTCCGAGTTGTTCGGCAGCGCGGACATTCTCGATCTTGTCATCGAGAAACAGGGCATCGCCGGGGAGGACACCCAATTTGTCACAGGTGAGGTGATAAATTGCAGGGTCCGGTTTGGCGATGCCGAGTTCGCACGACCAGGTGAGCTGGTTGAAATCGGCGAGCCACGCGAATTCCTGGCGCATGGTGTGGAGGACTTCCGGCCCCATGTTGGAAAGGATGGCGGTGAGCAGGCCGGCGCGCTGCAGGCTCTTCGCCCAGGCCAGCATCGGCTCGCTGACCAGAGTCCACATGACGACGTCGGTCTCGATCAGGGTATCGATGAGAGCAGGGGTGAAGCTGAGACCCGCGTCGCGCGCGAATTTTGCCCAGTAGCCGCGGCCGTCGAGTACGCCAAGGTCGTAGTCGCGGCGGTCGCGCCAGTAAAGGCGCTCGAAGGTATCGAGGTCGAGACCGGTAAGAGCAAGAAGGCGTTGGTGGGCGGCGCGATCCTGCGTGCAGAGGACCTCGCCGTAGTCGAAGATGACGGCGCGCATAAGGACAGGGTACAGGGAGCTGGGAGCTGGGAGCTGGGAGCTGGGAGCTGATCGAGTTGTTCGCGTGTTGGGTTGTCTGGAATCTTCCCTGTGAAAAGATGAGCGGGTGAGATTTTCATCGAGGACCGCGTGGGATCTTGCCGAAACGGGGCTGGCGCGCGCGCTGCGTGAGCGGCGATCGTCGGGGCGCGAGGTGCTCGATCTGACCGCGTCGAATCCGACGCAGTGCGGTTTTGCGTACGACGAAGCGGGGATTTTGGCGGCACTGGGGGATCGTACGGCGCTCGTCTACGATCCCGATCCGCGAGGCATGCGTCTCGCGCGCGAGGCGGTCGTCCGGTACTATGCGGAGCGCGAAGTGCGAGTCGAGCCGGAGCATGTTTTTCTAACCACGGGCACCAGCGAGGGGTACGGCTGGCTGTTCCGCCTGCTGTGCGACGCGGGCGATGAAGTGCTGATTGCGCAGCCGAGCTATCCGCTGTTCGATTTTCTGGCGCAGATCGAGGATGTGCGGCTGGTGCCGTATCCGCTGGTCTATGACCACGGCTGGCAGATCGATTTTGCGGGATTGCGGGAGCAGATCACCCCGCGCACGAAAGCGATCGCGGTGGTGCATCCGAATAATCCGACAGGCCACTCCACAAAGGCTGCGGAGCGGCGGGAGCTGGAGCGCATCTGCGCCGAGCGCGGACTGGCGCTGATCGTCGATGAAGTCTTTCTAGACTACTCCTGCGCGGAGGGCGGAACGCCGCTTGGCGGCCAGGCGGATCGAGGTGACGGCCAAAGTTTCGCCGTTGGTTTACATCCGTGTTTGACCTTCGTCCTGAGCGGGATCAGCAAAATTGCAGCGCTGCCACAGATGAAGGCGGCCTGGATTGCCGCGTTCGGGCCCGAGGACGAATTGCGCGAGGCGCTGGCGCGGCTCGAGGTCATCGCCGACACGTTTTTGTCGATGAATGCGCCAGTGCAGTGCGCCTTGCCCGCGTGGCTGGCCGCGTGTCGCTCGATGCAGGAGCAGATCCGCGCACGCACCCACAGCAATCTGCAAAATTTAGATCAAATATTGTTACGTTTTCCGGTCGTGACGCGGCTGGAGGTGGAGGCGGGCTGGTACGCGGTGCTGCGGGTGCCCGCATTGGAGAACGATGAGCAGCTGGCGGTGCGGCTCGTGGAAGAGCACGGGGTGTATGTGCATCCAGGATCGTTCTTCGGATTCTCCGGCGACGGCTGGCTGATCGTGAGCCTGCTCACTCCGCAGGCGGAATTTCGGCGCGGGATAGAAAGAATCTGCGAGGATTGCGGACGAGCAGAGCAGCGCCAGGCGGATTGAACGATGCGGATCCCGATCAAGCGAAGCATCGAACGCATTCCCGGCGGGTTCATGCTGGTGCCGCTGCTGGCTGGTGCGGTGGCGCACACGTTTCTGCCCCATGCGGCGCGGTTCTTCGGCTCATTTACCGGAGCGCTGTTCGAGGGCGCGCTGCCGATCCTTGCCGTGTTCTACGTTTGCGTGGGCAGTTCGATCCCGGTGCGGTCGCTCGGACAAGTGGTCAAGCGCGGCGGCGCATTGCTGGGAACGAAGATCGCGCTGGGCATCGCGGCCGGATTGATCCTCGGACATTTTCTCGGCAACGATCCGGTGCGGGCGGGATGGTTCGCCGGCGTATCGACGCTGGCGGTGGTGGCGGCGTTCAACGATACGAACGGCGGCCTGTACATGGCGCTGATGAGCCAGTACGGCACGGCGGAGGAGACGGCGGCTTACTCGGTGATGGGGCTGGAGTCGGGCCCGTTTCTGACCATGGTGACGCTGGGCGTGGCGGGGCTCGCGACTTTTCCGTGGCCAACGCTGCTGGGTGCTGTTCTGCCGATGCTGTTCGGGATGCTGGTGGGAAATCTGGACGAGGAGCTGCGGGCGTTTCTCGCTCAGGCGACGCCGGTCATGATCCCCTTCTTCGCGTTTGCGCTGGGCGCAACGCTGAACCTGAAGCAGGTGTGGGGCGCGGGGCTGGTCGGTATCGGACTGGGGTTGGCGGTGCTGACCATATCGGGTGTGGCGCTGCTGGTGGTGGACCGCCTGTGTGGCGGAACGGGCCTTGCCGGCATAGGCGCGGCGACGACCGCGGGGAATGCAGCCGCGGTGCCGGCACTGGTGGCTGCGGCGAATCACAGATACGCAGAGGCCGCGGCGCCGGCAACGGTGCTGGTGGCGTCCAGCGTGATCGTGACGACGATGCTGGCGCCGCTGGCGACCGCGTGGTGGGCTGTGCGGGTCCGGAAGAAGGCCGGGACCAAGCATGGCAGAGTGTTGATTCTGGCGGACGATCTGGCCGGGGCGGCGGACGGTGCGGCGGCGTTCGGGACGCGCGACGCAGTGGTCCTGCTGGGTGACGGCGCGGTAACGGACGCTCAAGTGGTTGCGATCGACGCGAACACGCGCTGCCTTGGGGCGGAGGAAGCGTCGAGAGAGATGCGCCGGCTGGTGCAGAGATACGCGGTCGAGGGGCGGTCGCTGTTCAGAAAGGTAGACTCGACGCTTCGTGGACACGTTGCGGCCGAGTTGGTGGCGGTGCTGCAGGCACGAAGCGAGATGCTGAGGGACAGGCCCGTGGCGGTATTTGCAGTGGCTCTTCCCGCGCAGGGACGGACGGTGCGGGATGGAAAGCTGCGGGTGCATGGCGTTCCCCTGGAACAGACCGATGCATGGAAGAGAGAGCCACGAGCGGCGCGTTCGGACGTGATGGAAGTTCTGGCGGGACTCGGATTGCGGACGACAGGGCTGGGTCTGGCAGCGGTGCGGTCGGGAGCGGCGGTGAAGAAAGCCATGGCGTCGGCGGCGCTACACGCGGAGGTTGTGATCTGCGACGCGGAGACGGAGGAGGATCTGGCGGCGATCGCGTCGGCGTCGATGGTGCTGGGACAACGTGCCGTGTGGGTGGGGTCGGCGGGACTGGCGCGGCATCTGCCTGCTGCCGCGAAATGGAGCGCGGCGACGGCGTCGGCGGTTCCGGAGTTCGCGCCGGGGCCAACCTTATATATGGTGGGAAGCATGACCGAAATCGCACGCGAGCAGGCGGCGCGGCTGAGCGCGGTGGAGGGGTTGGAGACGCTGCGGATTCCGGCCGCGATGCTGTTGGCGGGCGTGTGCGTTGAGGAGACGAAGCGACTGGAGCGGGTACTCGAGTCGGGAGGGGATGTGCTGGTGCTTCCGGAGTGCGATGCGCCGTTGACCTATGAAGAAGGCGCGGAGCTCGCGCGCGCGATGGGGCGGTTTGCCGCAGCGTGCTCCGATGGGATCGGAGGACTGGTGGCGACCGGCGGCGAAACCGCGCGGGCCGTTCTCGATGCGTGGGGCGTGACGCGGCTGCGACTGCGTGGCGAGGTCGAAACGGGCGTGGCGTTCTCGACGACAGAAGGCTGGAAGCGCGAGGTGCCGGTGGTGATAAAAGCCGGCGGGTTCGGCGATGCGGATACGCTGGTGCGGTGCAGGGAATTCATGCATGGGCTGCAGAGCGCGCCGCGCCGAACGGCCAGGCAGGCGGAGGTCTGTCGATGACGAGCTCCGCTGATTGCGATCACGATGGGCGATGCGGCGGGCGTGGGGCCTGAGGTCATCATGAAGGCCCTGGCGCGCGCTGAGGTGCAGGCGATGTGCCGGCCGCTGGTGATCGGCGATGCGGAGCGGCTGCGCGGGGCGGCCAGGATTGTCGGCAGCAGGCTCCAGATCCGCAGCGTTCGCGAGGACGACCTCGACGCGGCGGCGTTCGATACGGAGCACGTGAACTGCGTCGAAGTGGGCGAGCTTCCGGCGGATCTGGCGTGGGGGAAGTTATCCGCCGTAGCGGGCGAGGCGGCGTATCGCTACGTTGAAGTCGCGGCGCGGCTGGCGCTTGCGGGGCGAGTGGCGGCGATCTGCACAGCTCCGCTGAATAAAGAAGCGCTACAGGCCGCGGGGCATAAATTTCCTGGGCACACGGAACTGCTCGCGCATCTGACCGGGACGCCGGAGGTGTCGATGATGCTGACCACGCCGAAGCTGCGCGTGCTCCATGTGACCACGCACATAGGGCTGCTGGATGCGATTGAGAAGATCGAGCCGGGGCTGGTGGAGCGGACGATTGCGCGCGGGCAGGAGGCGCTGGCGCGAATTGGAATTGCGAAGCCGCGGATTGCGGTGTGCGGGATCAATCCGCATGCGGGCGAGCATGGATTGTTCGGGCGCGGGGAAGAGGAGACGAAGCTGGCGCCGGCGATCGCTGCGTGCCGGGCGCGCGGATGGAACGTGGAAGGGCCGCTGCCCGCGGACACGGTGTTCTATCGCGCGCAACGGGGCGACTTCGATCTCGTGATTGCGATGTATCACGATCAGGGTCACGGCCCGGTCAAGGTGCTGGGGCTGGAGTCGGGCGTGAACATCACGGTGGGCCTGCCGGTGATTCGAACCTCGGTGGATCACGGAACGGCGTTCGACATTGCGGGCACGGGCGTGGCGGACGAGCGCAGCATGGTGGAGGCGCTGCGGCAGGCGGTGGAGCTGGCGCCGCGGGGATAACGCGAAATTTTCATAGACCTCCAGGAGGTTTCACGAATCAATACTGGTGTATCGTCTGCGCGGGTGGGGCGGAATGATCGTCGATGGGCCATCTCCAACGGGTTAGTTTTTTCAGGGCTCTGCAGCGAATGGAGGAGCCGGGCATGGCAAGCAGGACGGCGATTATCACTGGGGCGTCGCAGGGTATTGGCGCCGCGATTGTCGAGGCGTTTCTGGGGCGCGGGTACGACGTAGTCGCAACGTCGCGCCACGTTTCGAGTGCGGGCTATGCGGCATCTGCGCATCTGGCGCTGGTCGATGGGGACATTGGCCTGACAGAAACGGCGGAGAAGGTGGCACGGACCGCGATGGACCGGTTCGGGTCCATCGATCATGTGGTGAACAACGCGGGGATTTTTAAGGCAAAGCGGTTCACCGACTACACCGCCGATGATTTGCGGGCTTTTATTTCGACGAATCTCGACGGGTTTGTCTGGATCACGCAACTCGCGGTAAAGCAGATGCTGGCGCAGGGAAGGGGTGGGAGCGTGACGAGCATTACTGCATCGCTGGCCGACAATCCTATCGCCGGCGAGCCGGGTTCGATCCCGATGATGACCAAGGGCGGGCTGAACGCGATCACGCTGAGCCTCGCGAACGAATATGCGAAGGACAAGATTCGCTTTAACGCAGTGGCGCCGGGGGTCGTGGATACGCCGATGCATGCGGGCAAAACGATGGCGCGCTCAGCCATGGGGACATCTCCGCTCCGAAGGATATTGCTGAGGCGGTGATGTATTTGACAGAGGCCGGTCATGTGACCGGGGAGGTGTTGCACGTGGACGATGGTGCGCATGTGGGGCGGTGGTGAGCGCGATGGGTTCCGGGGCGGGCTGATCTACGTTGGGGCAGATTTCAGCTAATGGAGGTTCGATGGCTATGGCGGCGAAGATTGAGACCTTCCTTCAACCCTCTTGTTTGAGAAGCAAGGAGATAAAAGGGGGCAGACTGACAAATGGGTGTATTGACTTCTACAATACTTCGTCAGTGACGTTCCTCATGTTGCGTATTGATATAGGCTAACCCAAAATCGAGCACCAGAATAGTTGGAAATGCTGTATGCGGCTCGGCGCCATCTGGAAGAGCAGCCATGTTCGCAAAGCAGAAGATATAAAAATGCTATAAAGAAAATTGCGCTTCGTTTCGGGCAAAAATCCTGTTAACCAAGTTATGTTGGAAGTGAGGTATAGAAGAGATGGTTCGGCAGCGTAGGTTAAAAGAAAATTTTTATTGGAATGTCGGAGTTAACCGGGTGCAGTCGTTTGCAAAAAGGTTGACAAAACGGAAAAACAGAAAACTCCGACCCCCCCCCCCCAAACAACTCAAATTTTTCTGACGCGCGACGCGCACGACGATGCCGATCAGCGCGAGTGCCTCGGCGAGCGCGAACCCGATCCACATGTTGGCGCGGATCATGCCGCCGCCTCAGGCTGGCGGGCCATCGCCTCGGTGGCGTGGCCGAAGATGAGGCCGATGCCGACGCCGGGGCCGATGGC
>CAVPCB010000064.1:0-12993 GCA_963702285.1 uncultured Acidobacteriaceae bacterium | reverse complement strand
CAGACCGCGCACATCTCGCGCCTCAAGCCCGGCGTCTACTACGGCATGGGTCTGTTCCTCGATCGTGGCTGGATCATCCAGAACCCCAGCCTGAACGGCTTCAACGCGGTGTTCGCCTACCTGCCGTCGCGGCACATCACGATCGCGATCACCACGACGCTAGGCCCGCGGAGCATCTCCGGCCACAACTACAGCACCGACCTGACCAAGGAGATAGCCCACTACCTGGCGCCCTGACCCGATCACCTAGCCGGATCCGGCCGCTAGCGACGAGCTGACGAGGTCGATGGACTGACCCGTGCCCAGCGCCTCGGCGCGCAACTGGTCGAACAGCGCGGAATAGGTGCGCACCTCGCCGGGGTCGTCCAGCAGCAGGCCGCCGGTCAGGTGCTCGGTGTACACCACGGATGGGTCGGCCGGGTCGGCGAAATCGAGCATGGTGAACGAGCTGACCGGCTGGGCCTGGGCCGCCGCGCGCAGCGGCAGCACCTGGAGCGTGACCTGGCCGCGGCCTGCCACCTCGGCCAGCTTCCGAAGCTGGCCCCGCATCACCTCCGGCCCGCCCACCTGGACCCGCAGCACGCCCTCGCTGAGCACGAGGCACAGCTCCGGCGGCGCGGTCCCGCCTAGCACCTGCTGCCTGGCCATCCGCAACGCCACTTGCTGCTCGATGTCGTCGGCCTTGCCGGCGCCTGCGGCGGCGCGCAGAATCGCCCTGAGCGGTGGCGCCGCTTTTCACGGCCCCGGCGAGTCTTTGGACGTTGACGCCATCGACGAAGGCTCTTAGTTTGGACCAGCTCTCGAATCCATAGGCCCTGGCCAGCACTCGCTGCGCGTCATTCAGCGCGAACTTGTCCGGATCGGGCCGGTGTTCGAATTGCTGCACCTCGGCTAGCGCCGCCGCCTCGCCGGAGCGGTAGGCCTGCAGCAGGTCTTTCGCTTGTTTTCGAAGTTGTTCCAGACTCGGCTGCGCGGGCAACCGGCGGGTTGGAAAAATAGCGGACATGACGATCTCCTTTCGGTCAGTGCCCGGTGTCCGCGTGACGGGCGGAAAGAAGAATCGTCCTACTTCAGAGAAACAGACATTTCGGTGGTCAGCCCTTCCCGCGGACACGGAGGCGTCCGGCGCGCCAATTTCGATGATAGCAACGGGCAGCGCCCGCGCACCGGATTCTGGTAAGCTCGACGGCGCGATGGATCTACACCAGCTTCGAGTGTTTCAGGCCGCCGTTAAGAGCGGCGTTCACCCGCGCGGGAGAAGAGTTGCACCTCTCCCAATCGACAGTCAGCCAGCACATCAAGCTTCTGGAAGAGGAGTTTGGCGAACCCCGATCCCGCGGGTCGGCAAGCGCGTCGTCGTTACTCCGGCCGGGCAACTGCTGCTCCAGCACGCGGAGCGAATTTTCCGCGACATCAAAAACGCCGAGATGGCGATCCGCGAGGTCAACACCCTGAAGCGCGGGACCGTGCGCCTGGGTGTTGGACCTACAACTTCTACTTACCGGCTGCCGCCGACGTTCGGACACTACATGCAGCGGTTCCCGGATATCGAGTTGGTGGTTCTGGCCGGGACCACCGAGTTCCTCCTCGAAGCGCTTCAGGCACAACAACTGGATCTCGCGGTGGTCATGGCGAACTCTCCGCGTCCGGGAATTCACCTAACTCTCCTCGGACACGAGGAACTGGTCGTGGTCTTGAACCACAGCCATCCGCTGGCGTCCCGGCGAACCCTCGAACCGGCGGATCTTTCCGAACTACGGTTCATCCTTTACGGACGGAACACGGCCATGCAAAATCTGATCGACCGGTACTTCGAAGCGCTCGGAGTCCGCCCACGCATCAGCATGGAAGTCGAGAATAACGAAGCCATCAAGAGCCTGGTGCGGGCGGGACTGGAGGACGCGCGGACCTGCATCCAGCGGTTCATCGAAGAAGTCTACAACCGGAAACGGCTGCATTCCTCGCTGGGCTACTTGTCGCCGGAGGTCTTCGAGCAGGAACGTCGCCAACAGCTCGGCGGACAAGGAGAAACCGCACTATGAGTTTTCTGAGGCATGCGGGAATCTATCGGTCCGATGTGATCCTCAAAACCTGGGGCGGGGTTCCGCCTCCCGATGGTCGGCCCCCGGCCCCAGTCCAAGGACGCGACGGGAGGAACTACGCGCCCTGCTGATCGTCCGCGATGAGTTCCCGGGCTGGCTATTCCTTGGCGGGTTGTCTCAGCAGAGCCCGCCTCCGCTTCACCAACCGCCTCCAGTATGGGCTGGGGGTTGACTGCTGGCCACGAATTGTCAGCGAATGGTAACCTGTCCCTAATTTCCGTGTCTCAGCCCAGGGGTTCACTCCACCATCGGGCGGTTTGATCTCAGTCTGGTAATCGAAAGGATAAAGGCACCGTCCCATCGCCCTCGCACACATCGCAGCGTCCGCCCGGCACGTTGAACGAAAAATGACCCGCCCCATAGCCCCGCCTCTTCGCCTCCGGCTGCGCCGCAAACAGTTCGCGAATCGCGTCGAACGCCTTGATGTATGTCACGGGATTGGACCGCGGCGTCCGCCCGATCGGCGTCTGATCCACCAGCACAATATCGTTCAGCCGATCCACGCCTTTGATGTCCTTATAAACCCCCGTTGGATCGCCGCCCTCAATCCTCCCCAGCCGATGCGCCACCGCCTTGTACAGCACCTCGTGCACCAGTGTCGACTTGCCCGACCCTGAAACCCCGGTGATCGCCACCAGCAGGTTCAGCGGAATGTCCACATCGATTCCCTTCAGGTTGTTCGCCCGCGCGCCCTTCACCCGCAGCCACTCCTTCGACGAGCCCGGCGTACGCCGCCGAGCCGGCACCGGAATCGTCAGATGCCCGCTCAGATACCGCCCCGTGATCGACGCCGGATTCGCCGCAACCTCCTCGACGGTCCCTGCCGCCAGCACTTTTCCCCCAAATTCGCCCGCCCCCGGTCCCAGATCCAGCAGATAATCCGCCGACCGCAGCACGTCCGGATCGTGCTCCACCACCAGAATCGTGTTCCCCAGATCCCGCAGGTCGTCGAGGATGTGAATCAGCCGCGACGTGTCCCGGGGATGCAGCCCGATCGACGGCTCGTCCAGCACATACAGCGCCCCCACCAGCCGCGACCCCAGCGACGTCGCCAGCTGGATCCGCTGCGACTCCCCGCCGGACAGTGTCGACGCCAGCCGATCCAGCGTTAAATAGTCGAGTCCGACAGCGTCGAGAAATGTCAGACGCTGCTGAATCTCCTTCAGAATGCTCCCCGCAATCTCCTCCTGCATCGGCGTCAGCGTCAGCCTCGAAAAGAACCGGTGCGCCGCGCCAATCGTCAGCGCCGCCGCCTCGCAGATATTTCCCCCCTCCTCATCCCCCATCGTCGCCGATGCGCACCGCCCTCGCCTCAGCCCGCAGCCGCTGCCCTTTGCAATCCGGACACAGCGCGTACCCGCGATACTTGCTCAGCATCACGCGCACATGCAGCTTGTACTTCTTCCGCTCGAGCAGCGCGAAAAACCCATGCACTCCCAGGAACGACCCATTGCCGTCCAGCACAAACGTCTGCTGCTGCGCGGTCAAATCCCACCACGGCACGTCCAGCGGAATCCCATTCTGCCGCGCCGCCCTCCGCAGCTCCGTCAGATACGACCGGTACTTCGGCCGGTTCCACGGATCGATCGCCCCCTCGTCCAGCGTCTTCGACTTGTCCGGAATGATCAGGTCCAGATCGAAGTCAATCGTGTTCCCGAACCCCTGGCAGCGCGGGCACGCGCCATAAGGATTGTTGAACGAAAACAAACTCGGCTCCGGCTCCCGATACACCCGATGGCAAGTCTTGCACTCAAACGCCCCCGAGAACCGCAGCCTCTCACGTGGAGCCGTGTCGGACACGGTTTCGCGCGGCACCACCTCAAACAGAATCTCCCCCGACTCCCGATACCCAATCTCCGCCGCGTCCACGACCGTGCGCGAATGTCGGACGCGACCGCAATCCGGTCCACCAGCACAAACACCGGCAGCGCAAAATCGATCTCCAGCAGCGACTCCGGCGTCGAGAACTCGTAGATGTTCCCGTTCTGGTAGAGCCGGTTGAACCCCCGTTTGCGCAAATCGCCCAGCCGCTCCCGCAGCGCGTCGGACAAACCGCCGGACGTGTCCGACATTTCTCCCCGGCCTTCGCGACCGACTTCCGTGCCGCTTCCGTGTCCGACGCGCCGCCTTTGTCTCGTCCGCCGTGTCCGACACGGGCTGCGCCGGCGTCGTCGCCTGCGGCTGCACCGGGAACAGCGCGTACAGCCGCGTCCCCTCCCCCAGCGCCAAAATGGCAGACGCAATCTCGTCCACCGTGTCGCGTCGGACAATCCCGCCGCAAACCGTGCAGTGCACCGTCGCCGCAGCGCGCCCAAAGCAGCCGCATGTAGTCGTAGATTTCGGTCGCCGTCGCTACCGTCGAGCGCGGATTCCGCGTCGAGTTCTTCTGCCGGATCGCGATCGCCGGCGCCAGCCCGTCGATCAGGTCCACATCCGGCTTCTCGATGCGCTCCAGAAACTGCCGCGCATACGCCGACAGCGACTCCACATACCGCCGCTGCCCCTCCGCATAGATCGTGTCGAACGCCAGCGACGACTTGCCTGACCCGGAAACGCCGGAAACAACCGTGAGCTTTCCATGCGGAATCTCGCAGTCGATGTTTTTCAGGTTGTGGGTCCGCGCGCCGCGGATGATGATCGCATCACTCAAAAGAGTCGTCCCAGTGGTTCGAATCAAGCCTTCGGGAAAAAGTGCCCCAGTCTGATTATAGGGGCGTCCCACGGCTCATGCTCTGGGGCGAGAATGGAGCCCTATGCACTGGACCGGAGCCCTGATTCTTCTCGCGTTTGCCATCCTCTGCGCCAGCCTCATGCTGGTCCTGCTCCACCTCACCCGCGCCGGCAGGATCCTCTACGAACGCATCCCCGACCGGCCCCGCCGCCGCCTCTTCCTCGCTTCCGTCAGCTTCTTCATCACCTTCCTTGGCGTACGCCTCCTGGTCTACGCCATCGTTCACCACATCGGTCCCTTTGGCTGGGTCATGGTCGGCGGCCATCATATCCACCACCTGGTGCTGGGGCATCCTTCTCCTGCTCATGGTCGGCTACATGGAGCTGGCCGAGTTCGGCACCGGCTCCTCGCCCTCCTCCATCTTCGCCAGCCGCCTCATCTCCATCTGCTTCGGCATCGGCGCCGCCCTCACCCTCGACGAGTTCGCCCTCTGGCTCAACCTCAGCGCCGACGCCTACTGGACCCGCCAGGGCCGCGAAAGCATCGACGCCGTCATCCTCTTTGGCGCCCTGCTCGCCGTCGGCTCCTGGGGCGCGCCGATCTGGACCAGGCGAACCCACCATCCCCGTCCTGAATTGCAGGCGCCCCCGCAGCCGGGTGCCCCATGTCCCTGGTGTTGGGACATGGGAGCGCGCCCTGAGAACCCTGCCATTCCTGCCGCCGCGACCTGTGACCTGTGCCCTGAGCCCTGTGCCCTGTGACCTGTTTCACTGTTCCCGCCGCGTCTCCATGCCGATAAAGACAGTGAGGTGGTGTCCGCGATGGCTCCCGTTACACGCCTGATCACTAGCCCCCTGATGCGTAGCGCTGTCAGAATGGTGGTCATGCATTGGACGGCAGCCTGGATCCTCGTCGCCTTTCTGGCCGCCTCCGTCTCCCTGATCCTTCTCCTGCTCCACCTCACCCGCGCCGGCGCCATCCTCCACGAGCGCATCCCCGACCGACCCCGCCGCCGTCTCTTCCTCGCCGCACTCGGCTTTGTCGTCACCTTTCTCGGCGTGCGCCTGCTGGTCCTTCTCATCCTCTTTCACAAAAGCCCCTTCGGATGGATCGTGCTCGGCGGCCGCCACATCCACCACCTCGTCTGGGGTATCGTGCTGCTGCTCGTCTCCGGCTATGCCATGGTTGCCGAGGTCGGCACCCTGGCAACCCCGCGCTCCCTCTTCCTCGGCCGCCTCATCGCCATCGTCTACGGGATCGGCGCGGCGCTCACCCTCGACGAATACACCATGTGGCTCGACATCAAAGAGTCCACCTGGACCTTCTCGGGTCGAGAAAGCATCGACGCGGTCCTCTTCTTCGGCGCTCTTCTCGCCCTCGGCGCATGGGGAGCGCCTCTCTGGACCAAACGTCCCCGCAAACGCCGCAAGCACAACCACAACCACGCCGCCGCACATTCCTCCCACGCCTCGAACGGCACGCGCCAAACCCCCGCCGGCAAATAAACAGCCGCCGCACCCCCCTTGGCCAAAACCCAAAACGCTGGAGGCGCCAGCAAGCACAACCCCACAGCCGAGCAGCGGCAATCCTCCCGCCACCGACCATTCGTCAGAACGGATTTTCTCCCGTCCCCTGAACCGATGTCCCCTGCCCCGGCCAAAGTACCGTGGCCGACAGTCGGGAAACAAGTCCCCAACCCCCGCCGACCGGAAGGCGCCAGGTTCACCCCACAGCAAGCAGAAGAATCTTTTTTCCCGTCCTTCATCAATCGATTTCCCTCTGCCCCTGAGCCGAAAGTACCGTCGGCCAGTACCGAATCGGGAAACAGTCCCCAACCCCCGGCCGACGGAAGGCGCCAGGTTCACCCCACAGCAAGCAGAAGAATCTTTTTGCCCGTCCTTCATCAATCGATTTCCCTCTGCCCCTGAGCCGAAAGTACCGTCGGCCAGTACCGAATCGGGAAACAGTTCCCCAACCCCCGGCCGACGGAAGGCGCCAGGTTCACCCCACAGCAAGCAGAAGAATCTTTTTTCCCGTCCTTCGTCGATCAATTTCTCTCTTCCCCTGAGCCGAAAGTACCGTCGGCCAGTACCGAATCGGGAAACAGCTTCCCAACCCCCTGGGCCGACGGGAGGCGCCAGGTTCACCCCACAGCAAGCAGAAGAATCTTTTTTCCCATCCTTCGTCAATCGATTTCTCTCTTCCCCTGAGCCGAAAGTACCGTCGGCCAGTACCGAATCGGGAAACAGCTCCCCAACCCCCGGCCGACGGCAGGTGCCAGGTTCACCCCACAGCAAGCAGCGGATACTCTCGTTGCTCAAATTTCAACACGAATTCGACCGGTTCCCAGCACCCCCCTAACCTGCCGTGTGCCCTTTCGGGAATCTGCCTCCCCGTCCCCCATTTACTTCGTCCCCACCAAAAACCTAAGCCACGATTTCTCCTGACGTCTCCGAACACCGCCGCGTTCCAAATCAATCCCCAACCGCACCCGCCAAATCCCTCGTTGCTGTTCTCTTACTGGATACCCACAGCATTTCCCTCCCAATCCACAGGGATCCTCACGCTATAGTCAGGGTGGCGATTCTCACGACCTTGCTCAGGCGTGGCTAAAAGCAGCGTAGACAACGGTGGTGTCACGCTTCTGGATGATCCGGCGGACGCTTTCAGTCGGCCGGCGGTCCGGGACAGCGAAGCACGCCCGCTCCGTCCGGCTCGCGCGAAAGCCGAACCGGAAGACGACGCGGAAGAACCTTTTCTCCGCGCCCGCCGCCGTGTTCCCGTCCGCCACGGCCTGCTTCCCGCCTGGCTCAGAACCACCTGGGGCAAACTGGCTCTGGGCATCTCGATCCTCATCGTTCCAGGTTTGCTTCTTGCGCTCATCATCGCCGTGCACAGCTTCCTCGACCACGATCCCCGCTTCCGCATCGAGTCCTCCACCTCCATCCAGACCCTCGGCGCCAGCCAGCTCAATCGCGCCGACCTCCTTTCCGTCTTCGGCTCCGACATCGGCCGCAACCTCTTCTTCGTCCCGCTGGCGAAGCGCCGCGCCGAGCTCGAACAGATTCCGTGGGTCCGCCAGGCGACCGTCATGCGCCTGATGCCCAACCAGCTCCGCGTCGCCATCGTCGAGCGCACCCCCATCGCCTTCGTCCAGGTCCGCGGACACATCGACCTGGCCGACGCCGACGGCGTGATCCTCACCCTGACGCCGCAGCAGATGGCGGCCCGGCATGACTCCTTTGCGGTTGTCAGCGGAATCGAATCCCGCCGACCCGCTCTCCGTCCGAAAAGCAAGAATGCAGATTTACCAGAAGTTCATTGCCGACCTCGATTCGACTGGCGAACACATCTCCGCCCACCTGAGCGAAGTCGATCTCTCCGACCCTGAAGACGTGCGCGCCACCGTCCCGGCCAATAGCTCCGACCTGCTGCTGCATTTCGGCGATCAGAACTTCCTCGCGCGGTGGCGCAATTATCAGACCCACATCGCGCAGTGGGAGCAGCAGTACCCGCACCTCGCCTCGATCGATCTGCGCTACGACCACGAAGTCGTCCTGAAGATGTCCGGCGACCCCGGCACAACCGGCGCGGCCTCCAGCGCGAACCCGGCCCCAAAGACCACCGCCACTACCCCACCCAGGCCGGTGACCAGTCCGGCTCCCAAACCGGTGGCAGTCGCGCCCGCTGTGAACCACCACCCTCCCGCCGAGCACGTGCACAAGTCTCTGTCTGCGCACACTGCGAAAACGCAGAAGCCTGTAGTCTCCAGGCACTCCTCGCGCAATGCGGCGCATCGGAAACCGCACGCCGCCCGGAGGCCCGCATGAGCCAGCCGGACAACCTTCTCGCTGTGCTCGATGCGGGCAGCTCCAAAATCCGCGTGCTCATCGCTGAAGTTCGCGAAGGCGCTCTCCGCTATCGCGGCCACGGCATCGCCGGCGCCGTAGGAATGCGCAAAGGCCTCATCTCCGATCTCGCGCCCGCCGCCGCGGCCATCGATCGCGCCGCCGTCGCCGCCGAAGCCTCAGCCCAGGAAGTCATCGAGCGCTGTGTTGTCGCGGTCGGTGGCCCGCACATTCGCGGAGTCAACAGTCGCGGCGGCATCAGCCTCGGCACACGCCTGCGTGAAATCACCAAAGAAGACGTCCGCGCCGCCGTCGATCGCGCCCGCTCTATCGCTCTGCCCGGCGATCGCGAGGTTCTCCACCTGCTCCCCCAGCAGTTCATCCTCGATGAGCAGCCCGGCATCCACGATCCCGTCGGCATGATCGGCAATCGCCTCGAAGTCAATCTCCACATCTCCACCAGCTCGGCCAGCGCCCAGCAAAGCATCGTCACCTGCGTCAACAAAGCCGGCCTTGAAGTTACTGAG
This sequence comes from uncultured Acidobacteriaceae bacterium, assembly GCA_963702285.1. Taxonomy (GTDB): domain Bacteria; phylum Acidobacteriota; class Terriglobia; order Terriglobales; family Acidobacteriaceae; genus Palsa-343. Next base: position 3,845 of record CAVPCB010000064.1, on the reverse strand, counting down.
ACCGTCCTCGAGTCCCTCGCCGCCGCCGAGTCCACCCTCTCCGCCGATGAGCGCGAGCTCGGCGTCTGCCTCGTCGACGTCGGCGCATCCACTTCGGAGCTGGTCGTCTTTTTCGAGGGCGCGATCGCCCACACCTCCGTCATCCCCATCGGCGGCGATCACTTCACCAACGATCTTGCTGTCGGCCTGCATGTCACCGCGCCCGAAGCTGAATGGCTCAAGTGCAACTACGGCCACTCCATCGTCACCGCCGTGCCCCAGGAGAACGAGGTCGAGGTTTCCGGCCTCCCCGGCTATGAGCCGCGCCTTGTCCGCCAGCGCTTCATGGCTGAAGTTCTCGAGCCCCGCGCTCGCGAGTTTTTCCAGATGCTCCGCGACAATCTCCGCCAGGGCGGGGTGCTCGAAGCCATGGGCGCGGGATGCGTCCTCACCGGCGGCGGCGCGCGCCTGCCCGGCCTGCTTGAAACCGCCGAGAGCCTCCTCCGCGTTCCTGCCCGTCTGGCATCGCCCGTGCCGCTCTCCCGCATGCCCGCCGAGCTGGCCACACCAGAGTTCTCTGTTCTCACAGGCACGATGCTCTACGCCCACCGCACCATCCGGAATCGTGCGGAGGAAAATCACGGATTGCGCGCCAAACTGCGCGCCATTCTGGCCGGAAGTGTTTGAGATGCGAAGGATCCACCAAATCGTTCTCGCACCGGAAACGAAGTCTCGTTCGGGCCCGCACCATTTTTGTGCCAGCGCACGGCTCCGGTCATGCCCTGAAGATCTGGCCCCCGCCCCAGCTCAGTTCCACGACAGGCGAGTGGGGCGAGGGAGTTGGCATTCGAGACATTCGAGCTGGAGCGCCAGGTTCACCCCACAGCAAGCAGAAGACTCCTTTAATTCCTCGATTTCAATGCTCTCCGTCGCCTGCGCTGCCCAAAGGTACTGTCGCCAATCCCATTTTGGAACCCACTCCCCCCAATGCTGGAGCGCCAGGTTCACCCCACAGAGGGCAAAGGAAGAACCATCCGGTGATTGCACCGTCCTGCTCGGCCTCTGAGACCACCCCACAGATGGCAGCACCGGCAAGGCACGGGAAACGAACCCCGGTCTGCACCCAGCCCCGGCGGCTGACTCAAGTGCAAAAACTAAAGATGCCCCCCGCGAACCCGGCCAGGTTCACCCCACAGCAAGTAGAAGACTCCTCTAATTCCCCAATTTCAATGCTCTCCAGCGCCTTCTCTGCCCAAAAGTACTGCCGGCAATCCCATTTTGGAACCCACTCCCCCTCACGCTGGAGCGCCAGGTTCACCCCACAGCAAGCAGAAGACTCCTTTAATTCCCCAATTTCAATGCTCTCGATCCCCTGCTCTGCCCAAAAGTACTGCCGGCAATCCCATTTTGGAACCCACTGCCCCCCACGATGGAGCGCCAGGTTCACCCCACAGCAAGCAGAAGACTCCTTTAATTCCACGATTTCAATGCTCTCGACCCCCAGCTTTGCCCAAAGGTACTGTTGCCAATCCCATTTTGGAACCCACTCCCCCCAATCCCGGGGCGCCAGGTTTGCCCCAAAGTGAGCAGCAGATTCCCCTGCCCTCCGGACCGTCCGTCGATTTGAGTTACTGTCCCCGAAACATCGTCTTTGCATCAACGCACGGCTTCAGCCGCGCCGTCCAGGACCAGTAAGTCGGGGGCTTCCGCCCCTGAGACAGGCACGCCGCAATGAAAATCCGCCCCAGTGAGGAGTCAACGCCGATGAACCGTAAACCCACCTCTCAGCCCGAAGAAATCCGCATTCAGTACCACGACGAAGTCCCCCGCGGCGCACGGATCAAAGTCATCGGCGTCGGCGGAGGCGGCGGCAACGCTGTCAACCGCATGATCGCCGCCCGATGGAAGGCGTCGAGTTCATCGCCGCCAACACCGACCGCCAGGCCCTCCAGCTCTCCAGCGCTCCGGTCAAGCTCCAGCTCGGCGTCAAGCTCACCAGCGGCCTCGGCGCCGGCGCCAATCCCGACGTCGGCCGCCAGGCTGCGCTCGAGGACTCCGGCAAGATCCTCGAAGCCCTCGAAGGCGCCGACATGGTCTTCGTCACCGCCGGACTCGGCGGCGGCACCGGCACCGGCGCTGCTCCCGTCATCGCCTCCCTCGCCAGCGAGATGGGCGCCCTCACCGTCGCCGTCATCACCCGCCCCTTCGCCTTTGAAGGCAAGCGCCGCATGGCCCAGGCCGAACGCGGCATGCAGGAGTTGCTCGACAGCGTCGACACCATGATCGTCATCCCCAACGAGAAGCTCCTTGCTGTCGCCAAAGATGCCGGCTTCTTCGAGTCCTTCCGCATCGCCGACGACGTTCTCCGCCAGGGCGTGCAGGGCATCTCCGACATCATCACCATCCCCGGCATCATCAACCGCGACTTCGCCGACGTGAAGACCACCATGGCCGGCATGGGCTACGCCGTCATGGGCACCGCCGTCCGCAGCGGCGCGCAGCGCGCCATCGAGGCCGCGCAGGCCGCCATGGCCTCCCCGCTTCTGGAAGAAGGCGCCATCGACGGAGCCCGCGGCATCCTTATCAACATCACCGGCTCCAGCTCGCTGAAACTCAGCGAAGTCAACCAGGCCTCCACGCTCATCCAGACCGCCGCCCACGAAGACGCCAACATCATCTTCGGCGCCGTCCTCGACGAGTCCATGGGCGACGAGGTCAAAATCACCGTCATCGCAACCGGCTTTCGGCAGGGATCTGCCGAACGCCGGGATCATTTGCTCAATGCCGCTCTGCGCGAAACCTCCGCGCCCCGCATCGAAAAACGTCCCCCCACGCCCCGCTTCGCCAGCGAGGAGCAGGACGACGAGCCGGCCGCGTGCGAGTCCCCGCTCTCATCCCCGTCACGGCGCGCGATTTCGTCTCTGCCTTCCGCGTCCACGAAGCCGATCCCGCCGCCGATGCCCCCGCGGCCCACGACCAGGCCTGTGCGGAAGAGGAAACCGAGCTGGTCGGCGTGGCCGTCGCCGCATCTTCCGCTCAGCCCGACGATGCCGCCCTGCCTCACCCAGCCTTTGTCGAGGAAACGAACGAAAACCTCGACATCCCCGCCTTCATGCGCAAAGGCGCCTTCTGATCTCGCTCCATGGCCTTCGCAAGTCCTCAAGGGCACTGTTCCGGTATCGGCAATAACAGAAGAGCATTGTTCCGAATAACTCACTTTATTGGTTGTAGTGAGAGACCCATGATGCTGGATGACGGCCGGCACAGCAGCGGCCTACGGATACACCTTGGGGCCGACCGGCAACCGGACCAACGTGACCGAGCTGTCTGGCCGCTCCGTGACGTGGAGCTTCGACGGCATCTACCGCCTCACCGGCGAGACCGTCACCAAGGACACTCAGTACAATGGCAGCGTGAGCTACGGCCTCGATCCCGTCGGAAACCGCACTTCGCAGTCGTCGAGCTCCACAGCGTCTCGTCGCCGGCTTCAGCTACAACGCCGACGACCAGATCCTGGGCGAGACCTACGACGCCAACGGCAACACGACACAACCGGCGGCAAGACCTTCGCCTACGACTCCGAAAACCACCTGGTCTCGATGAACGGTGCGGCGGTCACCCTGGTCTACGACGGCGATGGCAACCGCGTCGTGAAGACCGCCAACGGCGTGACCACCCGCTATCTGGTCGACGACCTCAACCCCACCGGCTACAGCCAGGTCGTCGAAGAGCGCGTCAACGGGGCGCCCAACCGCGAGTACACCTACGGCCTGCAGCGCATCGACGAAGACCAGATCGTCAACAACGCCTGGACGCCCACGCCCAGGGTACAACCTAACGTTCACCCAGCCCATCGTCGACGACGA
>CAVPCB010000063.1:0-5503 GCA_963702285.1 uncultured Acidobacteriaceae bacterium | reverse complement strand
CGGCGGTCAGGTCCTCGACCTCGAAGGCGAACAAACCAAACCCACTGCCGAGAGCGTGCTGGCCATCCATCGCGCCAAGACCGGGGCGCTGATCCGGGTTTCAATCGTGACGGGCGGAGTCTTCGCTGGCGCGACGGCGGACGATGTGCGGCGGCTGACCGACTTCGGAACGAAAGCCGGACTGGCGTTTCAGATCGTGGATGACGTGCTCGACATGACGCAGGACTCCGAGCACCTGGGCAAAACCGCCGGCAAAGATGTTGCCAGCGACAAGGCGACGTGGCCCGCCGTTTTTGGAATTGAGCAGTCGCGGAAAGATGCGGCCCGGCTGATCGCGGAGGCGTTTGCGGCGCTGGAATCGTACGGTGATGCCGCCGACGGACTGAAAGCGGTCGCGCGATACCTGGTGGAGCGGACGCACTGAGGCAGCCGGTAGCCTGTAGCGAAAGCTTTTAAGCGGACACGCTGGCAATCAGGTTTCTGCGTCTGGGCAGTTCGTAGGAACGAGCGCCTGAGAAATTTCAAAGACAGGAAATTGCGCGTAAGCGCAACGCTCACCTGATTCGTTCTTCTCTAACGGCAGTTCGCTACCGGCTACAGCCTACCGCCTACCGGCTGCGTCAGATCCCCATCCCGTACTCCGCACCCATTTCCTCGCCTGCATGCGAGTAGAAATCCGACGGTGTGCGGCGTTTGAACTTGTAGCGGATGCGCAACTCGCGGCCTACATAGAGGCCAAGAGCGGTTACGGCAAGCGCCACCGAGGTCCACCCGATGGCGCGCAGGGCGCTCGAGGTGGACTCAGGAATCAGGGCTTCTGCAACTTCACTGATCTTGTTTTTCTGACAAAACATGCGCAATCCCCAAGGCGCCATGCGTCCATGATAGCGCACCATTAAAGCAGAGCTACCTGTGTCCGCATGGTATATGCCGTTATAGAGCGGCCAGGTTGCGCCGAGAATTCCTCATTGGAGGGACTCGATCCCACGAAGGAGCATTACCTTTCGGTCCGCGGGTAGAAAACTGGCCTCGATGGAGTTGGCGGCCAGCTCCCGCAAATGCTCCTCGGTGAAACCGAAGTACTGCTGCGCACGTTCGTACTCTTGCGCCAGATCGCTGTGGAAAAGCGCGGGGTCGTCGGAGTTCACCGTCACCATTAATCCCTCGTCAAAATAGCGCCGCAGCGGGTGATCTTCGATCCGCGGGCAGCATCCGGTTTTCACATTCGACGTGACGCAGATCTCGACCGGCACCTGGCGCCGGGCGAGCACTTCCATCAGCTCCCGATCGTGAATGGCCGAGAGCGCATGACCCAGCCGCTCGGCCCCAATATTCAACGCTCCCCAGATGGCCTCCGGCCCCATCGTTTCGCCGGCGTGCGCCGTCAGCCGCAGACCCGCGTCGCGCGCCTCCGCATACAGATCGCGAAACGGCTCCGCTCCGGTGCGCCGCTCGTCGCCGCCGATGCCGATCCCGACGATCGAAGGATGCTCGGCCCGCATCTCCGCCGCTTTGCGAAAGACCTTCGCGGCTTCTTCGGGTCCGAAGTGGCGAACGGCGTCGAAGATCCAGTAGACAGTGATGCCCAGCTCGCGTTCGGCACGCATCCGCGCCCGTTCCATGCCGTCGAACAGCGGTTCGAACGCGCAGCGGCGCCAGTAGTAGACCACCCCCACCGAGACATACACCTCGGCGTGGACGACACCCTGGCGGGCGAGCTGCTCGATCATGCGCCAGGCGACCAGCTCGTAATCTTCGGCGGTCTGCAGATGCTCGCTGATCGCTTTGAACGCCATCAGAAAGCCGGTGAAATCCTGGTAGGCGTAGAGGGCTCGCGCCTGGTCCAGATCCAGAGCCGCGGCGTCGTGCCGCTGGCTTAGCTCGACCAGGGTTTCCGGAGTCACCGTGCCTTCCAGATGCAGATGCAGCTCCGCTTTCGGCAGACGGCGAATGAAGGAAGAAGGGTCCATGCGCAACCGTTCAGAATAGCGGATGGGGACAGCGGTCAGCAGTTAGCAGTCAGCGGTCAGCAGTGAGCCGGAAGCCGGAAGCAGGAAGCAGGAAGCAGGAAGGGAGATGCAAGGAGCCGGGTGACTCCTGTTTCACCGCCGACCGCCGACTGCCGACTGCTGACTGCCCTCCCCCGGACGGCTTCACTCCAAAGTAATCTTTCATGGGCATCCGCTTTCGTGGTATTGCCGAATGCTCCAAAAGTAGCTGGAATCAAACCTACAATCCCCTTTGAGGGAAGAGGCACGCCTTTGGACTTTCGTCGTAATTTGCTGCAATGGTTCGATCTGAATGCGCGCGACCTGCCGTGGCGGCAGACGCGCGACCCCTGGGCCATCTGGGTCTCCGAGACCATGCTGCAGCAGACCCGCGTCTCTGTGGTCATCGACTACTACACGCGCTTCCTGGCTCGCTTTCCCACGCTCCAGTCCGTCGCCGAAGCCGATGATTCCGAAGTTCTCGCTCTGTGGAGCGGACTCGGTTACTATCGGCGCGCACGCGCCCTGCATGAAGCCGCGCGCGCCGTCGTCTCCGAGCACGGAGGCGTCATCCCCAACACCGCGGCGGCACTCAGCCGTTTGCCCGGCGTCGGTGTTTACACGGCAGCCGCCGTCGCCAGCATTGCCTTTCAGGAGCCGGTAGCCGCCGTCGATGGCAACGTCGAGCGCGTTCTCACCCGCTATTTTGGACACGAGCCTGTTCCCGGTGTCGCGCGCAGCGGTGAGCTGCGCCGCTCCGCCGAGCAGCTGGTCGACCGCGCGCGCCCTGGCGACTTTAACCAGGCCATGATGGACCTGGGTGCGAGCGTGTGCCTCCCGAAGAGCCCCATGTGCCTCGCCTGCCCGGTGCGCGAAGGATGCGTCACGCGCGGTGAGCACGCCGTGCCCCGCAGCAAAAAGATGCTCAGCCGCAAGACGGCACTCGCCCTTCTGCAGCGCCGCCAGTGGCCGAAAGCCGAAGTCCTGCTCCAGCGCCGCTCCACCGACGTCTCGCAGATGCCGGGCATGTGGGAGCTGCCGCAGATCAAAGAGGGCCAGGAGAGCGAGGACATGCTCCTGCTCACCGTGCGGCACTCCATCACCAACACGAATTATTACGTCACGGTCTACGGCCTCACCACGAACGAGCAGAAGCTGCTCGCGCGGGATACCGCCGAGCGCGTCTGGGTTCCGGTCCTTGACCTGCCTGAGTTGCCGCTGACCGGCCTCACCAGGAAGATCCTCAAGCGCCTCCGCGTGATGCCGGGTTTCAGCAGCGCGCGCCCTCTGGTGATCGCGGAAGAAGAAGCTGCGCAGGCCGCTTTCGACGCTGCCGTCGCCACGCACTAACCGTATCGAGCCGCCACAGCAAGGGGACGCTGCGGTTACCGCCGCGACTTCGGCACCCGCCCCAGCCGCGCATCCCGGCGCAGGAGCAGTTCGCACGCGTGCGCTGCCTCCTCTTCGAACTCCGGGCCGTCGGCCGGAATCAGCAGCCAGTGCCCGATCTTTCCGCCCAGCAGCTCAATCCTTCGCAGGGAGGGGAACTCGCGGCGCAGGTCCTTACTGGCCGGATCGACGCCCTCCGCGAGCACCAGCCACACGCCATTGTCGCGGACAGACTTCATGCGATCCCGCAGCATGCAAACGATCCGATCGCCGGCATACACCGCGAAGCCGGAAAACATCCGCCGCACCTCTGGTTGCAAAGGCGCCAGCGCCTCCAGCACGAAGGGGAAGGGCGGCTTCGCTTTGACTTTCGCCCGACCCGGCATCTCCGATTTGTTTTGCTCCGCTGACCGCTTCTTAGCCGTCCGTTTCATCGCTGACCGCCTTTTAGCTGCTTGCCAAATCCCGATCCCGCACGCCAATTAAATACAGCAATCCATCGAGGCCGAGCGCTGAAATCGACTGCGGCGCGCTCTGCCGCACCAGCGGCCTGGCCCGATACGCGATCCCCATTCCCGCCACCTTCAGCATAGGAATATCGTTCGCGCCGTCGCCCACCGCAACCACCTGCTCCAGCGAAATATCCTCCTCGCGGGCAATCTCGGCCAGCAGCGCCGCCTTGCGTTCGCCATTCACGATGGGAGGAACCACGCGCCCGGTCACCGCGCCGTCCGCGATCTCCAGCTCGTTCGCATGCACGTAATCGATGCCGAGCCGTTCCTGCAGCCGCCGCGCAAAAAACGTAAACCCGCCCGAAAGAATCGCGGTCTTGTAACCCAGCATCCGCAGCGTGCGGATTAGCCGCTCCGCCCCCTGGGCCAGCGGAATGGTCTCCAGCAGCGATTCCACGCGCTCCGCCGGCAGCCCTTTCAGCAGTCCCACGCGCCGCGTGAAGCTCTCGTCGAAATTGAGCTCGCCCCGCATCGCCGCCTCTGTGATGCGCGCAACTTCCTCGCCGACACCGGCCATCTTCGCCAGCTCGTCGATCACCTCGCCCTGAATCAGCGTCGAGTCCATGTCGAACGCGAACAGCCGCCGATTGCGCCGGAAGATGCTTTCGCGCTGGAACGCGATGTCGATGGAGAGATCCTGCGCCGCGGCCAGAAAATCCGCGCGCATCTGCGCCTCCTGCGCCGCCGTCCCGCTGATGGCCAGCTCCACGCACGCACTTCCGCCGGCACGTTCCGAGAGCCCTTCCGACAAGCGGTCGATGCGATCCACATTCATCGCGTGCCCGGCGATGATGGTCGTTACCCGCGCCAGATGTTCGGCCGTAATCGCGCGCCCCAGAATCGTGATGATGAAATGCTGCTGGTGCAGCCCGCGCAGCCAGTGCTCCAGCGAGTGCGGCCGCACAGTGGAAAACTTCACGTGCAGTTGCAGCTCGTGGGCGCGCTGGGTCAGCTCCGTCTTCAGAGCGGCCAGGCTCTCGTCGGGGGGCAGCTCGATCAGAATCCCCAGCGACAGCGCTTCATGGACAACGGCCTGTCCGATGTCGAGCACGCCGATGCGATGCCGCGCCAGCGTGCGCGCGATCTCCGCCGTCAGGCCAGGATGATCATGCCCCGAAAAATGAATCAGGACGCAATGGATGGGGATGGCTTTGCCCGGGTCGCCGGAGGACATGCTCTTCCGAATATAGTGCACAACCCTGTGCCGTTGGGCAGATGGGTGACCGCGCGCCAGCCCGCCGACCTTGCCCGCCGCGCAGGCAGCGTCACACCAGCCGTCCGGTTCCAATGCTGGCGCCGTCCCTGAAAATCGGCGGTGGCGTCCGGAGTCCTGCGGGTGGAGGGATAGACGAGCAATTCCTGCGATGCACAGCCGCGGAAGATCAGACGGGATCGCTCATCCGAATGACAGATATCCAGCAGTATTTTCTAAATCGGGGGAATCGCCGGACGCAGTCAGCGTCCAGTCGTGAAAGGCGATCCAGGACCTTTCCAAACAGGCTCGTGCGCGAAAACAGGACGGCAAGAAGATCGAAACAATGAAAGTAAGTTATCTCGACACTTCTGAAGTACCGTCGCATCGTGTCGAAGTCGCGCTCCCGCAGCGGGTGTTTG
>CAVPCB010000062.1:0-58547 GCA_963702285.1 uncultured Acidobacteriaceae bacterium | reverse complement strand
GAGCACGCTACTTGATGGCCTCATCATCAACCACCACAGCCAGACGACGGAGACCCTGCCCTTCACCGGCGCCACCGTCCCCGGCTTCGGTCAACCAGAACACCGTCAGCGTGAATCAGATCACCGCCGATTACGTGCATGACTTCAGCAACACGGTGGTCAACGATCTCGCCGCGCACTATACCCGCTTCAATTACGACGCCGTCGAGCCCCAGACGTCGTAGCTCCTTCCAGCGTCGGCTTCGCCATCACTCCGGAAAACACGGCTGGTGAGGGCCTCCCCGCATCAACGTCACCGGCCTTAACGGCGTGGGCTTTAACCTCGGCTTCAGCACCAACGGACCTCAGCCCCGCATCGATCAGGCTTTCCAGCTCGACGACTCCGTATCCAAGGTTATCGGCATAGCACACCTTGAAATTTCGGCTACGAGGGCGAGCGCTTCAACGTCTCCAACCCGTTTTCGGCCAGGAACAACGGCACCTACGGTTTCTCCGCACCGGCAGATTTCACCAGCGGTGACGGCGCTCTGGACTTCCTCCTCGGCGTTCCCGATACCTACAGCCAGGGCTCGCGGCGCGTCCATTCAGGCCGACGCTTTCCTGAATATATCTACGGCCAGGATACCTGGAAAGCTGTCGATCCTTCACCTTCGATTACGGCCTTGGCTACTCCATCGATACGCCGCTTCATAACAACCAGTACCAGGGCGAGGCATCGCCTGCTTCATCGCCGGCCAGCAGTCCAAGGTCTTCCCCGCGCGCCCAGAGATCGACTACCCCGGCGAAGCCGGCTGCACCAATCCAGGCCAGGCGAAGACCCGCTACTCCGAATTCGGTCCCCGCTTTGGCTTTGCCTGGTCGCCCACGGCCGGTTGGCTTTCCGGTGGTCAGGACAGGGAGTTCGCTGTCCGCGGCGGTTTCGGTATCTACTACAACCGTACGGAGGAAGAGAGCTCCCTGCAGACCCTCGAGACTCCTCCCTTCGGCATCAATACCGATGGCGTTGACTCGCTGGTGGCACGCCTCACTTGCCGACCCCTTCACCGACATCAACGGCGGCGGTTCGATCAAGAATTCCTTCCCCTACACCTTCCCGACCAAGGCCAGACCATCGATTTCCCCAGCCTTGAGCCGCTCTACAACATCAGCACCTACGGCCCGACTTCCGCGCCCCGTACGCGGAGAACTTCCAGCTCAGCATTGAGCGCCAGTTCCCCTCCCAGGCCGTCGTTCGCGTCAGTTACGTCGGCACCCTCGCTCGCCACAACCAGAGCATCTATGATGCCAACGCTGTAACCCCTGCCGGTCACACCGCCTGCGCTGCCGGGCTCGAGTCTTCGCCGTCACCGGCGGCAATGTGAACTCATCGAGAACGCCAACCTCGAGAGCCTCTACTTCCCGCAGAACACCGTTCCGGCACCATCGATCCGGCCACCGGTAACCTGGCTACCTCGACATCGGGGTGGTTAGCTCGGGAGCCTCTTCCAGCTATCACTCCATGCAGGCTGAGCTCACCAAAGGCATGACCCACGGCCTCACCATCCAGGTCAGCTACACCTACTCTCACGCCCTTGACACCGCGTCCAGTTTCGAAGACTACCGGTTTTGGATCCAGCGGCCGCGTGCTTCAACCAGTGGGAACCGTCACTGAACTATGGCGACTCAGCCTTCGATGCGCGCCAGCGTCTGGTCATAACTCCTCTTTACCGCGTTCCGCAGTTCAGCGGCAGCGCCTTCTCTCTCAAAAATGTCGCCCTCGCCGGTTGGAGATTTCCGGCATCACGACCTTCGCTACTGGGTTCCCCATCGATGTTTCCTACGCCGGCGGCAGTTCCAACTCCCTCTGGTGCCCCTACTACACCAACTACTACGCCTGCCCCGACGTTCCCAACCAGCTCGGCGCAATTCAGAAGACCGATATCCGCACCGCCCGCTCCGGAACCAGGCTCACTACCTCCAGAAGACCGGCACCGCTTTTACCGATGAGGATACCGGCTCCTTCGGCAATATCCACCGCAACCCGCTATCACGGCCCGGGCCGCAACAATACCAACATCGATCCTGGCCAAGAACTTCCTCCTGAATCCGAACGCAACATCATCTTCCAGCTGCGCCTCGAAAGCGACAACGTCTTCAATCACACGCAGTTCAACGCCCCCAGCAGTACCTGGAGCGACAACTTTGCCGACCATTAACATTCCTTCGGGCAGGCTCACAGGCGCGCAGCCGGCTCGGCAGTCGCAGCTGGCTCTCCGCTTTACTTCTAACCTCAACCTGCCAGTAACGTAGAAAAGGCGCCTTCGGGCGCCTTTTCTTTGCTCTGCCGGCGGACTCGTCCAACCCGCCCTGTGGACAACTCGCCCCTATCCCTCTGTCTTTGTTTGGCTTGCCGTGACCCAGACTCTGCAATTCCGGAGAGCAAAGGCTCAGAAAATATGACTTTACGTAGCCGATTCATCCACAGCCCTGCCCCCACAGTCACTAAACTACTGATTCCAAAGTGTCATTGAAATTTCGAAAACGATCACAAGTGGTCCATGAATTGCTTCTGCCCTCCCCATTATCCTCCCCTGGCATTGGTTCGCTGTTTTCTCCCCGGTTGTAGAAACCAGTAAGTTGTTTGGTTCAAACGAGGAAACGCACCAAGCCGCCTCAAGGTCGAAGCGGTCACCCGCATCCGGGCGCTCTCCAGGTGTCCAGACCCGGTAATTGTTAATTTTTTGGCAACGAGTGAATTCAATGGAGGAGCTGTGATGAAGCAACTGAGGTTGCAATGGATCATCCCGATGATCGCCGCACTGTTGCTGTTGTTGTGCAGGCGTGCACCCGGCTCTTGGTCAGGCAACAAATACAGGTACCGTCGTCGGCGAAGTCGACGACCAGAGCGGCGCCGTCATTGCGGACGCGGCCGTAACCCTCACCAATGCGTCTGCGGGCACCAAGCTCACCACGGCCACCAACGGCACCGGAAAGTACATCTTCCCCAGCGTGCCTCCAGGCACCTACGAGGTCACCGTCACCAAGTCCGGTTTCTCCACCGCGAAGATGAACGGCGTGATCGTCAACGTTGGAAGCCAGGCCACTGAGAACGTGAAGATGACCGTTGGCTCCACCGCCCAGACCGTCGAAGTCCAGGTCGTGGGCACCGAGCTCCAGACCCTCAACTCCACCGTCGGCCAGACCATCAGCGCCGAGGCCATCAGTTCGCTGCCCAGCCTTAACCACGACGCGAACACCTTTACCACGCTCCAGCCCGGTGTCACCCCCGACGGCAACGTCGCCGGCGCGGTCAGCGATCAAAACATGTTCCTGCTGGACGGCGGCAACAACTCCAGCGACATGGACGGCAACAATACCGTCTACAACACCACGGCCGCTTTCGCCGGCGATCCCACTGGCGGCATGGGCACTCCGCCCTCCGGCATTCTGCCTACGCCCTCGGACAGCGTCGACGAAATCAAGGTGAACACCGCCAACCAAACGGCGGACTTCGACAACTCCTCCGGCGCGCAGATCGAACTGGTCACCCCCCGCGGCACCAACCGCTGGCACGGCGCCGCCTACGAGTATTACCTCGACAACGGCTGGGACGCCAACTCCTGGGATAACAACCAGTCCGGCACCAAGATTCCGCAGTACCACTACAGCCGCTTTGGCGGCAGGGCGGGCGGCACCATGCTTCCCTCCATGCTGGGCGGCCGCTGGTACATCTTCGGGTTCTACGAAGGCTATCGTTATCCGCAGTCCACCACCATTCAGAGAATCGTTCCCACCGCTACCCTCAAGGCGGGCACGGTCATCGAAAACGGCACCTCTTACAACATGAAGACCGTCGATCCGCGCGGCATCGGCATCGCGCCCGATGTCCAGGCCATGTGGTCCAAGTACGAGCCCGCCGGCAACGTTCAGGGAGGTCTGGGGTCCCCTGCCTGCGGCAGTCTCTCCTCCAAGTACTGCGACGGGGTCAATACCGTCGACTTCAAGGCCAATATGTCGCTGCCCCTCAGCAGCAACGACGCGGTCTTCCGCATCGACCACTCCTTCAACCCCAAGTGGAACTGGTTCGCGAGCTATCGTTACTTCAAGCTCACCCAGTTCGCCAACAAGCAGTACGACATCGGCGGCTTTTTCTCCGGCGACAAGCTGGGTACCCCCACCTCGACCGCTGCTCGTCCGCTGGTTCCCTGGTTTCTGGTCACTGGCCTGACCACCAACATCACCGCCAACATGACGAACGACTTCCACTACAACTACCTGCGCAACTTCTGGCAGTGGGGAACCAACAACGCGCCTCCCCAGGTCTCCGGCCTTGGCGGCGCACTCGAGCCCTTCGGCGAGAGCGCGACCTACGTCCTGTCGCCGTTCAACGTCGACACCCAGGACATCCGCACCCGCTTCTGGGATGGGCAGGATCACTTCTTCAGCGACAACGTCACCCTTCTGAAGGGGAACCACCTGATCCAGTTTGGCGGCCAGTATCAGCGTGACTTCGACTACCACTCCCGCTCCGACAACGGTGGCGGCATCAACTTTACCCCTACCTACCGTATGGGTGAACAGAGCGGTACCGGCTACGGCGCCGTCGACTTGTCCGATCTGCAGGGCGGCTATCCCGTCTCCAGTTCTTCCGGGCGCCTTGCAGTCAGCCACACTTGGCATCGTTGACCAGTCGCAGGTGGCTTACACCCGCGCCGGCGATCTGGCTCTCAACCCGCCGCTGACCCACGCGTCCGACAAGGACGTGATTCCCTTCTACAACGCCTACGTCAGCGACACCTGGCACATGAAGCCTTCCCTTACCCTTACCTCCGGCATGGGCTACACGCTGGAAATGCCCCCGCACGAGGCCGAGGGCAAACAGACCGTCCTGGTCGATTCCGCCGACAATCCCCTGGATACCACGGATTTTCTCGCTCAGACCAAGGCCAACGCCCTCCAGGGTCAGCCCTTTAACCCCGAGGTCGGCTGGGCGCTCGTCGGCCACGTCGGCAGCGGTCTCAAGTATCCCTATCAGCCGTTCTATGGATCCTTCAGCCCCCGCGTCGGCATCGCCTGGAACCCCGGCTTCTCCAAAGAAACCGTGATCCGCGGCGGGTACGGCCGTATCTATGGCCGCCTCAACGGCGTTGACCTCGTCCTGGTCCCGCTGCTCGGCGTCGGCCTCATTCAGGCAACTGCCTGCGCTGCGCCGCTGGCCAGTGGACAGTGCGGCCCGGCGAACCCAACCGCAACCACCGCTTACCGCGTCGGTGTCGATGGAAACTCTGCACCGCTTCCGCCCCCCTCAGCCACCCTGCCGCAGCCGGTCTACCCCGGATATAACGCCATCGCCGGTTCCGCTGCTGAAGGCATGGATCCACACTTCCGGCCCAACGACGTCGATTCGTTCGACCTCACCATTCAGCGCCAGGTCGGGAACAAAGGGCTCATCGAAGTCGGTTACATCGGTCGCCTCATTCACCACGAGTACCAGCCCATCAACCTCAACGCAGTGCCGTACATGTTCTCCCGGGGCGGCCAGCAGTTTAAAACCGCCTATGCCAGCCTCGAAAGGTACCTCCAGTGCGACAAATCCGAGGCCGCCTGCGGCGCCAATGTCCCCGGCGCCGTGCCGCTTACAACAGCTTTGTGGCTTCCGTTCCCACCCAGAACTTCTTTGAGAATTCCCTGGCCGGAACCGGTTACTGCAATGGCTATGCCAGCTGCACCGCTGCTGTGCTCGACAAGCAGCTCGGCAACCTTGAGGAGCAGGATGTCTGGAGTCTATGGTCCTCTCTCGACAAGGGCAACGGCGGGGTCAACCCGGGCTTCAACTTCCCGCGCACCATGCAGAACACTCCCATCCTCGGCCAGACCAACGGCTCACAGGGCCAAAACACCTCCGGCATTGCCCAGAACGCCAGCATCGGCTACGGCAACTACAATGGCGCCTTTGTCAGCGTAGGCCTGCGCAACTGGCACGGCCTGACCATGCAGCACAACCTCACCTGGAGCAAGGCCCTCGGCACTGGCGCCGTCGTCCAGGCATCCAGCGAATACACTCCCAACGATCCCTTTAGCCTCGAAGCGATGTACGGTGAGCAGCCCTCCGATCACCGCATCATCTACAACACCTACCTCGTGGCGGACGCTCCCTGGTTCAGGGGTCAGCATGGCCTCCTCGGCCGTGTCGCTGGCGGCTGGACCCTCGCCCCCATCTTCACCGCGGGCACCGGCGGTCCCACCTACTGCAACACCTGGAGCGATGCTCAGAGCTTCGGTTCGGGTGACGGCTCCAGCTACTTCGACAACGAACAGTGCGTCTTTACCACTCCGTACCACGCGGGCCATTCCGCGCACTTCGGCGTGGGCGGCACCAACGGGGTCGGAACCTCAACCTCGGCAACACCGGTCAATATGTTCTCCAACCCTGAATCGGTGTATAACCAGACCCGCGCTCCCATCCTCGGCATCGACACCAAGAACCCTGGCGTCGGTCCCTTCATGGGGCAGAACTACTGGAACCTGGATGCCGAGATCAAGAAGACCGTTCGCATCACTGAGACGGCGACCTTCGAGTTCTCGTTCATCGCCGCCAATGCCCTCAACCACCGGCAGTTCGTTGATCCCTACATGGACATCTCGGACCCCGGGGACTGGGGCGTGTTGAACGCGCAGCAGTCGTCCATCAATGGCACACCCTTTACCCGCCAGATGGAGTTCGGCGGCCGCATCAGCTTCTAACTATCCCCAGCCTGCGGCCGTCCCTCCGGCCGCAGCAGCCCAAAACCAAAGGCGGAGGTCCCCACGACCTCCGCCTTCGGTTTTTCCGCCCATCTCATTCCCTGAAACAAAAGTGGGATGGAACCTTACCTGCCTGGGTCTTGTCGGACTCGATACCCGCCGCGTACAAGGTAGGTCTGGGCCGCGCAAGGCGAACCTCTTCGGTTACTATTGGGCTCTTCGGCCAGGCAACCTAAATCACTCCCGTGGAATCTCTCCTCCCAATGATTGCTGACATTTTGCTGGTGGATGACAACTGTATTCAGGCCACCACCAGAAAGGCCATCCTCTCCCGCTCCGGCAGAAACGTCGCCGTGGCGTGTGACGGCCCCCAGGCTCTCGCGATGCTCGATCAGGCCGGAGGCCTCCGCCCCGTAGGCCTGGTGATGACCGACCACCTGATGCCCGGCATGAACGGACCGGAATTTGTCGCCGCACTCCGCAACCGTTTCCCCGATCTGCCCGTTGTCGTCCTCAGTGGTCTCGCCGATGCCGAGGATGAATACAGCCTCCTCGATGTCCTGTTCCGCGTGAAGCCCTGCCCCCCCGACGACCTGCTCGCCATCGTCCGCTCCGTCCTCGACCAGCCCCTCAGCCGCACAGCCTGAACGCAGCTGGTAGGCGGTAGGCGGTGGCTGTAGCCGGTAGCCAGGAACCTGGCTCTGCGCTCGTTTCTCCACTCGCCTTTTTGCTCGCTGTCCGCTCGCCTTAGCTCCATCTCGCTACCGCCTACCGCCTACCGCCTACAGCCTCCCAGCCGCCTCTGTGAGATTCGTCACATCCCCCCTCCGCCTCTCACGCGAAGATCAATCTCGTCCCTGGTTGCCGCATCCGTCACCCTCTGTCCGAAAGTGCGACAATCAGAAAGTCGCCTCCTATGCCTGCATTTGGCTCCTTTGCGCTCCTCATCGCGCTCGCTCTCAGCGGCTATAACCTGCTGGCCGGAGCTGTCGCCCTCCGCCAGCTCGCCACCGGCCGCCGCTATGCCATCGCCCCCGAGCGCCTCGCCGAAACCGCACGCCGCGCCGGCATCGCCAGCTTCTTTGCCACCGCCTGCGCCGCCTTCGCCCTCGTCTGGGCCGCCTTCACCAACGACTTCTCCGTCGCCTACATCGCCGAGCACACCAACCGCGCCCTCCCCGCCGCCTACAAGTTCGCCGCGCTCTGGTCCGGCCAGGAGGGCTCCCTGTTGCTGTGGGCCTTTCTCCTCTCCGCTTACGGATTCGTCCTCCGCGTCCGCCACAAAGTCGACGTCAAGCTCACCGCCTACGCCTCGACCATCCTCGCCGGCATCCAGGTCTTCTTCCTGCTGTTGGTCAACATCGCGGCCACGCCCTTCTCGCTCGTCCCCGGCGGCGTCATTCCCGCCGACGGCAACGGCCTCAATCCGCTGCTGCAGTATCCCGAGATGGTCATCCACCCGCCGATGCTCTACCTCGGCTACGTCGGATTCAGCGTGCCCTTCGCCTTCGCCCTCGGCGCGCTCATGATGCGCTACCCCGGCGAGAAGTGGATCCACATCACCCGCCGCTGGACCATGGTCACCTGGCTCTTCCTCACCGTGCGGCATCTTCCTCGGCATGCACTGGGCCTACAACGTCCTCGGCTGGGGCGGCTACTGGGGCTGGGACCCCGTCGAGAACGCCTCCCTCATGCCCTGGCTTACCGGCACCGCCTTCCTGCACTCCGTCATGATGCAGGAGAAGCGCGGCATGATGAAGTCCTGGAACGTCTGGCTCATCTTCTCCACCTTCATGCTGTCGATCCTCGGCACCCTGCTCACACGCTCCGGCCTCGTCAGCTCCGTCCACGCGTTCGCGCAGTCGCCCATCGGCAACTGGTTCTGGATCTTCCTCGTCATCACCTTCGCGATCTGCATGTTTACCTACATCTACAATCGCGATCACCTCGCGCACCGACCACAAGCTTGAATCCCTCGTCTCGCGCGAGTCCAGCTTCCTCTTCAACAACCTCGTTCTGCTGGCCGCCTGCTTCACCGTGCTCTGGGGAACCTTCTTCCCCGTGCTCTCCGAATACGTGCAGGGCAACAAGGTGACGGTCAGCGCGCCCTTCTATAACCGTGTCGCTGTGCCCATCGGTGTCTTCCTGCTCCTGCTCACCGGCATCGGCCCGATCCTCGCGTGGCGCTCCACGTCGATGAAGAGCATCCGCCGCAACTTCATCGCTCCCCGCCATCGTTGGCCTCGTCGTCGCCATCGCCATCATCCCGCTCGGCGTGCATCCCTGGACGATCTTCACCACCGATCAGGAAGGCGCCTTCTACTCGCTGGTCACCTTCTCGCTCGCCGCCTTCGTCCTCACCGCCATCCTCAATGAGTTCTACAAAGGCGCGCGCGTCATCGGACAAAAGTCCGGTCAGAACCTGTTCGCCTCGATGGTTCAGCTCACCCGCCGCAACACCCGCCGCTACGGCGGCTACATCGTCCACCTCGGCATCGTGCTCATCTTCATCGGAATCGCTGGCCAGGCCTTCAATCAAAGCCACGAGCAGACCATGAACTTCAAGGACAGCTTCGTCCTCGGCCCCTATCGCGTCGAGTGCCTCGACTTCTCCCAGGACTCGAACCCCAACTACGACACCGAATTCGCGATGCTGAACGTCTATCGCGGCAACAAGCTCGTCACGAAGCTCGCGCCGGAACTCCGCGTCTACGCTGTCAACGGCCAGCCCTCCACCATCGTCGCGAACCACTCCACGCTGATCGAGGACCTCTACGTCATCTACGCCGGCAAGGATCCGGCCACCGGCCAGCCCGTCATCAAGGCGTTCCTCAACCCGCTGGTCGCGTGGATCTGGATCGGCCTCGTTGTCACCATCCTCGGCACCCTGATCGCGCTCGTGCCCAACATGAGCGCCGCCATCGCCGCACAGCGCCTCCGGGCCACCGAGCCCGCGGAACCCGTAGCCGCCGGAGGGGCAGGGAACTAATGCGCCGCCTCGCTCGATTTGCGCTGCTACCACTGCTGATCGTCGTCAGCGTCATCACCCTCGGCGCCGCCGATACCGAAGCCCGCTACCAGGACCTCGGCCACAAGCTCATGTGCGTCTGCGGCTGCTCCGAGATCCTCATCGAGTGCAACCATGTCGGCTGCCCCGACTCCGACCGCATGCTCGCCGAGCTCCGCGCCGCCATCGACCACGGCGACAGCAACAACGCGATCCTCACCGCCTTTCAGGACAAGTACGGACCCACCGCCCTCGCCGCACCCATGCTCACGAAGTTCAACATCGTCGCCTGGGTCGTGCCCCCCGCGCTGCTCGTCCTCGGCCTGTTCGGAACATGGGTGCTCGTGAAGCGCTGGCGCATGCGTTCTGCCGCGATGCCCGCCGTCGAAGAAGCCCCCCTCTCCGACGACCTCCGCGACCGCATCCGCAAGGAGACCGAAGTATGAGCGCAGCACAAATCCGGGTGCCCCATTCTGATTCCGCCTGCCGTTGGGCGGAATCAGGGTGGGCATCGCGCGCAGCGCGATCCTCTTTCCGGTCGCTGACCGCTGACTGCCGACCGCTGACCGCTGAGGTTCATCCATGACCACAACCGCCTGCGCCCTCCTCCTCATCGGCGCCTTCCTCTTCGTCTTCTGGCCCGAGCGTCACGTCGAGGCCCAGCACCAAAAGACCCGCCTCGAGTACCTCCGCGAGCGCCGCGAAGTCCTCTACGATAACCTTCGCGACCTCAACTTCGAATATAAGGCCGGCAAGTATCCCGAAGAAGACTACGCCGCGCAGCGCACCATGCTCGAAAACGAGGCCGCCGAAACCGTCGCCGAGATCGAACTGCTCGAGTCCGACGTCCTGACGCCGCGCCACGCCTGACCTCAAGGAAACCCATGAAGCTCGTCCACCGACTCGCCCTTATCGCCGCCGCAGCCCTCCCGCTCTCTCTCAGCGCCGCCACCATCTCCGGCACCGTCACCGACAAGACCACCGGCAAGCCCGCTACCGGCGACACCGCTGTCCTCCTCGATCTCCAGGCCGGCATGCAGGAATCCGCGCGCACCGCCATCGATGCGAAGGGTCACTACTCCTTCAATGTGCCCGACAACGCCGGTATGCACCTGGTCCGCGTCGATCACGACAAGGCCTCCTACTACGGCCCGGTCCCGCCCAACACCACCCAGGTCAACATCGATGTCTTCGACGTCGCGCCCAAAGTCGACGGCCTCCACCTCTACGCCGACGTCTCGCGCATGGAGACGGATCAGCAGGGCCTCAGCGTCACCGAAAGCTACTTCATCCGTAACGAATCGAAGCCGCCCAAGACCCAGCTCAGCGCTCACAGCTTCGAGTTCTACCTCCCCCAGGACGCCATCCTTGAAGGCGCTACCGCCACCGGCCCCGGCGGCATGGCCGTCTCCAGCCAGCCCGTACCCATGGCCGACAAGGGCCATTACGCCTTCATCTTTCCCATCCGTCCCGGCGAAACGCGCTTCCAGGTCGGGTACCATCTGCCTTACAACGGCAGCGCGAAGCTGCAGGCGCGCCCCACGCTTCCTGCCGAAAACATTGCCATCATGCTGCCCAAAAGCATGAGCTTCGATGGCGGCAAGAATTTCCAGACCCTCGGCGCTGAAGCCAGCGGCCCCGGCACGCAGACCTTCCTCGCCACCAACGCCAAACCCGATACACCGGTCGCCTTCACCGTCTCCGGCACCGGATCGATGCCGCGCGAACAACAGAACCCGCAGGCCGGCCAGGGCGGCATGGGTGCCGCGGGCGGTCCTGCCGCAGGCCCCGGCGCCGATCAGGGAGCCGCGGGATCGCCCGATCAACCTGGATCTCAACTCGGAACCGGCGCGCCCGGTGGCGGCGTGATCGGAGCCAATCCCGTCGGCACGCCCGACCCGCTCTCCAAATACAAATGGTGGATCCTCTCCAGCGTCGGTCTCGCGCTTGTCATCGCGGCGGCTTTCATGCTCCGCGCCAAACCCGGCCAGCTCGCGGGTCTCGCGCCCGCTGAGCCGTCGCCGCTCACGCCCACGCTGCCTCCCGGCGTGAAGGCGACCCAGGTGCTCGCACAAAAGCATGCAGCGCCCGGGACAACGCCGATCGCCGCCGCCCCAGCGAACGGTGCTCCGCAAAAGGCAACTGCCCTCTCAGGCACGATGGCGGCGCTGAAGGAAGAACTGTTTCAACTGGAGACGGAACGTCTGGAAGGCAAGATCAGCGACGCCGAATACGCCGAGCATAAATCTGCGCTGGAAGTTCTGCTCAAGCGTGCACTCGCGCGCGAGTCGATGGCGCGCTAGCGCGTCGTGCTCAGGCGCTGATCCACGTCAACAACAGGAACAACGCGGCTGCTGCTGCGGCGATGCGATACGCGTACTCCGGCTTTCTGCTCGAGCTCTGGGACTCTTCGGTGCGGGTGTTCATGGTCTGGCCTCAAAAGGGGGATTTCTGCTGCCTGCCGCTCTGCCTTGCTTAGACTCATTGTTCGGCAACTGTGACTCGAAACTTCAAAAATATTTTTCCTCCCCTGTGCGAAAGTGCTCCATGAGTTACCTTCGGTGGTAATGCAGATACCAACGAGCCCGTAGCCTGTAGCCGGTAGCCTGTAGCGAAACCTCAGGGGTCAGCGAGATCATCTGCTCGCTCTTTGCCGACGCTTTTTCGCCGACCGGTTCTCAGCTGACCGCTTCATCGCCGACCGGCTCTTAGCTACCGGCTACCGGCTACCGGCTACCGCCTACAGGCTACGGCTACGCGTTACAATCGCCTCGTCATGAGTACGCCTCCCGGCCTCTTTCCTCCCGATCGTCCCGCCGAGCGCGAGCCTCGCTCCGCCCTCCCCTGGATCATCGCGCTCGTTGTCATCCTCATCGTCATTGGTGTGCTGGTTGCTGTCAGCCATCGCGGGCAACCGGCCAATCCTGGCGGAGCTGGCCTCGCGCCGCCCGATCCCTACGCCGCCTCGCTCCGCATCACCAACCTGCAGATGAGCCAGGCCGGAAGCGTCGCCGGCGCCCAGTCCACCTACATCGACGGCCAGATCGCCAACACCGGCTCGAAGACCGTCACCGCCATCACCATCCAGGCCGCCTTCCACGGCTTCGAGAACCCCATCGCCAAAAAAGAGACCATGCCGCTCACCCTCATCCGCACCCGCCAGCCTTATGTGGATACGCAGCCGGTCGCCGCCGCCCCCATCCACCCCGGCGAGACTCGCGACTTCCGCCTCATCTTCGACAGCCTCCCCCAGGACTGGAACCAGAACTACCCGGAGATCCGGGTGATCGCAGTCACGGCCCGGTGAGCGGTCAGCAGTCAGCTAAGAACCGGTCGGCGGAAACGCCGTCGTCGGCCAGGCCATCTTACCGCTGACCGCCCTTTAGCTGGCCGCTTCATCGCTGACCGCTTTCCCGCCGACACGGGCAGGGCGTAATTTCTTCCCGATCCGGGCCGAGTATGCGTCTTTTTACCGGGTTACTCACGGTCCAGGCTCTGCTCCGCAGTACCACGATCGCTGATTCCAAACGGCTTATCCGATCACAGCCCACGCCCAATAGTTTGGCAAGGCGAGTGCTCTTTATGCTCGTGCAACACGGGGCGCTGCGCAGCCCACCGAATTCAAATACAGAAGTTCAAACGAGAATAACAATGAAAATGAAATTGAATTCCGGTTCCCTTACCGTACTGCTGGTTGCAGCAAGCATGGCTTTGCCGGCGGTCGCGCAGTCCACTTCGGATCAACAGCAGCCCCAGGTTCAGACGGGTGCTTCCACGAACGCCCAGGCACAGCCCCAGACCACCGAGCAGACCGGCACCGGCAAGGCTCCCCTCCCCATGCAGTCCAACGAAGGGTTCTGGGGTAAAGTGAATCCCTTCGCCCGCAAGAAGTGGGTGCAATCGGCAGCTCGATCCGGTCAAGGATCGCCTGAACGAACTCGATCAGCTCCAGGCCAAGAACGCCAACGACATTAAGGACGTCGACCAGCGGGCGCAGAACGGCATCCATGCCGCTCAGTCCACCGCCGACCAGGCGAATCAGGTTGCCAGCGCAGCCACTCAGACCGCGCAAACCGCCCAGCAAACAGCACAGCAGGCCACGGACAAGACCAACCAGCTGGGCGAAACCGTTGCCAACCTCGATCAGTATCATCCCCTCACCAACACCGACATTCGCTTCCGTCCCGGGCAGACCGTTCTGAATCAGAAGGCGAAGGACGCCCTCGATCAGGTGGTCGGCCAGCTGCAGGGCCAGAAGGGTTACGTGGTTGAAGTCGCCGGCTACTCGCGTTCGCGCGGCGAAGCCGGTATGGCAAACTCCCAGCACATGGCGGAAGCCGTCGTGCGGTATCTGGCTGAGAAGCAGATCCCGGTATGGCGCATCCATGAAGTCGCCATGGGCAACACGCCCATCAGCTCGGACGACAACTCCACGGCGAAGCCGGGCAGCGTCGTTCGCGTCAGCCTGATGGCCAACAGTCTCGCGGCCTTGAACCAGCCATCCTCTGGCGGTTCACCGATTGGTGCGACGCAGCAGAATTCCGCGCAGCCCTCCCCTCAGGGTGCTGCGTCGCAGCCAACGGCACAGCCTCAGTAAGAAGGCAAGGCCCAAAAAGCTCTCACACAACGAGAGAACCAAGGCAGATTGGCCCCTCACCCCGAGGGGCCCTTTTTTTTGGTCCTGGCAAATCACTCTCAACGGATCACATGCAGAGCGTTCGCCCCATCCCGCACCGCACTCACCACCAACCGCCGATCGAACGTAGCGAGTCGCCCTCCATGCGCTGAGGCGAGCGCCAGCAGATAAGTATCGCTCACCTGGGAGGAGTGCAGAAGACGCGAAAGCTCAACTTCATGGCAGTCCAGAAGACTGATATCGTCTGGCCAGAACACGTGTCCGGGTAACGCGCACAGCACAGCCAGCATTTCAGAAATGACTGCCGGAGTTCCGAATGAGTTTGAGTATTTCGGGTCGCCCAGGATCCGCAGAACAGCAGTTTGCGTGAAGGGACAGCTTGCCCACTCTTTGCGGCCAACGGAGCCGAACCAGCGATGGGCGATGTCGTGGTGAATGTGCCGGTCATCGATCAGAGCGATCAGCACATTGACGTCGAGCAGGAATCTCATGGCCACTCGTCGCGCAGGCGATTCACCATCTCCATCGTCACCGGCTTGCCATCGGGCCGCCTGGGAAGCAACGGGACTCCATTGCGGGTCCGAAACCGCCTCCGGGGCGGCTCAAGACCCTTCCTGGCGAGAACCGAGATGACCTCGCCGACACTCTTCCCCTCACTCTCGGCCAGCCCTTTGGCGGCTGCCAGCACATCGTCGTCGATGGCGAGTGTCGTCCTCATGCATCAATCATCAGGCATCACGCATCAGATGTCAAAACATCAAACAGAGCACCCGTTCGGGTCTTGCAGGGCCAGCAAGGCCAACTCCGCCCTCTCCCGCAGTTCCGGAATGGGTTCACTCTGGTCCACAACGAGCCGAGCTGGCTCGATCCCCTCACGCCTCCCGCCCCGCCGCCGATACAGCAAGCACTCAGAGGATTGCACCGGAGGCACGATGGGATTGATGGAACTGAACCACCCGATGGACATGGGCGAACAACTGCTGGACCGCGATCATCGCCAGATCTGCGAATACATTTGCCAGATACAGCAACTGCTGGTTCACGGGCAGAAGCGCTCCCTCACCGGTTCGCTTCTGCGCAAGCTGGAACGTCATACTCGCCTTCATTTCGCTCTGGAAGAAGGCATGATGGTGAGCACCCGCTATCCGGAATCGGCGCATCATCTGCATAGCCATCTGCGCACCATGGAGCACCTGCAGACTCTCCTCTCACTTTTCGATCAGGGCGAACTGAGCCTGCTTCGGAAAGCGGTGGATGTCCTGTCCGACCGCAACTTCCGCCACGTCGAGGGCGACGACCTCGATTATGCGCTGTGGCTGGATGTGCCTCGCGTTCCGTCCCGGCTGATCTGCTGAGCTAACCGCTCAGCACCCGTTGGGCACGATCCGGCACAGCAGCTGCTCCGCGTAGCCGTTGATGGTGATCTTGCCCATCATCTCGATCTTTGCGCCGAAGGCGTGCAGGTAGTTGTAGGTCGCCAGCGTTTCCGGGCCGGTGAACTCGTCGAAGATGGTGATGTACGGCTTGCGCAGCAGCTCCATGCGCGCCAGCGTGAACAGCGTCGAGGAGTAGATGTCGGCGTCCTGATTCACCAGCAGATGGTCGCGGCCCGCGATGTGCTTGTACAGCTCATCCCAGGTGTCCTTGAACCAGCCTTTGATCAGGATGGCGCGCGGGTCGTCGACCTTCGGCACGACGCCGCCCAGGTCAAAGTAGCCGGCGGCCAGCTTGCCGAACCGGTCCGGAAGTCCGTGGAAGCTGTCGAGGCCCACGAACATCGACGCGGGGTTGGGCAGGTTGTCGAGGAACCAGCGGAAGGAGCCGGTGGCGTCGTAGACGCCGAACTCGACATAGGTGATGGGCGCCTCGCGTCCTCCGGCGGCCTCGATGGCGGCCGCCCAGATCGCCGGCTTATCCGGATACTCGCGCAGCGAGTCGATCTGCGGGAACTCCTCCTTCAGCAGCGCGTAGGTCATGGCGCGCTCGTAAGTATGCACACTGATCTTCGACGACAGAGCCTTCACGATCGGCTTCACACGGGGTCTCCCATCCGAGATGTCGACTGGAGGCGCGGCCGCGCCTGCTCAGTCTGTCTCGGCTATCTTCGCATGAGAAGCTGGGAGCTGGGAGCCGGGAGGCTGTAGGCGGTAGGCGGTAGCCCGGCGCCGGGAGCTGGGAGCCGGCAGGCTGTAGCCCGTAGCCTGGAGCCGGAAGCTAAAAGCTGAAAGCTGAAAGCTGAAAGCAAGTAGCGGACGGCGGCCCGACCCATACTCGAGGGCCAGGTTCACCCCACAGCAAGAAGCTCATACTTCGGGAAGGCAAATGTCGAGGGAAATCGATGGGGGGCGCAGTCGAAAGTACTGTGTCAGCAGGTCGTCTGTGCCAATTTGGGAAGGGGCGGACGGAGAAGGGGCAGGGGGGTCCGGAAGGAGATTCGGCGCGACGCTGATTCTGGGGTTGCGTGGCCGGTCGTTGGTGGTCGTTAGCTTTTAGCCGGGAGCCGTTAGCCGTTAGCCGGGAGCCTGTAGCC
Source organism: uncultured Acidobacteriaceae bacterium (assembly GCA_963702285.1). Lineage (GTDB taxonomy): Bacteria > Acidobacteriota > Terriglobia > Terriglobales > Acidobacteriaceae > Palsa-343. The sequence continues at coordinate 41,651 of CAVPCB010000062.1, read as the reverse complement.
GGTAGTGGCATGGGTGGTGCGGTCCCTTTGGTTTGCTCCTTTTGAAAATCCGATTTTAGGGGGTTGACCCCTCGGGAAGTTGTTGATTTTCGTGGTGGGGCGGGCCGGTGGAACCCCCTTGAGTTAGTAAGTTGGTAAACAGCCCTCCGCCTGGGCTTTGGCCATGGCGCGGGCGCGCTCGACTTCGCGATCCGCCTCGGCGAGGTTCTCGAAGGGAGTGGCGCGGGAGGCCTTGAAGTCTTCCTGAGATTCGCCGACACGCTTGAAGTACATGTCGCCCACCGCATTTTCGGTGCGCTGCAGGGACTTGTCCCAGTCCTTTTTTAGGTCGCGGAAGCGGACGTTTTTGGGCGGGACCTTGACGGGGTTGGTGGTGGGCGCGGGATCCGGGCACCGAGCACCGGGCTCCGCGCTCAGGACAGGTTCTTGCGAGGCTGGCTCGAAGATTTCGTTTTCGGGGATGCCGAGGCGGCGGAGTTTGAAACGAAGCTTGGCGTTTTCGAGGCGCGTGGTTTCGATGGCGTGGGCGAGGCGGCATCCTTTGAGAAGGGCATGGCCATTGGTCGTGGGCAGGGTGCCCCAGGCGAGGGCCTGCAGGGTTTGGGAGAGGACATAGACGATGGAGGCCTCGTCCTCGAGGAGGGGAACCTCGATGGGGCGCTCGGGGCGGGCGTTGAGGTAGCGGTGGTGACGGAAGCAGTGCTCGTGGCCGAGGAGGGACCAGTCGTGGCAACGGCTGCCGTCGGATTTGGTGTAGTGGCACATGCGGTCTTCGGGGGCTGCGCCGCCGGGATTAGCCTGTTGCTGTTCTGATTCCTGCATGATGTTTACTCCTTGCCTGGTTGGTAGCTGTCGGCGGTCAGCTGTTAGCTGTCGGCAAAAACAGCAAAGGGTCTGCACCCTGCAGACCCTCCGCATGCGACCGGGCCGCCAAACCCGGTCTCCCCGATAACTCATGGAGCAGAAAAAGGAAAGCCCCGCCGGGAAAGGCGAGGCTTTTTCCTTTTTCTATCTTAAGTTCAGAATATCAGTTTGGTGGAGTAAGTCGGCCAACTATGTTGGTGGTTTTAGAGCTGTAAGTGCTTATAAGTCAAAGGTCATTACTTCGGAGTTTTCCACAAAAGCTTGACAATTTTCCGGGGAGTGGCAGCCCCATCGCGCTCCAGCGCGACGGGGACCCCAACGACGGCCTGCGGCAGCACTTTTCCGTTGCGGAGGAGAGAGGGTGGGCCCACTGCGGGCGGCGAAGCGCGCATTCCCACATTGGGAATCAGAGCCTGGGGCGCGGTACTTTCGGGTGGGGTTCAGTGGGAATTGGTTTGAAAAAAGGCTGGCGAGAGCTCTAGCTTCTTGCTGTGGGGTGAACCCGGCCCTCGGGCAGTTTTTTGGGGGTGGGTTTAGTGCGGGGCCTGGTGCGTCGGGCCCTCGAAACCCGAAGTGGCTTGGCCGGGGACGTGGCCTGAAGGCCGGCTCTTCTACCGGACCTCGCTGCGTGAGGTTCGGCTGAAGTCGTGCCGGAAGCCACAAAGACGGCCTGCGGCAGCAAGGTGGCGCCTTCGGCGCGTCTTTTTTGGCACGACTGAAAGTCGTGCCCTGACACTTTTCCGTGCCCGAGGTGAGATTGCGGGCCGGGTCGGGAATACCGCTGGGGCTAAAGCCACGGATTGATTGGACTGGTTACGGCACGGCTGGAAAGCCGTGCCCTGATACAAAAGCGTCGGGCTAAAGGTTCGAAGCGACGTGGATAACTACTTAGTTAACATGCACGCCGTCGCGCAGCACGCTCTCCTGTCGAATCAGCTACTTCCCAGGGGGTTGACCCCCTCCTGGCCAACTTCGCGGTCTCAGGCATCGAGCTTGAGGATGAGCATGGTCATGTCGTCGTGCTGGGGGGCTCCGGCGGTGAACTTGTCGCAGGCGGCGAACATGGCGCGCAGGACTGCGTCTGCGTCCTTGTCGCGCACCTTGCTGGCGGCCTGGATCATGCGCTCTTCGCCCCACTCCTCGTCGTCGTGGGTCATGGCTTCGCTGATGCCGTCGGTATAGAGCAGGAGCAGGTCGCCGGGCTCGAGGGTGAGGGCCTGTTCGATGTAGGGGGCGAAGGGGAGCAGGCCGACGACGGGGCCGCCGGTCTCGAGGCGGATGACCTGGTCACCGCGCAGGATCACAGGCGGGTTGTGGCCGGCGTTGACGCACTCGAGGCGGCGCGTCTTCGGATCCCAGGCGGCAAAGAAGAAGGTGGCGTAGCGGTTGGAGGCGGAGGCTTCGTAGACCAGCACGTTGACCTTGTGCATGAGCTTGGCGAAGTCGCGGGGGTTGTCGAGGGTGACGCCGCGGAGCGAGGCGCGCAGGCTGGCCATGAGCAGGGCGGCGGAGATGCCCTTGCCGGAGACGTCGCCGATGGCTAATCCAAGGCGGCCGTCTTCGAGGTTGATGACGTCGTAGTAGTCGCCGCCCACGCCGAGGGCTGCGCGACAGGCTCCGGCGACGGAGCCCGCGACGATGTTGGGCATCTCCTGAGGGAAGAGACGCTCCTGAACTTCGCGGGCGATCTCCATCTCGCGGTTGACGCGCTCGCGCTGGGCGGCTTCGGCGGCGAGGGAGTGGGCGAGCTCGGAGACTTCGAGGGCGAGGCCGGTCTGGCGGGCGACGGTTTGCAGGACCTGAAGATCGGTGCGCGACCAGGCGGCTTCGGAGCGTTTGGGTCCGAGGGCCATGATGCCCATGAGGCGGTTGCGGCCGGGGAGGGGGACGAGGAGCTCGGCGTTGAGCAGGTCGAGGGCGTGACGTTCGGCGGTGCCGGCCATCAGGTACCAGGCGTCGGGGTCGTCGCGATAGAGGCGGGCGGGCTCGTTGGAGTTGGCGAGGTAGCGGATGGAGGAGGCCTGGGCGGGGAGGGTGAGGGCGCCGTCGGGGGAGACGCCAACGGCCTGCTCGACATAGAAGACGTCGCCGCGGCGCAGGAGCATGGCGATCTGGCGGATGTGGAGGGTGTCGCAGACGGTGCGGGCGACGGTAGCGAGCAGAGGCCGGGTCTCGGTGAAGTGGCGGACCTCGTCGGAGAGCTCGTTGAGCATGACTTCGGCGTTGTAGGCTTCGCGGAAGAACTGCTTGTCGAGCCACTGCTCGAGGCGCTTGCTGACGCCGAAGCGGAGAGCAAGGATGAGGACGAGGAAGATGAGGGCGGTCCAGACATCGGAAGGCTGGGGAACGCGGCGCTCGATCATGGGCAGGAAGAGGCGGATGCCGATGACGACGAGCAGGGCGATCTGGAGCACCCAGAGTGAGGCTTTGGCGAGGGCGTAGCGGGTGCCGAGGCGGAGCAGAACGCGGACGTCGAGGGCGCGCTGGACGACGACGACGTAGGCGAGGGTGAGGGGCGCGAGCATGAAGAAGAAGGCGCCGGCGGTGCGGATCCAGTAGCCGGTGGCGGTGGTGGTGTTGTTGGCGACGCCGAAGTGGGGGAGCAGGACGAAGACGAGGAGCAGGGCGCCCATGCCGATGCTCATGCCGGTGGTGAGGACGCGGAGGCGGCGTCGTGCGTCTTCGGTAGAGGCGGAGCGGAGCTTATCGAGGGTGAGGACGAGGTACAGGATGACGCAGAGGAGGTTGAAGGGGTTGATGACGAAGTTGCCGGCGATGTCGCTGGCGCGGGTGAGGAAGCGGCCATCGCCGCCGTAGTAGTACTCCATCAGGATGGAGGGATAAAGAAAGCCGAGGGCGACGGCGAAGAGGGCGAAGAGGATCCACTTCACCCAGCGGGCGCGGGCGTCGATGCGGGAGCGCTCGGGGAAGTAGACGCCGAAGAGGAGCAGAGCAGGGGCACCGGCAAGCTGGAGGGTTTGGTACCAGGCGCTGCGCAGGAAGAAGGAGACGCCGCTGGCGAGGCCCTGGTTGATGAAGACGACGCTGGGGAAGGTGAGCAGGACGAGGGTGAGCCAGGCGTTGCGGTCGGTGGGGCGCGAGAGGACGACCCAGTAGCCGGTGACGAGGCAAACCAGGGTGAGCAATCCGGCGAGGAGGAAGTCTTTCCAGAAGGCCCACATGGGGGAGAGGCGGCCATAGATATAGGGTGGGCGGACGAGGGTGATGGTGTCGGTGGCGCGGGAGCCATCGGAGCGGGTGACGTCGACGTCGAGGATGTCGCCGGGGTGGCTGTCGGAGAGGATGGCAGACCACTGGGCGAGGCCGGAATAGGGGGCGCCGTTCAGCTGCTCGATGCGATCGCCGGCCTGGATTCCGGCGGCGCGGGCTTCAGGGGAGAGGTCACGGTTTTCAATGGTGCGGGAGTCGGAGTCGTAGCGGAAGGGGACGTTGACACGCTGGTCCCAGTGGACGTGGGTATCCCACATGTCGGCGATGCCGGCGATCCAGTAGCCAAGGCTGGCGACGATCCAGAGAGCCAGAAAGAGGCGCAGGAGGTTGGGGGATACGGGCTTCTTCCGGGCTCGGTGTTTCATCCGTGGGGACATGGTAACCGATAGCTGGGAGCCGGGAGCTGGAGCCGGGAGCCTGTAGCCCGTAGGCTGTAGGCGGTAGGCTGTAGACGGTAGCTGGTAGGTTCATGCCGCCAGCCGGTAGCTGGTAGCCGGAGCGTATCCTTGTTAGGCATTGATACGGAGTGAGGAGGTTCGGGGTTCATGCGCGTTTCGATGGTGGCTTTATTTGTGATGGGGATGTCGTTGTCGGCGCAGACGCGGCCGGCGATTGTCGGGGTATCGCATATTGCTGTGTACGCGAGCGATGCGGCGAAGACGGAGCACTTCTACGTTCACGATATCGGGCTGAAGAAGGGCGAGGATCCGGAGAACAGCGCCGGGGTGCGGTATTACGTGAACCAGGAGCAGTTTGTGGAGGTGCTGCCGCTGCCTGCGGATGCGGGGGCGAACCGGCTGGATCATCTGGCGTACATGACGAAGAACGCCGCTGCGATGCGGGAGTATCTGAAGGCGAAGGGCGTGACGGTTCCGGATGAGGTGAAGAAGGGCAGCGATGGGAGCGCGTGGTTCGACGTGCAGGATCCGGAGGGGAACAAGGTGGAGTTTGTGGAGCCGCCGGCGAAGCTGCTGGGGATGAAGGGAACGGCGGGGCTGTATGCGCTCGCCGGGGCGGATCCGATCGGGCGGCGGATTATCCACGTGGGGATGCTGGTGAAGGATCGGGAGAAGGAAGACACGTTCTATCGGGGGCTGCTGGGGTTCAAGCCGTATTGGTATGGCGGGATGCACGAGCATACGGACTGGGTGTCGCAGCAGGTTCCGGACGGTCACGACTGGCTGGAGTACATGGTCTACAACGGCGAAGGCGCGCCGGATCATGTGCCGCAGAATCAGCTGGGGGTGCTGAATCATTTGTCGCTGGGCGTGACGAATATGGAGACGGCGGTGACGAAGCTGTACCAGGAGGACAGGCTGGGGGATGCGCGACCAAGTCCGCAGATTGGGCGGGACGGGAAGTGGCAGTTCAACGACTACGATCCGGATCACACGCGGGTGGAAGTGATGGAGTTTGGGGCGGCGGCGAAGCCGTGCTGCTCGGAATTCACGGCGGCGAATCCGAGCCCGGAGGGGCAGCCGTGAGGGGCAGGCGGTAGGCTGTAGGCGGTAGGCGGTAGCCAATCTCCGGGAGCTGGGAGCGCGGAGCCTGTAGCCCGTAGCCTGTGGCCGGTAGCTGAGGCGGGAGCCCGTGGACAGTCGCCGCGAGCCTGTAAGTGGGGCGGTGTCGCTACGGGCTACCGCCTACCGCCTACAGGCTGTTCCTCGTTTAACACTTGCTGTTACAGATTCGTGGTAGCATGACCGGCGCAACGCGCTGCGAGTCATGCCTGAAGCGATCATTGACGGAACAAAACGACCCTTCACGGCGGGAGAACCGCTGATTGAGGTGATCAACCGCAGCGGCGCTGCCGTGCCGCAGGTTTGCTATCACCCGCAGCTGGGTCCCATCCAGACGTGCGATACGTGCATGGTGGAGGTCGATGGCAAGCTGGTGCGGGCTTGCGGGACGGCTGGCCGCTGACGGGATGAAGGTGGCGACCGAGTCAGTCGCGGGCGCAGAAGGCGCAGACGCGAGGCGTTCGATCGCATCCTCGGCAATCATCTTCTCTACTGCACGGTCTGCGACAACAACAACGGCAACTGCACGGTCCATAACACGACGAAGATGCTCGCGGTGGAGCATCAGGAGATTCCGTACAAGCCGAAGCCTTACGCGGTCGACAACAGCAATCCTTTTTATCGTTATGACCCCGACCAGTGCATTCTGTGCGGGCGGTGCGTGGAGGCGTGCCAGAACGTGCAGGTGAACGAGACGCTTTCGATCCGGTGGGAGGACGAGCATCCGCGGGTGTTGTGGGATGGCGGCGCTCCGGTGGGTGAATCGAGCTGCGTTTCATGCGGGCACTGCGTGACGGTGTGTCCGTGCAATGCGCTGATGGAGACGTCGATGCTCGGCGAGGCGGGGTACTTTACGGATCTGCCGAAGCCGGCGCTGGACGGAATGATCGACGTGGTGAAGGGCATTGAGCCGGAGGTTGGGTATGGCGCGATTCTGCAGCTGTCGGAAGTGGAAGAGGCGATGCGGGAGTCGCGGACGAAGAAGACGAAGACGGTGTGCACCTACTGCGGGGTGGGGTGCAGCTTCGATGTCTGGACGCGGGACCGGCACATCTTAAAGGTGGAGCCGGAGCACGGCGCGGCGAACGGGATCTCGACCTGCGTGAAGGGGAAGTTCGGGTGGGAGTTTGTGAACAGCCAGGACCGGCTGACGTCGCCGCTGATCCGCGAGAACGGGAAGTTCCGCGAGGCGAGCTGGGACGAGGCGCTGGGGCTGGTGGCGCGGCGGTTCGCGGAGATCAAGGCGGAGAGCGGGCCGGATGCGCTGGCGTTCGTGTCGTCGTCGAAGTGCACGAACGAAGAGAGCTACCTGATGCAGAAGCTGGCGCGGGCGGTGGTGGGCACCAACAATATGGATAACTGCTCACGCTATTGCCAGGCGCCGGCGACGGTGGGGCTGTTCCGGACGGTAGGGTACGGCGGCGATTCGGGTTCGATCAAAGACATCGAGCAGGCCGACCTGGTGGTGATTGTGGGGAGCAACACGGCCGAAAGCCATCCGGTGCTGGCGACGCGGGTGAAGCGATCGCACAAGCTGCGCGGGCAAAAGCTGATCGTGAGCGATCTGCGCAAGCACGAGATGGCGGAGCGGGCGGATGTGTTCCTGCACCCGAAGCCGGGGACGGACCTGATCTGGCTGAGCGCGGTGACGAAGTGGATCTTCGATCAGGGTCTGGAGAAGAAGGACTTTCTTGGCGCAGTGGGTGAATGGGTCGATGAGTACCAGCAAGAGCCTGGAACCGTTCACGATGGAGTATGCGAGCCGGCGGACGGGGCTTCCGGTCGAGACGCTGGAGCGCGTGGCGCGGATGATTGTGGAGGCGAAAAGCGTTTGCGTGCTGTGGGCGATGGGCGTGACGCAGCACTCGATGGGGTCGGACACGTCGACGTCGATTTCGAATCTGCTGCTGGCGACGGGGAATTACATGCGGCCGGGGACGGGGGCGTATCCGCTGCGCGGGCACAACAACGTGCAGGGGGCAAGCGATCACGGCGCGATGCCGAACAATTTCCCTGGGTATCAGAGGGTGGAGGATGCGGAGATCCGGGCGAAGTTTGAGAAGAAGTGGGGCGTGACGCTGCCGGGGAAGAACGGGCTGGATAACCATCAGATGATCGATGCAATCCACGAGGGCGACTGAAGGGGATGTACATCTTCGGCGAAGAGATGAGCCTGGTGGATTCGAACTCGAACTATGTGGACGCGGCGCTGGCGAAGATCGATTTTCTGGTGATGCAGGAGATTTTCTTTTCGGAGACGTGCCGGTTTGCGGATGTGGTGCTGCCGGCGTGCCCGAGTCTGGAGAAGGAAGGGACGTTCACGAGCACGGAGCGGCGGATTCAGAGGCTGTACCGCGTGTTCGAGCCGCTGGGGGAGAGCCGGCCGGACTGGGAAATCATTATGGACGTCGCGAATCGGCTGGGCGCGAAGTGGAAGTATGCGCACCCGTCGGAGATCTACGAGGAGATTGCGGCGCTGACGCCGATGTTTGCGGGCGTGACGTACGAGCGGCTGGAGGGATACAAGACGCTGCAGTGGCCGGTGGCGGCGGACGGGACGGATCAGCCGCTGCTGTACACGAAGCAGTTTGCGTTTCCGGATGGGAAGGCGAAGTTTTTCCCATTGCAATGGAGCGAGCCGACGGATCAGCCGGATGCGAACTACGATCTGCACCTGAATAATGGTCGGCTGCTGGAACATTTCCACGAGGGGAACCTGACGTATCGCACGAAGGGGATCGCCGAGAAGACGCCGTCGACGTTTGTGGAGGTGTCGCCGGAGCTGGCGCGGGAGCGGGGGATCGAGAGCGGGCAGTGGGTGGAGTTGACTTCTCGCTATGGCGAGGTGAAGGTGCAGGCGGTGGTGACGGATCGAGTGAAAGGCATGGAGATGTACATGCCGATGAACTCGACGGAGGAACCGGTGAACCGGCTGACGAGCAGCCACACGGATAAGCAGACGCACACGCCGGCGTACAAGGAGACGTCGGTGCGGATGACGGTGACGGGGGAGCAGGGGGCGAATCCGCTGCCGCGGACGAACTCGCGGTGGGGACATCCGACGCCGCAGCGGGGGGTGGAGGTGGAGCGGAAGTGGAAGCGGGCGGATTATCACGAACCGGGGAATGGGCTGGTGCAGATCAGAGTTTCAGCGGATAGCGTGTAGCGCTTAGCGGATAACGTGCACTGGGTTCGGATGAGGCGAGCAGGAGGAGTGAGAAATGGCACAGCCGATTGCTTTGGAGATTGCGCCGCGGGATGCGCGGAAGGAACTACTGGCTCGCCTGGAGAAGGCTCCGGCGGAACACGCTGCGGCGCTGCTGGATGCGTACGAGCTGATCGAGCAGGCGCATGCGGCGGGCGTGTTCGAAGTGCTGCGGGGCGTGCTGAGCGCGAAGGACAAGGTGGTGGAAGCGGCGGTGCGCGAGACGGAGACGCCGGAGGCGGTGCGGGCGCTGCGCAACGCGATCATCCTGGGAAAGATGCTGGGGTCGATCAATCCAGAGCTGATGGAGTGCTATGCCGCCGCAGTGGGCGAGACGCTGGGCAGCGATCGCAAGCCGGTGATCGACCCGCCAGGACTGATGTCGCTGCTGGGGCAGTTTCGGCGGCCGGAGCTGCGGAGAAGCGTGGCGCTGATCAACAGATTTTTAGAAAGCCTCGGCACTCGTTTGAAGGAGAAAGGCTGCTCCCCTAGTTCGAAGCAGTAAGGCCGCGCCTCGAAAATCTATCTCTCGGAGGGGAGCATGTCGGAAGGCAAGCGCTGGGGAATTGCCCTTGCGGGCATCCTGATGCAGATCGCGCTGGGCGCGGTCTATGCGTGGAGCGTGTTTCGCACGCCACTGGTGAAGGCGTTTCACTGGTCGATATCGCAGGTGACGCTGACGTTCACGATCTGTGTTTTTGTGTTGGGATTCGCTGCGTTCGTCGGGGGATTGTGGCTGAACAAAAAGGGACCGCGGCCGGTGGCGCTGACGGCGGGCGTGCTGTACGGGCTGGGCGTTTTCCTGGCGTGCTTTTCGGCGAACAAGCTGTGGTGGCTGTATTTCTCGTACGGGATCATCGGCGGGACGGGGCTGGGATTCGGCTACATCGTGCCGGTGGCAGTGCTGCTGAAGTGGTTTCCGGATAAGCGCGGGCTGATTACGGGGATCGCAGTGGGTGGATTCGGCGCGGGCGCGCTGGTGACGGCTCCGATTGCGCAGCGGCTGATTGTGAGCGTGGGCGTGCTGCCGACGTTTGCGTATCTGGGGATCGCGTATCTGATCGTGGTGGTGGCGGCGGGGTGGTTCATGCAGAATCCGCCGGCGGGATATGTGCCGCCCGGGTGGACGCCGAGCGCGACGCAGAAGTCGCAGCGTTCGGCGACGGACTACACGCTGGGCAAAGCGCTGGGGACATGGCAGTGGTGGGCGCTGTGGCTGGCGCTGTTTCTGAACACGACGGCGGGGATCTCAGTGATCTCGCAGGAGTCGCCGATGTTCCAGGAGATTGCGAAGGTGACGGCGCTGGTGGCGGCGGGGATGGTGGGGGTCGCGAGCATCGGGAACGCGGTGGGGCGGGTGTTCTGGGCGTGGGTCTCGGACGGGATCACGCGGCGCTGGGCGTTTGTGCTGATGTACGTGTGCCAGGCGGGGCTGTTCTGGGTGATGCCGAATATCGGGCAGGCGTCGCTGCTGACGGTGCTGACGTTCATTATTCTGATGTGCTACGGGGGAGGGTTTGGGACGATGCCGGCGTTTGCGGCGGATTATTTTGGCGCGAAGAATATTGGGCCGATTTATGGGCTGATGCTGACGGCGTGGGGATTCGCGAGCGCGTTTGGGCCGCTGCTGATCGCGCATTTGCGGCAGGTGGGAACGTCGTTCACGTATGGGCTGCACGTGATTGCGGTGATTGTGCTGGTGTCGATTGTGGTGCCGGTGGTGGTGCGGCCGCCGCGGGGCAGCTTGTAGGCGGTCGGCGGTAGGCGGGAGCCTGGAGCTGGGAGCCTGGATGGTTGGTCAGATCGGCTGCGCCGGCGCGCGATTTTTCCCGAAACGGTCCAGAGCGGGGATCGGGACGTTACCTTCGGCTCAGATACTGGAAGATGCGGCTTGAGATTCGATCGGCACGAGCCGAAGCTTCTTGCTGTGGGGTGAACCTGGCCATGGCCAAAAGTTTTGCGTAGTGGGCCTGGCAGGGGTTGGGAGTCCCGGTGAGCGGGGTTGAAGGGAGCCTGGAGTTGGGATGGTTTGTCGGATCGGTTGTGCCGGGCGCGCGATTTTTCCCGGAACGGTCCAGAGCGGGGATTGGGACGTTACGTTTGGTTCAGATACTGGAGGATGCGGCTTGAGATTCGGCTGGCAAGAGCCGAAGCTTCTTGCTGTGGGGTGAACCTGGCCATCGCCAGGAGTTTTGCGTAGTGGGCCTGGCAGGGGGTTGGGAGCCCCGGTGAGCGGAGTTGCGGGGAGTAGGAAGCGGAGAGCATGGAGCGGATCGCCGGAGATCTGAGCTGGTGGCTTGTAGCGTGAAAATGTTACCGGGGCACCGCGTTCGTACTGAGCCTGTTTTTCGAAGGGATCTCCGCACTAAGCGCGTTCGTGCACCGGAGGCGCACTAACCGAATCAATAGGACAAGGCATTAGTCGAAGAGGATGGGCTGGGCGGATTCATGCTCTTCCGGGTCGCGGAAGTTGTGGAGGCCGACGCCGATGAGGCGGAAGCGCTGCCCGGAGGCGAGGCCGACGCGCTCGCGGAGGGAGAGGGCGATGCCGGTGAGCTCTTCGCAAGAGGCGACGGGCTTGGGCGGCGTGAGCGAGCGGGTGAGGATTTTGAATTCCGCGGTTTTGAGTTTAAGGACGACGGTGCGCGGGATGCGGGTTTCGTTGCGGGAGCCGGCCCAGACTTTTTCGGCGAGGCGGCGGATGGCGTCCGCCGTTTCTTCCAGGGGGATGTCGCGCGCAAAGGTGTCTTCGGCGGAGATGGATTTGGTGGGCCGGTCGGGAACGACAGGGTTCTCGTCGATGCCGCAGGCAAGCTCGCGCAGGCGCTGGCCGTGGCGGCCGAAATGTTCTTCCACTGTTACTAATTCAATTTTGCGCAGGTCGCCGACGGTTTTGATGCCGAGGGTGGCCAGGCGCTCGGCGGTGACTTTGCCGACGCCGGGCAGGCGTTCGACGGGGAGCGGCGGGAGAAAGGTGTCGACGTCTTCGGGCTGGATAACGAAGAGGCCGTCGGGCTTGCGCCAGTCGGAGGCGATCTTGGCGAGGAACTTGTTGGGGGCGACGCCGGCGGAGGCGGTGAGGTGGAGCTCGTCGCGGATGGCGTGGCGGATGGCGCTGGCGACTTTGGTGGCGGTGGGGAGGCCGCACTTGTTTTCGGTGACGTCGAGGTAGGCCTCGTCGAGGGAGAGGGGCTCGATGAGGTCGGTATAGCGGCGGAAGATGTCGCGGGTCTGGCGGGAGACGGTGCGGTAGCGGAGGAAGTCGGGGGGGATGAAGATGGCGTCGGGGCAGAGGCGCTCGGCGCGGAGGGCGGGCATGGCGGAGCGGATGCCGAAGCGGCGGGCTTCATAGGAGGCGGCGCAGACGACGGAGCGATTGCCGCGCCAGGCGACGACGACGGGTTTGCCGCGGAGGGTGGGGTCGTCGCGCTGCTCGACCGAGGCGTAGAAGGCGTCCATGTCGATGTGGACGATCTTGCGGGCGGTCATGGGGGAAGGGTAGCAGGCGGCTTTGAGGTTCAGGAGGTAGATGGGCGAGTTGGGTTCAGGATGGAGAGCCGTGGCTTGCCCTTCCCAAAACGGATCGGGACGACGGCAAAGCGCGGTACCTTCGTGATGATGGTCGGTATGGGCGGTGTTGATTTGCGGGCAGCTGAGGAGTCTTCTGCTTGCTGTGGGGTGAACCTGGCGCTTCAGCGTTTTGGGGGCTGGAGCTTTTTCGACACCGCGGGATATCGGCTGAAGACCGACGAAAAGCGACGAAGCGGGCCGATGTGGCGGGCATTCCCGAAACGAATCGGGAGACGGCATTGCGCAGTACTTTGGTGTTGATGGTCGGTATCGGCGGTGTTGATTTTTGAACAGCTGAGGAGTCTTCTGCTTGCTGTGGGGTGAACCTGGCGCTACAGCGTTTTGGGGGTTGGAGAGACACTCAAGCTCGGTTTCGGCCGGAGGCTCGGTTTGGGTGAAGAGACCTGGTTCGGACGGAGAGCTTGGTTCGGACGGAGGGCTCGGCTTGGGCGGAGAGTCCCGGCTCGGGCGGAGAGCTCGGTTCGGGGCGGAGAGCTCGGTTTGGGCGGAGAGTCCCGGCTCGGGCGGAGAGTTCGGCTCGGGACAGAGGGTTCGGCTCGGGCGGAGAGCTCGGCGCGGCGGGCTCGGTTCGGGCGGAGAGCTCGGCGGGCTCGGGTCGGCGGAGAGCTCGGCTCGGGGCGGAGAGTCTCGGTTCGGACGGAGAGTTTGGTTCGGGCGGAGAGTCGTCATCCGACTAAGCGGCGCGAGCAGTTGCGTGCAATGACGGGAAAACAGCAGGGGTGTTTTTTGCCCTTCTGACTCTTTTTCAATCCGTTGTTGTAATCCTGGCGCGTGGTCGCATTGGGGATTTGTTGTGGGGTCGCGGTTTTGGCGTTCGGGTTGCTTTGTCCCTCACTAAAGAGCGCTCTGATTGAAAGTGCCGGTGTTGGCCATAAGCAACCTCAATATTGTTGGAAGAGCTGTAAAAGCGGGGTCCGGTGGTGGACCAGGGACCGGCAGGACCGGAATGGATGCCGGGGCAACAGCCGGCTTGTCCGACCAGAAGAAGAGATCTACGTAGGAGCCGAATCCCAGTCCAAATGCGCCGGTGCCCTGGAGGGTGATGGTCGACGCGGAATTGTAGAGCAAAGCAAAGGGTAGTTTGGGGCCGCGCCCTCCCTGGGGAGTGGTGGTAAAGGGGATTCGGATGCTCACCTGATCGCTGATGGGGTCGACGCTCCAGGTGGTATCGAGCTTCTCGGGATCGGGGGCGCCGGCCGGGTGGTCCGCGTCGGCAAAGTAACCCGGAGCCGCCTGGGCGAATGCGTGCTGGGTCAGGAAGGCAAGCAACACGCAGGCACAGGGTCCGGTGAGTAGAGTCCTGGCTTTCATCTTGATCCCCTTCGAACCAGGAAGCTCCTTCATTCAAGTGCTTAACCTCGCGGCTGATTCGGCGAGGCTTTCAACCAGCCGGGTGGGATACGTTTGTCATGGACGAAGCGGGGGTACTTCCCGTCTGTCCCCAGGTTCCCCGAGCAGGCATGTAGTCACGGAAGCCGTTGTGGTTCCAGCCGGTCTCAAGATCGAAGTACTGCCCCGGCAAGCGCAGGTTCTGCGTGACCGTGCCGCTGAAAGATGCTTGTCCGAAAGCATCGTAGCTCGCCTGCCATTGAACGGCCTGATTGCCGTCCGTGGCCACTTGCGGCGTGCCCAGCATGTCATCATGCAGGTAATAGAGCGTCGAGCCGTTGAGCACGGCGACTGGCCGGCCATTGAGATAGATGTAGTCGGCCTGCGCCACACCGGAGGCATTGGTCTCTTCCAGCAGCGCACCGTCCTGGCCGTGTCGATAAATCTCCCCATAGGAACCAGAAACTGTCTTGATCAGCCGCTGCTCGAACCCGTCGTAGATGTAGCTTGCCAGCGTACCAGCCCCGGCGTTGACGGACGTAAGACGGCCATCCTGGTTGTAGCTGAGCGAGGTGATGTATTGACCTGCCGGAGCCTGAATGCCAGGATTCAGACTGGCGATTCTGCCATCGGCGGTATAGCCGATCGTCTGCAGGACGGTGCCGCCCACGCTGAGGCTCGTCAGCAGATCGCTGCCCGTTCCATATCCGTAGCTCATGTTGGCCGAGCCGGCGTTCTGGCTGGATGCAACCGCATTCGTTATCGTCTGCACATTGTTCGTCGGGTAGTAGCCATAGGTCAGGCTCTGCAGGGTCGAGCTGCCCCCGATATCGGTGATTCCCGTCAAACGGTAGTCCTGATCGAAACCACGCGCCTCGGCAACCCCGTTGCCGTTGGTGAGTCCGTTGTAGGGTCCAAACGGTTCATAGGTAATGTTCGACGCGACCGATGTGTTCGCTCCGCCACTGGGTTGTTCCGCTACCGCCGTTATCCTCCCCACGGTGTCGCGGGTATAGCTGACCGTGGCGCCCGACGGATAGGTGATGGAAGCGATCCGGTTGGCCGCGTCGTAGGCATATGCTGTCGTCAAGCTGGCTGCACTTGTGGTGCGCGCATCGCTGAGCAAGTTGCCCAGCTGATCGTAGCTGCGGGACAGGGTTCCGGCTGCATCCGCAACCGAAGTCAGCCTACCGATGCCGGCTCCGTGCCCGTTTTGGTCATACGAATACGTGACATTCTCCGCACTGTCGGACGGGAAGGTCCTGGTCACAACCCGGTCAAGGGCATCGTAGCTGTATTGCGTGGTCGCCCCGGTGGCGGCGACTTGCTTGGTTCGATTGCCGGTGCTGTCGTAGTTGTCCACCGTCGTCCCCGTGTTCGGGCTGCTCTCCTGAATCCTCCGGCTCGGTGCTGGACGATTCAATTACTTCTTCTGGAAAGCGACCCTTCGCCCTTCGTCCGGATCGCCCAAGAAATAAAATAGGCTGCCCTTCGAAACGTCAAGCTGTGTGCCATAAGGGAGAACGTCTTTCCAGTCGCTAATTGTTTTGAAATTAAGCTGCACTTGTTGCTTGCCGTCATGAGATACGAGTTTCCAGACACCACTACCGCTCTCCAATTGAGCAGGGTGACGACCAGGGAAGTAAAACAATCCAGGCATATCAGAGGCAACGAAGGTCCCATTCGCCTCAAGAACGATATTCGCTGACGCATTTTGCAAATCCGCCGGCAGAGACCTTGTTGAAGTGTCCTTCATCATCCAGGTTCCGACAAGATCGCTCAGCTGAACACTTCTACATCCCAGCACCCCCAAAAGCGTGAAAAGACCGAATGATAGGAAGCTCGACATCGGCCTATATGACATATGCCCCCTTTCCTTCGTCCAGATCGTATTCCGGTCCGGGAGGATTATGAGGTTCAGGTCACAAGTCAATCGTTGTGTCCTCGATCCTGTGTTTGGGAATGAGCTAATCTGTAGGCCTTCCCATCATAATGGTAGGTATTAGTTCGCTCAGTTCTCGCGGATGCCCAATGAACTTCAATATCGCGATATCCGCGAGTTTCAGAACTCTTTGCTTCTATGCAGTTTCCTGCAGCCCAGAGAAGGATTGACGCAGTCGCGTCATCCTTCCGCACGATCCAAAACCAACTGGCATCCGCTGCCGAAAGAGGGGCAGAGCCAAGCACCAAGAACTCGGGAGTGCCATCTCTTGAAAGGCCAATTCTTACGCCGTGCAGGATCTTTTCCGGAATGATTTCGGTTCCCGTTTGGTCTGAGCCCGCAAGCGCATGCTTACTCTCAGCCGCATTCATCACCGAATCGATTACTGCTTTTGGTAAAGAATCGGCATTTAATGCGAATACGCTCGGGCCCCCGTCATCGCAGTATGTCGTCTGGTTTTGTACGTTTTGCGCGAGACATGGCGGGAGACCACACATAAGTAGGAGTACCCAGCTCATCGAAACTCTGGTGTTGGATTTCATGACGGATCGTGACGCTCCTGGCTTATGCGAGTCGTCAAAAGAACATGCTCCTTCCAACCCATTCTATTCCCTCGATTCTGACAACATGGGCGGGCTGATTGCCTATCTTCGGTATCACTTGTGCTCGGTAGTTCAAATAATCCCCGGGGTCGTTGATCGCGGATGCGAGAGCATTTAGCGCGCGATTTAGCATCACGCACTCTGCTGACCCAGCAGGAGACTGTAATGCGGCTTTCACTCGTGCGGTGTTGTCTTCTTTTTCGTAACCAGTATACTGATTTGGTCGAGAAACGACTTCGTCAAGAGTCTCTCCTCGCTGGTTACCGCGATTCACCATGGAACTGGCTATCAAGTATGCCTCAGAGTCTAAATTGGCAATGGTAATGCTTGGTCCCGTAGGATTGCCAAGAGTGTCTCCATATTGGTACTGCCCTTTGCCCACCACACTCGGCGGAGCTTCTTCGCCCATTATTGTATCGGCGGTACTTCCTAATGCGTTTATGAAAGGAGCAAGACCTAGGTCAACTGTACACTTTGGGCACAGTCCAAATGGATCCGACAATCCAACGGGGTTGTTGCCAACGTAGAGATACAAGTTATTCCCGCTTCCCAATCTGCCCAGCGGATCGGGCTCGACATAGCGGCCCAGTTGAGGCGCGTAGTCGCGGAAGCCGTTATGATTCCAGCCACTTTCGACATCGAAGTACTGGCCTGGGAGACGAAGGTTCTGCGTGACTGTTCCGCTGACCGATGCCTCTCCGAAAGCATCATAGCTAGCCTGCCATTGAACGGCCTGACTTCCGTCTGTAGCCAGTTGCGGCGTCCCCAGCATGTCGTCGTGCAGGTAGTAGAGCGTTGAGCCGTTGAGCACAGCGATAGGCCTGCCATTGACGTAGATGTAATCGGCCTGCGCCGCGCCGCTTGCATCGGTCTCTTCCAGCAGCGCACCGTCCTGGCCGTATTGATAAATCTGTCCATAGGAACCGGAAACTGTCTTGATCAGCCGCTGCTCGAACCCGTCGTAGATGTAACTTGCCAGCGTACCAGCGCCGGCGTTGACGGACGTAAGACGGCCATCCTGGTTGTAGCTGAGCGAGGTGATGTATTGACCCGCCGGAGCCTGAATGCCAGGATTCAGACTGGCGATTCTGCCATCGGCGGTATAGCCGATCGTCTGCAGGACGGTGCCGCCCGCGCTCAGGGTCGCGAGCTGATCGCTGCCTGTTCCGTATCCGTAGCTCATGTTCGCCGAGCCGGCGTTCTGGCTGGATGCAACCGCATTCGTTATCGTCTGCACATTGTTCGTCGGGTAGTAGCCATAGGTCAGGCTCTGCAAGGTCGAGCTTGCCCCGATATCGGTGATTCCCGTCAAACGGTAGTCCTGATCGAAACCACGCGCTTCGGCAACCCCGTTGCCGTTGGTGAGCCCGTTGTAGGGTCCAAACGGTTCATAGGTAATGTTCGACGCGACCGATGTGTTCGTACCGCCACTGGGTTGTTCTCCTACCGCCATTATCCTCCCCATGGTGTCGCGGGCAGACGCGTATGCGCAGTCGAGGACGTTGCTGTTTCGCCGGACGGGAAGTATCTGTATGCGACGGACAGCGGGAACGCTGACGGTGATCGCGCCGGCGCTCTCGCTGGGGACGGGGATTGGTCCGCGAGGCATTGCGGTGGATGCCTCGGGCACGTTTGCGTACACGGCGTTCAACACGCGGAACCGCGCGGGTGCGGCGATGGTGGGAGCCGACGGGACACTGACGGCGATCTCCGGCTCGACAGCGACGGGAAGAGGACCGCTGGGAGCGGTCGTTTCCGGATTGCAATGACAATGGCGCGAATGGGGGAGGCGGAGCCGGTTCGCCGCACGGGGCGCGATTACCTCAGTGTTAGTAGCAAGAGCGTAACTCATGTGTAAAGAGATTGATACGCCAACATTCTTTAGTTACTGCGGTGTGGTTTGCTCCTCGTTTGTGTGATTGGCGAATCGGATAACCCAGCTTATTTTTGATTCACTACACCCGAGAAAGCGGATCGTGGAGAAGGCCTGGCGGGAGTGTCCTGGAGCAACTCAGGCATTCCGGCGGGGTACGTCTGCAAGCCCGAGAGAACGCGCTCGAATTTCTCTGACTGGGCTTAACTGTGAAAACTCTTCGCTGGACCGCTGGTTCACTTGCCATCCTTATCGCTTCGGCCGTCATCGCCGGATGCGGCTCGATTGTCGTCAACTCCAACCCCACACAGGCGAGCGCCGGCAGCGGAAGCGGCGCCGGAAGCGGCTCGGGTTCCGGGACCACGGGTTCTGGGTCCGGCGGATCGGGTAGTTCTGGGTCGGGCAGTGGTTCTGGGTCGGGTAGTGGTTCTGGGTCCGGGAGCGGCTCGGGATCTGGAAGCGGATCGGGCAGTTCTGGATCGGGTAGCGGATCGGGAAGCGGTTCGGGCTCGAGTGGTTCGGGGTCTGGAAGCGGCTCGGGTAGCTCGGGGTCCGGGAGTGGCTCGGGTAGCTCGGGGTCCGGGAGCGGCTCGGGATCTGGAAGCGGATCGGGCAGTTCTGGATCGGGTAGCGGATCGGGAAGTGGCTCGGGTTCGAGTGGTTCTGGATCGGGATCGGGAAGCGGCTCGGGATCTGGTTCGGGCACGGGGAGTTCGGGAGGCGCGCTGGCGCTGGTGCCGAGCAATGCGGCGCGGGTGAACGATATTCAGACGCTGAGCAACTGGAAGGCGGACTACGACACAGCAACGAGCGGAGCGAGCGGCAGCGCATGGGGGGCGAGCAGCCTGGTGGAAACGCCATCGCTGAGCGGAGGCGCGCGGCAGTTCTCCTCCGACTACACCTACTACGGCGGGGAGAGGTTTCACGTTTCGTTCGCGAACGACACGACGTCGAAGCACTTTCTATACGACGTGTGGGTCTATCTCGACAGCTCGGTGAACAGCGTTGCGAATCTCGAGATGGATATGAACGAGACGATGCCGAACGGGCAGACCGTGATTTTCGGATTCCAGTGCGACGGCTGGTCGAACACGTGGGATTACACGACCAACGAGGGAACGCCGCAGATTCCGGTGGATCGGTGGCTGAAGTCGGATCAGGCGTGCAATGTGCAGGACTGGAGCCAGGACACGTGGCATCACGTGCAGGTGGCGTACTCGCGCGACGATGCGGGCAACGTGACCTACCAGTCGGTGTGGCTGGATGATGCGGAGCAGGACATCAACCAGACGACACCGTCGGCGTTTGCGCTGGGATGGGGATCGTCGCTGATCACGAATCTGCAGGTGGATGGGCGCACCGCGGGGGGCGGGATCGTCGACGGTATATCTGGACAAGATGACTTTGTACCGGTGGTAGGTTAGGGAGCAGGGAGTAGGGAATCGGGAATCGGGAATAGGGAATAGGGATTAGGGAGTAGTACGGATTTGGGAAGGGCCTTGATGGCCCTTTTCTTTTTTGTCCTTGATACGGCGATTTTCCCGAATTGGGATGGCCCCGGTACTTTGGATTTGGCCGATGGCTGATTTGAATTGATTTGGGCGGTAAAAAGGCGCTCGCTACTTGCTGTGGGGTGAACCTGGGCATCGCATCAAGTTTTTGCTGTTTTTGCCGGGTTACTTTGGATTTGTCCGATGGCAGATTTGAATTGATTTGGGCGGCAAAAAGGCGCTTGCTACTTGCTATGGGGTGAACCTGGGCGTCGCATCAAGTTTTTGCTGTTTTGCTGTCTGCTGTTTTTGCTTTTCTGCTTTTCTGCCGTTTTGCCGGTTTGTGAGGATTGCTTTCATTCCTGGTCCATTTCTGGTCCATTCCGGGAGCGCCAGGTTAGGGCTTCTACAATAAAGAACGGCGATGTACACGAGGTTCATGATGAGCAGGAATTTGTGGCGAGGCGGGATGGTGGCAGCAGCACTGATCGGGTTGACTGGAGCTTGCGCGCTGTTGGCGCAATCGGCGGCGACGATCGCGAAGGATGCGTTGATACAGCCGGAGGCGCTGCATCAGGAGCTCGCGGCGAATCCGCATGCGGCGCTGATCGTGCAGGTCGGGTCGCGGATCATGTACGACCAGGAGCGCATTCCTGGAGCGGTGTATGCGGGGCCGGGTTCGCAGGCGGAGGGTTTGCAGGCGCTGCGGGCGCGGGTTGAGGGATTGCCGCGGACGGGGGCGATCGTTCTGTACTGCGGATGCTGCCCGTGGGAGAAGTGTCCGAATGTGGCGCCGGCGTGGGCGCTGCTGCACGGGATGGGCTTCACGCAGGTGCGGGTGCTGTACATCGCGCAGAATTTTGGCGCGGACTGGGTGGCGCGGGGCTACGGTGCTGAACCGACGCGATAGGTGCGGAAGAAAGAAGTTTACATGCTTCCGGAAGTGCCGCGGTGGCTGGGAAAAAATGTAGGTCCATTCGACTCTCTCTTAATTGATGTCGCGCGAAAAGCGCGCGCGACTAATTTGGAAAGCTCGCTCAGGATGACAGAGTTTTCGCTCCCCCGAGAGATTTCTGACGTCAGGAACGCGGCGAGATCGTGCAGGGGCGTCGGGTCACTGCCGCAACGGCAGCTGAGGAGCGCTGTCTGTCGTATGGGTGGTGCTCTGGGCTTTGAGTTGTGCGGGACGCGCGCAGGCGCCGGTGTCGCTGGTGGGAAAGCATGCGCCGGAGTTTGCGTTGGAGGATTTGCATGGGACGCGTGTGGATTTGGCCGGGGATCGGGGCAAGGTGGTGCTGCTGAATTTTTGGGCGACGTGGTGTGCTCCATGCAAGGTGGAGATGCCGCAGTTCATGGAATGGCAGAAGGAGTATGGGCCGCGGGGGCTGGTGGTGATCGGGGTTTCGATCGATGACAACGCGGCGCCGGCGCGGGCGTTTGTGGAGAAGCTGCACCTGAATTATCCGGTGGTGATGGGAAATGCGAAGCTGGGCGCACGCTATGGAGGCGTGCTGGGGGTGCCGGTGACGTTTCTGATCGATCGCACGGGGATGGTGCGGGCGCGGTTCGATGGGGAAGAGCATTTGGCTGCGGAGGAGCGGCAGATGCGGGGTCTGCTCGGGCTCGCGGGGCGGTGAGTTTGGCACGCTTCGGCGGCGGCGTCGAAGGCGGCTCATTCTTGCAGCATTCTTTGGAGGGATTGAACTCGTGTCCTGAAGTAAAAGTAGTGGCGTGGGGCTCACAGCATCCGTGGTGTCTTGTCTTGCGAAGAACTTTTATCTTTAATTTTTCTTTGCGCCAAACGCAGAGCGAAGAGTCTTGTCGCCTCGTAACTTCCAGACGGGCGACTTTCCGTCCCGAATGCCTTTCAAAGTCCTGCGACAGTTGCGAGAGTGACACAATCCGGCCAACTTGCGACGAGCCTGAATGCTACGATCAGCGGCATGGAGCTCACGATGACCTCTCCATGCACAGGCAGATTTCTTCTCGTCGCTGCGTTATGCATCTCTTCCTGCGCGTTATCCGGATGCGTTGAGTCAAGCTTCACTTTGGCGAATGAGTCGAAACTGCCGAGATCGATCACACTTCCGCCTGGACTTACACGCACAGACGTTTCAGTGGAACTAGAGTTTTACACGCCACTGGGAGGCCCTGATGCGAAATTTGTATTAACAGACAGGAAAGGGAAAAGCTGGCACAGGTAAAGGGCAAGGCGAAAGAACTAACCCCATCGATGTATTACCGTATTGTCACCACTGAAAACGGCATAACGGAAATAATCAGACTGAAACCATATAGAGAACATGAAAACATGGAACGAAACGGGAGAGCAGTTGCGCTATTTTATGTCATTGATGACCCAGCGCTGAGAAGGGAGCTTCTGGCGGAGCCGTAGAAAAACAGACTCTGGACGGACCAACTCGAAAGCATCGGCAGATGTATCACGCGAGCTTCAGTCATCATTCTGAATCGAACGTTTGAGCGAATCACCGGCAACCCGGAGATAACGCTGATTGCGCTTCCTACAGAGAGCAGTCGCAGATGCCATTCGACTGCGCTCAGGCCAGGGTCTTCCGTCTCACGAGACTCGCCGTGAGGCTGACAGCGACTGAAGCATTTTATGTTGACGCCTTGCGCTTCTACCTATGATCGGGTATATGTAGAAGGGATAGGCATGACGACCTCGCCCAGATTCGATCTTCCTCAAGGCACGCTCGATCTGCTGATTCTTCGCGTGGTGGCGCTGGGTCCGGTTCACGGCTATGCGATTGCGCAGCGCATCCAGGTGATTTCGAAAGAGACTCTGCAGATCCAGCAGGGGTCGCTGTACCCGGCACTGCACCGCCTGGAAAACAAGAAGTTCCTGGTGGCCGAGTGGGGTCCGACCGACACGGGCCGCGACGCAAAGTTTTACCGGCTGACGGCGAAGGGGCGCACGCAACTCAAAATCGAAACGGAGAACTGGGAGCGCCTGACCGATGTGGTGGGAGCGATCCTGAAGCATCCGCTGGGAGAATCCGCATGAACTGGTTCGAGCGGTTGACCAGGACGGGCCGGATGGAAAAGGAGCTCGACGCCGAGCTTCGTTTTCACTTCGAATCGCAGGTTGCCGACAAGGTACGCGGGGGCCTGAGCGAAGATGAGGCTCGACGCGCAACGCGGCTTGAGTTCGGAGGTCTCGAGCAGGTCAAGGAGGACTGCCGCGAAAGCCGCGGCACGCTGTGGCTGGTGTCGATTGTGCAGGATCTGCGTTTCGGCGCGCGCATTCTGGCCAGGTCGCCGGGATTTTCAATCACGGCCATTGTGGTGCTCGCACTTGGCATCGGCGTGAGCACGCTGGCGTTCAGTCTGTACAGCATTATTTCGCTGCAGTCGATTCCGGTACGCGATCCGTCGACGCTGGTTCGCATCGAGCGGCGCTCGCCCGACAACATTACGCCGGGCGTGCCGTATGCATCGATCGCCTGGTATCGCGACCACGCGCAATCGCTGGCGGCAGTGATGGCCACCATGAATGCAGCGCCTATGGTGGTGAATCAGGATGAGCAGCGCGTTCATCCTGAGTTTGTCAGCTCGAATTATTTCAGCGAGCTTGGCGCATCGGCGGTCGCGGGGCGACTGTTCGATTCCGCTCGCGAAAACGCCGGCTCTGCTCCGGTTGTTGTTCTGAGCTATCGCTATTGGCAAAGAAAGTTCGACAGCGATCCATCCATCGTTGGTAAGTCGATGCAACTGGGTGGAAAGGCAGCCACTGTGATCGGAGTTACTCCAGCGGGATTTGCAAACCTGGGTACTGACGATCCGGATCTCTGGCTACCTCTGCTGCAGCATTCTTACTTTGTGGATGGGAGTAAGTCGCTCTCCGATCCGGGGTTCGATGGGCTGATTCTGATGTGGGGGCGGCTGGCGCCGGGTGTTTCTGCGTCCATGGCGGAACAGGAACTGCTGTCGCTGACGAACCAGCTCCGCAAGATTTACCCTGCCGTGATCTGGGACCACGAGCACATCATGGTGACCCCCGGCGCTCATTTCCTCTCACTTGAGGATGGTGGGCCGGTGCTCGGGTTTGCGGGCTTTTTGGTGTTGCTGATTCTTGCGGTTGCTTGCGCGAATCTTGGCGGATTGGTGATGGCGCACGGAGCGGGAAGGCAGAGGGAGATCCAGCTGCGATTCGATCTTGGCGCGCGCAGGTTGCGGGTGTTCCGCCAGCTGCTGACGGAGAATCTGTTGCTGGGCTGGCTTGGTTCGATGGCTGCGCTTCCGCTCAGTTATGCGGTGCTGCGTGCCGTACTGGCCTACTCCAACGCACCGTCGTGGATGAGCGCGATGCCGGATTGGCGGGTGCTTTTGTTTACCGCCGCGATGGGTATGGTTGCGGCGCTTGGTTTCGGATTTCTGCCGACGGTGCAGATGATTCGGCGAAAGAAGGATCGCTTCCTGTGGCATCAGCTGGTTGTGTGTGCGCAGGTGGGCGCCAGCTGCGTGCTGATGATTCTTGCGGGATTGCTGGTGCGGGCGACGCTGCACACGTTGTACTCCGACCCTGGCTTCGGTTATGAGCAGGTGCTGTCGATCGATCCTGGACTGAAGGAGCACGGCTATTCGTCCGCCAATGCGCAAAGCTATCTCGATCAATTGCAGAACCGGCTGCAGGCCGTGCCTGGGGTGACGTCGGTTGCGATCGCGATGAATCCGCCTCTGGTGAATAACGTTGTGATGATCACGAGCATCGATGTCGATGGCCGGCGCATTCTGATCTATCCCAACTGGGTTAGTCCGGATTTCTTCCAGACGATGCGCATTCCTGTGCTACGCGGCCGTACATTCCGCGCCGGCGAAAAGAATGCGGTGATCCTGAGCGAGTCGCTGGCGCGCAAACGGTGGCCTACCGACGATGCGATCGGAAAGCCATGGAAGGATGGCAAAGACATCGTGGTGGGCGTGGTCGGCAACACCCGGGCCATGGAGCTGAACAACACCGACGCAACCGAGATTTACTATCCGCCCAGCACGGATGTTCTGCCCACCATGTCCGTCCTGGTGAGGACGGCGGGCGATGCAAAGACCGCGTCGCCGATCATCAGGGAAGTTGCAGGCAGCATCGACACGAAACTTTTTCCAACGATGACGCCGCTGACGGCCGGGTTTCGCAAGAATGCTTCACAGGCGGAGCAGATCGCGACGATCGTCAGCCTGCTGGGCAGCCTTGCGACGTTTCTGGCAGTTGTGGGCCTGCTGGGTCTTGTGAGTTTCGCGGTGTCGCGAAGAACCAAAGAGATTGCGATTCGGCTCGCAGTGGGAGCCAATCGGGCCGAGATTCTATCCGCGGTGCTGCGGAGATTCGCCTGGCCTGTGCTGCTGGGACTGGTGGCCGGAGTGGGGATCACGGCGGGCCTGTCGCAAATCCTGCGTCGCGCGCTTTACGGTATCAGCGGTTTGGATCCGATCAGCTATATGGGGGCGTTGGTGGTACTGATGGCTATTCTGGCGGCGGCCGCGGTGCTGCCGATCCGGCGCGCGTTTGCGCTGGATATCGCAAAGATTCTGCATTCGGAGTGAGGCGGCTGGCGACAGGAATTGACGTCGCTAACTTTTTCCACTGTGCCGCGCAATCTCGGACATGACCGATCGATAGACGGCATCTGAATGCAGGCTTTCGACAGCCTTGCGGAGCGCTGCGTCGACGGCCGGGTCGCTGGGATAGCGGTCAGCGGCATCGAGCAATACCCGGCCCACATCGCCCTCCGAAGAAATACGGGTTGCGGACTGAATCGCGGCGATCGCCGTGGTGGAGGAGGTTCCCGGCTTGTCGAGCACGGTCATTAAGACCTGGCTATGATCGCCATCCGAATGAATGGTATTTGCAGCGTTAAAAAAATCGTCGCGGACCGGCTCAAGATTCGTCCCGGCGAGCTCCATCAGGACGCGAGCTTTGTCGCCGTCGGACGAAATCCGCTGCGCGGACTTTGCGATTCCGTCCAGCGTCGCTGCGTCAATTCCCTGGCGGTGGGCGAGTGCCACGAGCACCTGCTGGTGGTCGCCGTCGCTGGAAACTGAATTCGCCGCATCGAAGAACGCCTTGCGGATGGGATCGTCGTTGCTGTACCTCGAAACCGCCTCTTTGAGCACGCGTGCTTTGTCACCATCGGAGGAAATCTTTTCGGCCGACTGCAGCACCCGGGACAGGGTGTCGCGATCGTCGCCGTGCGCCGCCAGCATGGAGGAGAGAACGCGCGCGTGATCCCCATCCGACGCAATCGACCTCACCGCTTCGAAATACTCGACATCGAGACCGCCGCCGGGACGATAGGGAGTTGCCATTTCGATCAGCACTTCAGCCTTGTCGCCGTCGGAGGAAATATGCTTTGCCGCCCGCGCCACGCTCACCAGTGTGTCAGCGCTTGCCGGGTCCTTCTTAACGATGTCGGAAAGCACCCGGCGTTTGTCGCCATCGGAGCTAATGCTTTCCACTGCCTCGAAAAGGTACGAGCGGAGCTCCGCGGTGAAATACTTTCCGTCCACGACGGTGAGCACCTGCGCTTTGTCGCCGTCGGAGGAGATCCGCCGGATCAATCCTGCGGCATCCTTCAGTTGCTGGGTGTTGAGGGTCGCCTGCGAAAAAAGCTGCTCGAGATAGATGCGTTTCGATCCATCACTGTGAATCAAGCTTATTTCCGTGATGACGGCCTGCGGACCTCCCTGGCGGAGAATTCGCGTCACACGGGGTCCGGCTCCAATCCCACTTTCTCGAATCATCTGCGGGAGCAAGCGGTCCAGCCATGCCCGCACCTCGGTGTCGAGCGGTTTGGCCGCCCCGTCGACCCACCAGGTTTTCGTGAGGTTGCCAGCCGAATCCGCCTTCACGTCATACGCTCGTGCAGAGAGACCGGTCCGTTCCTCGATCCGGAAATGGCCGCCAGGAGACAGGGATTTAACGTCGTGATCGTCGTCGGTGAATTCGATGGCGCCGTCAATCTTCACGCTGAGCGAGTTCCACCCGTTGCGGTTCGTCATCTCCATATGCGTCTCGCCGCTCTGCTGCGCGGCTGCGGACGCGAAGGGCGCGTCGGGAGCCAGGGGCGCGGTGGGCGCCAGGGGTGCGGAGGCTGCCAGCGGGGAGGGGGGCGACTGCACGGGAGCAAGCGACGCGATCTGCGCCAGCCGCGCCGGTAAGGCCGATGGCGCTGATGCTGCAACGGCAGCGTGGGGCGGGCGCGGCGAGGTTGGTGGGATCGGCTGCTGAGGGCCATTTTCATACGCCGATGTTTGCGCGAAGGCGATGAGTTGCGGCGCCCGCACGCCGATGCAGATCAATGTCGCGGCTGCCGCAATCGCCGCGGCGAGCGGAGCGAGGGCGAGCTTCGGCGCCGCGTTCCGCGTTTCATTCAGCATGTTATGGATGCGGGTGAAAAGCTGCGAACGATTTCCGGTCGCGCCTGCCGCGAGAATGTCGGCGCGGCGCCATTGCGTCAGTTCCGCCACTTTTGTGAGCGACGCCGCATACGGCTTGGCCGTTCCCGTTGCCGCAATCACCCAGTCATCGCACGCCATCTCGCGCTCGATGGACATGCGGTGACCGATCCAGTAAAGCGCCGGCTGGATGGGAAGGATAGCCGCAATGAATTTCTGCGCAAGGTTGGTCCAGTCATCCCGGCGACGGAGGTGAGCCAGTTCGTGCAGCACGACGTGTTCCAGTTCCGCATTCGAGAGAGTATCGAGGAGGGTTTGAGGAATGAGGATCGCGGGGTGAAGAAACCCGAGCGACATGGGGGCTGCAATGCGGGTGGAAACGAGCAATTGCGTTTTCCGGCGGACTCCATTGATGCGGCTCAGACGTGTTAACTGCAGCTGCCACTCGCGGGGAAGCGGCAGGGCGTCTGCTTTTAATCCCTGCAGCTTGCGGAAGCCAAATCCGAGGCGGGCCAGCATCAGGAGAGACAGGAATGCCCAGATGATCCCGAGCGTTCGCGGAATCTTTCCTGAGTCGATGCGGATCACGGGATGCTCCACCGTCGCCACCACCGATGCACTTTGGGAGGCAGCGATCCGCTGGGGCAAAGATTCGGATGCGTGCGCAGAAGCGGATTGGGCTTTTGATTTCGGAATCGAGATGCGGTGCGACTCGGGGCCCGCCGGAACATTTTGCAGGCTGAACCGAGGCTGCTGAATATTCACGGGGACCGTGGTCGTGGGCGTGGGTTCGTCTGCCGTTGCAATCGCAGGCAAATCCGTTTGCGGGGGTGGAGGGAACATTCTTGACGCGAGCGGTGCGAGGGGCAACGCCACCACGGCGATCAAGGTTACCCACAGAACGGTAAATCGAGTTGCCGGGTTGAGTCGTGGAAGCAGTTTAAGAAGCAGGCCCATGGCCGCCGCCAGGAACGTCCCCTGCCAGATTCCATTGAGAAGAGTTGTCATGACAAAGTCGACGTGGATCATTGCGCTCTCCTACTTACTTTCCGCGATCATCTTTTTGATTCGCCGCAATTCTGCCCGGCCGATGGTTTCTTCTTTCAGCAGATTGACGACCAGCAATTCCCGCGAGCCGCCAAAGAAACGGTTCAGCAGGTGCCCGAGCGCCTTGCGGCTGGCCTCCTCCTGAACGATCACGGGCTCATAGACGAAGGCCCGTCCTCTTTTCGTGTGCCGCAGGTAGCCCTTGCCTTCAAGAATGCGCAAAGTGGTCAGCACGGTGCTGTAGGCGGGCGGCGGATGGGCCGGCAAAGATGCCACGACCTCGCCGACGGTCGCGCGGCCCTTCTTCCAAAGCACTTCCATCAGCGGGAGCTCGCCTTCGGTGAGGTTGGGCGATTTTTTTCTTGGCAACGCTTCCTCCGGGTCAACAATTAAGAAATTAATACTTCGAATTTATACGGCGGGGCGGCGTGGCGTGTCAATTATTAAATTAATAGTTTGGTCTTTTGGGACACGTTTCCGTGGCTGAGGAGAGAGAGTGGGCCCATTGCATCCGGGGGAGAAGCGCGCATTCCCACATTGGGAATCAGGGCCTGAGACGCGGTACTTTCGGGTGGAGTTCAGTGGGAATTGATTTGAAAAGGGGCTGGCGAGGGCTCTAGCTTCTTGCTGTGGGGTGAACCTGGCCTGCGGGCATTTTTTTGGGGGGGGGGGGTGGGTTTTATTGCTGGCCTGGTGCGTGAGGGGCTTTGGAGTCCGGAGTGGCTTGCCTGTGACGCGGGCCTGAAGGCCCGCTCTTCTACCGGGCCTCGCTGCGCGAGGTTCAGCTGAAGCCTTGCCCTGCATACAAAGGGCGGCTGGTCGGGGATCGGGGCTTCCCACATCTGCCAGAACCGGGCAGAGCCATTCGGCGCAAGCCTCACTCCGTTCAGCGCTTGCTCAGGCCAGGTAAAGGGGCACCCATTTAGTCGTGCCCTGATGCAAAGGTGGCTGGACGGGGATCGGGGCTTCCCACATCTGCCCGACGAATTAGAAACGGAATATCAGATTTGCGCGAAAGGGTACGGCGGCGCCGTCGATGGTCAATGGCTTGAAGTGCCAGCTTTGCACCGCCTGCATGCAGGGAATGAAGAGTTCATTGGGTCCATCACCTGCCATGATTTCAATCACGTGACCGTCGGAATCGACGGCTGCCCAAAGTGAGTAGGTAGTTCCGGAAGGCGGAACATTTCCGTTTATCGTTGGGTTCGTTGGGTTCGCCACGAGCTTTCTTCTGTCCGCGTCGGTGAGTGGCGTTTGCGGACCAAACTCACGAGTGTTCAGCGTGAATCTCAAGATGCCACTGGTCTGCATCGGTTTGCCATCGACGGCGAAGGGCGTGAAGCGCCACCCCATCAGCTGGCTCATCGCGGAGTCGTTCGTCCGTTCATTGACTGTGTAGAGCTGCTGAACTTCGCGTACCTTTCCGGTTGTATCGATGGAAATGAAGAAGCTGGCTGGCCCCTGCTCGGCTCCGTCGAGGGGTTGAGGCCAGATGACGGAGGGCAAACCGACAAGATGGCTCCTCAGTTCGGCCTCAGAAACATCCTTATATTCGATTTGGCCAGTTCCGGCGTCGGCTGGAACTTCGATCTGAACGACCTTGTCGATCTTCTTTAGTTGAGTGATGGTAAGAGTGAGCAGTTCTTCGCCAAGCCGGGGAGCGTTGGTAATCACTCGCGCGATTCTCTTATCTCCGAATGGCTGGTAATTTCCAAACGTCACTGCATGACCTGACGCAGCAACTGTCTCTTTGAGTCCGCCAGGATCGCGGCGGCACAGGCGACGCTGTGCATCGAAACACGAGACACCTGACTCATCGACGGCTCCATTGGACTGAGTTAGAACGCGATCACCCTCCTGAACTGCATCAACAATCGGCTTGGGATCAAGCATTGCTGTTGTTAGCGTTTGCAGGACCAGGGGGAAGTAGGGGACGGAATCGTTCTCGTAGAAACGTCCGTTCGAGGAGATGCGGACGGAGTTGAAGTCGGCGGAACGAATCACTTCTCGATAGCTCGCGGCAGATATCCAATCCATCTGAATCGTCGCGTAGGGTGCCGCCTCCCGGCCTTCCGTGATGGTCGCTTCGAGATGAAACGGCTGACTACCTGAGGCGATGAGAGATCCCTGCACGACAGATCGAATGCGGGGAGTGGCAACTGGTCCTCGCTGCGACGAGAGGGTGGATGAGACAAGGAGAAGACCAACAGCGCTTGCCAGCATTCGCATGAGGACTCAATGCTACCCTCACGTCCCCATCAGCCCGCTTGGTTTATTTTGCCTCGCCCTTCGTTTCCGTTCAGGTGACGGCGGGACTGTCGGATTCGGCAGAGAATGGGTCTGATTCAATCGAGCGGTTGATTGCGGCTGTTGAAGTGAATCGATTTTGCTGTAGACTGTCGGGCGGTCTGCGGGATCGGTGCCGGCCGGCGTCTGATCGGTTTTCACGATAGAAGGACAACGGCAGAGTGAATTGAAATTCAAGGGGGACACGATGAATCGGAGCGGGATGCGGTGGCTGGCGTTTTATGGAGCGGCGGTTTTACTGACGGGCGCGATGGGAGCGCAGAAGGCGCCGGTGGTGACGGGCGATGCGCGCGTGGATGAGCTGCTGAGCAAGATGACGCTCAAGGAAAAGATCACGCTGATTCATGGCACGCAGGAGGATCCGTCGGTGTACCAGGGGCAGGCGGGTTATCTGGCGGGGATTCCGCGGCTGGGGATTCCTGGGTTGCGGATGGCGGATGGGCCTCCGGGAGCGCTGACGCGGGTGCCGAGCCAGGGCGAGACGGCGACGATGGGCGTGGCGGCGACCTTCAGCGCGAAGGACGCGGAAGAGAACGGCGTGGTGATCGGGCGCGAGGATCGGGCGAACGGGATCGATGTGAGTTTGCAGCCATTCGTGAATATCGATCGCGATCTGGAGTTCGGGCGCGGGTACAACACGTTCGGTGAGGATCCATATTTGTCGGGCGTGATGGGGGCGGAGGAGATCCGGGGGATCCAGGCGCAGCATGTGATGGCGATGGTGAAGCACTACGTCGGGTACGACTCGCCGAACGAGAACACGTATATCGACGACCAGACGCTGCACGAGGTGTATGTGGCACCGTTCGACGCGGCGGTGAAGGCGGGCGTGGCGTCGATGATGTGCTCGTATAACCGGCTGAACGGGACGTTTGCGTGCGGGAACAAGGACACGCTGACGACGATTCTGCGGGACCAGATCGGGTTTAAGGGGTTCGTGACGTCGGACTGGGGTGCGGTGCACGCGGTTAACTTCATCAACGCGGGGCTGGACATGGAGATGCCGGGCGAGCCGGCGAAGGGGGCGGTCTTCACGATTCCGTCGTTCTTCGATCTGCAGCCGGTGCCACCGCCTCCGCCACCGCACATGATGGACGCCATCATGGCGATGTTCGGCGGGCATATTCCGGAAGAGCCGGCGCCGGTGCGCGGAGGAGGTGGCGGGAACTTCGGGGTGAAGCTGAATCCGGAAAAGATGGAGCAGGCGCTGAAGGACGGGACGGTGGATGAAGCGACGATCACGCGGGCCGCGGGGCGCGTGCTGTACGAGATTGTGAAGATGGGCTACATGGACGGAATGCAACAGCACAACGTGACGCCACAGGCGGTGGAGGCGAACGCGAAGATCATCGAGAAGACGGGCGAAGATGCCGCCGTGCTGCTGAAGAACGAGGATCATGTGCTGCCGCTGAAGGCGGCGGATCTGGGATCGGTGGTGCTGATTGGGCCGACGGCAGGACAGGTGGACTCGATCGGGATCAACGGAGAGCGGAGTGTTGGATTGCCGTGGCGGGAAGTGGGTCCGCTGGCGGCGATGAAGAAAGTCTCGGGGAATGCGCAGATTCAATTTGCCGTGGCCGATGACATGACGGGAACAACGGTGCCGGCAAGCGTGCTGAGTCACGACGGCCAGCCGGGGCTGGTGCGGACCGGTGGCGGCGCGGAGACGACGGATGCGGAGCTGAACTTCACAAAGAAGAAGGGCAATGCGCTGGCGCCGAATTCGAAAGTGACGTGGAAGGGGACGCTGACGCCTCCGCATGCGGGTGACTACTGGATTTATCTGCAGGCGATGGGGACGAACGCGACGATTTCGCTGGACGGCAAGAAGCTGGCGCAGACGGGGGCGTTCCAGGGCGGGGTGCACGGGGACATTCTGCAGGCGAACCAGGACAATGTGGTGCCGACGCCGGACGGGATGGATAACGTGCGGCGCGCGGTGGAGCTGTCGGCGGGTCCGCATGCGATTGAGGTGGAGACGTCGCCGGATTCGTCGGGCTCGCCGGTCGAGGTGCGATTGAACTGGTACACGCCGGAGCAGCGCGTGGCGGATCACGACGCGGCGATTGCGGCGGCGAAGAACGCGAAGACGGCGGTGGTGTTTGTGTGGACGCGGCTGACGCCGGTGTTCGGACTGCCGGGCGATCAGGACAAGCTGGTGGAGGATGTGGCGGCGGTGAATCCGAACACGGTGGTGGTGTTAAACACCAGCCAGCCGGTGGCGCTGCCGTGGTTGGACAAGGTGAAGGGCGTGCTGGAGATGTGGTGGCCGGGCGATGAGGGCGGGTGGTCGACGGCGAATCTGCTGCTGGGCAAGGCGAGCCCGGCGGGGCGGCTGCCGGTGACGTGGGGGAAAGCGCTGACGGATTACGCGGCGACGAGTCCTGAGCATCCGGAGCGGGGGAAAGGCGTGGATGGGAAGACGACGTACAGCGAAGGCGTGAACGTGGGGTATCGGTGGTTCGATCAGGAAAAGATCGAGCCGCTGTTCCCGTTTGGATTTGGACTGAGCTACACGACGTTCGAATATTCGGGACTGAAGACGGCGAAGGCAGCGGATGGCGGCGTGGATGTGACGGTGGAGATTAAAAACACGGGCGGAGTGGATTCGGACGAAGTGCCGCAGGTGTATCTGGGAGCACCGGCGACAGCGCCGGAGGGGGTGCAGTTTCCGGTGCGGGCGCTGGCGGCATTCGATCGGGTGCATGTGCCGGCGGGGCAGACCAAAATTGTAACGATGCACGTACCTTTTCGGCAGCTGGAGTACTGGTCGACGAAGGAGCAGAAGTGGGTGACGGCGGAGGGAGAGAGGACGCTGAGCGTGGGGAGCTCGTCGCGATCGCTGCCGCTGGAGAAGAAAATTGACGGGACAAAACTCTGATTTTGACTACTGAAGACTGTAGAGCTGTACGCGGTTACAGGCTGATTTGTCCGGAAAATGGGATTTCAGTGTTCGGGCGACTTTCGTTTGATCGAGGAATTGCGGCGTTCCAGCGGGTGGAACTATGCATCGCTGCAATTAGTTAGGGGTCAGGCGAAATTATCCATGCGAAAAGCGGATCACGGCGATTTGCTTTTCGGATTTCAGGCATACGGGTCGCAATTTTGAGTTATTGCCGACCCTGGAGGCGACCCGTAACCGAGACGTGGACCTATTTGATAAAACGCTTGACAACAGTGGAAAACGCTTGTTAGGCTTGCGGACCGATCCCGAAATATCGGAACGAAATGGCAGTAGATGAGTCAGGATTCGTACAGCTGACGCGGGATCGGTGGGTGCTTCGATAACGCGAGGCACGCGCTTATCGAAGTGGGCCCTTAGCTTCATGAGGAGGCAATTTCATGAGACAAGTACTCGGAAGACCCATGTTGTACGTGGTCTTCGTGATGCTATGCCTCGGGTTCGCGGGCGCAGCGTATGCGCAGCAGAACTCTGAGATCACCGGCATTGTCACCGATCAAACCGGCGCGGTCATTTCGGGGGCTCAAGTGAGCCTTACGGATGTCGCCCGCGGCAATACTCTAACGACAACATCCAACGAAGCCGGGTATTACGCGTTTCCGGCTCTGAACATCGGCACCTACGATCTGAAGGCGGCGGCGAAGGGGTTTCAGACCTTCGTGTCCAACGGACTGGTTCTGAACGTATCGCAGACGTTGCGCGCGGACGTGAAGATGCAGGTCGGCACCGAGGCCACGACGGTCACGGTGCAGGCGAGCGCTCTGCAGGTGCAGACGGACGAAAACGTGATCAGCACGACGATCTCCTCGCAGCAGGTGGAGAAGATCGCGACCGAGAACCGGAACTTCGCCGCACTGGCCGCTTTGGGTCTGGGCGTAAGTTCTGCGTTGCCTGACAGCAACACGCCGACTTCGGTGGCGGCGAACTTCACCATCAGCGTGAACGGCCTGCGTCAGAGCCACAACATCTGGCTGATCGACGGTGGCGAAGCGGACGACCGCGGCGGCGCCGGCGGCATGGACATCATGCCCTCGCAGGATGCCATCGCGCAGTTCGAGATGCTGACCAGCAACTATCCACCGGACTACGGAATTTCGTCCGGCGCGACGATCTCACTGGCGCTGAAGAGCGGCGGCGGAGCATTATCACGGTGAAGCGTGGGAGTTCAACCGCAACACGGACTACGACGCGAACTTCTTCTTCAACAAGTACAACGGCGGCACACAGCCGCGGTTGCCGCTGCACTACAACATTTTCGGCGCCAACATGGGCGGCCCGCTGCTTCCTTTCCAGAAACCGCGCAAGACGTTCTTCTTCTGGAACGAGGAATGGCGGCGCATTATTCAGTCGGGCGGCGTATCGAACAACCAGACTGAGCCAGCGGCGGACTTTCCGACGATCGGCCAGAACCTGGCGTGGGTTCCTCCGGCGTACTCACTCGGAACCAAGCTGAATGTGCCGAAGCTCACGGACGTCTCGGATCCGGCTTTTGTCGCGAAGTTGGCGGCGGATGGCCTGACACCGGGAGGAACGTTCCCGGGCAACGTGATTCCGGCAAACCTCTTCGATCCGAACGGCGTGTTGTGGCTGAAGTCGGGGATTCTGCCCAAGCCGAACGCCGGGAACGATCACTTCGTCGAGGGCGTATCGCTGCCGATCAATGTGCGCGACGACATCGTGCGCGTGGATCACTCGGTCAACGACAAGTGGAAGATCCTGGGCCACTACATGCACGACTCAGTGGTGCAGGGATACGGCGCGCCGTTCCTGAGCTGGCTGTGGTACAGCTATCCGACGGTGACGAGCACGTTGTCGAACCCGTCGAACAGCGCTGCGATCAAGCTGAGCGGCAGCATCTCGGCGAATCTGCTTGTTGAAGCCAGCATGAACTACGACGGCAACATCATCGACATCACCAACAGCGCAAACTCTTTTCTGCCGTCGGGATGGAACGTGAATTCGTTCTTCGCGAACGGCACGAAATCGCTGCCTGGGGTCACCGGTTTTGGCAGTCCGGTGGGCACGGCGGAAGACATGGGTTCTGCGCCGTGGCACAACGCGGCTGAAGACTACGAGCCTCGCGTGGACGTTTCGTACACGATGGGCAAGCATGCCTTCAAGGTCGGGTTCAGCTATAACCGTTACACCAAGAACCAGCAGCTGTTCGGCGACAAGGAAGGCGATTTCGGCTTCGGGTCGCTGTCGGGCGATGGTGTGATGGATATGGCGATGGGTCTGGCGGGCAGCTACTCGCAGTTCCAGGACACGCCGATCCGCCACTATGTAAACCAGACGTCTTCGGTCTACCTCGAGGACAACTGGCACGTGAGCCCGCGCCTCTCGCTGCAACTGGGCATGCGTTACGATGCTCTGCCGCATGCGTGGGAGCGTGGCAACTACGTTTCCAACTTCAATCCGGCTCTGTATCTGGCCAGCCAGGCACCGCAGTGGAACAGCGATGGTTCGATGAATCCCAACGGACCGGGATTTGTGAAGCCGACAGGTTTCTCGACATCGTTCTATCTGAACGGCATGGGTCTTGCGGGGCAGAACGGATTCCCGAAGGGCCTGGTGACGAACGACTACAACACATGGCAGCCGCGTATCGGCTTCTCTGAAGACGTCTTTGGAAACGGACAGGACCGTGCTGCGCGGCGGTTTCGGCACGTTCTTCGAGAGGATGCAGGGGAACGATATCTACAACGCGGCGACCTCGCCGCCGTTCGCCTACAACCCGGGCGCCACCAACGTGTACTTCAGCAATCCGCACACGAGCTGGAAAAATGGACAAACCGCAGCGCTGCCGGTGTTCGCATCGGGCGTTACCAACCTGGCGCAGGACTATCCTGCTCCCGCGGTGGCGCAATACAGCCTCGGCTTACAGCACCAGCTGGCACCGTCGCTGATCTGGGTGGTGCAGTACGTGGGGAACCTGGCGTGGCATCAGAACGTGGAGATGCACACCAACAACTTCCCGCTGGATACGCCGTTGAGCATTCGCGCTCAGGCGGGCGATGGATCGTGCCATTATGCGGGCGATCAAATCGGCGGCGGCAACACGGCCTGCAATCCGGCGGTCGATGCTGGAAGCCTGAGTAACTCCAACCAGTACCGCGCGTTTCAGGGATACGGGGACATCACGACGGAAACCAACGACAGCAACGGCACGTATAACGGATTCCAGACCGGGATTCGTGCTGCGAATAAGCACGGTCTGAGCGGTGAACTCGATTACACGTGGTCGCACGAGATCGACATCACCAGCTACGATCTGAACCAGGTGAGCAATCCGTTCAACCTGAAGTACGACAAGGGCGCCGGGGCACTCGACCGCCGTCACATCCTGGGTGCTAACTACGTCTACCAGCTGCCGCTGTACGCACATGGCAGCGGGCTGGCTCATTCGTTGATCGGCGGCTGGGAACTGGCGGGAACCGTGATCGCACAGACCGGCACGATCATCGCAAACCAGGGTGTTGGACTGGGCCTGGATTACGACACGATCGGGCTGGACGGCGGATACTCGAACCGTCCGAACCAGGTCGGCAAGGTCCACTACACAAAGACAGTCAAGCAGTGGTTCGATCCGAGTGCCTTCGGCAATCCGGTGCCAGCATGGCTCGGTGGACCTAACCAGGGCTTCGGCAATGCTCACAAGGATGCTGTTATTGGACCGGGCCGTCTGAACTTCAACACGTCCCTGTACAAGTCCTTCGCCATCACGGAAGGATCCCACATCGAACTTCGGTTTGAGTCGTTCAACACGTTCAACCACACCGAGTTCAACAGCGTCGCCAGCAGCATGAACCGCGACGATACAACCGGCAACGTCAGCAACAACTTCGGACAGGTCACTTCCACCTTTGATCCTCGCGTTCTGGAACTGGGTGGGAAGTTCGTGTTCTGAAGCAGCGATAACGATGGCCTCCCGCGGCAGGGGTTCACTCCCCTGCCGCTTTTCTTTTGCGACGTGGACGAGAGCCATGTTGTCTAAGCAGGGCATCTGCAGAGATCCCTTAACCTTTTCGGGTTCGCGCAGGGGTCGCGGCTTCCAGGGAGACTCCGATCAAGCCGGCAAGAACATCCCTCAGGGGCTGAAGCCGGAGCCATTTCAGGGTTTTCGGCACGGCTGAACAGCTTGCGGAAAAAGTCCGGCCGGCTGCAGGAAAAAGCCGCAGGGGCTAAAGCCCTTGTTTTTTGCGGCGTTTTTCGGCACGACCAAGGTCGTGCCCTGATACAAAAGCTGACCACTGGCACGTTTTTCCGCAGGGCTGTGAAGCCATGCCCTTTCAAACGGGCAGCTTGATCGGAGTCCTGCATAATCGGAGTTTCCTAAACGACGCGCTATGCGACCGTCTTCGGGATACACTCTCACTGGAATGCTTCGCCGTGGATGCACCGAGCCCTGGAGATGGCGTTGAGGTATCTGTTTCGTAGTGCCCTGCTGGTGTGTTTGGCTGCATTTGGCGTGGCCGGCGCCGGCGTCTTCGCTCAGAGCAAGTCTGCCGATCGTGCTCACGCCGCAGCGCTGGCGCTGGATCAGCAAGGGCGGACGGAGGAAGCCGAGGCAGCGTGGCGGGCGATCCTGAAGGGCCATCCTCACGACGCTGAGGCCCTGGCGCAGGTGGGGGTCCACGAAGCGCGGCAGGAACACTACACAGAAGCGATCACTTATTACCGCGAGGCGCTGGCGGTTGCGCCTGCGTTTCCACAGCTGGAGCTGAATCTGGGGCTGGCGTATTTCAAGGCCAAGCGCTTTCAGGAAGCGATTCCCTGTTTTGCGCATGAGCTGCATCGGCATCCAGGGGACCTGCGGTTGACGATTTTGCTGGGGATGTCGCATTACGGTGCGGGCGACTATGCGGGCGCGGTTCCGTGGCTGCAGAAGGCGGCGGATCGGGATTCAAATAACCTGACGCTGCGAATGACGCTGGCGCAGAGCTGCTTGTGGAGCAAGCAGCCACAGTGCGTGATGGACGATTACAAGAAGATTCTGGAGATCGATCCGAATTCGGCGCCGGCGGACATGCTGGCCGGAGAGGCTCTGGATCAGATGGGCGACAATGCGGGGGCTCTGGCGCAGTTCGAGGCGGCGGTGAAGGCGAATCCGAAAGAGCCAAATGTGCATTTCGGGCTGGCGTATCTGCTGATGACGCAGAAGCGCTTCAGCGACGCGGTACCGGAGTACCGGGTGGATCTGGAGAACGATCCTTCGCATGCGCAGGCGCGGGTTTATCTGGCCGACTGCTACCTGCACCTGGAGGATAACGAGCATGCGCAGCCGGAGCTGGAGCGAGCGCTGAAGGACGACCCGCGGATCGAGCTGGGGCATCTGGATCTGGGGATTATCTATGCTGCGGAGGGACGCAACGAAGAGGCGATGGCGCAGTATCTGGCGGCGATCAAGCT
This sequence comes from uncultured Acidobacteriaceae bacterium, assembly GCA_963702285.1. Taxonomy (GTDB): domain Bacteria; phylum Acidobacteriota; class Terriglobia; order Terriglobales; family Acidobacteriaceae; genus Palsa-343. The sequence continues at coordinate 2,869 of CAVPCB010000062.1, read as the reverse complement.
GAATCCGAAGGACTCGGACCCGCACTGGCGTCTGTCGCGGCTGTACCAGGCGATGGGGCAGACGGAGAAGGCTCGGACAGAGGCGGTTCTGGTGAGCAGGATGAAGAAGCAGGCGTATCAGAGCCTCTACGACCAGATTTCGGGGGCGGGCAATGCGCGGCACGCGGCCGAGGTGGCGAACCCGCCGCAGTAGCCGCGGGGTGCGCTACTTCTTGCCGCGCTGGAGCTGCTTTTGAAGATCTTTGGCCAGCTTCTCGACGTCCTCTGCCCGGCGCAGGGTGTTGAGCGAGAGGGTGAACTGGTTGGTCTTGTCGACTTCAGTCTTCAGTTGCTGGGCCAGGTCGACGAGCTTGTCGGCATTGGCGAGCATGAGCTGGGACTGGGGATTGGCATTCGCCGCAGGGAGGGCCGGGGCAGTCGCTGTTGGCGGGGTGGCGGGGGAATGGGTGTCGTGGACCGCGGTGGCAGCCGGAGCAGCGGGGGCTTTGGAATCGGCAGAGGGGTTCTGGGCGGCGGCGATTCCGCAAAGGAGCAAAAGAGCTGGGAGGGTGAGGATGCGAATCATTGGGACGCCCCCGCTTTGGCCAGATTTTCAGTGACCTGGTCCTCGGATTTCTCGCGTTCCTGGATCAGGTGCGCGAGCTTCTGAATCTGCTGCAGGCGGTCGGTCTCGCTTGCCGTAGGAATGCCGTCGGGATTGGCGGCCATTTCGGCGCGGAGGTCGCGGGCGATCTTGAGCAACAGGTCGGTCGCTTCGAGCACCTGCTTCTGGCGGAGCTGAGCATTGAGGCGCGCCTGCTCGCGAAGAGCGCGGCGGGCGAGAGGATCGGATCGGAATTGCGCGTAGGGGTCAGGGCCTCCACCGGGTTTGGGAGGCAGCGCTCGCATGCCCTGGCCGGTGCTGTCGGCGGGCTCGAGAGACTGGGCGCGCGCGATTCCGCACAGGAGCAGGGCGGCGAGAAGAAGAAAGAGCAGGCGGCTCATGGTGTCCCCGCGGCTTTGGCCAGATTTTCGGTGACCTGGTCCTCAGATTTCTCGCGTTCCTGAATCAGGTGGGCCAGCTTCTGGATCTGTTGCAGGCGGCCGGTTTCGTCAGCCGTTGGAATGCCGTCAGGATCGGCCGCCATTTGGGCACGGAAGTCGCGGGCAATTTTCAGCAAGAGCTCGGACGCTTCGAGCACCTGTTTCTGGCGGAGCTGAGCCGTGAGGCGCGCCTGCTCGCGAAGAGCGCGGCGGGCGAGAGGATCGCTTTTGAATTGCGCATAGGGGTCGGGACCACCGCCGGGTTTGGCAGGAAATTGACGCATCCCCGCCGAGTTTTCATTGGTTGGCTGAAGGGACTGGGCGCGCGAGGCGGCACACGCAAACCAGATGCCGAGGAGGATCAGCGCGAACCATCCGAAGGGACGCAGCCGCTTCATGCGACTTACTCCACGGAGAGGAGATTGACAGCCGGCTAAGGAGCCGGGCCCATACGTGCGTTGAAGATTCGCTCTGTTGCTGTTGCCGGGTCTGTCAGGCCGCTACGCAACCGTACCTGATTCTACTCCATGGGGAGGGAAAGAGGGCAGGCGGGGGGATGGCGGTTCAGGGAGGGGTCAGGGCAGAAGGAGTGCGACTGTAGTGCACCCTGCTGATTTAGACAGGTTGGGCCAGGTTTGAAGTAAGGGTTGTAGCGTGGAACGCGGCACGGGATTCGTGCGGCGTTCGGCCGTGGAGTCCACGGTGCGGACGGTCGTGATTATATTCCTCGATCCACAGAGCGATGGACCGCCGTGCGTGGTCGAAGCTCTGGTATTCGTTGATCCAGACCTCCTCTTCTTTGAGACTGCGGTGGAAGCGTTCGATGTAACTGTTTCCCTCGGGGTGGTTGTAAGCGGTGCGGCGATGCTCTATGCCGAGCCGGCTGAGAGTTTCGATGTAACTCGCCGAAGTGAACTGCGTGCCGTTGTCCGTAGTTAGAGTAAGTCCCAGCCCGCGCGGACCATGAGGCAGGTGGTTGAGCACGGCCCGTTCCAGCGCCGAAAGAGCCTCCCCGGTGCGGCAGCGCAGACTCAGATCCCAGCCGACGATTTCGCGCGTACAGCAGTCGATCACGCTGACCAGATAAGACCAGCCGGTGGAGGGCCCGGCCCAGACCTTAGTCATGTCGGATTGCCAGACCAGGTTCGGTTCGGGCGCCTCCACGCGGCTCCAGTCTTTTCTGCGCGAGATCCGATAACGTCCCTGGCGAACCAGCAGACCGCGCTCGCGCATCACCCGCAGCACGCGCTTGCCGTTGACCTCCATATCCTGCTTGCGCTGCAGCCACCAGGCCACACGACGATAGCCGTAGGCCGGCTTCTCGCCGCAGGCGGCCACGATCCGCTCATCGTCGCTGCGGTCGGCGCGGCTCCGGTGCGCTCGTTTGCGGTAGTAGAGGCTGAGCGGCTGAGCGACAGTGTCTCGGCCACCAGCTTCGCCTCCTTGCCTCGGGCTACAAGTTCTCTGGCCTGCGAATGAGCCTGCCCGCAGCTCACTCGCCCAGCACGTTTTTTAGTATCTCGATCTGCAGCGCGCTCGCCCAGCGCCCGCTCCAGCTGCCTGATCTTCCGGGTCCGATCTTCGTCCGGGCGCGCGGCTGCGCTTCTCTCCCTAAGCGCAGCCTTGGCGCCCTGCTCCACTTCGTCTTTCCAGCGATAGTAAAGATTCGGCGCGATCTCATACTTCCTGCAGGTCTCGGCGATGTTGCCGCTCTTCAGACCCTCCAGAACGATCTGCCACTTCTCTTCAGGTGTCCTCTGTACCCGTGCCTTGCGTCCCATCATGCCTCCTCGGCGGAGGCCTCAACCTTATCTAATTCACGTGTCCAGTTCTACCAGGGTGCACT
>CAVPCB010000061.1:0-14618 GCA_963702285.1 uncultured Acidobacteriaceae bacterium | reverse complement strand
TAGTGCACCCTGCTGATTTAGACAGGTTGGGCCAGGTTTGAAGTAAGGGTTGTAGCGTGGAACGCGACCGGGATTCGTGCGGCGTTCGGCCGTGGAGTCCACGGTGCGAACGGTCGTGATTATATTCCTCGATCCACAGAGCGATGGACCGCCGTGCGTGGTCGAAGCTCTGGTATTCGTTGATCCAGACCTCCTCTTCTTTGAGACTGCGGTGGAAGCGTTCGATGTAACTGTTTCCCTCGGGGTGGTTGTAAGCGGTGCGGCGATGCTCTATGCCGAGCCGGCTGAGAGTTTCGATGTAACTCGCCGAAGTGAACTGCGTGCCGTTGTCCGTAGTTAGAGTAAGTCCCAGCCCGCGCGGACCATGAGGCAGGTGGTTGAGCACGGCCCGTTCCAGCGCCGAAAGAGCCTCCCCGGTGCGGCAGCGCAGACTCAGATCCCAGCCGACGATTTCGCGCGTACAGCAGTCGATCACGCTGACCAGATAAGACCAGCCGGTGGAGGGCCCGGCCCAGACCTTAGTCATGTCGGATTGCCAGACCAGGTTCGGTTCGGGCGCCTCCACGCGGCTCCAGTCTTTTCTGCGCGAGATCCGATAACGTCCCTGGCGAACCAGCAGACCGCGCTCGCGCATCACCCGCAGCACGCGCTTGCCGTTGACCTCCATATCCTGCTTGCGCTGCAGCCACCAGGCCACACGACGATAGCCGTAGGCCGGCTTCTCGCCGCAGGCGGCCACGATCCGCTCATCGTCGCTGCGGTCGGCGCGGCTCCGGTGCGCTCGTTTGCGGTAGTAGAGGCTGGAGCGGCTGAGCGACAGTGTCTCGGCCACCAGCTTCGCCTCCTTGCCTCGGGCTACAAGTTCTCTGGCCTGCGAATGAGCCTGCCCGCAGCTCACTCGCCCAGCACGTTTTTTAGTATCTCGATCTGCAGCGCGCTGCGGCCCAGCGCCCGCTCCAGCTGCCTGATCTTCCGGGTCTGATCTTCGTCCGGGCGCGCGGCTGCGCTTCTCCCCCCAAGCGCAGCCTTGGCGCCCTGCTCCACTTCGTCTTTCCAGCGATAGTAAAGATTCGGCGCGATCTCATACTTCCTGCAGGTCTCGGCGATGTTGCCGCTCTTCAGACCCTCCAGAACGATCTGCCACTTCTCTTCAGGTGTCCTCTGTACCCGTGCCTTGCGTCCCATCATGCCTCCTCGGCGGAGGCCTCAACCTTATCTAATTCACGTGTCCAGTTCTACCAGGGTGCACTACAGAGCGTTCTCTTGCGGTGCTGAGCCAAATGCCCGGCGAGGCGGAACTTACAACCACATGCCGCCAAAGCCTGGAGATGTCGCGCGCTATGCGGGCGGAACACGAGCAGGAGCGCGCTAGGAAACCCAGTATATGGAAGCGCTTATTTGGCGGCTGACAACCGGCTGGAACGGATAATCCTGTGGGAAACCTGGGGACAGACGGGACGTTCCCCGACACAGCCAACAACCTGGTGACCGAGACATTGCCCAACAATCTCCAGTCCACCTTCCAGTACGATCCTGAAAACCGGCTCTCGTCCATGACCGCGGGTCAGTCGGGGATTCCTGTACAACCTCGGTCCCACCGGCAATCGCACAGGCGCGACCGAGCTGACCGGCCGCTCGGTGAGCTGGAGCTTCGACGGTATCTACCGGCTGACCGGGGAGACCGTGACCAATGACACTCAGTACAATGGCAGCGTGAGTTACGGCCTCGACCCCGTCGGCAACCGGCTGTCGGCGAGTTCCTCGCTCCACGGCATCAGCTCCGCCGGCTTCAGCTACAACGCCGACGACCAGATCCTGGGCGAGACCTACGACGCCAACGGCAACACGACGGCGACCGGCGGCAAGACCTTCGCCTACGACTCCGAAAACCAGCTCGTCTCGATGAACGGCGCGGCGGTCACCATGGTCTACGACGGCGATGGCAACCGCGTCCTGAAGACGGCCAACGGCGTGACCACCCGCGATCTGGTCGACGACCTCAACCCCACCGGCTACAGCCAGGTGGTCGAAGAGATCGCCAACGGCGCCGCCAACCGCGAGTACACCTACGGCCTGCAGCGCATCGATGAAGACCAGATCGTCAACAACGCCTGGACACCAAGCTTCTACGGATACGACGGCCGCAGCGCGAGTACGCCTGCGGCCTCCAGCGCATCGACGAAGACCAGATCGTCAACCACGCCCGGCGCCCACGCCCAGGGAACGCCAGGTTCACCCCACAGCAAGCAGAAGACTCCTTTAAATCCCCAATTTCAATGCTCTCCGCCGCCTGCCCTGCCCCAAAAGTACTGCCGGCAATCCCATTTTGGAACCCACTCCGCCCCACGCTGGAGCGCCAGGTTCACCCCACAGCAAGCAGAAGACTCCCTCACCGGCGGCCATGTCCAGAGATTTGATTCTGTCCCCCAATCAACAGTACTGTCCCCGGAATCGACCGGCCCGTTTCGGGAAAAATGGCCCTTCCTGTCATCCCCGGCCGTATCCGAGCCCTTTGGCACAACAGGCAAACCTCGAACCCCCGTTCGTACCCAAACCTGACCGGAAAGAGCCATGCCTCCGTGCGAAAATGTACTGGACAGACAATAGTTTCCGGTTATATTGAACCAATAGTTCCTGCCATCCACCCGGGCCCTGACACGTTGGATACTTCCTTTCGAAGCAACAAAGGGGGTGCCTTCGGGTTCAGAGTGGACATGGCGAGAACCTTCTTCCCGAAGATGGGACTGAAGTTCCGGTTCGGGAAGGCCGATGAGAATCGGTAATGTCGGAACGTACGAAGTAGGGTTTCGCCAGACGCATTTCTGCGGCATGATCAGTCAGAGGGTCTGGATTCTTCGAACGAGAGTACCTTGATGAAGCGCGTTTTTCTGTACCTTCTGGCTGCCCTGGTCGCCCCGTCGCTCCTCTTCGCGGCGTCCTCCACCACTGCGCATCGCACCGTCCGCCATCGCTCGCGCGTCCATGAGTCGTCCACCGCGCGCCGCCATCTGGCGAACCTGCAGCACAGCCATCGCGTGCCTCGCGCTCACCTGGTCAGCGCTAGCCTCACCACGCACAGCTCCGCGCATCGCCGCCGCCATCATTATTACGAGCACTTCACCGCCAGCTCTTTTGCCGCGTCCGACGTCACCGCCGGCGACATCACCGCGGGTGAAGATCCCGTCGTCCGCCAGGCCGCCATCGACGCCCTCGGTGACATGAACGGCACCGTCGTCGCCATCGATCCGTCCAACGGCCGCATCCTGGCCATGGTCAACCAGAAGCTGGCCCTCTCCAGCGGCGCCGAACCATGCTCCACTATTAAGCTCTCCGTCGCCCTCGCCGCTCTGGAAGAAGGCATCGTCACCCGGGACACACCCGTCAATCTTGGCGGCAGATACCATCTCAACCTCACCGAGGCCCTGGCCCACTCCAATAACGCCTATTTCGAGACCCTCGGCCGCAGGCTCGGTTTTGACCGCGTCCGCCACTACGCCACCGAGTTCGGTCTGGGCGAGCTGGCCGGCTACAATATCCCCGGCGAGCAGCCCGGCCTTTACCCCGATCAGCCTTTGGCCGAGAACCTCGGCGGCGTCGGCCGCATGTGCTCCTTCGGCGAGGGCGTCTCCATGACCCCCCTGCAGCTTGGGGCCCTCGTCGCGGCCATCGCCAACGGCGGCACCCTCTACTACCTGCAGCACCCCACCACGCCGGCGGAAGCCCTCAGCATGCAGCCGCGCATCAAGCGCACCCTCGACATCGGCCCCATTCTCCCCGAGATTCAGGACGGCATGGGAGCCGCAGTCCGCTATGGCACCGCCCGTTCGCTGCGCGCCAACTTCAACCAGTTCCCAATCCTCGGCAAGACCGGTACCTGCTCCAATGACGGCACCCGCTTCGGCTGGTTTGCTTCCTACGCCGACACGCAGTATGGACGCATCGTTGCCGTCTTCTTCCTCGAGGGCGGTCGTCCCACCTTCGGCCCCAAAGCCGCCGAACTGACCGGCGTCTTCTATCGCAATCTCTGGGACTCCAGCTACTTCGCCGCAAAGCAGGCCCCGGAGACGCCCGACACGCCACAGACGACCTCCGTCGGAGCCCCTCAGTAAACCCCAGGATCATCGAAAAAACTCATAGCGTAGAACCCGCGTAGCAGGGCAACGAGAAGACTCGCGCCCCCAGCCCCTCAGCAGCCGAATCAGCGATTCCTGATGCAGCACGCCAGGTGTAAAACCTCGCACCGGCCCCCGAAAACAGGCCTGGTCGTCGCGTGCGGCCGGGAATAGGCCCGACTGTTTAGACCGAGCACATATCTGCCAGGTTTTGTTTTATCAGGCAGGCATTTGTTGCTGTTCCGGGCATGCACCCGCCCGAAGCGCTTTCGTTGGCAGTTGCTTTTGTCCCCGGTTGCGCATGGTTTTGCTGTCGAACCGTGCCAGGGGCAGATGGCGAAGTAGACGGTGAAGGTTCGAATCGGTGGGGGCTGCACATCCTGCTTCACCGTGCGGTGCATCGCTCATGGCAGCCCGTTCTGCTCTCGATGACCGGCAGCGATTCGTTCCAGTATGGAGTGACGGGCGCCGATGCGCTGATCGTGGGTTAGGCTGTGTGTTTACTGCGTGTCCTGATGGACATCCAAACCCAAAAATCGTTACTTTTCCTGCATGACCCGGCTCCTTTCCGCTTGTGGCTCTGAACGGATTATCTACACGAAGTCGAGCACATGCGTGCTCGGGTAACGCGTTAGGAGCAGGCCATCATGGAAGCTGTGAAGCTGGCTTCCCCGGCTCTACTGCAAGTCATTAACGATCTGCAGGCACTGCGTGGTATCGCGGATATCTCGGCTGTGACCATTGCGGCCGAGCTGGGCCAGGTATCACGCTTTAGCAGTGCCCGAGAACCGATGGGTTGTTGCAGCGCGGTGCCGAGCGAAGACTCCAGTGGCAAGCGAACCAGACGCGGAGGCCTCACCAAGACCGGCAACGCTCACTTGCGACGGATCGTCGTCGAAGCGCCTGGAGCTATCGTCGGCCACCGTGTATTTTGTACGGACTGCGCAGACGACAGCAGAGCATCTCCGAGGAGACGAAAGAGATTGCGTTGGAAGGCGCAGCACCGTTTGCACGAGCGCTATATGAAACTGGGCGCGGACGGCAAGGACCAGAGGAAGATCGTCACGGCAGTTGCCCGTGAACTGCCGGGCTTCATCTGGGCATTGAAACCAGAGCAGAGACGCTCGCCAGCCAGCGAGCTGCAGCCTGAAAAGAACCATCGCAAAGACGAAACGCCTAAGAATGAAAAAGCTAGAACCACCCAGTCGATGAACGGTGCCACCCATCTCGAGCACAGCGCCAGCAGCAACCGAGGCAAGCACGAAAGAGAACCCTCGTTTGGCCTATGCGACAGGCCCAGCCGGACTCGCGCTAACAGTCAGAGGCAGATCCCGACGGATCATGATTATGCGGTTCCGACCCGCGAATATCAGACTGATCAATCGTCGCTAAAACCTGCCCCGACTGCTGCTCGCTCTGTCCTCGGGAAGCTACAAAAGCAACGACAAAAACAACCCCACCGATTCGCAGCAGTTGACACGGTCACTCCGAAACAGGCCAAATCTCGCGCCAGCCCCGAAGACACTCCTCGCACCAACCCTCGCGCCGCTTTCCCAGAAGACAAGCCCGGTGGCAAACCGAGCGCTCCCCCCGAACACTCGCCTCGCCTCAAACCCGCGGGCCGCCTCTCCGAAACAGGCCAAATCTCACGCCCACCCTCGCGCCAGCCCCGAGAAACACGACTCGCCGAAAAACAGGCCTGGTGTTAAACCCCCTCGAGAGCCCCCGAAAACAGGCCAGGTTCACCCCACAGCAAGAAGCTCAAGCTTCAGCCCTCCCAACGTCAAGACGATTCGTCACCACCCCCAGCCGTCAGTACTGCGATCGTGCCATTTCGGGAATCGCGTACCTGTCAGCGTGTTCTTCAGAAACTCACGGAGCGCGGAAGGCCACCGAGCCCGCTACGCTGCCGGCCTTTTCCGCAACAGGCCCTTCTCGGCCGCCATTCTCTCCCGTTCCGTCGCCTTCAGATGCCCGCGGAAAAGCGAATCCCGCCGCTTGGCCAGCTCAGCATTCAGCTCCGCCCCAATCAGAATCGCCAGCGCCGTCAGATAAATCCAGAACATCAGCCCGATGATCGCCCCCATCCCCCCATACAGCCGCGAGTAGTGCGCCAGATGCTCCAGGTAAAACGCCAGTCCCGCGGAACCGGCAAACCACAACCCAATCGCGACAATCGCTCCCGGCAGCGTCGACTTGAACCGCTGCTTCCGATTCGGCGCCAGGAAATACACCAGCTCCAGAGCCACCACAAACGTCACAAACACCGTCGCAATCCGGATCGGCGGCCACATGTTCTCAAACGAGCGCGGCACCGGAACGACCTCGACCAGGAAATGCCCGAAGTGCGGGCCCGCGATCAGCGCCAGCATGCGACACCGTCAGCAAACCGCCGCTGGTCAAAGCCAGGATCGGCCGCCTGCACCCGGTCCCGCAGCCACGAACGCGGGCTGTTGACGTCATAGGCGACATTGAGCGCCGTAATCAGAGCCGTGAACCCTCCCGTCGTCGACCAGATGTAGCTCAGAATGCCGAACGACAGCATCCCCCGGTGCGGAGCCAGCAGGCTGCCGATCATCTTCTCCACCGTCGAAAGCGCGTCGGCCGGAACCAGCATCGCCAGCACGCTCAGCAACTGCGGCAGCAGGCTGGGCACCCGCAACACCGACATCAGCGACGCCACCGTGATCAGCAGCGGCACCATCGACAGCATCGACCAGAAGGCCAGGCCCGCCGCCACGTCCAGCACGTTCGTCCGCGCCAGTTCCTTCCATAGAATCCTCACCAGGCAGCGCGTCTCCCGCCAGCGCCGCCGCAGACGATGGTGCCAGCGGCCAAAGGTCCAGTGCCGTCGCACCGCATCCCTGCCGCGCACTCCATCCTTCAGGCCCGAAAACAAGGTTGCACGCTGCACGAGGCCGCTCCGGCACCACCAGCTACCTTGGTGCGATGGCAAAATGTGCCCGCACGGATGCGCGCGCCCTGCGCGTATTTCGATCCCAGTTGCCTCTCATGCGCCTTTTCTGCGATACATGGATGGTTTCGCCGGGAGGAACCATGACGCAAGGCAAGATCCTTCTCGGGGCCCTCTTCGTTTTCTGCGCTGCAATTCTTCCCGCCGCTGAACCTCCCGCGAACGTGCAGAAGGTTTCCTTTCCCAGCGGCAGCGACACGGCTACCGGCTATCTCGCTCTGCCTGCCGGCTCCGGTCGCCATCCCGCCATCGTCGTCATTCAGGAGTGGTGGGGCGTCAATGACTGGGTCAAAGAGCAGGCCGAGCGCTTCGCGAAAGAAGGCTATGTCGCTCTCGCCGTCGACCTCTACCGCGGCAAGGTCGCCACCGACGCTGAGATGGCGCACGAACTCGCCCGAGGTCTGCCCCAGGATCGCGGCGTGCGCGACTTAACCTCGGCCGTTGCATGGCTGAAGAAGCGCCCCGACGTCGACCCCGAACGCATCGGCGCCATCGGCTGGTGCATGGGTGGAGGCTACGCGGCCCAGCTCGCCGTCGCTGACCCCAGCCTCAAAGCCGTTGCCATCAACTACGGCTCCCTCCCCACCGACAAGGCTGCCCTCGCGCAGATTCATGCAGCCGTGCTGGGCAACTTCGGCGGCCAGGACCGCGGCATTACCCCGGACGACGTGCACGCTTTCCAGGCCGCGATGGAATCCCTGGGCAAACACCCCGACCTGAAGATCTACCCCGACGCGGGACACGCCTTTGAGAACCCCAACAATACCGCCGGGTACCGCGCAGCCGATGCCGAAGATGCTCAATCCCGATCCCAGCACTTCCTCGCCGAACGCCTCCAGCCCAGGCAATAATTCACGATACCCGGCCATTCGCGACTGCATCTCCCCTCTGTGCTCGGCCCCGACCGCACCACAGCCTCGCCCCACACCTGACCCGTGACGTTTGTTCCCACACTTAAGCAACTTGTCTCCGTACCTAAGCAAGTCTGGAACGCGCCCAGCGATCGCCGAGGGATCGGATTCCTCCCCAACGGATGCATTCAGCGAGCTCCCCTCTCAGCCGGCACCCGCACCTGGGCAAACTCGGAGCGCCCGCCCGACGGAATGCGGCCAGGTTCACCCCACAGCAAGCAGCGGACTCCTTTTCCGCCCGACCGTCAATCGATTTCAGTCTGCGCTCGAACCGAAAGTACCGTGGGCCAGTCCCGGATTGGGAAGCAAGTCCCAAACGTCCCAACAATGGGATTCTGCCAGGTTCACACCTACAGCCCCAGCTCTGATGCAAATCCCAAACCCGAGGGCAGGATGCGGCCAGGTTCACCCCACAGCAATTAGCAGACTCCCCTTCCGCCCGATCGTCAATCGATTTCAGTCTGCGCTCGAACCGAAAGTACCGTGGGCCAGTCCCGGATTGGGAAGCAAGTCCCAAACGTCCCAACAATGGGATTCTGCCAGGTTCACACCTACAGCCCCAGCTCTGATGCAAATCCCAAACCCGAGGGCAGGATGCGGCCAGGTTCACCCCACAGCAAGCAGCGGACTCCTTTTCCACCCGACCGTCAATCGATTTCACTCTGCGCTCGAACCGAAAGTACCGCGGCCAGTCCCGGATCGGGAAGCAAGCACAAAACGCCTCACCGCCGGATGCGGCCAGGTTCACCCCACAGCAAGCAGCAAACTCATTTTCCCGCCCGATCGTCAATCGATTTCACTCTGCGCTCGAACCGAAAGTACCGCGGCCAGTCCCGGATCCGGAAGCAAGCACAAAACGCCTCACCGCCAGGATGCGGCCAGGTTCACCCCACAGCAAGCAGCGGACTCCTTTTCCGCCCCACCGTCAATCGATTTCACTCCGCGCTCGAACCGAAAGTACCGCGAGCCAGTCCCGGATCGGGAAGCGATCGCCGGTACCACCCTATCCGATGCCAACATGCCCCGCTCTCGCTCCCCACCCGACCGAAAACCTGCAACCGCCGGTGACCGCAGATCTCAGCCAGCCATAACCGCAGGACCGCGCCAGCGGAAATCGCTTCCGCGCCCCCCAACTCACCCCGGCTATCAGTTGGAACCTCCAGCACCCCACCCGACCTGCTTTTTGCGTCCGTAAGCCCTTGAAAATTCGTGCGATTCCTCCCCGGGGGTAATAACCTTCCGTTCCGACCAAGGTTACTAAAGGCGGAAAAATACTTCTTGCTTGTCTTTCTTTGAACGTGTTAACTATGCAGGCAATATCTTGAAATTCCTGCCTTGCTGTACACAGGGGAAAGTGCGGTCTGTAAGGCCACCACTATGAAAATTGGAACGACTATCCGAGGCTATCGCCTGCAAAAAGGCCTTTCGCAGGGAGACATCGAAAAACGTACCGGCCTCCTCCGCTGCTATCTATCCCGTGTCGAGAACGGACACACCGTTCCCTCACTCGACACCCTCGCCAAAATCGCCGGCGCGCTCGAACTTCCTCTCGCTCAGCTCTTTGCCGAAGATACTCTGGGCCGCCAGTTCCAGTCCCAGAAGCTCTCCGACGACGAGCTCCGCTTCCTGACTCAAATCCGCCGCTATTCCACCAACCTGAACGACAGCGACCGCAAGTTGCTCCTTGCGATGGTTAAGAAGTTCGCCGCCACCGCAACCCGCTAGTTCAGCCCATTCCCCAAAGTCCAACCCACGACGGCTCCGGGCGCTCTGGAGCCGCAGCCTCCGCCGCTATCCTGTCGCTCCCTCGTAAAACGCGCGCAGTCCCCACGCGATCAATAGCAACACGAACAGCATCACCCCCACCGCAATCGCCCGCCGCCGCACAAACGTCTCCCGCGGCGCTCCAATCCGCGGCACCAGCGGCACGCCCAGCGCCAGCCCGCTTAGAAATCCCCCCAGGTGCGCCATGTTGTCCACCTGCAGCCGCGTGTGCGCCAGCCACAGCCCGCCGTCGATCACAAAGTTGATCAGCGCGAAATACCACACGCTCCGCCGCAGCTTTTTCAGCTCAATCTGCGGAATCGGCAGCAGCGGCGACCGCAGCAGCATCAGCAGCACGCCCGCCAGGCCAAACACCGCCCCCGATGCGCCCGCGCTCAGCATGCCCCCCGCCTGTCCCGGCGGCCGCTGGTTGAACGCCACGCTCAGCAGATTCCCCGCCACCCCCGTCAGCAGATACGCCGCCACCATCCCGAACTCCCCCAGCAGCGGCTCGCCCAGCAAACCCAGGTTCCAGAGGCACCACATGTTCGTCAGAATGTGGATCCACCCGAAGTGCACAAAAATCGACGTCGCCAGCCGCCACCACTCGCCACTCAGCACGTAGTAGCCGTTGCACAGCAGTCCATAAGACACCTTGTCCTCGAACGTCGGCCCGGAAACGTTGCCGCTCAGAACCAGTGTCAGCAGATACACAGCACAGTTCACCCCGACCAGCGCATACGTCGCCGGTGCCGATGCCCAGTGCCGTCGCGCCCGCGGCGGCGGAGCCTGATATTGCGGCGGCGGATACCACCCCTGCGGTTCCCCCTGCTGCGCACCTTCAGGAAAGGTCCCCGGCGGAAGTATCTCGGGCGGAGAAGTAGAGCGGCGGCCCTGCTCGGGTTCCATTCCTCTACCCTACCGTTCCCGCTGCGCCATGACAATCGTGAGCTTCACTTCCCCGCCATCGAGCCTCTGCCTCGATCATGCGACGATGGAAGCAGCAGTCCTTCCTCCGCCGCCGTTTACAATTCCCTGTTCACTCCATACTCACAACCTTCCGTCAGGAGCCAATTCCATTGAGCGGTGACAAAAAGATCGCCCGCGTTCTGCTGAGCGTGACCGACAAATCCGGCATCGTCGACTTCGCCCAGTGCCTCGCCCGCCACGGCGCCGAACTCGTCTCCACCGGCGGCACCGCGCGCACCCTGCGCGAGGCCGGGCTCACCGTCCGCGAGGTCGCCGACCTCACCGGCTTTCCCGAAATGTTCGACGGCCGGGTCAAAACCCTGCACCCCAAAGTCCATGGCGGCATCCTCTACATCCGCCGCAATCCCGAACACAACCAGCAGGCCGCCGCCCACGGCATCGAGCCCATCGATATGGTCGTCGTCAACCTCTACGCCTTCGAGAAGACCGCCGCCAATCCCGACGCCAAGTTCGAAGACATCATCGAGAACATCGACATCGGCGGTCCCGCCATGGTTCGTTCCGCCGCAAAGAACTTTGAAGACGTCGCCGTCGTCACCTCTGTGGCCGACTACGGTTTTCTTGCCGATGAACTGGACCTGAACCGCGGCATGCTCAGCCGCGAAACCCGCTGGCGCCTCGCCCAGCATGCCTTCGCCGCCACCGGCAGCTACGACACCGCCATCGCCAATGCGCTGGAGCGCCTCGAGCCCTCCGCTCCCACCCTGCCCCTGCGCACCAACGACGAGTTCCCCCAGACCCTGCGCATCTCCTGGCCCCTCGCGCAGTCGCTCCGCTACGGCGAGAATCCGCACCAGCGCGCCGCTCTCTATCGCGATAACTCCGGCAACGGCATCGCCGCCGCCCAACAGCTACAAGGCAAAGAGCTCAGCTACAACAACCTCGTCGACCTCGATGCCTGCTGGGAACTCGCCCAGGAATTCGACGAGCCCGCCTGCGCCATCATCAAGCACACCAACCCCTGCGGCACCGCCACCGGCGGCAACCTGCTCGAGGCCTACCGCAAGGCCCTGGTCGCCGATCCCGTCTCCGCTTTCGGTGCCGTCATCGGCGTCAACCGCGAGATCAACGGCGACGCCGCCGAAGAAATGGCCGCGCTCTTCGTCGAAGCCATCGCCGCGCCGTCCTTTACCGAAGACGCGCTCGCCCGCTTCTCCTGAAGAAAAATCTGCGCCTCGTCGTCGTGCACCACGCGCAGACGAAGCGCGTGTCTGAAGCAGATCTCCGGCGGCATGCTCATGCAGGATGCCGACAACCCGAAGCTCTCCGTCGCCGACCTCAAGATCGCCACCCAGCGCGCACCGACTGAAGATGAGCTCAACGCGCTGCTCTTCGCCTGGAAGGTCGTCAAGCACGTCAAGTCGAACGCCGTTGTTTACGCGCGCGACGGCCAGACCGTCGGCATCGGCGCCGGACAAATGAGCCGCGTTGACGCCGCCCGCTTCGGCGCCATGAAGGCCGTGCTGTCCGCTCAAGGGCTGCGTCGCCGCCTCCGACGCGTTCTTTCCCTTCCCCGACGGACTCGAAGTCGTAGCGCAAACCGGAGCCACCGCCGTCATCCAGCCCGGCGGCTCCGTGAAGGATCAGGACGTGATCGCCGCCGCCGATCGCCTGGGCCTCGCCATGGTCTTCACCGGCATCCGCCACTTCCGCCACTGAAAACCCGAGCGGTAGCCAATGAAGCCCGTGTAGTAGCCAATGAAACCCGTGTGGTAGCCACTGAAGCCGGTGTGGTAACAGCACCTTGCCGCAAGCGCCAGACAGAAAGTGCCCATCCCAAAACCGGGCGACGGCCAGATTCACCCCACAGCAAGTAGAGGAATCCTTTACCGTCCGATCGTCAATCGATTTCAGTCTGCGCTTGAGCCGAAAGTACCATGAGCCAGTCCCGAATCGGGAAGCAAGCCCCCAATTCCCACCCATGGGATGCGACCAGGTTCACCCCACAGCCGCGTCGACGCCGCCCGCTTCGAAGCTATAAAGGCTGTGAAGTCGTAGCGCAAACCGGCGCCACCGCGGTCATCCAACCCGGCGGCTTCCGTGGGGCAGATCTTCCAAAAGCTATTACTTTGCCGCAGCCAGAATGCTTCGAGCCTCGGCAGCGTTGGCGCCCTTCGGGTCCAGCTGAAGATACTTCTGATACGCCTCCAGGCAGCCTGGCGGTGGAACCATCTTCTGCGTCTTTGGATCGATCGTCGCTTTCGTCAGCAAGCCTGGCCCTTGAAGTAGTAATTCGCCGCGCGCGTCGCATCCAGCGCGATCGCCTGCTCCGCCGCCGCCAGCTGCTCATCGGAGTGGCCCGTCGAGTAGAACACCAGCATCTCGTTGTGACGGTATTCCGCCGCCTGAGACGGATAAGCAAGAACAGCATTGTCGAATGCTTCCTGTGCTTCCTTTACCTTCCCTTCGCGAGCGTACGTCTCGCCCAGGCTCGCATAGCACGTACCCTTCACGTCGGCCGCAAGACCCTGTTTTCCCGGCGTGTCCGGTCCGCTCTCGCCAAAGCTGCTGTTTTTCGTCGGTCCTGCATCCCCTGAGTAGAAGCCGGCCACCGTGTGCTTTCCCCTTAGCTGCGGGTCCGATTCCTAATGCCGTCCGGAAGTCGTTCTCCGCATCCGGATACTTGTTGAGAGCCAGTTGCGCCAGCCCCAGCTCCACCCAGGCAAAACTCAGGCTCGGCTGCGCTTGCGTCACCTTCAGCATCACCGCTTCCGCGTCCGCGTACCGCTTCTCCGCGCTTGCCTTGCGCGCTTCTGCCAGCATCGCGTTCACATTCCCAACATCCTTCACGCTGAGCGTGGCGTGCACCGGCGCAGGCGGCGGAACCGCCAGTGTTCAGCGCGAGTGCCGGAAGCTTCCCCTTTCCCATATAGTCCTTGTACTCACTGGTAAAGAAAGTCCGACGGCAGGGTATATGCGCCCGCCGCCTGCGAGTCTCCGTTGGGCGCAACCTCGGTGAGGATAACGCTCCTCATCGGCAGAACCGCCAATGCGTCACCGACCTTGACCGGACCGTAGTCCACCCGCGTGTCCTCCTGGTGGACGACCTCTCCGGGCTTGAATTCCGCCTCCGTGTTCAGCCGCACCACGATTCCCGTCTCCGGGTTAATAAAAATCTCGCCGCGGTAAGGCACATCGCTGGTTTTGAAATTCTGCCAGTTGGTGGCCGTTTGGAAGTTGCCGACGCACCGCCACCCCTCGGGCCAGCCCACCGCGGCCGAGCTGAACGTCACTATCCCTGCCTGGAGAACCTTGGGGAAACAGCACACGTTCACGTTGAAGCTGAGAGTCCTTCCTCCCCACCTTGAACGAGAACACTGCCGCCGGCTTGCCATTCACGTCTTCCCAGCGCAGCCACTGCATCGATCCGTCTGCCTGCGCCGCCTCAAAAACCTGCCCCAAATCCGGCCCCGGCTCACGAAGTGCGATCATCCCGTTGGCGCCCCACGTGGTTTTGTCCACGGGTAGCTTCTCCACCCCATGTTCGCTGGAGTACACGCTCTCGGTCGAGTTGATGTAACGAATGTATTGGTAAGCCTGCGTTACAGCGGATCCGACGGAAACGTCCTGCTCCCGCCCTGCATTCCCGACGCCGCCGCAGTCGCCTTCATGTTGTCCTGGAAGCGCAGCGTCGTCTTGGTAGCGGTGATCTCCGGCAGCTGAACGTAGTCTTTCGTGACATATGCGGCAGCCTTATCCAGAAGCTCTTTCTGCGCGGCTGCGTCCGGTGCGGGAGTCTGACGGAATGTCCCGTGCGGGAGGCGCGAGAAAAGCGCTCCGCGCCTCGAGCACGTAAAGCTGCTCGTTGGTCATCGGTCCCGGTGACTCGGTCAGCAATTTGTTCAGCGCGTCGCGCGTCAATTGTTC
>CAVPCB010000060.1:0-21150 GCA_963702285.1 uncultured Acidobacteriaceae bacterium | reverse complement strand
GACGGCAAAGCGCGGGACACGGATTTCCTGGATTTCAATCTTGGGAATTCTCTGTATCGCCCTTGTGCTGACCGCGGGGATTTTATCGGTCACCCACACACACGCCAACGGGCAGATCGATCACGATTGCGCGCTGTGCTTTACCGCGCATCAAGTGGTTCAGATCGCCGTTGTGGTGACGATTCTGCTCGCCTCCCGTCCGATCGCGCGGTTTACCTGTGAGAAGTTTGCTCCTGTTCCCCGCCAGCGTTTTATTCTGAAGCTGGCCAATCGACCTCCGCCTGTCCCTGCCGTTTTCGCCTAAGACAGCAGTTCACCCCAGGGACATTCCACATCCATCGGAGGTCGTATATGCGCACGTGTCTGCGTGGCGCCGCCATTTTCTTTTTTCTCGTTTTCTTCGGCGTCGCACTTTTTCCCATTTCTTCCTTTGCCCAGGCCGGAGCTACTTCCGGCACGATTACAGGGACGGTGACTGATCCCAGCGGCGCCGTTGTTGCAGGTGCTACGGTCGCGATTCAAAACCCGGTAACTCAGTACGAAAGCACTACAAAATCGGACTCCAGTGGCCGCTTTCAGTTCACGAATGTGCCCTATGAGTCGTACCACATGACGGTCACCATGAAGGGTTTTGGGACCTTCGTTCACGATGTGGGCATCCACTCGGCAACCCCGGCCACCGTCCCCGTCCAGCTATCCCTGAAGGCGGCCACTGAGACGGTTCAGGTGACGAGCGAAGACCTGATCAATCGCAACGCCGACATGGATACGGATATCGACCGCAAAGCGTTTGCGGAGATCCCGCTGGAGAGCCAGTCGTCCGGGCTGAGCTCGCTGGTAACGCTGACGACGCCAGGTGTGTCGGCCGATTCGAATGGCCTCTTCCACGGGCTGGGCGATCACGCGGAGAACTCCTTTTCGGTCGATGGGCAGCCGATTACGGATCAGCAAAGCAAAGTCTTCTCGAACCAGCTTCCCGATAACGCGGTGCAGTCGATGGATGTGATCGAGGGCGCGCCACCGGCAGAGTACGGCGACAAGACGAGCCTCGTCATTCAGGTAACCACGCGATCCGGGCAGGGCGTGACCAGGCCGACCGGGACGGTTTACACGTCGTACGGAAGCTTTGGGTCGACCACCGAGGGGGGCACGCTTGGCTACGGCAAGCAGAACTGGGGAAACTTTCTTTCCATCGATGGACTCAACACGAGCCGGTTCCTCGATGCCCCGGAGTTCGCGACCTTCCATGACAAGGGGAACGAGGAGAACGTTTTCGACCGGATCGATTATCAGTTCAACCAGGCGAACTCGCTGCACGTGAACCTGAACTACTCGCGGTCCTGGTTCCAGACGCCAAACACCTATGACAACCTCAATCTGGGGGGCGTCAACCTTGCCGGGCAGGCGGTTTCCGGACAAACGGATCAGCGGTCGAAAATCGGCACGGTCAACGTGGCTCCGAGTTTCACCCACGTCCTCTCCCCTGACTCGGTTTGGAATATCGGGTTCTATTACCGCCGCGACGCCTACAACTATTATCCAAGCAAGGATCCGTTCGCCGATCTCGGGCCGATTCAGACCGAGACCATCGGACAGAATCGCAGCCTCGCGAATGCGGGCTTGCACACCGACTTCTCGTACGAGAAGGGGCACCACAATTTCAAGGCCGGCGCGGTGTACGAGCAGACTTTTCTGAACGAGAACGATTCGCTGGGTGTCGTCGATCCCGGTTATCTGGATACCCTCACCGATGCGAACGGGAATCCCTGTATGTCGGGCGGAACGCCGGACCTGCCGCTGGATTCACCCTGCACGGACCTGTATCCATACGATCTGACACGCGGCGGGACTAACTATGATTTCGTGGGTCACACGGATATCAAAGAACTCGCGCTCTACGCCGAAGACCGAATCACTCTGGGTAACTGGCTGTTCAACGTCGGTATCCGCGGCGACCTCTATAACGGGCTCTCCGATTCAGGCGAGGCGGAGCCGCGGCTGGCCGCGTCCTACAACATCAAGCAGACCAACACAGTGCTGCGGGGTTCGTATGCTCGCACCCTGGAGACGCCGTTCAACGAGAACCTGGTGCTGGCCAGCACCGGATGCCTCAACGCCGTCGTGAATCCTCTGCTGCTCTGCCAGGGAGGCGATACCGGCGCGCTCACGCCCGGCACCCGCAATGAGTACCACGCCGGCATCCAGCAAGTAGCCGGGCCGCACTTCGTCGTCAGCGGCGAATACATCTGGAAGTACACCAACAATGCTTATGACTTCAGTGTGCTTGGAAACACACCGATCACCTTTCCGATCCAGTGGCAAAAATCGAAGATTCCGGGCTTTGCGCTGCGGGCCAATGTGACGCCGGTGCACGGGTTCAGCGCGTATGTCGTCATGTCGTCGGTGGCGGCGCGCTTCTTCCCGCCGCAGGTGGGCGGCGCGGGAGCCACGGTAGGGCAGACCGGATTACCCTTCCGTATCGACCACGACGAGAAGTTCAACGAGACGACGCACTTTGAGTATCAGCTGCCCTGGAAACACATGCCCTGGTACAGCCTGAACTGGAGGTATGACAGCGGGCTGGTGGCGGGGTCGGTGCCCTGCTACAACGTGACGGACCCGAACAGCCTGTGCAACCCGGCCAACGGAGGGCCCTCCACGACGCTCAATGGCCAGCCAGCCATCGACCTGAGCGGCCTGACGGCGGATGAGGAATTCGAGGCCGGGCTCACTTGCGACGGGGTGCGCGCGACGCCCTTCTCGGCATTGCCGTCGCCCTGCCCTGCCTCCCAGCTCACCTCGAACCTGGTCCAGATTCCCGCACCCGGCACCGAGAACGACGACCATAATCCGCCGCGCATTCAGCCTCGCAGTCTTTTCGACATGGCGCTGGGCGAGGATAACCTCTTCCACGGCGATCGCTATCGATGGGGAGCGCAGGTGACAGCCGTGAACGTCACGAATAAATACGCTCTCTATAACTTCCTCTCCACCTTCAGCGGCACGCACTATGTCACACCACGTGCCATTACCGGCCGAATCACCTTCTCGTTTTGAACGCCCGATGGGGGCGGACCCGATGTCCGCCCCTCATCGACTCGGGAGGTTTTTATGGCCCCATTAGATCCGCAGCAGCGCGGAAGCAAGAGACGCCTGGCACAGATTCGGTGGAAGCGGTGGGAGCTCATCCATGCGTTCATCCTCGCCACGCTGATGACCGCCTTTGGCCTTTGGGTTGGCATCTGGATCGCAACCCATCATTTCGATTGAGCCGGCCATGCCAAATTACTACGGCCGCGGTGTCAGGCAGCGGGTGCTCCGAGGGGGTAGCAGGAAACGCGTGGCTCGTATTCGTTGGAGCCGGCGCGATCTTGTGCACGCGGGTTTCTGGTCACTGGTCGTGATTGGCGCGGTTCTCTGGGTCGCCGTGTGGGTGTCGGGTCACACCTTCTGAAAGCGGATCCAAGTCACTTTCGGTGCAAATACGCAATCATCTCCGCAATCTGTGCGTCGCTCAGACGCCCATTGAATGCGGGCATCGTACGTTTTCCGTAGACGATCACCTGGCGCACCGCCGCATCGGTTGCCGGAGTCGTGCCATCGGGAAGGTCTTGATGGGAGAAGAGATCATGCAGCTTCGGCGGGGCCTTCTTGAGGCCGAGGTCGTTTTCCTCGTGACATTCGAAGCAGTGGATCTCGTACAGGGCCTTCCCGGCCTGTTCGGTTTCGGTGAGCGGCTTTGAGCAACTGGTGGCCCAGAACAGCAGTATGGTTGCGAAAATAAGGCCGAGACTCAATCCCGAGACTGACCGCCCATTAAGCTCGCGACGCCGTCTTCTCAGATTCATCTGCCAGCCCGCTGCGCCAGAGCCGCGACTGCATTGGCCACGTCGCTCGGGTTCCATCCGCTGCCGCCCCACTGCTGCGCTACCTTATTCTCCTTGTCGAGAAGGGTGGTTTGCATGGTGTGCGTGATCTGGTTGTCTTCTTCCGTGTACTGCAGACCGAAGGCCTGAGCGAGGTTCTTGAGATCGCCGGGCGTCGTATCCGCAAACTCCCAATGGGTGAAGGCCGCCGCGTTGTCGTCCAGATAAGCCATTCCGTACTGGCGCAGTACAGGTGGTGTGTCATAAGTCGGATCGAGGCTCACGCTGATGAGGTGACTCGCCGCATAGGCTGCTGGCACCTTCTCCAGAAGGTCATTTACTTTTGCAAAATGACTCGTGATCAAGGGACAGGCCGTCGGCATCGGGCAGCGCGTGTAGATGAAGGTGATCAGAACGGCCTTGCCCCGATAGTCCCGGAGGTGGATCGGCTTGCCGTCCTGATTGACCAGGGGCACATCGGGCACCGTTTCTCCAACCATCAACGGATGCGGGGGAAGCATCGTAGAGGGCAACTTCCGCCCTTTCTCGCTGGTGATGACAATCTGATCCAGCAGGTAATTGTCCGAATCCGATGGCACGAGAACATCCGCCGTTATATCATCGCCCGGCTTCAGCTTCTGCACGTCGACTGGGTTCTTCACCTTGTAGACCATCGTCATCGCCGGCATGAACCCGGGGACATCTCCATGCTTGATGGTGATCTCGCCGGTCGCAGTGCTCGTGGCCAGCACCATGCCCTCGAGGCGATAGTGCTTAACCGTGACGGCCGTCGGATGCAGTTCTACTCCGGCGGTGCTCTCGCTTTCTTTGCGGCACGCGGAAGGCAGCACCATCAGCGCGGCGGAGGAGACAAGAACGGCGACACCGAAGCGCGCAATCGACATCATGCAGTTTCCTCGATCATGAAATATGGCCACCTCGTTGGTTCACCTGCGCTCATTGGGCGGCGAACTTTTCTGGTGAGGCATCGAATATTTGCTTATGTTCGCGCACGCAGAAGTAGTACGTCTTTCCCTTGTAGGTCGACGACAGAGAACGATCAACTTCCATACCGCAGACGGGGCAGACAGGATGACTCGCACTCTGCCTGATGGGGCCGGCATACGCGGCGTTGGAAGAAGGATTCAGCCAGCCCCGGCCCTGATACTCAAGCACGTCGGCAGTCTGGCTTGCTATATCCCGGCCGAAGTAGCGCTCAACCACCCGCAAGGCGAGATCCATGCCGGAAGTGAGGCCGCCGGCGGTCGCCAAATTGCCAGTTTCGACGAACCGAGCCCCGCGCTCGACATGAATGTCCGGATACTGCATCGCGAGGTCGACGTAAGCGCCGTGATGTGTGGTGGCAGGCTTGCCATTCAGCAAGCCGGTGCTCGCAAGCACGAAGGCGCCAGTGCAAACGGACATGGTGACATCAGTGCTTCTGGTCGCATTGCGAATCCAGGCTTTCGTTGCCTCACTGGCCGGACTCTGGGCGGGGATGACGATAACCCTGGGTGGGGGAGCATCGGCAATGGTGTAGGTCGGTATGATCTTCAATCCACCGCTCGCAAGAATGGGAGTCGCGGTCTCCGCCACAGTGTAGAGATTGAAGGCATCGAACTTCCGGCCGGGAATGATGGCACGTTCGAAGACTTCCCACGGACCGCAAAAATCAATAACGACGGCGCCTTCGGAGATAAGGAAAGCCACAGGAATGGACCCGTTGGCCGGAGGGGTAAGTGGATTGAGCGTCGCGCTTCCTGCGGTTGCGTCGAATGTTTCAGCAGCAGCGCCAGGTAAAGCCAGCGAACCGACGGCGGACAAGCCGAGGGCGGCGGAACGTTGAAGGAGTTCTCTGCGATTCATTGAGATGACCTCTGCAATCGGTTTGCGGCGGGCTTAAGCCGAGAGCAGCCTCTATGTGTGCTGCGCCTTTCTGCCAGCGGCATATTGGCCACTAATAAAATCCCAGTTCACGACGTGGAAGAATGCGGACACATATTCTGGCCGCCGGTTCTGATACTTCAGGTAGTAGGCGTGCTCCCACACATCTACGCCGAGAATCGGAGTGCGGCCATTGATGATGGGGCTGTCCTGATTGGCGCTCGTTTCGATCTGCAGCTTGCCGTCGCCGCCCAGTGTGAGCCAGGCCCAGCCGCTGCCGAAGACACCGGCCGCCGCCTTCGAGAACTTTTCCTGAAACTGGCCGAAGCTTCCGAACTGTGCGTCGATGTCCTTAGCAAGCTCTGCCTTCGGGCTGTCACCGCCACTGCGCGAGAAAGTCGGCCACCAGAAGGAGTGATTCGCATCGCCTCCGCCCTGATTGCGGATCGCAGTGCGGATCGATTCACGCACAGCATCGAGATGTGCCAGCAGTTCCTCGACGCTCTTGCCCGCCAGTTCGGGATGACCTGCAACAGCCGCGTTCAGGTGTTCCACGTAGCTGGCGTGATGCTTGTCATGATGCAGGTGCATCGTCTCAGCGTCGATCCAGGGCTCAAGCGCGTCGTAGGCATAGGGCAGAGGCGGCAGCGTATAGGGGCCCGGGGAGGAAGTGCTTGCCGGCGGTGCAGACACCTGAGCAAGCGCGTGACGGCTCAAGTTTGCGCCGGACAGAACCAATCCGGCCCCGGAAGCAAGACCCTTCAGGATTGAACGTCGATTCATGATCGTCTTCCTTTCCCGTGAAGACCGCGTGAGACAGCTGGAGATTTGACGTCAGAACAATTTCAGAGGCCCCGGCTCCATTCCTCGCGAACTCTTGCCTGCAGTGCGCACAGGGCGGGTTCATCCATTCCAGGAGGCGGGGCGAGGATCGCCCGTGGCCGTCGTCGCACCGTGCTCATCATCCCGCACGACAAGGCCAGAACCGCGAAGACAGTTGCATATGCGGGGAGGGAAAGCACGAGTGTGCCGGCAGCACCGTCCGGGACCGCGAGGATGCTCTCTCCGTATTCGGTCTTGTAGTAGTCGAGGATCTCCTGTTGGCTCTTGCCGGCCAGGACCATCGCGGTGACTTCGCCGCGCATCTGTCGTGCGATCTCGCTGTCATGTACATCGATGGTCTGGGAGTAGCAACAGGGAGCCATCAGCTTGCCCTCAATCCGCCGGATCCGGTCCTTTTGTGCGCCGTTGGGCACAGCGGTGAGCAGCATAAAGAGCCAGACACTGGGGAACTTCATCGCTTGCCTTTCAACAACGCCGGTGGATCGCAGACTTCCTTACGGACTGGGGAAGGCACACGTATCGAGTTCTCCTGGCAGGTTTCTGCGTGGAGCGCCAATCCGTGCCGTGTCCAATATAGGGCGCAGAAGAGGCTTTCTCAGCGCGGCAAATTGTCGCAAGTGAAGCTCGCGATCAGGCGAGGTGCCCACCAGGTTCAACGAGCGGGCGGATACTTGGAAAGCTTGCGCTGCAGCGAACGACGGTGGATGCCGAGCGCCTTGGCAGCCTGAGAGATGTTGCCTCCGCAATCGGCGATGACACGTTGCATGTGCTCCCACTCCACCCTTGCCAGGCTGGGGGCTTCCGCAGGGGGATTGGAGGTCGCCTCGTGCGGCGCCTCGAGTTTTTCGTAAGCGGCCAGAATCTGGTCGGCATCGGCAGGCTTGCTGAGGTAGTAGTCCGCGCCGCGTTTCATGGCGGAAATCGTAGTGGGGATGCTGCCATAACCCGTCAGCACGATGATTCGCATGGAGGGGTTCGCAGCGCGGAGTTCTTCCACAACGCTCAGGCCGTCCATGCCCGGCATCCGGAGGTCCACCAGAACCAGGTCAGGTATCGACTCGCGCACCATCGCAATGGCCTGGCCGCCATTGGCAGCCTCGGTCGCCTCCCAGTTTCGTTGTGCCAGCGCTCGGCACAACCTCGTTCGGAACACCTCATCGTCATCGACGACCAGTACGCGACGGGTTATCTCAGGCTGGAACACGATGGCTCTTATCCTGTTTTGAGAAATGAACTGGCAGTGTAAGGGTCGCTGTAGTTCCGTTGCCGAGGGCAGACTGGTACCTCAGCTCCCCGCCGAGGCGCTGCGCGAAGGAACGGACCAGGAACGTACCCAGTCCCATCCCCTTTCCCGGTTCCCTGGTAGTAAAAAACGGTTCAGCGATCCGGCGCAGAGTCTCGTTGCTCATGCCACAGCCGTGGTCACAGACGGAGAACACGATCTCCGAGCCCTGGCTTTGTGCCCGCAGCATGACCCGCGCATTGTCCGTACCCGCGTCGAGCGCGTTGCCCAGCAGAGCTGCCAGCGACTGGACCGTCGCCCGCACCGGCAGGAAGAGATCTGTCGGCGCGCTGGCTGCGTCGACAGAGATATGGGAGCGTCGCGGGTCAGGGATCTCCTGAAGTGTCTGACGGAGAAGTTCGCCAATCTGGATAGCCCGCGCGGATTCGCCGACCGGCTCCGCCCCATCCGCGCTCATGCGTTGCAGAATGTGCTCGCACCGCTCAACTTCCGAGCGGATGAGCTTCGCATCGTCGCGCACCGCGTCGCCGTCTCGGAAGGTCGATGCATAACGTTCCAGTTCGCGAGCCACCACGGCAATGGTACCGAGCGGTGTTCCCAACTCATGCGCTGCGCCAGCCGCCAGAGTTACGAGTGAAGTGAGCTTCTCCTGTCGGGCGACATGTTCCTGCAGCGCCAGCACCTCCTGCTCGCGCAGGCGCAGTGCATTGGACACTCTGCTGGTGAAAAAGCTGATCAGAGCCGCCGCGATGACAAAAGCGATCCACATTCCTGCTAAATGCGAAGAAAGCCCGGGCTCGCCAGAATGCAGGTGTGAACCCTTCAGCGAGACGTGGAGGACGAACAGAAGACCAAAGCAAAGAGATGCGAGTACACCCAGCCCCCACACCCAGTGCTTTTTGAGCACAACAGCTGCGAGAGTGATCTGGACAAGATACAAGAGGCTGAACGGATTCATCGGCCCACCCGTCAGCCCGAGCACCGCAGTCAGGCAGACCGTATCGAGCAGAAAGATGAAACCCAGGATCGTCTGCGGGGCGCGAACCGACCTCGACGCCACACGATGCAGCCAAACGTTCGTCGCCAGTACAGAGACGAGTGGCACGATCGTCCACAGGAGCGCGGGGTAGAAGCCGAGAAAATAAGCGAGCCCGACGAGCGTCGCTGCTCCCCCCAGGAACATGGCGTAGCGCAGTCGTACGACCCAGGGCAAAGCAAGATTCGGAGCGGCGTCATTTTCCAGGTTTTGCGGTGCAGGCATCGCAGTGGGCATCATCCTGATGATATTTCGCTCCGGAATCATTAGCACCCTGCGACAATTTGTCGCACTCGGTTGTCTGGTTGGCCAGCTCGTTTCCGCAGTTCCAGCGGTTCGACTCGCACATGAGCCCATTGAAAAGATTGGGGCTACCGGCCGGCAGCCCCTTTTAATTGATGGATGGAATGAGGCGGCAGCATACCACGAGTTGGAAGATCCACGAATTGCCTAAGCGCACATTGTTCAAGGACAATGAGCTTCGGAAACATTCCCAGTTCTACTCATCACAAACGGAAATGCGGCGACCAACGGCAATCGCGGTGCTCTTGTTGTTGCTCTCTTCCTGGGGCACACCGATTCTGAGTGCATCGACCGGCCGAACTGAGGACAACCTTCCCGCATGTTGCCGACGAAACGGAAAACACCATTGCATGATGAGCATGGCGGAACGCCGCCAGCTTGCCGGTCCCTATCGCCAGTTCAACCCTCCGGCGGAGAAGTGCCCGTACGCTCCAGCCGCCGTGGCCGCGGTTCATAGCGAACTCTTTGGCATTCCTGCAACCGAGTCGGCATTCGCCGCCTTCCTGGGCGGAGCAACGACCTTCGCGCAGTCGCGCTCGCTGTTGCACATCGCCGAGACTTCTTCTCTCCGCAAGCGCGGCCCTCCCATTCAACGCCTCTTCTAAACACCACAAAGACAGAACCCGGCGTCTGAGCCGCACTCCGCTCGATTTCTCGCGCTACGTCCGGAAAGACTGCATCGGCATTTCAGGAGACGCCCGTTTCGGGGAGGCTTTGCGTGAAGCGTTTGCTTTTGATCGCGTTCGTGTTGATCGCGATGACTACAATCCATCTGCCCATCTCAGCCCAGACCGTTCAGATACATGGCGTCGTCACTGACGCGACCGGTGCAGTCCTGCCGGACAGCACCGTCATTCTGCTCAACGCCAGCGCCGTACGAATCGCAACCACCGTCACCCAAAATGACGGCTCATTCCTCTTTACCAATCTCGCCGCCGGCCGCTACACGATCGCCGTCGAGCGGGCAGGATTCCAGCGCAAAGAAATTCCGATTCAGTTGCCAGCAGCTTCTGCGACTCCGGTGCGAATCAGCCTCTTCGTTGCAGGGCCCGGAACCACGGTGACGGTGACCGCGGAAACAGGAACATATCACAGCGACTACGCCTCCTCCGCGACCGGGATGGAAATTCCCATTCGAGAGATCCCGCAGGGGATCGGCGTCGCCAATCATCGTGATGATGCTTCAATCGCATTTCCAGGTGGTGCTGACGGCGCGCAGAAACTTTACGATCTCGTTACTGACCTCGACAGAGGCTTCGTGTTGAACCCAGTGACCCACATTGTCGATTTCAAGATTCCCCACGAGACCGGGAAGGCCGGCGCGAAGCTTCTCGAAAGGCGGATAGAGCTCACCCAGGCCATCCGCCTTGCCCGCGATGTAATAGGAAGGTTGTGTGATCGTTGCACCCTTCCAGGCGCCGGACAGATAGAAATACGGTTCGGCGGCGCGGTAGTAATTCAGAGCGCCGTGAAATCCGGTTCGCTGGAATTCAGCGACGTTGTGAGCGACGTAATCTGATTCAGCCCATGACGGCAACGGCCCCGGAGCTGGACGATGAAGGCTCCGTGCAGGATCCATGGGGCTCCACCTCGTGTCGGATGGGGCAGAACCAGATGCCCAATATAGAATCCCTGGAATGGTGACTGCGGCATCAGCCCAAATTTTATCGGCGTCCGGTCGAATCTGTTCGAACATGTAGAAATCGTTTTGATGGCCATTCTTCCGCATCCGCTCGAAAATGCTGACATCGCCCCGTGGAACATACGGCACGCTGATGCATAAGACGGCTTTGAATCGATCAGGACGCATGAGTGCAGCATTCCACGCATGAGTTGCGCCCCAGTCATGGCCCACAATGACAGCGCTGGACACATGCAGAGCATCGAGCAATCCAACTAAATCGCCGGCGGTATGGAGCGGCGTGTACAAGGCTGCGTCCGCTGGAGCTGAGCTGCGGCCATAGCCGCGCATATCGGGAGCGATAGCTCGAAATCCGGCCGACGCGACCGCTTTCATCTGCCGGCGCCACGTATAGGAAGTATCTGGAAACCCGTGGCAGAAAAGAACAGCAGGTCCCTCTCCCTGCTCAGTGACGTGCAATGAAATGCCGTTTGTCGCGATCTCGTACTCTTTGAGAACGTGGCCCTGGGCGACCGCAAGATTGTCCGCTCCGGCCGATTGATCCAGCGACCTCTCAGAGATATTCATAACATTGCACCTTCTCCCCATAACCAGATACGCAATTGTGAATACGTTGGTGTCTCAGGGCTAATTACTGAGTGGCTGAATAATCTCAAAGAGGTTGCCCCAGGGATCTGCAAAGAAAGCTACGCGCAGCCCCATCGCGGTTACATCATGTGGCTCGCTGACGATGGTCACGCCGCGGCGCTTCAATTCGTCGATCGCGTTGTCGACGCTTTCGACTCGAAAACCTATATGGTGCCAGCCAGACATCTTGTAGCTGTCATGGAGAGCCTTATAGGGAGGGCGGTTGTCTGCGCCGGCGCCCGCCAGAAGCTCGAAGTGAAAACTATCGTCCCCGGCGAGATAGAGAAAAGCGAATGTAAGACCCGCCAGGGACACGGATTGCCTCAATTGAAAGTCAAGCTTTTCTGCATACCAGGCAATCGCGGTATCGAAGTCCGGCACGCGAATGGCTGAGTGATTGATTTTCAAGGAGGCGAATGGATTGGATGCATTGGTGGTGGATGGGGTGACAGGTGTGGTCATTGCTCTTTTCCTTATCAAACTCTGTCGAAGTTGCGCGGCGCCGGGTTCGATTGTCATCGCTCTGGGGTTCACCCAATTACAGTCTCTTCGTTTTGAGCCACGAACGGATAGCCTGGATGCTTTCGGCTTTGCGCTCGAGCGGCAACCAGTGGCCGGAAGGCAGACTCGTCACGGAAAGATCCTCGCACGCGCCGTGCATAGGCTCTCCGACACGGTTGTGGTTGATGTTGCAGAGCCCGTCAAATTCTCCGTTGATGAACAGCACGGGTTGATGCAGCCGGCCTCCATTGGGCGCCGTGTGCGCGTAGGCGAGGTTAGCGGTGTCGTTCAGGTACCAGGAGTTGCCCGGACGAAAACCGGTGACGCGGAACGCTTCGACTAACGCGTCAAAGTCGGCGGCTGGCCAGAGCGCAGGATCGGGGGCAACGGATGGTGCACGATGCGCGGAACCAAACCATCCCCCATTGCGCGTCACCATGGCGGTTCGGGACATTTTCCCAACGGACGCAGGATCCCCACTTCGATAAACCGCCGCGAGGGTCGCTGGGATGTCCGCATTGAAATCGCTGACGGCCTGCTCGAAATGGGTCAGGTAGAAGTGGTAGTAGTCCCACTGTCCGTCCGGATACTCGTCGGCGGAGTAGAGTTTCCTGTCAATGAATGGCAAGAGACTCGGTAACGCGAAAGCCTCCGGTGAGTAAGGGACTGAGGCGAACACCACGCCCCGGCTGCGCTTCGCGTAATGCGCGGCCAGCGCCCCGACCACGGGGCTCCCCAGGTCGTGGCCGACCCAGATTGCCGGGTGCGCACCCAGATGGTCGTGAAGCTCGACCATGTCCCGAACAATTTCCCTCAGGGCATAGGCCTCGGATGCGTCCGGCGCCGATGAGCCTCCGTATCCGCGCATGTCTGGCGCGACGCAACGCCACCCTTCAGAGGCGAAGGCCTCGATCTGCGCACGCCATATCAGACCGATCTCGGGCCAGCCGTGCGCGAAAATCATCAAGGGGCCATCCGCCGGCCCTGCCTCCCAGTAGTGCGTTGTGTGGCAGGGCGAGCTGAAGGCACGGGCGATCAGGGTGGGAGTTTCACGCGAGTCAGCGCGAGGCTCGGCAGGCGCCTCTTCAGGGGTTTCGAATCGGGAGTCAGGCACGGCTTTGTTCTCCACCGCATCTACGGTCGCTGGAATTGCGTTTGCTATGGTCTTCAACCCACTGTTCGGTCATAGCTAGCGGACGCCGAAGGGCTGTAGGACAGGTTTGGAAGACGATCTACCTGAATGTGCGTCAGCCTTGCGAGGTAGCGGCAGCGCTCGCCGATCGCAAGGCTGCAAGCGCGGAGTTCGGTTCGGCCGCAAAGTTGTTGCGATGGTCTGCAAGATAGTTATGAACATCCGAGATGACTACGGAACCTTCGCCGACCGCGGAAGCGACGCGCTTCACGGATTTGGAGCGCACATCGCCGACCGCAAACATGCCCGGTACGCTGGTTGCGTAAGGAGTGCTCTCAAAGCCGTCTGTACCACCGGTGAGAATGAAGCCCTTCTTATCCAGCCGCACCGTGCCGAAGAGCCATCCTGAGTTTGGCTCGGCGCCGATCATCGCGAAGACACTCTCAATCGGTTTTACGATCGACTCACCGGTTTCGCGATTGATCCAGGTGACGCTTTCGAGAGAAGCTCGGCCTTCGAGCTTCACAATTTCGGATTGAGTATATAGGGTGATGCGGGACGAGTTCTCGATGCGCGAAACAAGATACTGCGACATGGTGCTCGCCAGCGATTTACCGCGCACGATGTGATGCACATGCCTGGCGACGCCCGATAGAAATAGAGCGGCCTGCCCCGCTGAGTTGCCGCCTCCGACTACAATGACTTCCTTTTCGCGGCAAAACGCCGACTCCATCGCGGTCGCTGCGTAATAAATTCCGCAGTTTTCAAACCGCCCGTAGTTCTCCACTGAAAGCTTGCGATACTGCGCGCCGGACGCCACAACAACAGATCTTGAACGGACGGGGATGCCACCGGCAAGTGTCAGTCTGTGGATGCCATCGACCTGTTCCGCCATGATGGTCTCTCTGGAGATCGCGAAGCGCACACCGAACTTTAATGCCTGCAGCTGGGCGCGGCTTGCGAGACGCTGACCGGAGATCCCCGTTGGGAAGCCGAGATAGTTTTCGATCCTGGAACTGGTGCCTGCCTGTCCGCCAGGAGCGGTGCTTTCAATCACGATTGTGCACAGCCCCTCCGAGGCCGCGTAGACAGCGGCTGCGAGACCCGAAGGGCCAGCGCCGACGACGGTCACGTCGTAGATCATCTCGGGATCAGGAAGTTCGGTAATGCCCAGCTCGTCGGCGAGTTGCGTGATGGTGGGCCGATGCAAGGTACGGCCATCGGAGAGGATCACTGCCGGCAGCGTTGATTCATGATCGGACAGGTCATCGTTGGGCAGTGAGACTTCCTCAGCGGGCTGCTCGACGATCCTGTGCGGATAGCTATTGCGGATAAGGAAGCGCTGGAGTTCTGTGGTCTCAGCATCGTTGGCATGCCCCATCAGTACAACGCCGCTGGTCTCTTCGCCGAGGATGCCAATGCGGCGCCAGATGGTCGCTGAGGTGATAAGGTTTGCGATATCGCCCTCCGCGCGCATGAGTTTTTGCAACTCATTACGCGGTATGCGGAGAAGGCGGCTCTCCCTGACCGTTCGTGCTTCCACAAGCGATCCCTGTGAGGTGAGAAGGTTTAACTCACCGGAGAAGTCAAACCTCTGATGATGCGCTATGATCCTGGACTCGCCATTCGCAGTGGGCAGAGAGATGTCGACCTCCCCGTCGAGCACTACGAACATATCGACCCGCACGCTCACCGCGGGTGAAGAGCGGGACGTTTGCCGGAAGAGTCTCCTCTCGAGCGTAAGAACGCACGCGCTCGACCATCTCTTCCGTGAGTTTGGGGAATGCGAGGTCCGGACGGAAGTCTGGAGTGTTCCATGCACTGGACTTGCTGTCTCCGTTGTCGGTCATAGCCGTCGGGATCTCCTCGCTGAGCGCGTTCATCCTATTCTAGAGTCGGAGTTGACCCCCCCTCCCGGCACCAGAAAAACAAGGGATGAAAGTGAATTGGCCTCTCGAAGTCCGAGAGGCCAAATAGTGTGGTGGCTCGTTTAGTGGCTGTTGGTCTTCACTGTTCCTGGGCGTGCTCGCGCAGAACCTTGATGGCTTGGGCGCCGTCGGCGATGCCGGGCTGGCCGGGCTCTAATATCCAGGCGGGGTTGTCAACCGCGTGCCACCCGGTCCGGTGGAAGCCAGCGAAAAGGAAGCACCCTCCAGCGCCCGAGCCGAGATTTAAAGCTCCGCACCGGCCTCTGCCGCAACACGGAAAGACCGCGGAAGATCTGTCGGCTTGAACTCCACTCCGTCGGCAACCAATTGCCGGGCGGTCGCCGCAAGGAGTGCCCGTTTCGAGAGTAACTTCTTCTCCGCTTCCTTGCGATCGGCCGTTGACGTGAACTGGACAAACCTCTCCAGATAGAGAAGTTTGCGATCGTACAAATCGATTTCCTGATGGAGCGATCTAAGAAAGTATTTGTCGTGCGGCACTGGTTTTTTCATGGGAGTCCCTCTGAGAAGCATGAACAGTTCGGGGTTTCGCTGTATCTCTGATCAGCACACGTGACAGCTCTGTCCACGGTGCAGGCACGCTGCCTCAACGATCTCTGCCGTAGCCTCGCCGGTTGCCACCACCACCGCTGCTGCCCTTGCGAGCCTGATAGCAGTTCTGGCAGTAGACGGGACGATCGCCGCGAGGCTCGAAGGGAACTGTGGTTTGCTGTCCGCACCCCGAGCAAGTCACGGTTGTACTTGTCGACGAACTGCGCTGGTACCCTCCGCCACCACCCCCGCCACCTTGTTCTGATTTCCTGGCCTGGCGGCATGATTTGCAGCGCTTCGGCGTCGAATAACCACGTTCGCGGAAGAAATCCTGATCCTCGGCAGAAAACGTGAATACCTGCCCGCAATCACTGCAGGTAAGTTGCTGATCTCCAGCCATAGCTCCCTCTCGTCCATGCTTCAGGTGTGTGCTGCGTTCTAAATACCATGGAACCTTGCTGCCTGGCATTGGTCGGTCGCGAATCGCGATCGACTCATCCGCAGCAAAGTCCGTTGAACTTATCACTCTGTTTCGGTGGGCAGGCCGCGGGTTCAGCGACTGTGCGAGTCATCGATG
This sequence comes from uncultured Acidobacteriaceae bacterium, assembly GCA_963702285.1. GTDB lineage: Bacteria > Acidobacteriota > Terriglobia > Terriglobales > Acidobacteriaceae > Palsa-343. Next base: position 5,019 of record CAVPCB010000060.1, on the reverse strand, counting down.
TTGTCCGGAGCAGCGGCAGGCTGCCCTCCCCGATGCTGGGTTGCTCATCTGCATCGGCGAGAACCGGGAGAGAGCTCGCAGACGACCTCTCTCCGGCGATTCATTGAATCAGGCAATCTGAACGTTCTCGGCCTGCCAGCCTTTCGGCCCCTTCACCACATCGAACTGGACCGCCTGGCCTTCCTGAAGCGAACGATATCCCTCGGTTTTAATCGCCGAATAATGCACGAAGACGTCTTCGCCGTTGGCCCGGCTCAGAAAGCCGAAACCCTTTGCATCGTTAAACCATTTCACTGTTCCCTGTTCCATGACTATTCCTTTGTTACTGGATGTATCGCTGAACTCAAGTGGAATTGCATTGCGAGTCAAGCGGAATAGCAGAACAGGCAAGAAGACCAGGTCGGATTCGACGATCAGCTTCCAGTGTACCACCCTTTTGAGCCAGGCCCTCGCTCTGGCGGGAAGCTGGCACGCCGTCGCGGCCTGCCTCGGGCGCGCTGGAGCCTCACCTTCGCAGAGGCATCATGGACGCAGAGTGTTCTCTTTGCTCTTAAGGCGCAAGAATGTTGAACGGAGAAGACACTGAACCAACCGGAGGCTTGCGTGAAAACCTTCGCTGTAGATTTTTCCAGCGTTTCCCGAAACGATCGGAGGCCATGAAGATTTGGCCCGCGGTCACCGGACCGGCAACACGGTAATGACCGACGGCGGCTAATCCCATGGATGCGATACAGCCGCACTGCGTGCAGTCAGGGTCGCCCCCAAACTGGCATGGAGTCACCCGAGTCTTTAGATCGGCGGAGATGATTCCAGTGGTTCTTGCAAAGATGCACTCTTCAGGACTGGCCGGTGGAGATGCGATCTCCTCAATGACAGCCTCGTGCATGTCGAGCTTTGGATATTTGGCCCGCAACCGTCGGAGATCGGTGATGGTGGAAGCTCGCTGCGCAGGATTCAGTATCTCAGGGTCGGTGGCGCCGCGCTGAGGAGTAAAGAGACTGAACCAAACCTTGGCCACCTCAGGCTGGCTTGACCAGAAGGCGAGAAATTCCTCCAGATACCCGGGTCGCCCCGCGATCTGCGATGTGATGGTGCAGTGAACCGTGATTCTCGTTCCTTTGATGTTTTTGAGAATGCGTTCATAGGTCGCCGGTTTACGCCGCGCATCGTGCTCCGGCTGCAGGCCGTCGATCGATACCACGACATTCAGCTTCCTGTACTTCATCCACTCAGCCGGAATAACCCTGAATGCGCTGGTCACGACCTGGGTATGCACACCACGGCTCTCGATCTGCGGCAGCAGAGCATCCAGTTCGCGGTAACGAACCATGGGATCCCCGCCGACCAGTGAGACATGGAGAGGCTTGTTCTCATCGATCAGCGCCAGGATGCGCGTGACCAGGTCGTCCCCCCGGTAGTCGGAGAGTTCCCGGAGCTCAGTTTCGCCTCCAAGATGAGCGGCATCGAAGGCATAGCACCCGGGGCAACGCAGCGGGCACTCTTTGGTGATCTCGATCGAAAGCGATGGTGCGTGGCCGGACAGAATTCGCGCCCACGCATGAACAACTTCGGATTTCTTCATGATCTCTCCACTTCTGGGGTTTAGTTGGAGGGATATCAATTACCCGGGACCAGCTCAGCAGGAGCCATTCATAGGCGTTTGCGAGAGGCACGATGCCTCAAATCTGAAGGGGAAAATCGCTCGTGCCTGTACCTGGATCGGTCCCAGGCTCAGGATTGAAAACCGAAACCTCGCCAGCCAGGCAAATCCCCGGGGCAAGACTGTTCATAAAATAGGACGCGGCAACACACCAGCTCGACAATGAATATTCGACCCACCTCTGGCATTGCTTCGAGAGCACCAGCACCAGGCAGAGAAATGACAGAACCAGGAGTGCGCCCAACTCAAAGTCCTGCCCGCCGTGGAGAAAACGATCCCAGGCCCAGATGTGCTCTGTAATCGGCATGGTGATGAGCGACAGCGCGATCAGGATCAACAGATATCGGCTGATCCACGCAAAGCCTCGCGCTGTACATGCGCATACCTTCAGGCTCGGCCGGCTCGCGTTGAATTCCTGGCTCAATCGCTCTCCCAATCCGAGTCTACCTCTTTTCAGTGCCCTTCCCGATTGCAGAGAAGTCGGCTCTCCAGACGGCACGTCCTGCGTTCCTGCGACGATACCAGATTTGTTCCCCGGCCGCGCCCTCGGCAAAGCAAAAGGGAGCCTCCTGAAAGGCTCCCTCCTGCGTGCGTCAACCAATAACGACGGCTATGCCACGCTCTCCTTACCCGCGCCCGCATTCATGTCGCGCACGCGGAAGTGTGTCATCTGGAGGGAAAGTGCGCGTTCGATCCTGCGCAGATCCCCGCGCTCGGCCGGTACGGCAAAGGTCGAAGCGATCCCTTTGGCCGAAGCGCGGCCCGTGCGCCCCACCCGATGCACAAAATCCTCCGCCGCTTTGGGAAGGTCGTAGTTCACCACATGGGCAACGCCCGCCACGTCGATACCGCGCGCGGCCACGTCGGTGGCCACCAGCACCCGGTGCCGGCCCTCGGTGAAGTTGCGCAGAGCCTGGTTCCGTTGCGATTGCGAACGGTCGCCGTGAATCTGGATCGCCGCATGGCCGGAGCGGGCTAACCGCCGCGCTACCCGGTCCGCGCCGTGTTTCGTGCGCACAAATACCAAAAAGCTCCCTTTCTCAGCATTCAGTAGATGCTCCAGAAGCTCCTGCTTCTTGTTTGTATCCACGCTGAAGGCCCGCAACTCCACGTTTTCGGCCGGCTTCATCACCGAGCCGATCTCGATCGCGAACAGGATTCTTGAGATAATTGCGCGCCACCTCTTTCACCTGCCTTCCAGGGTGGCCGAGTAGCACAGAGTCTGGCGCTCCGCGGGAATCATGGATGCGATGCGGCGAATGGCCGGCTCGAAGCCCATATCCAGCATCCGATCCACCTCGTCCAGCACCAGGATCCTGACCCCTGCGAGCCGCACCAGTTTGCGCTTGAGGAAATCTTCGAGCCGTCCGGGAGTCGCCACGATCAACTGCACGCCGCGCCGGATGGTCTGAAGTTGCGTTTGTTCCGCCATGCCGCCAACCACCAGCGCAACGCTCTGCGCATTGCTTGAGCGGATTGTCCGGAAGGCCTTCTCGACCTGCATGGCCAGTTCGCGGGTAGGTAGAACAATGAGCGCCTGCGCGTCGCGCCCGCCCGTCCTCTGCGCATCGGGCTTTTGCAGCATCTCGATGATCGGGATCAGGAAGCTGAGCGTCTTGCCGGTTCCGGTCTGCGCCGTGGCCAGCACATCGCGGCCTTCGAGGGCGGGAGGAATGGCTCCTGCCTGCACCGGCGTGGGAGTTTCAAATTGGTTGGCGTTGAGCCGGGCCATCAAGGCCTCGGAAAGGGAAAACTGAGAAAACTGAGTCGTCAAACAGAGACAATCTTTCTATAAGCTCCGAGAGCCTCGATTTCATGGAGGCCTGCAATCGGAACCGGACCGGGAGGCACGACACCCATCCACGGGCACGAGCCTTCTTCAATAAGATATGCGTAAGGAAGAACCGAAAACTCTCTAAGACGGTCGGCATACATTCAAACAATGTCTTCGACCCGGAACTGACCCACGCTACACGAAACGCCTATCGGCACGCTGCCGATCGGCACCCTTATGCCACGCACTTCGATGCGCAGTACCGGCCTCTTGCCCAGTTCAAAGGAGGGCCATTGGCTCAGATGGTTCTGGTCCTTTCCGAGGCCAGACACTGAGTCAACCGGTGGAGCTTAAGGGTTACGCTGTAGGGGCTTGGGGAAATCTGTGCAAGGCAGAGTTGCCTTGGAAGGCAAAAGCCGCTCACGACCAAATCACTGAGCGCAAAGATCAGTATAGCATCCGCGTCTGTTTCACGCGACTTCCCCCTTGCCCTGCACCCTCTCTCCGCCCTCCGGCCCTTCTTGCAGAGAAACGCTCGCCGCACACTCTTTGCTCTCGATGATGAGCCAAAAGTTGTACCTCCACAGCGGCTTTTTGCGCCACTCCCACCTTTGTAATTGTCGTCTCCGGTACTCCTGTACCGGTTTTCCTCCAAAGCGCGTCCAAAGGAGTAACTCCGTCTTCCCTTTTGGGTAGCAGAGTGGTAGAGGTAGGTATGGATACCGCGCGCGCCGCCGAAGCACAGCCCGAAGGCCCCGTCTCGCGCGGTCTGCGACCTACGCCAGCCTCCGATCATCCAACCATCATCAGCGTCAGAAACCTCCGCAAGGAATACCTCACCGGTCGGGGTCGTCTCACGCTTTTTGACGGACTCTCCTTCGACATCCAGCGCGGCGAGATGCTCGCCATCGTCGGTCAGTCCGGTGCCGGCAAGAGCACCCTGCTCCACATCCTGGGCGCCCTTGATACCCCTTCAGCGGGGGACGTATACTGCGCCTCAACTCAGCTGCGATCCCTCACCCCCGGACAAGCCGCCACCTTTCGCAATCGCGAAATCGGCTACGTCTGGCAGTTCCATTACCTCCTGCCGGAATTTACGGCTCTCGAGAACGTTGCCATGCCCCTCCTGGCCAGGGGCGAGTCGAAGGCTTCTGCCTTCAGAAGTGCGGAGCAGTGGTTGAACGAAGTCGAGCTCGGCGCCCGGGTCACCCACCGCGCCGGAGAACTCTCCGGCGGCGAGCAGCAGCGCGTCTCCATCACTCCCTCATCACGAAGCCCAAAGTGCTGCTGGCCGATCAGCCCACCGGCGACCTCGACAGCCTCACTGCGGAGATGATCTTCAATCTGATCAGTCGCCTGCACCAGGAGCATCGGCTCACGTCGGTCATCGTGACCCATAACCAGGCGCTGGCTCGCCGATGTACACGAATTTTGCGGCTCGATAAAGGCCGCCTGAACAAGTTGCTCCGTTGACTCTCTGAGCAACGGGCCGTTGGAAGTCGGGTTTGTAAGAACAGCGGGACCGCCCGTCGAATGCTGGATAATAGATGTAGCGACGGCGCTCTCGCAAAGTGGGATGGATGCG